>NZ_JBEPQT010000003.1:0-551724 GCF_040547985.1 Bradyrhizobium sp. LB14.3
GGCACGGTTAACGACGTGCTGAAGGCGATCGACCTTGCCACCGGCGTGCAGACCGCGACGATCAACGCCAGCGGCGTTGCTGCGCTTACGACTGCGACCGGCCAGACCAACTCGTCGATCAACGCATCTGGTCAGCTCAAGATCTCGACCGGCGTCAATGCCGACCTCTCGATCACAGGCACCGGCAACGCGCTGAACGGGCTCGGCTTTGCCGGCAACACCGGCACTGCGAGCGCCTTCACCGCGGCACGGACTTCGGGCGTTGGCGGCCTCACGGGCAAGACCCTGACCTTCTCCGCCTTCAACGGCGGCACGGCGGTCAATGCCACCTTCGGCGACGGCACCAACGGCACGGTCAAGACGCTCGACCAGCTCAACTCGAAGCTTCAGGCCAACAACCTGACCGCGACGATCGACGCCAACGGCCTGCTGACGGTATCGACCACCAACGACTACGCGTCCTCGACCATCGGCTCAAGCTCCGCAGGTGGTTCGATCGGCGGCACGCTCACTTCGGCGCTGACCTTCTCGACGGCTTCCAGCCCCGTCCAGGATACAGTTGCCCAGACGTCGCGTGCGAATCTCGTCAACCAGTACAACAACATCCTTCAGCAGATCGACTCGACTTCGCAGGACTCCTCGTTCAACGGCGTCAACTTGTTGAACGGCGACCAGCTCAAGCTGGTGTTCGACGAGACCGGCAAGTCGAACCTCAGCATCACCGGCGTGACCTACAACTCCAAGGGTCTCGGCCTCGCTGCGTTGACCGGCGGTGTCGACTTCATCGACAACGCCGCCACCAACAAGGTGCTGACCAACCTGAACACGGCCTCGAGCACGCTGCGTTCGGAAGCGTCGAGCCTCGGTTCGAACCTGACGATCGTGCAGGTTCGTCAGGACTTCAACAAGAACCTGATCAACGTGCTGCAGACCGGTTCGTCCAACCTGACCCTGGCCGACACCAACGTCGAAGCCGCGAACAGCCAGGCGCTGTCGACCCGCCAGTCGATCGCGGTCTCCGCGCTGTCGCTGGCCAACCAGTCGCAGCAGAGCGTGCTCCAGCTGCTCCGCTAACAAGCGGACGACATCGCAAGCAAGATCCGGCGGCGGGGCTTCGGCCCCGCCGTTTTTTTTCGTGCGTCAGCCGACATTCGCAGCCACGCAACGCTCTGAAAAAGTAACCAGCGGTTATGGTTAATGGAGGGTAAGCGCGGATAAACGCCAATGATTTCAGCCTGATTGCCGGCCGCGACCACGCCTTCCGCGCACTTATGGTGAACCCGCGCTTAATGCGGGCGCGTGTCGTTTCACCCTTTGTTAGCCATGTCGCGGCACGCTGTCCCCGTCACTCGATCCGAAGCGATCGAACGAAGACGCGTAAACCAGAAGGGTAAGTGTTATGTCCGGTATTGTTCTCTCTGCGTCGGTTCGTCAGAACCTGCTGTCTCTCCAGTCCACCGCCGACCTCCTCGCCACCACACAGAACCGTCTGTCGACCGGCAAGAGCGTCAATTCGGCCCTGGACAATCCCACCAACTTCTTCACAGCCCAGTCGCTCGACAACCGCGCCAGCGACATCAACAATCTGCTCGACGGCATCGCCAACGGCGTGCAGGTGCTGCAGGCCGCCAACACCGGCCTGACCTCGCTGCAGAAGCTGATCGACTCGGCGAAGTCGATCGCCAACCAGGCGCTGCAGACCACGGTCGGCTACTCCACCAAGTCCAACGTCTCCACCTCGATCGCGGGTGCGACGGCGGCCGACCTGCGCGGCACCACGTCCTTCGCCAGCGCGACTGCAAGCAGCAACGTGCTCTATAACGGCACGGCCGGCGGCACCACGGCGGCAAGCGGCACCACGACGCTCGGCGCCACCATCGGCTCCTTTGCAAGCACTGGCGCAACGGCCGGCGACGGCACCACGGCCCTGACCGGCACCATCACCCTGATCGCCACTTCGGGCACGACCGCAACCGGTCTGGTCGGCAACGCCCAGCCCGCCGACGGCGACACACTGACCGTGAACGGCAAGACCATCACCTTCCGCTCGGGTTCTGCTCCGGCCTCGACTGCGGTTACGTCCGGTTCGGGCGTCAGCGGCAATCTCGTCACCGACGGCAGCGGCAACACCACCGTCTATCTCGGCACCGCGGGCGCCCCGGCTGCGAACGTCAACGATCTCTTGACCGCGATCGATCTCGCCAGCGGCGTGAAGACGGTTTCGATCACTGCGGGTGCCGCGACGATCGCCACCAGCGTCGGCCAGACCGCCTCGAGCGCTGCGGGCGGCGCCGTCACGCTGAAGAGCTCGACGGGTGCGGATCTGAGCGTCACCGGCAAGGCCGACCTGCTCAAGGCTCTCGCCCTGACGACGTCTTCCGGTGCAGGCAATGCCAGCGTGTCCGTCAACCGGACCACGAGCGCGGGCTCGCTGGGTGCGACCCTTACGGACGGTTCGTCGCTCAACGTCGATGGTCACACCATCACCTTCAAGAACGCGCCGACCCCGGGTACGACCGGTGCTCCGAGCGTTCCGAGCGGGTATGGTGCGAACGGCGCGATCGTCACCGACGGTAACGGCAACTCGACTGTCTATCTGCAGTCCGGCACGGTTGCCGACGTGCTGAAGGCGATCGACCTTGCCACCGGCGTGCAGACCGCGACGATCAACGCCAGCGGCGTTGCTGCGCTTACGACCGCGACCGGCCAATCGAACTCGACGATCAATACGTCCGGTCAGCTCAAGCTCTCGACCGGCATCAACGCCGATCTGTCGATCACGGGCTCAGGCAACGCGCTGAATGTGTTCGGGCTGGCCGGCAACACCGGCAGCGCGTCGGCATTCACTGCGGCGCGCACCTCCGGTGTCGGCGGCATTGCCGGCAAGACCCTGACCTTCTCCGCCTTCAACGGCGGCACGGCGGTCAACGTCACCTTCGGCGACGGCACCAACGGCACCGTCAAGACGCTCGATCAGCTCAACACGCAGCTTCTGGCCAACAACCTGGCTGCCACGATCGACGCCAACGGCCGGCTGACCATCACGGCGTCCAACGACTACGCGTCCTCGACGATCGGTTCGACCGTCGCAGGCGGTGGGATCGGCGGCACGCTCACCTCGGCGCTGACATTCTCGACGGCTTCCAGCCCCGTCCAGGATGCCGTCGCGCAGACGGCCCGTGCGAACCTGGTGTCTCAGTACAACAACATTCTGAACCAGATCGACACGACCTCGCAGGACTCCTCGTTCAACGGCGTCAATTTGTTGAACGGCGACCAGCTCAAGCTGGTGTTCGACGAGACCGGCAAGTCGAGCCTCAACATCACCGGCGTGACCTACAACTCCAAGGGTCTCGGCCTCGCTGCCTTGACCGTCGGTGTCGACTTCATCGACAACGCCGCGTCCAACCGCGTGCTGACCAATTTGAACGCCGCGTCGAGCACGCTGCGCTCGGAAGCCTCAGCGCTCGGTTCGAACCTCTCGGTGGTGCAGGTGCGTCAGGACTTCAACAAGAACCTGATCAACGTGCTGCAGACCGGCTCGTCCAACCTGACCCTGGCCGACACCAACGTCGAAGCGGCCAACAGCCAGGCGCTGTCGACCCGCCAGTCGATCGCTGTCTCCGCGCTGTCGCTGGCCAACACCTCGCAGCAGAGCGTGCTTCAGTTGCTCCGTTAAGCGGCTGAAACTACTAAATAAATCGAGCGGCGGGGCCAGTTGCCCCGCCGCTCTTTTTTGCGTCCGGAGGCGGGCAGGGGCGTTCACGCGCCATTAACCCTATCCCTTAAACCGGCGTTAACCATACTTTAAAGGACAGCCTCTAAGACTGGACAAAAGCCCGCTTTCCAGACCGCGCGGCCGATTCGTACCCGGTTCAAGAGGAAGACTCGCCAATGTCCAACATCGTTCTCTCGGCGTCCGTTCGCCAGAACCTGTTGTCGCTGCAGTCGACGGCCGACTTGCTGGCCACGACGCAGGAGCGACTGTCGACCGGTAAGAAGGTCAACACGGCCCTCGACAATCCCACCAACTTCTTCACAGCGCAGGGGTTGGACAACCGGGCGAGCGACATCAGCAACCTGCTGGATGGCATCAACAACGGTGTGCAGGTGCTCCAGGCGGCCAACACCGGCATCACATCGCTGCAGAAGCTGATCGACAGCGCCAAGTCGATCGCCAACCAGGCGCTCCAGACCACGGTCGGCTATTCCACCAAGTCGAACGTCTCCACCACGATTCCCGGTGCGACGCCCGCCGACCTGCGCGGCACGACCTCCTATGCAAGCGCGACCGCCAACAGCAACGTGCTCTATACCGGCGCACCCGGTGGCGTGACCCCGGTCACGGGGACCGCCGCACTTGGCGCCTCGCTGGGCTCGACCGCCGGCGCCTTTACCGGAACAGCAGCGCTCGCCGCCGACGGCACCACCGCACTGTCCGGTACCGCCACGTTGCTCGGCACCACGGCATCCGCCACCTTCAGCACGGCGCCCGCTGACGGCGACACCATCACGGTCAACGGCAAGAGCATCACTTTCCGCACCGGCGTCGCTCCGAACACGCAGCCGACCGGCTGGGGCCTCAACCCCAGCGGACACATCGCCACCGACGGCAACGGCAATTCGATCGTCTATGAGGGAACGGCGGCTGCACCGGGGGCGACAGTCAACGACGTCCTCAGCGCGATCGACCTCGCCAGTGGCGTTAAGACCGCGACCATCAGCGCCGGCGCTGCGACCATCGTTGTCAGCGGCTCGGCCGGTCCGATCGGCACGCTCCAGGTGGCATCGTCCATCTCGGGAGGCGGCGCGGTTACGCTGAAGAGCTCGACCGGCGCCGACGTAAGCTTGACCGGAAAGGCCGATTTCCTCAAGGCGCTCGGTCTGACCACAGCGACCGGCGCAGGCAATGCCAACGTGACCGCAAATCGGTCGACGACGGCCGGCTCGCTGGGCAGTCTTGTTCAAGACGGTTCGACCCTGAACATCGACGGCCACACCATCACCTTCAAGAACGCCCAAACGCCCCAGTCGGCGTTGAGCGTCACCTCCGGCGGCGTCAACGGCAACGTCGTCACCGACGGCAACGGCAATTCGACCGTCTACATCCAGAGCGCGACACTCACCGATTTGCTCAACTCGATCGACCTTGCCACCGGCGTCAAGACCGCCAGCATCTTCAACGGCACGGCGACCCTGTCGACCACCGCGGGCCAGATCCCGTCGTCGGTCAACAGCAGCGGTCAGCTTGCGCTCTCGACCGGCATCAACGCCGACCTGTCGATCACCGGCACCGGCAACGCGCTCAACGCCTTCGGTCTCAGCGGCAACACGGGAACGGCAACCGCTTTCGCCGCGGCCCGCAACTCCGGTGTTGGTGGCGTCAGCGGCAAGACGCTGACCTTCACCTCCTTCAACGGCGGCACCCCGGTGAGCGTCACCTTCGGCGACGGCACCAACGGCACTGTCAAGACGCTCGACCAGCTCAATGTGCAGCTTCAGGCCAACCACCTGACGGCGACGATCGACGCCAACGGCGTGCTGACGGTCACCACCGTCAACGAGTACGCGTCCTCGACCCTCGGCTCGACTGCCGCGGGCGGCACGGTCGGCGGTACGCTCACCGGCGTGCTGGCCTTCACCACCGCGCAGCCCCCGATTCAGGATCCCGTCGCGCAGACGGCGCGCTCCGGCCTGGTCAGTCAGTTCAACAACATCCTGGCGCAGATCGACACGACCTCGCAGGACTCGTCCTTCAACGGCGTCAACCTGCTCAACGGCGACACGCTGAAGCTGGTCTTCAACGAGAATGGCAGCTCGACGCTCGGCATCAACGGCGTGGTGTTCAACGCGGCCGGACTTGGTCTCAGCAATCTGGTTCCCGGCACGGACTTCATCGACAACGGTGCCACCAACAAGGTGCTGGCCAGCCTGAATGCGGCCTCGAGCACGCTGCGCTCCGAAGGTTCGTCGCTCGGTTCGAACCTGTCGATCGTTCAGGTGCGTCAGGATTTCTCCAAGAACCTGATCAACGTTCTCCAGACCGGCTCGTCCAACCTGACGCTCGCCGACACCAATGAGGAAGCGGCGAACAGCCAGGCGCTGTCGACCCGCCAGTCGATCGCGGTGTCCGCGCTGTCGCTGGCCAACCAGTCGCAACAGAGCGTGCTGCAGCTGCTCCGCTAATTCGCAACGCAAGATCGCTACTCGATTTCGCGGCGGGGCCAAGGCTCCGCCGTTCATTTTACGCAGATCGCTAAGACAGGATTAGCTGAGATTGATGCGCATCGTGCGAGGCTTATTTACAGCGTGCACGTGCACATCTAGCTTCGCGATGAAGGACTTCGGGACCCGTAATACTCCGGAGTGCTTCCAAGCACACATGTAAGCAAATCTTAAGCGGTGCTGCCTAGGGTTGGGAAAGAAATCCTTAAGCGCGTTCAACGGGCTAGGTAACCTCCAAGGTGTGATTGATGTCGAATTCCGCTGCCTCGGCCTACGCGCGTGTTGCAACGACCACAGCATCCCCTCGCGACGTCGAGGCGCAGACCCTGCTCAAGGCTGCCAACAAGCTTCAGGATGCGATCAACAACGCCGAGCCGTTCAGCGAGCAGACCACGCAAGCCCTGATGTTCAATCGCAAGCTCTGGACGATTTTCCTGAGCGAGGCCATGCGCGAGAACAATCCGCAGCCGCTCGACGTCCGGCAGAAGATCGCCAACATCAGCGTGTTCGTGCTGAGCCAGACCGCCGCGCTGCAGATGAGCCCGCAGTTCGATCACTTCCGTCCGCTGATCGAGATCAACCGCAATATCGCCGCCGGTCTGTCCGGCCGTCCGTGATCAAGGACGGCTCGTTCCGCTTCGGCAACACCAAATTCACGCTGACGGATGCCGGCAAGGCGCAGATCAAGAACGTCGTCACCGATCCAGCGACCGGGTCGAGCTATCTCGACACTGCCGTTGCGACGCTCGACGCCTGATCGTCAGGCGCTGAGGTCGGTGCTGGCCGGACGCGAGGGCTCGGATTTCAAATCCTGCGCATGGAAATAGGCCCGCCGGCGAAGCATTGCTTCGTCGGGAAACTGGTTGACCACGGCGTCGGTCCTGTCGTTGACGACCTGGAAGACGAAGGACGCCGCCGCCTGGTCGAACACGACCTGGCGTGAGACGTTTTCGTTGCTCCGCAAATCATTGCGTGCAGGCGCGCTCGCATCGCCAGCGGCCACTGTCTGGCTCACTGGCAGCTCGGTTTCCACGGCTTCGTGTGCCGCCGCGTTCGACGTCGTTACGATCTGCACGGCGGCCGGTATCCCCACCGGCCTGATGCTGAAATCTGTACTCATGGCAGCCTCCTGGTTGCCTCACGTGAGTCAAATCCCAACCCCTCTCAATGCGCAACCATGGAACACCAGGATTGAAGACCCGGTAAGGAAACGTGCCTAACCGCGCGACCACGTTGCCGCGCGGTTTTTCGTGAAATTGTCGCTTGTTCTTGCGCGCGCTCAGAGCGAGCGGCTGACCGCCAGCGGGGTGATGTGGCGCGGGCCCGGAGCGGCGCGCCGCCCCGCGGCCGTGTAGGTGTTCGGCACGTTGCGCTTCTGGATCTCGGCATTGACGCCGCGCACGACGCTTTCCGAGACCGCGTGTGCGGTTGCGAGCACGGTGAGATTGACCTGGAGCATCGCGCGGAATGCATCGTGGTGCCGATGCAGCGTCGAGAGCAGTTCGGGTTCGGATTTCGCGAGCTGGGCCTGGTTGGCCTTCAACTGGCTGACGGCGCCGACATAGTTTCGCGACAGCTCTTGCTTCTTGCTCTCGAGGGTCATCGCCTCGCTGACCTGTCCGGCGCGCACGAGCTCGGTCTCGCGCTCGATCAATCCGAGCAGGGCGCTCATCGCATCCATCAACTGCTCGGCGACCTTGCGCGCCTCGGCGCTGCCGGGTGCGGTGTTCGGGCGCTGCGCTTGCACCGGCTGACGCGAGGCGTTGAAATGGTTCATCTCGTTTGACCTTATTTATGCCGTGCGGATGGTTTTCGCCTGCTGCATGATGAGGGTGCGATAGACTTCGGTGGCGACGCCGACGCCGCCGGCATTGGCGAAGTTCTTGGAATATTGCTCGGTCAACATCGAGCGCCACACGCCGGTGCCCGGCGTGTCGCCGAACGGGCCTTCGCCCTTCAGACTCGAGGTCATCTGCGAGAACATGCTGTTGAGGAACATCGCCTCGAAGTCGGTGGCGGTCTTCTGCGCCTTGGCCTGCTGCTTCTGCGGGACCTTCTGCAGGGCCGCGGCGAGGTCGAAATCCGGCCGGCCGTTGCGGCTCTCCACCGAAAAGGCAGAGCTGGCGACGCGTGCGGTGTTGACCATGCCGGTCTGCATCACATCACCTCGATGTCGGCTTCGATCGCACCGGCGGCCTTGATCGCCTGCAGGATGCTGATGAGATCGCGCGGGCCGATGCCGAGGCCGTTGAGGCCGTCGACGAGCTGCTGAAGCGAGACGCCGTCCTTGACGACGGCGAACTTCTTGCCGTCCTCGGTGACGCTGACACTGCTGCGCGGCGCGACCACGGTCCGTCCCCGCGACAGCGGATTGGGCTGGCTCACCTGCGGGCTCTCGGAGATCGTGACGGTGAGGTTGCCCTGTGCGACTGCAACGGTGGCGACGCGGACGTCGCGGCCCATCACGATGATGCCGCTGCGTTCGTCGATGATGATCTTGGCGGCGAGATCCGGCTCGACCTGGAGCTGCTCGATCTCGGTGAGAAAGGCGACGACGTTGCCCTTGAACTCCGGCGGGATCGCAAGCTGCACCGTCGACGGGTCGATCGGCTCGGCGGTTTTGACGCCGAGATAGTCGTTGATCGCGGCGGCGATCCGCTTGGCCGTGGTGAAGTCGGCGTTGCGCAGCGCAAGGCGGACGTTGGGCAGGCGATTGAGCGCGAACTCGATCTCGCGCTCGATGATGGCGCCGTTGGCGATGCGTCCGACGGTCGGCACGCCACGCACGATTTTCGCCGCTTCGCCCTCGGCCTGGAAGCCGGAGATCGCGAGCGAGCCCTGTGCGACCGAGTAGACGTTGCCGTCGGCGCCGAGGAGGGGGGTGACGAGCAGGGTGCCGCCCTGGAGATTCTTGGCGTCGCCGAGCGCAGAGACGGTGACGTCCATGCGCGTGCCCTGGGTGGCGAAGGCCGGCAGATTGCCTGTCACCATGACGGCGGCGACGTTGCCGGTGCGGATGGTGGCGCCGCGGATGTTGACGCCCATGCGCTCGAGCATCGCTTGCAGCGACTGCTTGGTGAAAGGGATGTTGTTGAGGGTGTCGCCGGTGCCGTTGAGACCGACGACGAGGCCGTAGCCGATGAGCTGGTTCTGCCGCACGCCTTCGATGTTGGCGAGATCTTTGATGCGCGATGTCGCGCTTGCAGACGTGACCGAGAGCGCCAGCGCTGACAGCGCGGCGCAGGCCACCCCAACAATCCTCACCCAACGAACGCTTGGCATCCTCTGCTCCCCGAGGCTCCTCAAATCGACGGATCCTCACGACACTCCCATGACGAGCTGGTCCGACGCTGTCCTTGCGAGCGCTGTGCCAACTCGGAGCAGTGGGGGTAGGTGGTTGAACAGGTTGAGTAAATCTGTTTCGAGCGGTCTCAGCCGGTGTTGTCCCTGAGGAGCGAAACTGCCGCCTGTCGGCAGTTTTTGCCGGGCTGTTTACGGGCCGTTAACCATAAAACGGCGAATGTGGCGCATCGATCACCCGGATTGCTTCCGATGCGCATCTACGGACCGAACGGCACCACGCTTGGAACGCCGGCCAGCCAGGCCAGGCGGACGAGCTCCGGCACCTTCGTGCTGCCCGACACCTCGTCGGCGCAGGAGACGCGGGGCGCTGCCGCACCGAAGGCCGCCGCCAACATCGACGGGCTGCTCGCGCTGCAAGGCATCGAAGAGAACCCCGTCGAGCGTCGCAAGCGCTCGGTCACGCGCGGCAAGACCGCGCTCGACGTGCTCGACGATCTGAAGATGGGGCTCCTCTCTGGCAAACTCGATGCGTCGACCGTGATGCGGCTGCGTGACGCTGCGGCGAACCTGAAATCGTCTTCCGGCGATCCCGGTCTGGACTCGGTGCTGTCCGAGATCGAGCTGCGCGTCGAGGTCGAGCTCGCCAAGGCCGGGCAGGCGTAGCGTCTTACGCCGCTTCATCCTTCTGCGCGTCGTAGCAGCGCTGGGCGGCGAGCACGTCTTTCAGATTCTGCTCGGCCCAATCTCGGAGCGGATCGACCGCAGCTGCGAGCGTCACGCCGAGCTGCGTGATCGAGTATTCCACGGTCACCGGCACGGTTGCGATGGCGTGACGCTTGATCAATCCGTCGCGATCGAGCGACTTGAGAACCTGGCTCAGCATCTTCTGCGAAATGCCTTCAATCGTGCGGCGCAACTGATTGAAGCGCATCGGCTCCTCGCGCAGCAGTAGCAGGATCAGCACCGCCCATTTGTCGCCGACGCGGTCGAGGATCTGTCGCGTAGGGCAGTTCGCTGCATAGACGTCCGGCTTCATCGTCGGGTCCTCACGATCCATTCCGCTCATTTGCCGGCCGCCGCCGGTTACTCCTGCGTAAGCAGGTAAGCACAAGGTGCTCTCTTAACACCAGCATTCTTTATGATATCTAGTAACCGGTAGTTACCACAGAAGCAAAGGAGCCTTTCATGAAGATCGCAGTTGCCGGCGCCTCGGGCCGGACCGGGTCGGAGATCACCAAGGAACTGTCGCGCCGCGGCCACGCGGTCACGGCCATCGCCCGCAACCCCGAGAAGATCGCGGTCCTGCCGAATGTCACGCCCACCAAGGGGGACGTCCTCGACCGGTCCGGTCTTGCCAAGCTGTGGGTTGGGCACGACGTCGCCGTGAGTTCCGTGCACTTTCTGGCCAGCGACGCGCTCAAGCTGATCGGAGCGGCAAAGGATTCCAAGGTCGGTCGTTACCTCGTGGTCGGCGGGGCCGGCAGCCTTGAGGTCGCTCCGGGCGTCAAACTGGTTACAACTCCCGGTTTTCCGGCTCAGTACAAGGCTGAGGCTGAGGCGGGTTCGGCTTTTCTCGACCTGCTGCGGCAGGAAAAAGAGCTGAACTGGACCTTCATCTCGCCATCGGCCCTGTTCATCGAGGGGGAGCGCACCGGCAAGTTCCGGCTTGGGACCGATCAGCTTCTCGCAGATGCGAACGGGAAGAGCTGGATCACCTTCGCTGACTACGCCATCGCGCTGGCCGACGAGATCGAACGGCCGGCCCATGTGAAGCAGCGTTTCACGGTCGGCTACTAGGCCTTCGGCCGCCCCCGGGGCCCTCCAGGATAAACCTTCCTGTAGGATAAACCTTCCTGTGCAAGGGCTTGGGAGCGCCAATCGGGCGATCAGGGAAACATTGTCTGTCACATGAGGCCGCTATATAACGCCCCGCTCAGCGGACTCCGTTCCGTTTGCGAGTCGTTGCTTAGACAGATAGGCCGCCCTTGGAAAAGTTGAAAAACTACCGACCGACCGAAAAAGAGCCTTTCATGAACGACAGGCAGAAGGAGTACTTCCGTTTGAAGCTCCTCGCCTGGAAGGATGAGATCCTCAAAGAGTCCAAGCTCACCCTGCAAGCCCTGCAGGAGGAGAACGTGAACCACCCCGATCTCGCCGATCGGGCGTCGTCCGAAACCGACCGCGCCATCGAACTCCGTGCCCGCGACCGCCAGCGCAAGTTGATCGCCAAGATCGATGCCGCGCTCCAGCGTATCGAGGACAACACCTACGGCTATTGCGAGGACACGGGGGAGCCGATCTCGTTGAAGCGGCTCGAGGCCCGGCCGATCGCGACGCTCTCGGTGGAAGCGCAGGAGCGCCACGAGAAACGCGAGAAGGTCTATCGCGACGAATAGAGCCTGAGCCGCAGAGATGCGGCTCTTTATTTTTGGATGCAAAGCGCCGTTTCGCGCCGTGATCAGCATTTTGCCTGTCGCTTGCAACCCCGCGGCGCGCGAGCGCAATCGCGAAAAGTGAATCGCAATCAATGGGCTAGACTTAACTCCTCCGAGCTCACGTGAGTTCGGATGAGCAACAGCCTTCACTTCGGGTGCGGGAGGTTTCGCGAGTCGCGTCAACGACATCGACTCGAATGCTGAGACACCGATCCAGCAGCTTCACGCGTCGCTGCAATCAGGCCTGTTGCGCCCCTAAAAAGCGCGCTTCCCCATAAAGCCTGGACCAGTTCAATATTTCCTTAAACGCTGGCAGCAGGCCATGAGGCCGTCCCATGTGATGTGGCCGATCTGCGTCCGCAGCTCATCCAATTGGGCTGGCAATGCGTGCTGCCGTGCGGCCCCGCGCTTGTCACACCCCGGCGGGGATGCTGAAGTGCCGCCCTCAATGCGTAGCGTAGGAGGCGGCGCCGATGGACAATATTCTCAAGGCCGCAAAGGCGATCGCGCTGGCGCGCCGCAACCACGCGCCGCTCGCGGCGCTCGAAGTTCCCCCGGCCGATGAAGCCGAGGGCTATCAGGTCCAGCGCGCGCTGCACGATCTGCTGCTGCCACATGTCGGCCCGCTCGTCGGTTACAAGATCGGCTGCACCAGCCAGGTGATGCAGGATTATATCGGCATTCCGCACCCTTGCGGTGGCGGCGTGTTCAAGAAGGGCGTGCACGAAAGCGGCGTGCAGCTCGCGGCTGCCGACTATGTCCGGGTCGGCGTCGAATGCGAAATCGCCGTGCGGCTCAAGCGCAATCTTGCCGCCAGCGAGGCGCCGTTCACGGCCGAATGGGTCGGCGAGGCCGTCGAGGCCTATCATCCCGCGATCGAGATCGTAGACGACCGCTATGTGAAGTGGGAGACGATGGGCGCGCCGACCTTGATCGCCGACGATTTCTTCGCCGCCGGCTGCGTGCTGGGTGAGAGGGTGCCGCGCTCGTCCGTGCCGGACCTGAAGGCCGTCAAGGGCCGCGCCATCGTCAACGGTGAGGAGGTCAGCCACGGCACCGGCGCCGACGTGCTCGGCCATCCCCACAACGCACTCGCCTGGCTCGCCAACCATCTCGCCGCCGAGGGCAAGGGCTTGCACGCGGGACAGCTCGTGCTGACGGGGAGCCTGGTGAAGACGCTGTGGCTGAAGGCCGGCGACAAGGTGCGGATGGAGCTGGATGGGCTGGGGACGGTCGAGGCGGAGTTTACGTGACGTCTCCGCCGTCATTGCGAGGAACCCGTCGCGACGAGGCAATCCAGAATCTTTCCGCGGCGGCAGTCTGGATTGCTTTCGCTGCGCTCGCAATGACGGAGGTTGGGGCACGATTTCGTTCTTTCAATTTACATCGCAATCGCGGACGCACCACCACATCCTCGCGGCATCTTCCGCCCGAGTTTTGCAATCGTCTCGCCCTCCTGAAGATCAAGAAGGTGCAGGGAAGGCCGGGCGCCGGCTGGCACCCGCAATCCCGTGTGCGGATCAAACGCGCACGGGTGGATCACAGGTGACGCCGGGACATCCCGGCCTTCCCTGCGCGAATGGTTTTAACGGTGTCCTTCGTGCTCTCCCCGGGGAGCGATGCACTATTGCCCCCGTCGCCATGCAGATGGCTGATGCGCGTGCCCGGTCGGACAGCACACATCACTACAAGACTTGACGCACAGACCCCGGGCGTCAGGACCACACGACTTCTCCGTCCGCGCGCATCCCCGCTCGCATCATCGACGGCTGGCGTGCGCTCACCATCGAAGCCGAACCGGGACGCCGTCAGCGTCGTGTCGTCACGCGAGAGGTTCTGCTCACGGAATACCATCGAAGGATTCCCGCCCTGCAAAGCTCTTCGCGCCCGACGCCGTCGCGTCCACTGCATTCCATCCCTCGTTTCGTGACGGTCGCGAGACGCCCTCTTGTGGGAAGGAACAAAGAGGGAACATAATGAAGCGATCGGAGCGCGTCAACAATAAATTTCTAAAATCCGAAAATTCTGAAATAGAAAATTGGTAACGAATATGGTACCAAAAATCGAGATCGCGGAATACAGCACGACGGTCGTATCCCGTTTCGGGATTGGTATGACCGGCTCGATGCGCAGGCCGCCGCAGCTGTCGCCGTTGCAATTGGACGACTTGCCGATGGAAATACCTCGAACGTCAAGTCGATCGGTGAGGGCGCGGCCGAACTGAAGATCAACCGCGGCCCCGGCTACCGGGTCTATTTCGGGTGGGACGGCAGCGTGCTGGTGATCCTCCTGGGTGGCGGCACCAAGCAGAGGCAACAGAGCGATATCAGCGTCGCGCTTCGTCGATGGCGTGATTACAAGGTGCGAAAGCGCAATGAGGGATGACCCGATGCCGTTGACCCACAGTTTTCAAGAGACCATTCGCGCGCGGGCAGAGCGCGATCCAACTTTCCGCGAGGCGCTGTTTCAGGAGGCGATGCAGACCCTGTTGCAGGGGGACACCGATTACGGTCGCACCGCGCTGCGGACTTACATCAATGCCACTATCGGTTTCGAACGATTGAGCGAGGTGCTTGATCGTCCGCAGAAGAGTCTGATGCGGATGTTCGGGCCGGGCGGAAACCCAACAATGGGCAACCTGATGGCGGTGATCCGCGCGCTTCAGGAGGAGACGGGCGTGCATCTGGAGATACGCGCAGTCATGGATGTGGCGTGATGTGCACGCTCTCGCCTCCATCGTTGCGAGGAGCCCTTCGCGACGAAAGCAATCCAGAATCTTTCCGCGGACGCTCCGAATTGCTTCGCCGCGCCCACAATGACGGAGTTTGGGGCAGCGGTGTCGCTACAATTTCTCGCCTCTGACTTGCTTCTTGCAGCTGACGCCGTCGCCAAAATACATGCGGCCCTCGCCAGGGGAGCTAGCGAGGGCCGCGTCGTACATCGTCGTTCGCGCCTAGGTCCGCGAACACGATGTGGGAGCTCGGGAGAAGACTAGAAGGGCAGCAGCACGTCCATGACTTGTTGGCCGTAGCGTGGTTGCTGCACGTCCATGATCTGGCCGCGGCCGCCGTATGCGATGCGGGCCTGCGCGATCTTGCTGGAATCGATGGTGTTGTCGCTCTGGATGTCTTCGGGGCGGACGATGCCGGCGACGATGAGCTCGCGAATCTCGTAGTTGACGCGGATCTCCTGCTTGCCTTCGACCACGAGGTTGCCGTTCGGCAGCACCTGGGTGACGACCGCTGCGACGTTGGTCTGCAATGCTTCCTGCCGGTTGACCGAGCCCTTGCCATCGGCGGAGGATGTCGAGTCGGTGGTGAGAAGCCGACCCGGCAGGATCTTGAGTGGCTGCGTGACCGTCTGGCTGCCGATAAAGTCGGTAATTCCCGAGTCTTCCTTGGAGGTGCGGCTGCGCTGGGTCTCGTTGGAGAGGTTGGCCTTGTCGGTGATGTTCACGGTCACGGTCAGGAGGTCGCCGACATGGGTCGCGCGCTGGTCTTTGAAGAAGGCTCGGCTGCCGTTGCGCCACAGCGAGTTCGGATTGTAGGAGGCGACTTCCGGCTTCGGCATCGGCATCTGCACCGGCTTGTAGCCGGGCTGCGTCGTCGGATTTTCGATCGCCGCCAGCTTCGGCTGCTCGCCGATCTGCGACAGGCGGTCGATCGAGGAGCAGCCGCTCGCCAGCGCGCAAGTCGCCAGCAGCAGGGCAGTAAGCGCGATGCGACGAGGACGGGAAGCCGAACTGAAACTGGACATGACTTACTCTGACTTGGCTGGAGCTTGCGAGACGCGAACTGGCGGGATCTGGGCTTGTGCGATCTGGGCCGGGGACGCCGGGGTCTGGATCAGGCTCTGGGCGAGGGCTGCGGCCATGGGGGCGGGGGCGGGCGTTACGTCACGCTTGAGCGATGAGGTCTGCTCGACCGCGGCCGGCATCGGCGCGGCCTGGCTGGCGCCCTGGACCGTCACCTGGCCGCGGGCCGTGACCACGCCTGTGAGCGTGCGCTTGGTCTGCAGGTTGAGCACGCTGATGATGTCGCCCTCGGCGCCGCTCTCGATCGCCTTGCCGCG
Source organism: Bradyrhizobium sp. LB14.3 (assembly GCF_040547985.1). Classification (NCBI taxonomy): domain Bacteria; kingdom Pseudomonadati; phylum Pseudomonadota; class Alphaproteobacteria; order Hyphomicrobiales; family Nitrobacteraceae; genus Bradyrhizobium; species Bradyrhizobium sp. LB14.3. The sequence goes on from NZ_JBEPQT010000003.1 coordinate 16,035, forward strand.
CGTGGTGAGGTAGATCCCGGGGACCTGGTAGATGACGGTGACGTTCTGGTCGCGCTGCACGAATTCCGGCTTGACGATGTCGGCGACGCGGATCGGCATCCCCGCCCGCATCGGTCGGCGGAGCTGCATGCCGAGCGTCCGATCGCGCGAGGCGGCCTCACCTGTGACCTCGGCCTTCGGCCGGCGTTCCACGGCGACGTCGGAGGACTTCAGGAGATCGGCGCGGTCGATGTCGCGCGTCAGCACGGCCACTTCCACCGTTTCGATCGCATTGCCGGTAAAGCGCAGCTTGGTCGGCGCCGGATTGTTGTCGTTGTTGATCTCGAAGGCGATGTCGAAGCGACCGCTGCGGGCGTCATAGCGGGTTGCGACCGGCTGCAGCGCGCCGGTGTTAGAGGCATCCAGCCGCATGTCGGCTACACCGCGGTCGAACGTCACTGTGATGTTGGCGGCATCGCCAAGTCCGAAGCGGCGCTCGAGCGCCGAGGCGACCGCGGTTTCGAGGTCCTTGTTCACCAGCGTGCGGGCGAGACGGGTAACCTGGACCTCCTTGATGTCGCCGGTCATCACGCCGATCACCTGCTTTGCACGGAGCACGCTCAGAACGTGGGCGACCGGCAGCGCGCCGGTGGTGCCGAGATCGGGAGAGCGGTAGACCGGGATCAGCGCGGCGGATCCGGCATTGTCGATGAGATCGCCGACCCGCACCACGTCCGAGGTCACGGTGATGCTCGCGCGCAGCGTCGGCGTTGCGATGAAATTGTCGGCGGCCCGTGCAGGCAGCGCCAGCACGAGGAGAGCGGAGATCGTGGCGAGGGTGGTGCGGATCATGGTCATCACCTCAGCGGAACAGCGCCGTGGTCGATTGCATCATCTGGTCGGCGGCGCTGATCACCTTGGCGTTCATCTCGTAGGCGCGCTGGGCGGCGATCAGGTCGCTCATTTCCGAGACGACGTCGACATTGGCCTGCTCGAGGCTGCTCTGGGTGATGTTGCCGAAACCTTCGGCGGTCGCCGTGCCGTCCTGCGGCGGGCCGGAGGAGGGCGTCTCGGTGAACTGATTGTTGCCGACCGGCTGGAGGCCCGCCTTGTTGATGAATCGGGTCAGGCCGATCTGGCCCTGGACCGCCGACGTCGACGAACCCGGCAGCGTCACCGAGACTTGGCCCTGCACGTTGATGGTGAGACCCGAGGCGTTGTTCGGGATCGTGATCGTCGGCTGGACCGGGTTGCCCTGCGCGGTGACGATGCGCCCCTGATTGTCCATCTGGAAGGTGCCGTCGCGGGTGTACTGGTAGCTGCCGTCGGGCATCAGGATCTTGAAGAAACCTTCGCCCGTGATGGCCATGTCGAGGTCGTTGCCGGTCTGCGACAGCGTGCCCTGGGTCATGCTGCGCGGCGTACCGACGGTCTTGACGCCGCCGCCGATGTCGACGCCGACCGGCAGGATGGTGCCCTGGTCGGACGACTGGGCGCCGACGCGGCGGACGTGTTCGTAGATCAGGTCCTGGAACGCCGCGGTCTGCTTCTTGAAGCCGGTGGTGCGCAAGTTCGCGATGTTGTTGGAGATCACCTGAACGTTGAGTTCCTGTGCCGCCATTCCGGTCGCTGCGGTGTGAAGCGCCTGCATGTCAGTTCTCCCTCAATCAAGCCGGAACGTCGGCGAGTTTCTCGATCGCCGATTTGTGCATGTCACTCTGCTGCTGGAGCAGGTTGGCGATGGCGGTGTAGCTGCGCATGACTTCGACCATGCGGCTCATCTCACCGACCGAGTTCACATTCGACTTCTCGACGTAGCCCTGCTGCACGGTCGACTTGGTGTCGGCCTGCGCGGTCGCGGAGCCGGCGCTGTAAAGGTTGGCGCCGAGCTTGGTCAGCTTGGCCGGGTCGTCGAACGCGGCCATGCGGATCTTGCCGCGGATCGAGTCGTTCTTGGCCGTGCCCTCAAGCACGGTGACGGTGCCGTCGGGGGCGACGTTGATGTCGTGGTCGGTCGGCTGGAAGGTGATCGGGCCGCCGGTGCCGAGCACGAGGTTGCCGTCGGAGGTGACGAGCTGGCCGGTGCTGTTGAGCGAGAATTTGCCGTCGCGGGTGTAGCGCTCGGCGCCATTGGCCTGCACCGCGAAATAGGCGTCGCCGCTGATCGCCATGTCGAGCGGATTCTTGGTCGGCTCCATCGGCCCCTGGCTGACGTCGCGGAAGGTGCCGCGGTCCTGCACATAGGAGACCCGGCGGTCGGAGCCGGCGAAATTGTCCTCACGCGCGTTCGAGTTGAGGTACTCCTCGAACAACGAATGGTCGGCCTTGAAGCCGTTGGTATTGGCGTTGGCGACGTTGTTGGCGACGACATCCATCTGCCGTTCCAACGTCATCTGCCGTGACAAGCCGATCAGAAGCGCGTTCTGCATCGGAAATCTCCCCTGAGTGAGATCCGCCAGCTCGCTCTCCCAAGCGCCTTGGCCGATCCCGTGAACGAGACCTCGGGTTCTCCCAAACCTTAGGTCTCGGCCCTTTCTCAGCGAAAGTCGTGCCAACCGGGAAAATTACGTAAATTCAATCGTTTATCTATTTTCTGAGGGCGCGGGGAGGCGGCAGAAAGGAACTGTTAGCCATGTTTGCCCGGCAGATTTTTCCTAGTGGGAGCCCAATCGAAAGGTTCCGTTAACCATTATTACCGTAGCGTTTGCACATAAGAGGAGCGCACTGCGCTGGGGCATTTGTATCGCGTCACTGTCTGCCAGGAGCTTCGCTCTTTCGATCCCTTTGAGAAATGAACGAGCGCGGCGATCATGGCAGAGAATGAAGCGGAAGGCGGCTCAGGCGCGGAAGCCGCTCCACCGAAGAACAAGCTCAAGATCATCGTCATGGCCGTGGGCCTGCTCGCGGTCCTCGGCGGCGGTGCCGCGACCTGGTTCTTCTTTTTCCGTCACGGCGACGACGAGCATCACGCCGAGGCGGCGCCCCCGCCGAAGCCACCGGCTTTCGTCGACGTTCCCGACATCATGGTCAACCTCGCCGGTGCGCCGGGCGAGCGCGTGCAATATCTGAAGCTCAAGATCGTGCTGGAGCTGAAGGAAGAGAAGCAGATCGAGGCGATCAAGCCGACGATGCCGCGCATCACCGACATCTTCCAGACCTATGTGCGCGAGCTGCGCTCCTCCGACCTCAATGGCTCCGCCGGCGTCTTCCGTCTCAAGGAAGAGCTGACCAAGCGCGTCAACGCGGCGGTAGCCCCGGTCCAGGTCAGCGCGGTGCTGTTCAAGGAAGTCGTGATCCAGTGAGCATGACGGTCTAGGGATCATGGCAGGCACCGACCAACCCGACCAGGATGCAATTGCCGCCCAATGGGAGGCCTCGCTCGATTCCGAGGATCCCGCCGAGGCCGCGAAGGCTGCTGCCGAAAACGAACTATCCGAGACCATGGCCCTGCAATGGGCGGCCATGGTCGAGGACGGCAGCCGCGATCTCGGCGCCGGCAAGAATTCCGGCGAGCGGGTGCTGTCGCAGGAGGAGATCGACAACCTCCTCGGCTTCACAGCCGGCGACGTCACACTCGACGATCATTCCGGCATTCGCGCCATCATCGATTCGGCGATGGTCTCCTACGAGCGTCTGCCGATGCTCGAAATCGTCTTCGACCGCCTGGTGCGGTTGCTGACGACCTCCTTGCGCAATTTCACCTCCGACAACGTCGAAGTCTCGCTCGACCGGATCACTTCGGTGCGCTTCGGCGACTACATGAACTCGATCCCGCTGCCCGCCGTCCTCACCGTCTTCAAGGCCGAGGAGTGGGACAATTTCGGCATGGCGGTGGTCGATTCCAGCCTGATCTACTCGATGATCGACGTGCTGCTCGGCGGCCGCCGCGGCTCGAGCCAGCTCCGCATCGAGGGCCGGCCCTACACCACGATCGAGACAGAGTTGGTCAAGCGGCTGGTCGAGGTGGTCATGGCCGATGCCGAACAGGCGTTCCGGCCGCTGTCGCCGGTGACCTTCACGATCGACCGGCTCGAGACCAATCCGCGCTTCGCCGCGATCAGCCGGCCTGCCAACGCCGCGATCCTGGTGCGCCTGCGCATCGACATGGAAGATCGCGGCGGCAACATCGAGCTCTTGCTGCCCTACGCGACCATCGAGCCGATCCGGGGCGTCCTGCTCCAGATGTTCATGGGCGAAAAGTTCGGCCGCGACCAGGTCTGGGAAGGCCATTTCGCAACCGAGATCGTCCAGGCCGAGATCTCCGTCGACGCCGTGCTCTACGAAGCCGACATTCCGCTCAAGCAGCTGATGCGGCTGAAGGTCGGCGACACGCTGCCGCTGGACATGCGCGCGGATGCCAATGTCACTGTTCGCTGCGGCGACGTCACGATCACCGAAGGACGCATGGGCCGGGTCGGCGATCGCGTCGCGATTCGGGTGACGAAACCCCTGCGCAAGCCAAGTACGACACTTGCGATGTTCGAAAAGGTCGACGAGCAGAACAAGATGATGGAGGCCCCATGAACCACTCCCTGGGAATGGCGATCGAGACGCTGGTGGCTATCCTGCTGATGCTGACCATCTTCTACTGCGTGATGCTCAACAAGCGGCTGACGCGGCTGAAGGCGGACGAGCATTCGCTGAAGGCGGTCATCGGCGAGCTGATCACCGCAACCGAGATCGCCGAGCGCGCGATCGGCGGGCTGAAGCTCGCCGTGCGCGACGTCAACGAGAACCTCGGCAGCCAGCTTGTGGCGGCGACGCAGATGTCCGAACAGCTCTACAAGCAGCTCGGTGAAGCCGACAACGTGGTACGGCGCCTGTCCAAGATCGCGATCGCCGCGCGTCCCATGACGAACCCGGATATGGTCGCCGCGCCCGCAGCCAAGCCCTCGTCGGCGAAGGCGGTGGCGGCTGCGGCCGAAGCCTTCTCCGAGCGCCGACGGTCCAACGGTCTTGCCGCATAAAGTCAGGGTATGAAGTCCTTTCGCAACATCCGCGTCATCCCGATCGTGCTGGTTGCCGTCGCTGGCCTCGCCACGCTGAAGGTCGCGGGCCTCGTGCTCAATGGCGGCTATGTCTTCGACTACAAGCCGAACCAGGTCAAAAAATCCTGGGCGCAGGAGAATCTGAACTTTCCGAGCAGCCGCGAGGACCCCGACATTACGGGCTCGACCCACGGCGCGCCGAAGCCGGCCGCGCCCGAGACCAAGCCCGAAGGCACCGTGGTCAAGGTGGAGGAAGCCCAGCCGCAGATCTCGGCCTCGGAGCGCGCAATCCTGGAACGCTTGCAGTCGCGCCGCCAGGAAATCGAGGCCCGCCAGCGCGAGATCGACATCCGCGAGAGCCTGTTGAAATCCGCCGAGAAGCGCATCGAAAACAAGGTCGAGGAGATGAAGGCGGTGGAAACCCGCATCTCCGCGACCCAGGCCGAGCAGAAGGCCGCCGAAGCCCAGCGCATGAAGGGCCTCGTGACCATGTATGAGGGCATGAAGCCCAAGGATGCCGCGCGCGTGTTCGACCGCCTGGAGATGGGCGTGCTGATCGAGATCGCCTCGCAGATCGCGCCGCGAAAGATGTCGGACATCATGGGACTGATGTCGCCAGAGGCCGCCGAGCGGCTGACGGTCGAGATGGCCCGCCGGGCCAACGGCGGCGGCGATCAGTCCGCCTCGGCCGGCGATCTGCCCAAGATCGACGGCAAGCCGACGCAAAAGCCGAATTGAGGGCTCAAGAGGCGCGGCAACCTGCGCGTCGTCGCGCGGCCGTTCGGCCAGCACGCGGCTAGACGCCTTGCGTGTCTAGCTTGCGTGCCGCTGTTGAACCCTGCGACCGGCCGAGCTCAACGGTTTCTCGACAGGAAGGAGGGTCTCGCAGTGCTGCTTGATCAGCGCAGCCTTCGTCATTCGAGTCACGAGATGCAAGGTGCTGTGGCAGCAGGAGCACTCGTATACCTTGAGGGCATAGCCCCGCGCGATTGGAAAGACGGCTACGACCGTTCTTGTCCGGCTGCATACAATGCAGTTGGCTTCTCCGCTCATTGATTGCCCCCCAAAAGTCGACCAATCGAATTCGCATCGCCGTGATCACATTGATTCAGAGTCGTTGATGGACCGCAACACCTTTGGGGTTGTGCGCGCATAATCGGCAACCAAGCACGCAGATCAAACACGCCTGGGAGTGGGGTGATCGCCGCGAGTTGACTTCCTTGCCGCACGGAGCGATGCGACTCGCGTTGCGGATGCAGCCGAAGCAAGCGGCATCTTCTGAGGCTGCGATGAGTTGACGCGTACAAATGTGAAGTGGAGTACAGTGGCGCTGAAGCGTTCGTCCTAGGCTTCCGCCATTCGCAATCAGCAGCGCGGGAGGAAGCTATGAATTACTCGTCCGTAGCAGAACGCGCAATCGAAGCCGTCAATCGGCTGCTCATCGCAGCAATGACGTTCGCATGGACGTCCGCGCTAGACCATCAGCATGCATGGCCGCCGCAAGAGGAAGAAGGCGACTCTGATGACGCTTGTCTCGAGCGGGAGCACTCCTCGGCGCCGGATTGCGCGGGAAAGCAACACTGAACGCGTGATTGGCGTCGCCGGTCGACGCCCGATCGCGGGCCTCGAGATGCGGGCGACGGCCGGGTGTTAACACCTCCTTAACCACTTGCTCTCCAAATTCGCAAGGCGAACGCTTCAGCCCGCATCCAGGGCGTCGCGACACGCTGCGCCGGATCAGTCGTCATTACAGCATTAACAAGTCCTTAATTGGCAAAACCTACAGTCGACGGCACGGGCCGGCGCCAGTGCCGGCATGGACCGTCGAATCGGAAGAAATACTGCCAATGGCGCGAGAGGCTGCCGCTGGATTTGTGTCGCAAGCCCGCGCTTTGGCGCGGGGGCTGTCGCGTCACGTCCGCGTGGCGCCGCTGCTGGCTGCAAGCCTCCTGATCGGCTTCAACGCATCGTCGCGGGCGGCCGATGTCGTCAGGGGCGAGGCGACTTTCTCGGCCGCGGGCGGCTTTGCCCGTCTCGTGATCAAGCTCGGCGAGGACGTCTCCTCCGAGGTGACGACGGCCGGTTCCATTCTCGTTATCCGCTTCGACCGGACGGTCGATGTTCCCGTCGATCGCGTCCCGGAAGGCGCGCCCGACTACGTCAACTCCGCCCGCCGCGATCCCGACGGCGGCGCCATCCGCCTGTCGCTGGCGCGGCGCGTCACCGTCAACACCATGAATGCCGGCGAACGCACCTTCATCGACCTCTTGCCGGAGGGTTGGAAGGGACCGCCGCCGAGCCTGCCCATGGACGTGGTCAAGGAACTCGCCGAGCGCGCGCGCGTCGCCGAACGGGCCCTGCGCGCCCAGCGCGCCGCGGCCGAGAGCAAGAAGCGTCCGCAGATCCGCGTGCGCGCCTCGGTGCAGCCGACCTTCGTCCGCTTCGTGTTCGAGATGCCCGACGGCGTGGGCGTGTCCTCCGTGCTCAACGAGCAGAAGCTGACGCTCGCCTTCAACGCCAACCTCAATTTCGATCTGGCGGACGCGGTCGTCGCAGCGCCGCCGAACGTCGCCTCGATCAAGCAGAAGGCCGACATCGACCAGACCAGTGTCGAGATCGCGCTGATCGGCGATTCCGACGTGCATTCATTCCGCGACGACAAGAACTACGTCGTCGACATTTCCTTCCAGCCGGACAAGGGCAAGATCGCCGCGACGGCTGAGGCCGCGATCGCGCAGGCCAAGCCTGCCGCCCACGGACCTGCGCCTGCGCCTGAAAAGCCGGCGGCCGAGAAGCCGAAGGACGCCCATCGCGAGATCGCACCGCCGACGTCCGAGGCGATCGCGCGCCAAGCCAAGATCGATGTCAAGCCCGAGGTGAAGCCGGAAGCGCCGGCCGCCATGCCGCCCGTTGAAGTGCCGAAATCGGCGCCGGCTCCCGCGGCCGAAGCGGAGCACGCTGTGGAGGCGCCCAAGGACGTGTCGAAGGAAGCTTCAAAGACTGTGGTGCCGGCTGCAGAAACCGCGGTCGCGCCTGCCAAGCCCGTCATGGCCGAAGCGCCCAAAGAGGTCGTGAAGGAAGCCGCCAAGGAGACTGCGAAGGATCCGGTCAAGGAAGCCGTCAAGGCTGCGCCGGCAGAGGCGCCTGCCGCGCCGCAGCCCACTGTTGCCAGCGTCGATGCCCGCCGCGACAGCGAGGGCCTGCGCGTGACTTTCCCGCTTCAGGTCGCAACGCCTGCGGCGGCGTTCCGACGTGGCGACACTGTCTGGCTGGTGTTCGATACGCCGAAGCCGATCGACGTCGAAGCGATCCGCACCAAGGGCGGTGCGATGATCGGCGACGTCGGCCGCATCCCGCTCGACAAGGGACAGGCGGTGCGTATCCGTCTCACCCGGCCGCTGGTCTATTCGCTGACGAGCGAGGAGGTCGGCAAGGAGACCAACTGGCTCCTGACCCTCGCCGACAAGATCCAGGCGACGCCGCTGCCGCTGATGATGTCGCGCAACATCACCGACCCCGCGCTTGCCAACATCGCGATCCCCTTCGCCAATCCGGGCCTTCTGCACAAGCTCACCGATCCCGACGCCGGCGACACGCTCTATGTCGTCACCGCGCAACGTCCGGTGCGCGGCTTCATCAAGCGGCAGGACCTGGTCGATCTCGCGTTGCTGGAATCCGCGCACGGCATCGCGATCCGGCCGAATTCCGACGAGGTCGCCGTCGAGGTCGGGGCGGACAAGGTCATCCTCGGCAAGAAGGGCGGGCTGACGCTGTCGCCGGTCGACATCTCGGCCGAGCGCGCCCCGACCGCAGTGCGGCCGATCTTCAACCCCGAAGGCTGGCGCAAGGGCCAGTCGGAAAACTTCATAGCCCGCCAGAATGACCTGATCACGGCGATCTCCATCGTCGAACCGGCGCTGCGTTCGCTGCCGCGGCTCGACCTCGCGCAATTCTACATGTCGCGCGCGATGTATCACGAGGCCAAGGCCGTCACCGAATTGATGCTGGCTGATCCTCTCAACAAGGAGGAGAGCGGTGCGCTGATCATGCATGCGGTCGCAAGCATCCTGATCGGCAGGCCGGCGCAGGGCCTCAAGGATCTCGCCAACCCCGTCATCGGCAACAGCCACGATTCCCAGCTCTGGAAGGCGCTCGCCTATGCGCGTCAGGGCAAATGGGCCGATGCGCGCGAGAAATTCAAGAACGTCGAATTCGCCATCGCCTCGCTGCCGCTCGACATCCAGCGCATCGTGACGATGGAGGCGATGCGCGCTTCGCTCGAGGTGAAGGACTATGCCGGCGCCTCCAAGCGCCGCAGCGAGCTCGAGGTGGTCGGCGTCCCGCCCGAGGCCGCTCCCGGCTTCGCCGTGCTGCGCGGCCGGCTCGCCGAGGCGCTCGGCCACGACAAGGACGCGCTCGACGACTACAAGTTCGCAGTCGGCTCGACCGACCGGCCGGCCGCGGCCGAGGCCAAGCAGCTCGAGGTCGCGCTGCGACAGAAGCGCGACGAGATCAGCAAGGAGGACGCGCTGCGCGAGCTCGAGACGCTCTCGATGACCTGGCGCGGCGACTCCATCGAGGTCAAGACGCTTCAGATGCTGTCGCAGATCTATTCGGAGAACGGGCGCTACCGGGACGCGCTCACCGCGGCGCGTACCGCGACGAAGCTGCAGCCGAACGCGGAGGCCTCGCGGCAGGCGCAGGACCTCGCCTCCGACCTGTTCACGCAGATTTTCCTGGGGCCCAAGGGCGACGAGCTGCCGCCGGTCGAAGCGCTCGGGATGTTCTACGAGTTCCGCGAGCTGACGCCGATCGGCCGCCGCGGCGACGAACTGATCCGACGCCTCGCCGACCGTCTCGCCTCGATCGATTTGCTCGACCAGGCGGCCGAGCTCCTGCAATACCAGGTCGACCACCGCCTCGAAGGCGCGGCGCGTGCACAAGTTGCCGCGCGCCTCTCCATGATCTATCTCGCCAACCGCAGACCCGACATGGCGATTACGGCGCTGCGCGCGAGCCGCATCAGCGACCTCTCCGGCGAGCTCAGGCAGCAGCGCCTGCTGCTGGAGGCGCGCGCGCAGAGCGACGTCGGCCGCCACGATCTCGCGCTCGACATCGTCTCCAACGTCTCGGGACGCGAAGTGCTGCGCTTGCGCTCCGACATCTTCTGGGCCGCGCGGCGCTGGCGTGAATCCGCCGAGCAGATCGAGCTCTACTACGGCGAGCGTTTCCGTGACTTCAAGCCGCTCAACACGGTGGAGAAAAGCGACATCATTCGCGCTGCCGTCGGTTATGCGCTGGCTGACGACTCGATCGGCGTGTCGCGCTTCCGCGAGAAATACGCGCCGCTGATGAGCGAGAGCGCCGATCGGCTCGCCTTCGACATCGCGAGCAAGCCGTCCGGCGCCTCCAGCGCCGAATTCGCCGAGATCGCCAAGCTGGCTGCCAGCGTCGACACGCTCGACGGCTTCCTGCGCGAGATGAAGCAGCGCTTCCCCGACGCCACCGCCCGCGCGCCGGCCTCGCCGCAGGCCAAGGACGAGTCCGACCACACCGGCTCGCTGCCCACGATCCCCGTCGTACGACAGATCAAGATGACGCGTTAGGAACCCCGCTACCTCTCGCCTCTCGACAGGTGCCGCGCGAAGCGGCAACCTTCGCGGGCATGCCGGCGGTGGAGATTACCCCCCGTAGCTCTGCACAAGGCTTCCCGCTACCAGCGACCAGCCGTCGACCAGCACGAAGAAGATCAGCTTGAACGGCAGCGAGATGGTTGCCGGCGGCAGCATCATCATGCCCATCGACATCAGCACGGAGGCGACGACGAGGTCGATGATCAGGAAGGGGAGGAACAGCAGGAAGCCGATCTCGAAGGCGCGCTTCAGCTCGGAGATCATGAAGGCGGGGACCAGGATGCGTAAGCCGAGTTCGTCGGGGGTGGCGGGTGGCGGCTCGCCGGAGAGATCCAGGAACAGCTTGAGGTCCTTCTCGCGCACGTTCTTCTGCATGAAGCCGCGCAGGGGAACGGAGGCGCGCTGAAGCGCGTCCTCGACGCTGAGCTGATTGGCGACGAGCGGGCGGATGCCCTCGTCGTAGGATTTCTGCAACACCGGTCCCATCACGAAGAAGGTAAGGAACATCGCCAGCGCGATGATCACCGAGTTCGGCGGAGCGGTCGCCGTGCCCATCGCGGTGCGCAGCAGCGACAGCACGACCACGATGCGCGTGAACGACGTCATCATGATCAGGATCGACGGTGCGATCGACAGCACCGTCAGCAGCGCGATCAGCTGAATCGCACGCTCGGTGACGCCGCCGCCGCCCGGACTGCCGCCGAGATTAATGCTGATGTCCTGCGCATGCGCCGGCATCGCGAGCGATGCCGCGCCGATCAGGATAAGAAAAAAAACTCTACGCGGGAGGGCCGGCAGCCTCACGAAGACGGCTTTGGACGGCCAAGCAGCGAGGCCATTTCGTCTTCGAGATTTTCAAAGCTGGTCTTTTCCGGGGCCGGCTTTGCGGGTGAGGCCGGTGGTGCCGGCGGTTCGCTGCGGGCCGCACGCGGGGGCTCCGGCGCGACCGGAGGGGCAAGCGTCTCGCCGGCAGGGCGGCGCAGCGCAGCTTCGAGCCGCTGCGCCATCTCGGCGAGATTCTGCTCGGCGCTCGATGGCGCCGCAGGAGCGGGCGCCGGCGGCGGAACGGGCGGAGCCTGCGGCACAGGCGGAGGAGGCGGCGGCGCGGCTGCGCGCTCGGGAGGCACCTTCACGGGCTCGCTCTGGCGCGGCGGACGCGGCATCAGAGGGGGTTCGTTGCGGGCAACGCGCGGCGGAATAGGTTCGGGACGCAGCTCGCGCTCGGGGCGCGGCGCGAGCGGCTCGGACATGAAGCCGCCCCGCGGCGGCTCGTTGCGGCGTTCGGCCATGGCGGGAGCGGGCCGGCGCACTTCGTCGGCGAAGGACGGGCGCGCGGGCCGCGGCGGCGGCTCGGGCATCTGCGGTTCGGGATGATCGAGCAGTTCGGGCCGCGGTGCTTCGTCGGCCCAGCCGCTGGTATCAGGCATTGGCGCAAGACGCGGCGGCTCGGCGGCATTGGGACGCTGCGGGAGCTGGTCGCGGCCGGGCGCTGCGCGCACGATGTTGGGCTCGACGACGATGTCGGTGGGGCCGCCGATCATTAGCAGATGCTCGACATTGTCACGCCGGACCAGCACGAGGCGGCGGCGGCCGTCGACCGCGGCGGCATCGATCACGGCGAGCCGGGGCATGCGGCCGCGCTGGGTGTTGGCGCCGAGCCGGCTGGTGGCGAATCGGCGAACCAGCCATGCAGCGACGCCGATCAACGCCAGAACGACGATGAACGCGACGATGAAGGTGATAGGGCTGCCTTGCATACTTGTCCCCGACAAATGGCGCTTCTCTCGTGCCCGTGGTCAGATGCGCCAACCACCGGCATACGATGCCCCAAACTGCGATTTCTTAACGTCCCACGGCAAGTTTTGCCGTCCCCAACTCTTAATAACCTATGAATCGCTCGATCCAAAACGACTTCTTGGCCTGTGCACGCGCCGCCAAGGGGTTGGGTTAATGCCGTTTTGGAAGGCGTAGAATCACGGGGGCGCGCATTCGTGTTCCGGCGGGGGACATCCGCCCGTGACGTCCTTAACCAGCTGTTAACCATACACGCGGCAAATTCTGCCTAGCTTCGGACTTGGTCCGTGAGGCGGAAGGAGCCGCAACGATGTCAATCAACGATCTCCCGGTGCTGTCGGCGCTTCGCACCAAGATGCAATGGCATCAGGAGCGCCAGCGCGTCCTGTCCGAGAACGTCTCCAATTCCGACACGCCCAAATTCCGGCCACGCGACCTGGTCGAGCCGAAACTGGACAAGGCCGGCGCCGTCACGGGTTCGATGGGCCCCCTGGCGCTCACCCGCACCAGCGGTTCCCACATCGCGCCATCAGGCGGGGCCTCCGGATTCGACCAGAACAAGAATGCGGGTTTTGAGACCCGCCCCGCGGGCAACGCCGTCAATCTCGAAGAGGAGATGATGAAGGCCGCCAGCAACCAGATGGATTATGCGGCCGCGACCTCGCTCTATTCGAAGAGCCTGCATCTGCTCAAGACCGCGATCGGCAAAGGCTAGGGCTGGAGGTAGATCATGGCGAATGACAGCAGCGACTTTGCCCGCTCGATGGCGATTGCGACCTCCGGTCTGCGGGCACAGGCCGGGCGCATGCGGGTGATCTCGGAGAACATCGCGAACGCGGATTCGACGTCGCAGAGTGCCGGCGGCGATCCCTACCGGCGCAAGGTGCCGACTTTCTCCTCCGCGCTCGACCGAACGCTCGACGCGCAGGTCGTCACCCTCGGCCGGATCAAGCCCGACCAGTCGAACTTCCGCACCAAATACGAGCCGAACAATCCGGCGGCGGATGCGACCGGCAATGTCAAATATCCCAACGTGAACTCGGTGGTCGAGATGACCGACATGCGCGACGCGCAGCGGTCCTACGAGGCCAATCTCAACATCATCAGTGCGACGCGCCGGATGATCCAGCGCACCCTCGACATCCTCAAGAGCTGAACAGGACATTTGAGCCATGGCAACACCGACAATTGCCGCCAACGCCTACGCAAACCTCGCCCGCGTGCTGGAGAACAGCGGTGCCGGCAAGGGCAGCGAGCCGAGCGGGCAGTCCTTCGCCTCGCTTCTGAAAGACACCGTCGGCAGCGTCCTGGAGTCCGGCCGCAAATCCGATGCGCAGACGGTGGCGATGGCCGCCGGCAAGGCCAACGTGATGGACGTGGTGACGGCGGTCGCGGACACCGACGTCGCGGTGTCCACGCTGGTCTCCGTCCGCGACCGTGTGATCGCGGCCTATGAAGACATCATGAAGATGCCGATCTGATTTCGACCTCCGTCGTCATTGCGAATCTTTCCAGGGCGGCAGCCTGGATTGCTTCGCTGCGCTCGCAATGACGGGGAGGGGGCGTTCGATCACCGCGAGGCGCGGGGATGAGACTTGAACAAAGGAAGTTGGCAATGACCGGACCGGAAACCCTCGACGTCGCGCGTGATGCGATCTGGACCATCGTGATCGTGTCGTCGCCCCTGATGATCGTGGGGCTCGTGGTCGGCGTCGTCGTGTCGCTGTTCCAGGCGCTGACGCAGATCCAGGAGCAGACGCTGATCTACGTGCCGAAGATTTTGGCGATTTTTGCCACAATGCTGCTGGCGCTGCCGTTCATGGCCGACGCACTGCATTCCCACATGCTGCGGATATCGTCGCGAATCATCGGCGGCTGAGGCACAATGCGCCGGTCATGCGCATCGACGTCTCGCTGCTGCCGGCGCTTGCCGCCTCCTTCATGCTCGCCTTCGCCCGGGTCGGCGCGATGGTGATGCTGTTGCCGGGCCTGGGCGAGACCAATATCCCGACGCGGATCAAGCTGTCGATCGCGCTGCTGCTCACGCTGATCATCCTGCCGCTGCATCGGAGCGCCTACCACGTCGACATGGAATCGATCGCGGCGCTGCTCGTCCTGATGCTGCATGAGATCGTGATCGGCATCGTGCTGGGGGCGACCGCGCGGGTGACGTTGTCGGCGCTCCAGGTTGCCGGTGCCGTGATCGCGCAGCAGATGGGGCTCGGTTTCGTCACCTCGGTCGATCCGACGCAGGGACAACAGGGCGTGCTGGTCGGCAACTTCCTGACAATATTGGGGGTGACGCTGCTGTTCGCCACCGACAGCCATCATCTGGTGATCGCGGCGCTGAACGACAGCTACGCGATCTTCGCGCCGGGCGAGACCGTGTCGAGCGGCGATGTCGCCGCGCTGGCGACGCGCGCCTTCGCCGCCGCATTCCGCTTGGGTTTGCAGCTTTCCGGCCCGTTCCTGGTGTTCGGCCTCGTCTTCAACATCGGGCTTGGCGTGCTGGCGCGGCTGATGCCGCAGATGCAGGTTTATTTCGTCGGCGTGCCGCTGTCGATCTTCGCCGGTTTCCTGGTGCTCGCCGTGGTGCTCACGGCGATGATGGGCACCTATCTCGACTATTTCATCGGTGTCATGCACCAGATGATGCCACTCAAGTGACCGGGTGATCGATGGCGGAAGACAACGATCCAGAGAGTCAAACAGAAGACCCGACGCAAAAACGTCTCGAAGATGCGCTCGAACGCGGTGACGTCGCCAAGAGCCAGGAGATCAACACCTGGTTCATGATCGCGGGCGCTACGCTTGTGGTATCGAGCTTCTCAGGCTCGGTCGGCAGCGGGCTGATGACGCCGATGCGCAACCTGCTTGCCAATTCCTGGATGATCAAGACCGACGGCCGGGCTCTGCTCGCCCTGATGCAGCAGATCGAAGTCGCGGTGCTCGCGGCGGTCGGCGTGCCGCTGCTGATGCTGGTGCTGGCGGCAATTGCGGGCAACATGCTGCAGCACCGCCTGGTGTGGTCGGCCGAATCCCTCAAGCCCAAATTCAGCAAGCTGTCGCCCGCCGAAGGCCTCAAGCGCATCTTCGGCAAGCAAGCGGCTGCGAACTTCCTCAAGGGCCTGGGCAAACTGATCGTGCTCGGCGCGGTCATGACCGCGATCCTGTGGCCCGAGCGGCATCGCATGGAGGCGATGGTCAGGCTCGATCCGGCCGCCATGCTCGGCGCTACCACCAGCCTGACCATTCATCTGCTCGGCGCGGTGGTCGCGGCGCTCGCGATCATCGCCATCGGCGACTATTTCTTCCAGTATCGCAGCTGGTTCCAGCGGCAGAAGATGTCGCTCCAGGAGATCAAGGAAGAGTTCAAGCAGTCCGAAGGCGACCCGCACATCAAGGGCAAGCTCAGGCAGCTGCGCCAGCAGCGCTCCAAGAAGCGCATGATGGCGGCGGTTCCCAAGGCCTCCGTGATCATCACCAACCCGACCCACTATTCGATCGCGCTGTCCTACGAGCGCGGAATGTCGGCGCCGATCTGCGTCGCCAAGGGCGTCGACAACCTCGCTTTCAAGATCCGGGAGATCGCGCGCGAGCACGACATCCCGATCGTCGAGAACGTGCCGCTCGCCCGCGCGCTCTACGCCACCGTCGAGATCGACCAGGAAATCCCGACCGAGCACTACCATGCAGTCGCCGAAGTCATCGGCTACGTCATGCGTCTGAAGAGCGGATTCGGCGCCAGCCGGCAATAAAACCCCTGAAAAGTACTGGACATGGCCGTAATCTGGGAATCAGCGTACCTTTCGTCCCTGCTGCCCTTGCGCCTGCGGGTCCGATTCAGGCAGGGAGGACCCCACGCGCCCTGTAGCGCGTTGATTCTCTGCCGACAGGCTGCGCCAGCTTGAGATGACTGCTGAGACCGACCACGACCTCACACGCGAGCCCGTTGCGGCGCCCGAACCGTCGCCGCGCTCGGGCAGCATTGCGCTGGTGCTGCTGGTGGCCGCCGGCCTCGTCGCCGTCGCCATCGGGCTGATGACGCTCGGGCGCGCGCAGGCGCAGCCCTATATCCTCGGCATCCTCGCCGTGCTGGCGATGGTCGGCCTGTTCAACCTGTTCGCCTTTGCAGCCGGCATCATCCGCTTCGTGGACCGCAATCTCGATGATCCCGTGATGGGGCGCATCGCCGATCACGCTTTCGATGGCCTGGCCGTGACCGACCCGCGCGGCCACGTGGTCTATTCCAACGCCGCCTATCTGACGTTGACCGGCGCCACCGGCCCGCAGGAGGTGCGCCCCGTCGAGCGCGTCTTCATCGGCAACCCCGACGTCTCCGAAGCCGTGTTCCGCCTGTTGAAAGCCGCGCGCGAAGGCAAGCGGCAGCAGGAAGAGGTGCGGATCTCCGGCCAGGACGGCAGCCAGGGCCGCTGGCTGCGCATGCGGGTGCGGCCCCTTGGCACGGGAAAGCGCGAGACGAAATACGCGGTGTGGTCGATCGCCGACATCACCCGCGACCGCGAGCGCCAGGAGGACGTGTTCCAGGAACTCCAGCACGCGATCGAATATCTCGATCACGCGCCTTGCGGCTTCTTCTCGGTCAATCCGGCCGGCGAGCTCGCTTATGTCAACGCGACGCTGGCGAACTGGCTCGACCACGACCTCGCCGAGATCGGCTCGGGCGGGCTGAAGCTCACCGACATCGTCTCCGGCGACGGCGCTTCGCTGCTCACCGCGATCGTGGCGGTGCCGGGCGAGGTGAAGACCGAAGTCTTCGACATCGACTTGCGCATGCGCACCGGCAAGACCATGCCGGTGCGGCTCTATCACAAGCTCGCCTTCGGCGCCGACGGTGCGCCGGGGCCGTCGCGCACGCTGGTGATCAGCCGTGCCCGCGATGAGCGCAGCGATCCGGACCGCGCCGCCGAAGTGCGCTTCATGCGCTTCTTCGACCATACGCCGATGGCGATCGCGACGGTGGACCGCGGCGGCAACGTCGTGCGCTCCAATGCGCGCTACGCCAAGCTCGGGCAGGCGCTGGGGCTCGACAGCGCCAGCAAGTCGATCTTCCGCGCGGTCAGTTCGCGCGACCGGCACCTTTTAATCGCGGCCATCAACCAGGCCGCGGAGGGGCAGGCCGACGTCGCGCCGGTCGAAGTGGCACTCGAAGGCACCAAGGAGCGCTGGGGCCAGTTCTTCGTTACGCCGGTGGACGCGGCCGAGAACGACGCCGAAGCCGCCATCGTGCACATGCTCGAGACCACCGAGCGGCGCGCGCTGGAGAACCAGATCAACCAGTCGCAGAAGATGGAGACGGTCGGCCAACTCGCCGGCGGCATCGCTCACGACTTCAACAACGTGCTCTCCGCCATCATGATGGCGAACGACTTCCTGCTGAACGCGCACAAGCCGACCGATCCGTCGTTCCAGGATATCATGCAGATCAAGCAGAACGCGACGCGCGCTGCCACGCTGGTGCGGCAGTTGCTGGCGTTCTCGCGGCGGCAGACGCTGCGGCCGCAGGTGCTCGATCTCGGCGACGCACTTTCCGACCTCGCGATGCTGCTGCGCCGCCTGATCGGCGAGAAGGTCAAGCAGGAGACCATCCACGGCCGCGATCTCTGGCCGGTCAAGGTCGACGTCTCCCAGTTCGAGCAGGTGGTCGTCAATCTCGCGGTCAACGCGCGCGACGCCATGCCGGAAGGCGGCAAGCTGATCATCCGCACCGCCAACGTCACCACAGAGGAAGCCGCCAGGCTCGCCTACAAGGGCATGCCGGCCGCGGACTATGTGCGGATCGAGGTCGCCGACACCGGCACCGGCATTCCCGCCGACATCCGCGACAAGATCTTCGAGCCGTTCTTCTCGACCAAGGAAGTCGGCAAGGGCACCGGCCTCGGGCTCTCCACCGTCTACGGCATCGTCAAGCAGACCGGCGGCTTCATTTACGTGGACTCCGAGCCGGGGCAGGGCACCTCGTTCCACATCTTCCTGCCGCGGCATCACGCCGAGCCTGAAGAGCAGGTCGAGCAGCCCGCGGCGGTCGTTGGTGCGGCGAAGGAGGCCGGGCTTGCGGCGGAAGCCAAGCCCCGCACCGATCTCACCGGACAGGGCACCATCCTCCTGGTCGAGGACGAAGAGGGCCTGCGCGCGCTCAACGCACGCGGCCTGCGCTCGCGCGGCTACACCGTGGTCGAGGCCGAGAATGGCGTCGAGGCCATGGAGTTGCTGGACGAGCAGAGCGGCGGCATCGATCTCGTCGTCTCCGATGTCGTGATGCCGGAGATGGACGGCCCGACCCTGCTCAAGGCGATGCGCGAGAAGAATCCCGACATCAAGTTCATCTTCGTCTCCGGCTACGCCGAGGACGCGTTCGAGAAGAGCCTGCCCCAAGGCCAGCAGTTCGACTTCCTGCCAAAGCCGTTCACGCTCAGCCAGCTCGTGGCGGCCGTGAAGGAGACGATGGCGAAGGCGGGGTGAGGCTTTGAGGAAAAAGCGGAATTCTCCCCTCCAAGCCGCCGGTAACCCGTGACCACAGTTCCTCGCACACCCGGCCAAGCGCCCGCCAAATATGGGCTTTTGCCACATCCCCGCGACTGAGGGCCGCAGCCATAAGTTCCGAAACCATCTTCACTTTTCGGGAAGTCTGCCCATCTTAAGGACACGTCCCCATGCCGGGGATTTGGGAAACGCACATGAAGTTCTCGCAACGCTCCCGCAGTCTCTTCAAGACGATCGCCGTCGTGCTGGCGCTTGCGCTGCCGACCGCGCTGGCGATCTCGTCAGCCGACGCGCGCGTCGGCGGCGGCATGTCGTCGGGGTCGCGCGGCGCGCGGACCTATTCGGCCCCGCCGTCGACCACGACCGCGCCGGGTTCGACGTCGCAGTTCAACCGCACCTACACCCAGCCCGGTGCAGGCATGAATTCGGCCGCAACCGCGCCTGCGCGCGGCGGCCTGTTCGGCCGCGGCGGTGGCTTCCTGGGCGGCCTTGCGGCCGGCTTCCTCGGCGCGGGCCTGCTCGGCATGCTGTTCGGCGGTGGCCTGTTCGGCGGCCTTGGCGGCCTGTCCTCGATCCTGGGCCTGATCATCCAGATCATGCTGGTGGTGGTCGTGGTGCGGCTCGCGATGTCGTGGTGGCAGCGCCGCCACACGCCGCAGGCCGCCTATGCCAACGCGAATGCCGGTGCCGGCCCGGGACCGGATACGAACTCCCGCAGTGGTCTTGGCAGTGGCTTCGGCTTTGGTGCCAACAACGCGCCGCTCGAGATCAAGCCGGCGGACTATGAGGCGTTCGAGCGTCTGCTCGGCGACGTCCAGGCCGCTTGGTCCAACGAGGACGTGGCCAAGCTGCACACGCTCGCGACGCCGGAAATGGTCTCCTATTTCGAGCAGGACCTCGGCCAGAACCGCGGGCGCAACGTCGTCAACAAGGTCAGCGATGTGAAGCTGTTGCAGGGCGACCTCGCGGAATCCTGGCGCGAAGGCGAGACCGACTACGCGACAGTGGCGCTGCGCTTCGCGCTCACGGACAAGACGCTCGACCGCAACACCGGCGCGGTTGTCGCCGGCAGCGAGCAGCCGGGCGAGGCCACCGAAGTCTGGACCTTTGCCCGACGCCCGGGCAGCGGCTGGGAATTGTCGGCGATCCAGCAGACCAACTGATTGCAGACGACATGAAAAGCCAGGGCGTCGTGCTTCTTGCACGGCGCCTTTTTCTTTTGGGACGTCTCGTATCGCGGAACCGGAATAAGCGGGCGCGCCTCGGGTTGAAATCCGGCGGCCAACGATAAACATCCTCACGGTTCGCAAGCTGACGGCACGGGATTTCCCGCGGGTGACGACAATATCTGCAAGAACTGGACGTCGAGCACGCAAGGCGCGGCGGTCGTCGGCCACGCCGATCGTCAAGGCCTGCGCGATGGCGAGCCATCGAAATCGCGGAACAGCTCGCATCCCTCGCGCGGCCTCGATGGCGGCTGCTCGCAGGCCGATCTGAAGAGCACCGGCGGCGACGGCTTGCTGTATTGCTTCGCGGCGAATTGAGACGCGGAACTCTCTCCCCGTCATGGCGTTCGTGGTTGCGTGCTACACTCGCCGCAACGCAATCACGGATCCCTCCCATGAAGTACGAACTCTACTACTGGCCCGAGATCCAGGGCCGCGGCGAATATGTGCGGCTGGCGCTGGAAGAGGCGGGGGCGGCCTACGTCGACGTGGCGCGCGGTCCGCGCGGCACGGCTGCGATGATGAAGATGATGGACGCGCACAAGGGCACGCCGCCCTTTGCGCCGCCGTTCCTCAAAGCGGGAAAACTCATCGTCGGCCAGACCGCCAACATCCTGCTCTATCTCGGCGCCCGCCACGCCCTCGCCCCGAAGACCGAGGCCGGCCAACTCTGGCTGCATCAGCTTCAGCTCACGATCACCGACCTTGTGGTCGAGATTCACGACACCCATCATCCGCTCGGACCCTCGCTCTATTACGAAGACCAGAAGCCGACGGCGAAGAAGCGCACGGCCGATTTCTGGGGCGAGCGCGTGCCGAAATATCTCGGCTATTTCGAAGACCTTTTCGCCGGCAATGGCGGCGCCTATATCACCGGCCGCAAGCTGACCTATGTCGATCTCTCGCTGTTTCAGATCGTCGACGGCCTGCGCTACGCGTTCCCGAAGCGCATGAAGGCGTTCGAGAAAGATATCCCGGGCCTCGTCGGCCTGCGCGATCGGGTCGCCGCGCGGCCGAACATCAAGGCTTATCTCGAAAGCGAGCGCCGTATTCCCTTCAACGAGCAGGGCATCTTCCGTCGGTATAAAGAGCTCGATAATTAGCCGGTCCGGAGGGAGGCTGGCGGCAGCCCCCGTTCCGGACCGGCCGTTTCGGGCGCGATCAATCGCCCGAACACGTCGTGGCTTTCGAGCGCTTGCCAACGCTTCAGAACATCGTCGCGTCTTCCTTCCGTGCATCGCACAGGACAGTGATGCGCACTCACCACGCGCCGGGCAGCAGGCGATAGCGCACGCGCGTCATATAATCGGAGTAGCCCGGCAGGCCTTCGCGCAACGTGCGTTCCTCGATGCGAATGCGGGCTGCAAACAATACGAGGACGAGCGGCACCATCAGAAGTCCCCACCACGAGCCCAGCAGCAGCGGCACGCCGGCGAAGAACAGGATCATGCCGCCGTACATCGGATGGCGCACATGCGCATAAGGCCCGGTAGAGATCACGCGCTGCGCGCGCTCGGCTTGCAGCTTCACCACGGGCGCGGCGAACGAGTTCTCGCGGAAGACCCAGAGGATGAAGAGCGTCGAGAGCAGGAACAGTGCGAGGCCGAGCATCTGCAGCGCGAGCGGCATGTCGGAGGATAGCGTGCGCCGGTCGAGCCCCATCGCGGCCAGCCAGACCAGCATCACGACGACGAAGGCGATCATGAACACCTTATCGGCGGCCGGCTGGTCCTTTTGCAGGACAGGCCGCAGACGTTCGGCGAGCAAGGCAGGGTCGATCCGGTAGAGCCACCAGCCGCAGAGCGGGCCGAGCAGGGCGCAGGTGGCAAGGAACACCCAGGCCGAAGGCCAACGCATCGTCCCGGCGCAAGCGAACAGCAGCGCGCCCATTGCAACAGTGGTAATCGTGTTCTGTAGCAGCAGTTTTGCGATCATGCGCAGGTCTCAGGGTAGACGCGCACGATATTGGTCCCATTATCCGGCAAAGATGCGGCCGGACGCGCGAAAGGCCCGATCGACCGGATCGGGCGCTTCATTGCGAAACGGATGGATCAGGCGAGCTGATCGATCCGCGTACCCTGACCCGGCGGCAGCGGCGCAGGCGGCGGCGGCTTATAGGTCGGATCGTTGTCCTTGGTCTTGGTCTGATCGTCCTGCTGCTTGGTCGCGTCGTAGCTCGGCACCACGATCGCGATCGGCGGCGGCGAAACGGTAGAAACGCTCATCCACAAATCCTCACACATGGAAACAATTGACCTTGCACCGCGAGGCGCGAAATTTCCTTCAAGGCAATCGTTAAAATGCGAACGATCCGGTGCGGTGGGATGTGCTCTCGGACCTCGTCATTGCGAGGAGCCCTTGCGACGAAGCAATCCAGTCTGTCACCGCGGAGACAGTTTGGATGTGCTTTGCTACGCTCGCCCCGCCTATTCGTCCTTGCCGCGCGTGATCGTGATGGACGCGTCGGTTTTGGTGCGGGTGCATTCCATGTTGAGACGCCGATAACGCATGCTGATCTTGTCGCCGCGCAGGAGTCCCATCCGCTTCAGGCAGCGTGTCGCGCCCGTCGTCGTATCGTCCTTCGTCACGGTGAAGACGATCGCCGCCATCGACCCCACCAGCGCAAAGAACTCCGGCTTGGGCTTGCGATCGCCCTTGGCATAGAGCTCGATCGAATATTTGTCGCCACGGCAGGCCACCGACAATTCCTTGGCCGCGGGGTGCGTCAGGTAGACGACATTGGCGGCGCGGAAATTCACCTTGAGGCGATCGATCTGGTTCGCCAACTCCTTGGCGCTGTCGTCGCAGCGGTCGGCGCGTGCGGGCGAGGCGAGGGTCACAAGGCCGATGATGGCGGCGGCGACCAGGATCGCGCCGCGGACGTTCAAGTTCAATGTCATGATAAAAAGCCCCTTATGGGGCGTATTCAAGCGTCGTCCCGCGCGTAGCGCAAGGGCGGGGTCTTTTTTGTTGGCAGGTACGTGATATAAAGAGCACATGAGCAAAGAGCAGGTCAAAGCCGTTCTGGACCGCGTTCTCACTTGGCCGCCCGAGCGCCAGGAGGACGCTGCGAAGATATTGATGCTCATGGAGTCGCAGGACGAGAGCGTCTATCGACTGACCGATGAGCAGGTCGAGGAGGTTCGCCGCCGCCGGTCTGATCCGAATGCGCGGCGGCTCACGCTCGAGGAGTTCAAGGAACAGCTCCAACGTCGCCTCGGCGAATGAAGGTCGTCATTCACGAGTCGGCCGCTCGTGATCTCGACGAGATTATTAACTGGATATCCCAAGATAATCCCCGCGCAGCAGCCCGGTTGGCTGATCGTGTCAGGGCTAAGATCGAGCGCCTCGCCGTTTCTGGCCTGTCCCACATAGGTCGTCCTGGCCTGCTTGAGAGGACGCGAGAGCTCGTTGAAGCTCCTTACATCATCGTCTACGCGATCGACCTCCCAAACCAACTGATCGATGTGTTGGCCATCCTGCACGGGGCGAAGAATCGCGAAATCTAGGGCTCACCCATGAGTTTGGCGCGCTTCCGAGGCGCTTCCTTTTGCGTCAAAAAAGCTTAGAACGCTTCTATGCTAGGGCCCGCGCGAGGGCCCCAAAACCCCGAGATTTCAGCCCATGAACGCTCCTACCGCCTTCCCCGACCCGTCAAAACCCGTTCCGCCCTACAAGCACACGCCGCTGTTTCCGCTGGGCAGGGACGAGACGCCCTACAAGAAGATCACGGCCGAGGGCGTGCGGGTCGAGAAGGTCCTGGGGAAAGACATGCTGGTGGTGTCGCGTGAGGCGCTGCGGGCACTGTCCGAGGCGGCTTTCGGCGACATCAACCACTATTTGCGGCCGGGGCATCTGAAGCAGCTCCGCGCGATCCTGGAGGACGGCGAGGCGAGCCCGAACGACAAGTTCGTCGCGCTGGATTTTCTGAAGAACGCCAACATCGCGGCCGGCGGCGTGCTGCCGATGTGTCAGGACACCGGCACCGCGATCATCATGGGCAAGAAGGGCTGCAACGTCATCAGCGACGGCGACGACGAGGCCGCGCTCTCGGAAGGCGCGCGCGATGCTTACCTGCGCCGCAATTTGCGCTACTCGCAGGTCGCGCCGCTCTCGATGTACGAGGAGAAGAACACCGCCAACAACATGCCGGCGCAGTGCGAGATCTACGCCGAGGGCGATGACGCCTACAAGTTCATGTTCATGGCGAAGGGCGGCGGCAGCGCCAACAAGAGCTTCCTGTTCCAGGCCACGCCCTCGGTGCTGACCAAGGACCGGCTGCTGGCCTTCCTGAAGGAGAAAGTGTTGACGCTGGGCACTGCTGCGTGCCCGCCCTATCACCTCGCCATCGTGATCGGCGGCACCTCGGCCGAACTCTGCATGAAGACGGTGAAGCTCGCCTCGGCCCGTTATCTCGACGCGCTGCCGACCCACGGTTCGCCCGACGGCAACGCGTTCCGCGATCTCGAAATGGAGCAGGAAATTCTGAAGATGACGCAGTCGCTCGGCGTCGGCGCGCAGTTCGGCGGCAAGTATTTCTGCCACGACGTGCGCGTGATCCGTCTGCCGCGTCATGGCGCCTCGTTGCCTATCGGGCTCGGCGTGTCCTGCTCCGCTGACCGCCAGGTGCTCGGCAAGATCACGAAGGACGGCGTCTATCTCGAAGAGCTCGAGCACAACCCGGCGCAGTATCTGCCGCAGGTGGAGCAGGCGCTCGGCGGTGAGGTCGTCAAGATCGACCTCAACCAGCCGATGAAGGATATTTTGGCGACGTTCTCGAAGTACCCGACCAAGACACGGGTCTCGATGAGCGGCACCATGATTGTCGCGCGCGATTCCGCGCATGCCAAGCTGCGCGAGCGGTTGGATAAGGGCGAGCCGCTGCCGGACTATTTCAAGAACCACCCGGTCTATTATGCCGGGCCCGCCAAGACGCCCGAGGGCTACGCCTCCGGCGCGTTCGGCCCGACCACCGCAGGCCGCATGGATTCCTTCGTCGACCAATTCCAGGCTGCCGGCGGTTCGATGGTGATGGTCGCCAAGGGCAACCGGGCACCTGCCGTGCGCGAGGCCTGCAAGAAGTATGGCGGCTTCTATCTCGGCTCGATCGGCGGCGCCGCAGCGAACCTTGCCGAGCACTGCATCAAGAAGGTCGAGGTGCTCGAATATCCCGAGCTCGGCATGGAAGCGATCTGGCGCATCGAGGTCGTTGACTTCCCGGCGTTCATCATCATCGACGACAAGGGCAACGACTTCTTCAAGGAGTTGAATTTGGGCTGAGGCGGCGTTCCCCGGATGCTGCGCAGCATGAAATGATGCGCTGCAGATCCGGGGTCCATTTTGGCAGCATGGGTCCCGGCTCTGCGACGCACCGCTTCGCGCTGCATCGCGTCCGAGACACGAGACTTACGCGCTCAGCTACAATTGGTGACCTGGTTGGAGCACAGCGCGCGCCACCAGCCACGGACGCCGTCCTGGCTCTCGACAAGGCCCCGGAGGCGGCTGCAAGCAAGGCTGCGCTTCGGCCCGCCGTCGGTGGTCCGATAGGCCGTGCCGGCGACATAGCCTGCCGGCACCATAGCGAGCGCGCTTGCCTGCCACGCCGGTTCGGCATCATCCGCGCGCGCCGAGTGCGCGCACGGTTGCCGCGCGGCTTACACGCGCGTGCCGGTGAACGGGAAGCTGCCCATCGGGCCGATGCCCATCTCCCCGCTCATGCTGTCGCCGGAGACGGTTCCGATGAATTCGAGCGTCAATGGCATCGGATTGGTGATCGAGACCTTCCAGTTGACGGCATCTCCGCTGACGGCGCCGTCGAAAATCTCGGCGGTATTGCCTTCCGCACCCTGCGTGCCGTTAAGCGTGCCGCCAGCGGCCGTGAGGCTCAGCGTCGCCTTGCGCTCGCCCATGGGCGTCGTCATGGTCAGAGTCCAGTTGCCGTCCACGGCCATTCGGGTCTCCCAAAATTCCGGCGGACCGCGACGATCCGCGGGCCAGTCCCGGGCCGAGCGTATAGCGCAACTCGCAGCAGCTGCCTACGCTCCGTTGGAGGCATTCAGGCGCGGGCGGCCGCGCGTCGTCGGCTGGTGACGATGAGGCGAAGCACGACATATTGCACGGCAAAGGCGAGGATCTTGGCGCCGCCTGCGACCACCGTGATGTAGAACACCCACAGCTTCAGATCGCCTGTGGAGGCGACCGCGATCATGCCGGCACCGATCACGAACATCAGCCCCGCCCAGGCATAGCCCGCCGCCGTCACATATTCCGGGACGGTCTCGACGACGATCGCCGGCATGTAGCGCAGCATCCAGCCGCGCTTGAGCATGATGAGGCCGATCGCGAAATGCGCGATCGAGGGCTTCGCCAGCATGAAGCGGGGATCGTTGGTCAGCAGCGTGACCGTGCCCAGCACCACGACGAGCGCGACGCTCGCATAGGTCATGTAGTTGAGCTGCTGTCCCTTGACGCGGGCGTAGATCACCTGCGCGATTGCTCCGGCAATCGCAGCCGACGTTGCCAGGACGATGTTGTCGGTGATGAGGTAGATGACCAGGAAGACGATGGCGGAGAGAAAGTCGGAAGCGAGGCGGGCGAATACGTCCTTCATCGTCGATCCTGTTCAGCGTGTGTGGGGCATTGCGCTGGATGGCGTACCGTACTTGATCGATACTCCGGATACCACTTTGTGAAATAGATCGCGCTGTTGCGGGCCGCGAAGGCGACCGCAAGGCTCGACCACAGCGGCAGGCCGGGGACATAGAGCAGCACGAGATTGGCAGCCGCCATCAAAAGCGCGGCCGCGGTCCATGCACCGGTGATGACGTAATTGGCATAGAGAAAGCCGGGCATCGCCGCTGTCTCGGCCGGCACGGCCTCGAGCGCGTATTGCAGCGTGAAGGGACGGCGGAGCAGCATCGAGCCGAGCGAGATGACGAAGATGCCGATGTCGACCGACAGCTTGACACCGAGCGTGCCGAGCGCCGGGTCGAACAGCGCGAGGTGGAGGCCGATCGCGGCAAACAGCAGCGCCGAGCCCATGGCCAGGATCTTCACGGAGCGGCCGCGCACGACATCGATCGCGACGGTGCCGAGACAGATTGCCGCGGCCACGAACACGCTGATCGTGGCCGATGTCGTCAGCATCAGGAAGGTGTAGGCGCCGTAGGGCGCGAGGATCAGGAAAATCGCCATGGTCCGCCTCGGTCAGGCCAAATCTTTACGATGTAAAGATCAGTAGTTCAGGGACGAAGCAGGGTCAAGCGATATCTTTACAGTGTCAAAATTACGTAAGCGACTTCCAAAAACTGAATTGTTGCAACGGCTTGCTCGGTGATTTCGTCAGCGAATTCCGCCCAGGGCAGGCGCGACAGGACGGGTAGCGCGCAGGCGATCGAGAGGCCGAGGGCGAGCAAGATACCGCCGTTGAAGATGGTTTGGCCGCTCCGCCTCGGCCGGATCATCTGGAGTGAGAGCGCGGCGCAGATCAGGACGAGGACGACGAGACAGTCCGCAGTGATCGAGGGCATGTGCATCAGAGACCTCTACGGTGATATCCGCGATGACGAGGGATAGCTACTGCGCGCCGACCCAATTGCCGTGAAAGCCATCGGGCACGCGGTGGCCGAGCTGCACCAGTGCGACGGGGCCGGCCTCGACATCGGTGGCATTGAACGCGGCGAGGTCGCTGCGGTTCTCTCGCGCACGCCAGACGACTGCGAGCAGCCAGCCGTCGCCTTCCGCTGCATCCGTCGATCGCTCGACGAACACCGGTTCGGAAATGGTGTCGCCGGCCGGCAGCAGATAATGGCCGAGGCGCTTTCCATTGCCGTCGACATGGACGATGCCGGACAGCGCGCCGAACATCGGCAGCCGCGGATTGGCGCAGGCGTACCAGCCGTGACGGTTCATCAGTCCGGCGCGGCGGTCGTCGATGCGCGGGAATTCGCCGGTGAGATCGTCGAGATAGGTCTGCTGGAAGCGGTCGGTATTCCCCGAGAGATCGAAGGTCCAGCGGCAATGACGTGCAAACGATTTCTTGGGATCGGTGGGTGTTCCGTCGGGATGGGTAAATAGCGGTGCTTCCTCGAATTGCATGACGTCGGCGATGATGCGGTCGCCGTCCTCCCACGCATTCATGACGTGGAAGACGTAGCAGGCTTCAGCGCGAAACCAGACGATGTCCTTCGCGCTGCCCTTGCGCTTGACCACGCCGACATAGGCGCCCTTGTCCGGCTCCCAGGCATAGGGCGGCCGCCCGCTCATCGCACGCTCCATGCTGCCGGTGACGGGCAGGATCGGAAACAACACATGGTTCGCGGTGACGATGAAGTCGTGCACCATGCTGGCATAAGGCGCTTCGAACCGTTCGAAGCGCGTCGCCTTGCCGGACGCGTCGATCGACCCGTAGGAGAGGGCAGGCGTCAGCGGTCCCGCGGCGTTGTAGCCGAAGAACACCAACTCGCCGGTGACGGGATCGACCTTGGGATGGGCTGTAAAACTGCCGGCGACGCGGCCCTGATAATTGTGATAGCCGCGCGTCGCGAGCGTGCCCGGCTCGATCTCGGTCGGCAGGTGCGCTTCTTCCAGCGCCAGCAGCTTGCCGGCATGGAAGATGATGTTGGTATTCGCGACGCCGCCGTCGGTGAGGTTCGCTGGCGCATCCGGCAGCTTGCGGCCGAAGCCGCCGAACAATGCGCGGCCGGCATCGTGCTCGGCCAGCCATTTCGGCGTGCGGACCCAGCGGTTGCGATAGCTGGCGCGGCCGTGATCGAGGTGAAAGGCGTGCAGCATGCCGTCGCCGACGAACCAGTGCGCGCCGGGCGCGTCGAACTGGGGATTGGGGCCGTTGCGATAGAGCGTGCCGTTCAACTCGCGCGGCAATTCGCCGATGATCGTGAGGAACGGTGCGTCGGCCTCGAATGGAATCGGCGCGAGGTTGTGGCGGCGTTCGGCAACGGCGTCCTGCTGCACGGTCTATCCCTCCGTATCTTTACATCGTAAAGATGAAATAGTTCCGATCGTCGGGGCCGTCAAGTGAAATCTTTACACTGTCAATATTGCGTCTTATAGCTTGCTGATGGGCAAGAGCGATACCAGGACCGAATCCCCGCGGCGCGCGCGCACGTCGCGAAAGACATCGTCGGCAGCGACACCGCCGCGTTCCGCGCGACGGCCGGCGAGCGTCAAGACCGAGGCGCCCTATCACCACGGCGCGCTGCGCGAGGCGCTGCTCCGGGCCGCCGAACGGGTGCTGGAGCGCGAGGGGCTCGCCGGCCTGACATTGCGCGCGGTGGCGCGCGAG
This sequence comes from Bradyrhizobium sp. LB14.3, assembly GCF_040547985.1. Taxonomy (NCBI): domain Bacteria; kingdom Pseudomonadati; phylum Pseudomonadota; class Alphaproteobacteria; order Hyphomicrobiales; family Nitrobacteraceae; genus Bradyrhizobium; species Bradyrhizobium sp. LB14.3. The sequence continues at coordinate 45,463 of NZ_JBEPQT010000003.1, forward strand.
GCGGGCGTCTCGCATGCCGCGCCCACCCATCATTTCGGCGACCTCACGGGACTTCTCAGTGAGCTCGCGGCGGTCGGCTTCCGCCAGTTCAATGCGGCGATGGCGTCATCCTGTGACGCCGCTACCACGCCGCTCGCGCGCGCGCTGGCGCGGCCCAAAGCCTATGTCGCCTATGCCCAGGCTCATCCCGGCATGTACGGCATCATGTTCCGCACCGAGCGCCTCGACTATTCCAGGCCGTCGCTGCACGAGGCGGCCGAAGCTTCTTTCGCCGGGCTCGCCAATGCCGTCGGCATGATGCGGCAGGAGCAGATCAGCGGCGATGCGCTGACGCTCAATCAGGGCGCCGCGATCGCGCGCGCCTGGTCGATGGTGCACGGCTTCACCACGCTGCTGCTCGACGGACGGCTTTCGGACATTCTGGGACGGCTGCCCGAGGGGACGACGGCCGAACGCCTGCTCGAGGCGATGCTGATGGCACCCATAACCGGGAAGCCGTCGGGTCCCTGATCAATTGGGACATGATGCCAGGCGAACGCCTAGCGCATCGTCGCCAGCTCCACGGCGCGGCCGCGGGCGCCGATGATCTTCACCTCGTCCTTGCCGCAGCGAAAACTGCGGGCAAAGTCATCTGCGGCCTTGCGGGCGAGCTCATTGCTGTTCGGGTTAGCGATCGCGTCGACATAGGCGACGTGGCAGACCGGTCCCGGCGGCAGCCGGGTCACGACGAGCATGGCCTTGGTGTTCGGCCGCCCCTGCTTGTCGGGGTCGGTGCCATCGGCGATGTGCCAGCGCTGAATGATCGCAAACGGTTTTGCGGCCGCTGCGCGCCACTCGACGGTGGTTTCGGACGAGTTGAACGGGCCGAACCAGACTTTTGCCGCCGGTTCCTCGGCCGCCGCCTTGCGATTGCGGCCGACGGAAACGATTTCGCGAAGATCGTCCTCGGCAATCAGGACCACGAGACCATCCTTGCCCTTGCAGACCCGCGTGGTGCTGCCGTCGAACTCGCCGGGCTTGCCGATTTGACGGCAATCCTTCGGCGCCGTCGAGGTGTAGGCGCTGCCCATGGATTGGGCTACGGCGCAGTCGAGACCGGTGCACAACAGCAACACGGCCATGCCTGCGGTGGTGATGCGGTTCATGACAACGCCTTTGATCGAGCGGGAACTCCGTACCATCAGACGTCTTGATTGTGGGCAAGGTTCAAACAGCGTCGACAGACACCTGACAGCGGCGCGGAATCGTTCTAGAAGGGCGGCTTCGCTTGAGGCATCGGGCCTCGTTCGCGGTCCTCTTTCTCCTGATCATGACAGCCATCTCCTCGCAAAAATCCTATCGTGTCGGCCGCTCGAAAACCGGGCTCGGCCTCTTCGCCACTCAGCCGATCAAGAAGGGCACCCGGATCATCCGTTATTACGGACCGATCCTGGACTCGCGGATTCCCGAGCAGGACGACATCGAGAACAAATACCTGTTCGAGCTCAACGGCCGCTGGACCATCGACGGCTCGGTGCGCAAGAACCTCGCGCGCTACATCAACCATTCGTGCCGGCCCAACGCCGAATCCGACGTCCGGCCGCGCGACCGCAAGGTCTTCATCCGCGCCATCAAGAACATCGAGCCGGGCGACGAGATCAACTATGACTACGGCACCGACTATTTCAAAGCCTATCTGAAGCCGATCGGCTGCAAATGCGCCTCATGCGAGAAGAAGCGCAAGAAGCTTCGCGCGGAAGCGCGGGTCGAGCGCGCCAAGGTGAAGGCGCGCGCGGAACGTAAAGCGCAGAAGGCGGGGGCGAAGGCCCCCAAAAAGAAGAAGCTCAACGGCCACGCGGTTGGCAAGAAGAACGGCCGCGCGCGGGCGTAGCCTGCACTTGCGCAGCTGCCTCCCGCCGTCCTGGATGCCCTGGCTTGACCGAGGCATCCTGGACGCCGCGGCTTATCCGCATACGTCCACTGTCTCTGGAATACTGTCTCTGGAAGAATGCGTCGCCCGGTTAAACCGGGCGACGACTGGCAGCGATAAGCCTTACGCCGCCACCACGCTGCCGCTCTTGCGCAATCCCACATACTGCAGCTCGGCAAACACGCCGGTCGCAATCGCCTGCGCCACGACCATGAGCTCGCCGGCAAGGTTCGGCGATACCGCGCCTGAGAACAGCAACGCGATGCTGCCGACCGTCCAGGCCGCGTTGCCGACCACGACCAGCAGCACGAGCGGCTTCGCCACAGAGGCGCGCGAGGCAAGCCAGCCGACGAGCGCGGCATAGGCGATCAGGAACAGGCCGGTCTCGCGCAGCAGCGCTTCGGGCAGGTTGAACAGCGACGCGAACGCGCCGGCGCCGAAAGTGAGACCGAGAGCGGAGACGCCGCTGAAGATTGCGTCGGCAAGAAGCGCGCGGCGGAGGAAGCTGGATGCGTCGATCATCGTGGTCTCCATGGTTGGGTTGGGCTCGAGGTGAAACTCAGTGCAATCCGCGCCACCAGGCGCGGAGCAGGCGGGCGAGACGGAACGGGCAGAGCGTCCTGCCGACGCTGTGCTCGAAGGCTGTGACCTGCGCGACGACATAGTCGCCGGTCGAATGCACCAGCGGCTCGGGCATGTTGAGGCTGCGCGCCAGCATCCGGGTTGCGAACGCCATGGCCCAGGGAACAAGGTGGTCTGCGACGGTCCGGTAGAGCAGCAATGCGATCATGGTCGTCTCCTGTTGCGACCGAAGATGCGCCGGCCCGTGGCCCAATTCGATTACCTCCGGCGTAATGGAAGAGCCGAAATCCGCGTGCTAGGTTTTCGACCATGAACGCACATGCATCCACGGCACAGGCCGAACGCAGCCAGCCCGTCCATATCGGCGACCATTTGCGCGAATGGCGGCAGCGCCGTCGCATGAGCCAGCTCGATCTCGCAGGCGAGGCCGATATCTCGGCGCGGCATTTGAGTTTCGTCGAGACCGGCCGCGCCGCACCCTCGCGTGACATGGTGCTGAGGCTCGCCGAACGTCTCGACGTGCCCTTGCGCGAACGCAACGTGCTGCTGGTCGCGGCCGGCTATGCCCCGGCCTTTCCGCAGCGCCCGCTGGAGGATCCCGCCTTGAAATCAGCCCGCCAGGCGATCGACCTCGTCCTCAAAGCGCATGAACCCAACCCGGCGCTGGCTTATGACAGGCACTGGAATCTGGTCTCCGCCAACCGCATGCTGGCGCCGCTGCTCGCCGGCATCCCGGAGCGGCTGCTAGGCCGGCCCTTGAACGTGCTGCGGCTCGCCTTGCATCCCGAGGCGCTGGCGCCGCGCACGGTCAACCTCGCGGAATGGTGCGGGCATCTTTTGGAGCGGCTGCACCGGCAATGCGAGGCAACCGCCGATCCCGAGCTGATCAGGCTCCACAACGACCTGAAGAGCTATCCGATCCCGGCGCGCGCGGCGCCGCTGTCGAGCGACAATGTCGCGATCCCCTTCAAGCTGCGCCATGATGGAGACATACTAAGTTTCTTCTCCACCACCATGGTGTTCGGCACGCCCGTCGACATCACGCTGTCGGAGCTGGCGCTGGAGACGTTCTTTCCGGCCGACGAGCGCACAGCCGAACGGCTGAAGCAGATGGCGGCAGCCATGACCTAGCACCCATGACCTAGCACCCTTGCCTCGGGGCGGGTTCGGCTTATCTTGGGGCGAACCCGCGAAGTGCCCGAAGGAGGCCCTGATATGAGCACGCTAAAGCCGCTCCAGATCGACGTCGTCTCCGACGTGGTGTGCCCCTGGTGCTATATCGGCAAGCACCGGATCGAGAGCGCGCTGGCGCTGGTGCCCGACGTTCCGGTCAAGCTGCAATTCCGCCCCTTCTTTCTCAATCCCTGGGTGCCGCGCGAAGGCATCAGCCGCGAGGCCTATCTCACCCAGAAGTTCGGCTCGGTCGAGGCTTATAAGGGCATTGCCGGCCGTGTGGTCGCGGCCGCAAGCGAAGAGGGCCTCACTTACAAGCCAGAGCTTGTCGCGCGTCAGCCCAACACGACCGACTGCCACCGCCTGATCCTCTGGGCCGAGACGATCGGCAAGGCACCCGAGATGAAGCAGCGCCTGATGGAGCTGTACTTCCGCGACGGCGGCGACCTCACCGATGTGAGCGTGCTGGTGCAGGCGGCTGCCGATGTCGGCCTCGACGCCGACGACGTGCGCAAGCGTCTTGCCACCGACGAGGACGTCGCGCGCGTTTCGGCGGACGCACAGGAAGCCGCCGAGAAGGGCATCTCCGGCGTGCCGACCTATGTGTTTGCGCAGAAATACGCCGTCTCCGGCGCACAGGATCCCAACATGCTCGCGCGTGCCATCCGTGAGGTCTCGGCGGAGATCAACGCCCAGGCGGCGGACTAGCTTTCTCTTATTTGCGGAGCAGGCGGACCGCGCGTCGCGCGGTCTCGTGCGCGACGTTGAGGCCGATCAGCGCTCCATGAACAAGCGCCACGATCGGATCGTTCCGCCGCAGCGGGATCAGCACATCGCCGATTGCGAAGCGCCCGCGCCAGATCGGGTTGATCATGGGGTGGTCAGCGCTCGCCGTCGAATCCGCGCTGGCGATGGCGGGATCGGCGCAGAGGTGGCGGGTGAGCTCGAGAGTGAGCTGCACGCCTGGCGAATACTTTGCAAAGCGTTCGTCGATGCCGAGCTTGAAGAAGAAGGCGCGGTCCTGATGACGCAGCACGATGCCGGCGGCCACCGGAATCGTACCGGCGCGCAAGGTTACAATCTCGCACTGCGCGGTCTCTGCCAGCGCCGCTACGGCGCGGCGGATGAAGGTCGCATCGCCCGCATGCTGGATCAGCGCGGTGCCGCGCTTGCCTTTCCAGCCGCTGGCCTCGAGCTGCAGGAACGTTTCGAGCGCAGGTCCGATCTCGTCGGGCCGCCGTGCGACGTCGAACGCGACGGCGCCATGCTCTTCGAGACGATGGCGCTGGCGGCGCAGCTCCTTGAGCTTCCTGGCGCAGAGCGCCTCGCGCAACAGCGTCTCGCCATCCTGCGTCGCATCGAGGCTGGCGCGGATGTAGGAGCTGAGGATTTTCGGCTGCAGGCCGTCGCGATGCAGGACCTGATTGAGGGTGGTCATCGCCGCCCCGTCGAGCGCGACGTCGTTCAGCACGAGCGCATGCGCTCCGGCTTCGCGCGCCCGCTGCAACAGACGCGTGGCGGCTTCCATCGGAGCGTCGCGGTCGATCAGCGGGCTGCACAGCGTCCCATAGGGATGCGCGCTCACCAGCGCAGGCAGGGGGATATTCCACGCGCGCCAGAGCGAGGTCACCGGCATCAGCCCGATCAGCCGGGCCGAGGCTCCGTCGAAAGCGGGAAGCGCCGAGGCATCCGTGCGGCCGCGCGCGGATGCGCTCACGGCGAGCTCCCAGCCCGGCAAATAATATCCATTCGGTTCGATCGCGCGCTGCGCGAGCGCGCGCCATTGGCCGGGTTCGATCGCCGTAAGAGGGACGCGCGCGCGCGATGCCGCGGCATGCTTTGCCGATGCCGGATTGGTCGCAGCCTGGTGCGCGATATCGACCACGTCCCGTCGTCCCCGTTCAGGAGGCCATGTTTAGCGCAAAGATTGGAAAATACAGTTGGGACGCCGCTTCAATTCGAGTGGTAATATTAACGTCTCATTGAGCATGAGGGCGCTCGGCGGCCGGACGCCCCGATGGATACGCCGGAATTGCTCTCGACCCGGAGGATCATCATGGTTGCCACACCTTTCACGCCGATTGCGTCGCTCCTTGGTGGCGCATTGATCGGTCTCGCCGCCGTGCTCCTGATGTGGACGGCGGGTCGGATCGCCGGAGTCAGCGGTATCGTGGCGCGGCTGTTTCCGCCTTACGAGGATCGGCAGTTCGCCGGCCGGCTCGCCTTCCTCGCTGGCCTCGTCATCGCGCCCATCCTGGTGCGCCTAGTCACGGGAAGCCTGCCGACGCAAACGATCGCGGCGGCAACGCCGCTTCTAATTGTCGCCGGATTGCTCACCGGCTTCGGCGCGGTGTGGGGCAGCGGCTGCACGTCCGGCCATGGCGTCTGCGGCCTGTCGCGGCTATCGGTGCGCTCGCTGGTCGCGACCATCACCTTCATGGCGACCGGCGTGGCGACGGTTTTCGCGATGCGGCACTGGAGCTGATCGCGATGGCCATTCTCGTTCAATTCGCAATCGGCCTGATCTTCGGCCTCGGCCTCATCGTCTCCGGCATGTCGAACCCGGCAAAGGTGCTGAACTTTCTGGACGTCGGCGGGATCCCGAGAGGGACCTGGGATGCGAGCCTCGCTTTCGTGATGGCCGGCGCGGTCGCGGTGACCTTCGTCGGCTTCAGCCGCGTCTTGAAGCTCGCGCGGCCTGTCTTCGCCGACCGCTTCTACATTCCGACGCGAAGAGACATCGACCCCAAGATTATCGCCGGTCCCGCCATCTTCGGAATCGGCTGGGGCCTTGTTGGCTTTTGTCCAGGGCCGGCTTTGACCGCGCTTGGATTCGGTTCGGTCTCCGCGTTCATCTTCGTCGTTGCGATGTGCGCCGGCATGGTGCTCGCCCGCTTCATCGCGCAGCTCACGTCGTCAACGCGCATCGTCGCGCCGACCGATCCGCTCGAAACCTGAGCTCGAAACTTGACATGGAACAGGACCGGGCGAGTTGTCTCGTCCGGTCCTGCCCCATTTCAATCTTATTGACTACCAGCGGTCCCCGCCGACACCGACGCCCACGCTGACGCCGGGTGTGCGAATGCCGACGCCGCCGCGCGGACCATCGTCCCAGTCGCGATGGCTGCGGCGCTCGTAATAGCGCTCGCGCGGCATGGTGTTATAGGAATCGCGCACGATCACGCGCTCACCGCCACGGCTGCGGTAGCAATTGCCGGAATCGTCGCAGACGAGCCGGACCTGCTGAACGAGATCGGGACTGGTGTATTCGCTGGTCGTATAGATGTCGGCGGCCTTCGCGCCGCTCGCTGTGGCCAGGGCCCCGACGCCGGCCAGCAGTGCAATCGTGAATGTCCTCATCGTGTCCTCCTCAGAAACTGCCCTCGGCGGTAACAAGAAGGGGAGGCGGTGATCGTTCCCGGCCGTCATGCTGGTTTTTCCCGGAACCGGATCGCGTGTCGGCGTGATTTGTTCCTAGATCGGCTGGTAGCTTTCCGACCCGCAAATGTCGTCCGCTTCGGCGCGCCGGCGATCGACCACTTTTCCGCCGGTGATGGTCACGATGTAGGTCTGGGCGCCGAGCGCCGAGCCGGTCGCGGAGGTCAGCTGGGCGCGGACGCAGGCTGTCCAGCCCGGTCCCCTCACCTCACGATGGGGCGTGGCGACATGCACCTCGCGGGGATTGGACGTGCTGAGGAAAACGAATTCGATCTGCTCGCGCACGACGCGCTTGACGTCGGGGGGCGATTCGGGCGGCGCCTGCTCGGCTTCTTTGATGCGCATGAACTCCGGCACCGGTGCGCGGCTATCGGCAAAGCCGCACGCACCGAGCGCGAGCACGCCGGCCAGCAGCGCTGCTTGAGCAATAATCCGCAACATCCGTGAAGGTCCCCTGCGGGCCAACAGATAGGCACGAATGCGATCCGACGAAGTCCCGGCCGATCAAGATTTCCTGAAGGCAAGATTCCTGAGGGCCTGGAACCCGTCGTATTTGCTATTCCGGGATTGCAGGCTAGTTTGTACCCAGACGATGGGGAGCCAATGAGGATTTTGGTCATAGCGGCCGCGGTGCTGGCGCTGACGGTTGTCTCGGCGCAAGCGCAGATGGGCGGCGGCAGACGCCAGCCTAACGAGGGCGGGCAGAAGGCGGACAACAAGCCGAAGGTCGACGAGAAGGCCTACAAGGCCGCGCTCGAACGCATTCCCGAGTCCAAGGAGAAGTATGATCCGTGGAGCGGGGCGCGTCCGCCTGAACCTGCCAAGAAGCCGAAATAGATGAGGCGGGCGTTGGCGACCCGCCCCTGCTATTTGGCCGCTCTCATCACGCTCCTCCTGTTTTCGTCGCGGCCAGGCATCGCCTGGGAGAGCTGGGGTGGCGATCCCGGCGGCTCGCGCTTCTCGCCATTGCGAGAGATCACGCCCGACAATGTCGGCAACCTGGTTCGGGCCTTCGAATTCCACACGGGCGATCTCGCGGCGCGGCCGCCCGGGGTGATGCGGCGAACCAAATTCCAGGCGACGCCGCTGTTCGTCGAGGACAGCCTGGTCTTCTGCTCGCCTTTCAACGAGGTGATTGCGCTCGATCCCGGCACGGGCGCGCAGAAATGGCGCTACGATCCGAAGATCGCGATCAACCAGCGTCCCGCCAATCGCTACGTATGCCGCGGCGTCACCTACTGGATCGACGATGAGGCGCCTGTAGATGCCACATGTCGATCGCGCATCTTCATGGGCACGAACGATGTCCGCTTGATCGCGCTCGATGCGAAGACGGGAATCCCCTGCGCCGGCTTCGGCAACAACGGTGAGGTCAGGCCCGATATCGGCACGAAGCTGGAATGGCCGGGCGAATTCCAGATCACCTCGCCGCCGGCGGTCGGCCGCGGTGTCGTCGTGATCGGATCCGCGATCGGCGACAACCGCCGCGTCGACGCGCCGAGTGGAATCGTGCGCGCGTTCGACGCGCGCACCGGTCAAATGCGGTGGACATTCGAGCCGCTGAAGCGCGACGGTATCGAAGCCGGTCACGCCAATGTCTGGGCGCCGATGTCGGTCGACGCCGCGCGCGGGTTGGTGTTCCTGCCGACATCCTCTCCATCGCCGGATTTTTGGGGCGGCAAGCGGCCGGGCAACAACGAGCATGCCAATTCGGTGGTCGCGCTGCGCATCGAGACCGGCGAGCTCGTATGGGCATTCCAGACCGTGCACCACGACGTCTGGGATTACGATCTGCCGGCGCAGCCGACGCTCACGCGCATCGACACTGGAGAAGGTCAGCGCGATGTCGTGATCCAGCCGACAAAGCAGGGCTTTGTCTTCGTGCTCGATCGCGATACCGGCAAGCCGGTGTGGCCGGTCGAGGAGCGCAGCGTTCCGCAGGGGGCCGCGGAAGGTGAACGGCTGTCGCCCACGCAGCCATTCCCGACACATGTGCCGGCGCTGACGTCGCAGACGATCTCGGCAGATGATGCGCTCTCGTTCTTGCCCGGCTTGCGCCGGTCTTCTTGCGAACGCCAGTTCGCGGAAGCGCGTAACGAAGGGCTGTTCACACCGCCTTCAACGCAAGGCACGCTGGAATACCCCTTCACCGGCGGCGGCGTGAACTGGGGCAGTGCGGCCTTCGATCCCGTCAACCAGATCCTCTATGCCAACACCAGTCGCGCCGTTCATCTGCTCAAGCTGATTCCGCGCGCGGAGGCTGCCGGATTCAATCCGCCGCCCGGCCATGATTTTGGCCAGCAGAATGGCGCGCCGTTTGCGATGTCGCGGGCGATGGTGACATCGCCGCTCGGTTTTCTTTGTAACAAGCCGCCCTGGGGCGAGATGGTCGCGGTCGATCTGAAGGCTGGCAAGATCCTCTGGCGTTCGACCGTCGGCACAACCGAGGATCTGGCGCCGCTCGGCGTGCCGCTCCCCTGGGGCGCTCCGCTCCTCAACGGGCTCGCGGTTACCGCAGGCGGGCTCGTCTTCACCGGCGCGATGGACGCCTATTTGCGCGCCTTCGATGCGCGAAGCGGAAGCGAACTGTGGCAAGGCCGGCTGCCGGTGCCCGGCGTCGCCAATCCCATGACCTATCTCTGGAAGGGCGAGCAGTATGTCGCCATCGGCGCCGGCGGCCACTCCGAAGCAGGCACCTCGATCGGCGACAGCGTCGTTTCCTTTCGCCTGGCTCGGCCGGGCGAGGGGCCGTCGCTATGGTCGCGTACCATCGATCGTCCCGGTGGACGATTTTTTGCGGCATCGTCGGCGGTCGCGCTCGCGATCGTCGCGCTCGTGGTCGCAAGCCTGCGCTGGCGGCGCCGGCGTCGTATCGCGCGAACATGACCCAGCATCGCGCGCGCGATGCGAACGTTCATTCACATCATATGCACTACTGTACGAAAGCGAGGCCGATGCGCCTGTCGCTGCGCCAGACGGTGCGGCAATTCCGCACGAAATTGTCGCGCGCGATCGCGAGCGTGAACGATTGCGGTAATGTGACGGCGGCGTCGAGGTCGATCGCGGCGCCGTTCGCCGACATGTTTCGCACCGTGCACGCGATGCCGTTGTTTTCAAAGGTGATCGTTCCCCCCTTGAAAACACGGTAGCGCTGCGCTGCACGTTTCTCGATCATCGCGTTAATCCATAATGACGTTTGTAAAATAGCGAGTAGAAATTACGTTGAAATAAACTCAATACTGGCGCTACTTGCACTGCGCTTCAGACTTCGTTTACGACGTCGAAGCGGAGGTCACTCCGCCGACTTTCCCCACAAGCCTTTCCTTTATGGCGTTACGCGCCGATGGAGATATTGATGAAGACCACGCTTTCGCTTCTGTTCGCCGCGGCGCTCTCGCTGTCGTCGATGCCCGCGCACGCCACCAAGCTCGATCTTGCGACCATGAGCTGCAAGCAGTTCCTCGAGAGCGGCGACGACACCATCAAGATGGTGCTGACCTGGATGGACGGCTGGTACAAGGGCGACGAAGAGAACGCGATCATCGACACCGACGTGTTCGTCGAGAACGCCAAGCAGTTCGGCAGCTATTGCGGAAAAAATCCGAACGTCAGCATCGTCACTGCGGCCGACGAGGTGCTCGGCAAGTAACTTCTCGTGTGCGACGGCGCGACGCGCGATCGCGTTTCGCCTCGCGGCATAACTCCATCGAAAGCCGCGGTGCGCCTTGCGCTCACGCGGCTTCTTCTTTTCGACTGATGCTCACCCCGGCAGCATCGCGAACGCGCTCGACACCATCGCCACCGGCTTGTTGTCGGTGGCCGAGAGCAGCGTGACGCGGCCAAAGCTCATGGTGCGTCCGAGTCGCACCACGCGGGCGTCGGCCAGCACGTCCGACGAGGAGACGGCGCGCATGAAATGCGTGGTCTGGTCGACCGTCGTCATCGGACGATAGCCGCGGTTGGCGGCGAGGTTCGCGATCACCATCGCCGTGTCGGCGAGCGCCATCAGCGCCTGGCCGCAGACCACGCCGCCGTTGCGGCACAGCCGTTCCGAGAACGGCATGCGCAGGAGCGCTGCCGGCTGCCAGTCCGGCATGTCCGGCGGCGGCACGTGCTCGATGCTTTCGACCGACAGGTTGAGATCCTGGACCCAGGGCGCAAAGACCTCGCCGAGGATGCGTCTGGCGTCGGCGATGCCGAACTCGGCTTCTGGCTGCGATGGCATTGCTGTCGTTCCCTCCGTGTTGCCGGATATTTCGGCCATGTGAGCGGATCGGCGCGGCAAAGTCACCCGGTCAGCCGCGGGTCCTGTCGGCTTGAAAATGCCTGACTTGGCCCGATATGATGGCCCGGAGTGGGTATGGGTGGATGATGTTGCGTCGGTATGTCCTCGTGTTTGGTCTTGTCGCGCTCGGCCTCGTGCTGAACGGGTGCACCAAGTGCGGGCCGATCTGGGACGACTGGCTACAGGCGCCGAAATCGTGCAAATCGGACCGGCTCTAGGGCCGAGCGGTCCCCGCGGTCGCGACCCGGCTGCGACAAGGGTGACAAGGCGCGGGCGATCCGCGCCGCCATGGATGATCAAGGAGTCAATGATGAAGCTTTTCCGTATGGCCGCGGTGCTGGCTGTCCTGGCGGTACCGGCCGTGCTGGCGGGACCGGCCTATGCGCAAATGCCCAATCTCAATTTGCTGCAGGAAGGGCCGAGCAAGACCCCCGAGGAGAAGGCCGCGGAAGCCGAGCGTGACAAGGCCTACAAGGAAACGCTGAAGAAGATTCCGGACTCCAAGGCGTCTAACGATCCATGGGGCGGCATGCGCTCCGATCCGCCGAAGCAGCCGGCGGCGCCAAAGGCCTCGGCCGCAACCGGTGCGCCGAAGAAGAAATCCGGCACGACTGCCAATTGACCGTCTGACCGATCGGAGGCGGCTGACGCCTCCGGCCGGGACTCCTGTTCGACCGGCCTGCTTCCTACATCCCGTGAGAGCGTATTGCGAGGAGGCAGGACATGGCCGATCGTCCGCGGGATCTCGCCGAGCGGATGGCGCGCCGGCGCAAGCTGGGCGGCAAGCCCGGCCCGACGGCCGGCGACGGCTATCTGCGCGAGACCTTCACGCTGCCGCGCGCGGCGGCGCGGGAGAGGGCGCAGGCCTTCTTCGCCCGCTACCCCAAGGCCGGCTATATGAGCGCGGTCGAGAACTGGCGCGAGCTGCCCGGCGGCGACATCGAATTCACGATGCGGCGGCTGCCCAGCGCGGATTAGGGCCAGCCCTATTCGAAGGTTTCGGATGTGATGCGGATCCGGAACACAGGCTCCTTGGCCTCGTCCAGCAGCTCCATGTGCCATTCGGAATTTTCCTGGAGCTTGCGGGCGATGCCGGCGGCCATGTCGGCGCAGACGCTGGTCATCTCCTTCCAGGCCAAATCGCGATCGGCAAACTCCGACGCCTGGTCGGCACAGCCGGAATAGCGGCCGTTCCGGATTCGGAAGAAGTAGAGCGGCATGATTGGCACCGATCGCGCGTGACATCCCCCAGGGAAGGCCATCCCTCAAGGTCATCCCTCAAGGTCATGGGCGGGCGCACTGCAATCCCAAACCATCCTCAGATCAATTCCGGGCGGCTACGGAATACATCCGGGGCGCCCGTGCCCGTGGTTCTCCGACCATGAACAAAGTTCCTGGCCCGCAGGGGCGCTGCGACGGCATGTGGCTTGCTTGGCCTGATGACGGCCAAACAACATGGGCGCGTCATGCTCGGCATTCCTCGCCGCTACTCTCATTTCGTCTTCGGTGTCATCCAGTCCGGCCTGACCTCGCTGATCGCGGCGGGGATCGCCAGCTTTCCCGCAGGGACCGCGATGGTCGTCCTCACGCACTGGATGGTGTCGTGGCTGATCGCATGGGTCGCGATGCTGCCGATCGTGCTGCTCGCAGCGCCGGCGATCCGCGCCTTCTCGCTGCGGCTGACGCGGGAAGAGGGGGGCTCGCAAACCGGCCGGCCGGCATGAAAAAACCCCGCTTGGGGAGAGCCAAGCGGGGCAGAAGGTTATTGGAGGCTGAGGTGCTGGGCTGCAACACCATAGCCAGATGAGCCTAGCCGGCTCAGCTTACGACAGCCTGACAATGACGCGAATCGGATCCGGCCCGCTGCGTTCGCTCGTGCCCGGCAAACAGAAAACCCCGCGCGGGGAGAGCGGGGTCGTCGTCTCGGTATGGAGGCCCAGACCAGGAGAGCAGGCTTGCGCGCGCCTGACAGTGGCGGCGAAAGTCGAGGCCGCAGACTGGCCCCGCACACGTCCCAATTTCGACATCCGTTCGCACAACTCAGAACACAAGGGCGGGCGAGATTTCGCACCGACGGTGCGGCCATGGGGGAAACGTGGCGCGCCGGCAACGGGGTGGCATCATGGACAACGTAGAGCGGTCATTCGCCGCCGCGACGGCGGCTGGATTCGTGGTGCTGGTGATCGGCATCGGGTTGCTGGTTCTGCTGTAGGGGTGGTGCAGGCATGCCGTGAGACGGCGGCCGGCCCGATCCAAATTGCGCTTCGGTGGTAAAAGGCGCATGCGCGCCTTTCCAAAAAATCGAAAACAACCCCATGCACAGTAGCTCTCTGGGAAATGTCGCCGTTCAATCAATGGCTTACTGGTAGTATCCAGATACCATATCGTGCTCGGATTCGCCACCGGGATATACGAATCCCGACTCCCGTGCCGGTCCTTTGCGATGAACAGGCGGCCGCTCCCGGCGGGCATTGTCTCCGGTGCGGACCGGGCGGCGGGCACCGCCACCGCCTGCCGCGTCCGGCAGCGTGTCCTTTCGTCAGCGCCGAAGCCTGTCCTGTGCGGATTAATGAACCCTGATCGCGTCCAGCGGCAAACGGAGCTCGGCGGCCCGCTCTTCGCGGTCCTTCTTGCGAAACTCGTTTTCCTTGCGCTCGAACTTGATCATTTCCTCCCGTGCCGCCTCCAGCAGGGGATTGCGCCTGGTCGCATCGTCGTGCGCGTTTTCCGTCATGACTGAGGTCCCCGGAGTTGCGGTCCCGTGTCCCGGAAGAAGGCCGCAGACCGCAAAAAGGTTCGGTGCTGCAGGATTACGGAATTCTGACGGCACGCAGGTCATCTGTCTTTGATGTGCGTCAGCTTTGGTCGAGGAGGGACGCCGGAATTACGATGGAACGAAAGAGGCCGCCCACTGAGGCGGCTCTTCCTTCGACTATCGCTTATCAGCTTGCCCGTGATTTGTTCCGCTATCCGGACCAATGTATGTGCCGGTCCGCATACATTGCTTCCAAGCCCCCTCGCACTTCTTTGAGCCCTTAGACAGGCAGATATTTTTGTAGTCTGAGCATGACATTGCTTGAGCAGGATGCGCCGTGACAATCCCGATTGAAGCAGCAATCCACAAAACCAACCACTTGTTCATTACGTCTCCCCCATTCAATCCGGCAGATCATACATACAATCCGAGGGAAATCGCCTCTCTCTCGTATGGGCGAACAATCAGGAAAGCGGAGAGAGTTGCGATAGGAAAAATTGCTCGTTTTCAAAACAGGCCACGGGACCTTTTCAAACTGGGCCGCCAGGGGTCGAAACAGGCCAGTACCCAAATCCGGATATATACCCTCTGGACATGTAGAACATTCCCGGTTACAGTACATATATACTGCGGGGAGGCGATCCACATGGCCCAGAAGCCGAGCAAAATTCGCGAGTTTCAGAAGCGTTTCCCCGACGAAGATAGCTGCCTGACGCACCTGATGCGGACCCGGTTCGGGGAGCGGTTCACCTGCTTCAAGTGCCAGAAAGAGGCGACTTATTACCGCGTCAAAGCCCGCCGCTCGTTCGAATGCGAGCACTGCGGCTATCAGGTCTATCCGACTGCTGGCACGCCCTTCGAAAAGACCCGCACCAGCCTCCGCGATTGGTTCTACGTCATGTTCCTGTTCTGCGAGACGCGGAACGGCGTCGCCGCGAAGGAAGTGGAGCGCCAGCTAGGCGTGACCTACAAGACGGCATGGCGCATGTGCCATCTGATCCGCCTCTACATGGGCTACGTCGATGGCGACGCGCCGATGGGTGGCCCCGGCAAGGCGGTCGAAGTGGATGAGACGTTCATTGGCGGTAAGGACAAGCAAGGCAAGGATGACAAGGCTATTGTCATGGGCATCGTTGAGCGTGGCGGCGACGTCGTTACGCGCGTCGTGCAGGCTCGCACCAAGGCTCACATTGTCCCGCATGTCGTGCGGTTCGTGAAGGAAGGCTCTCGCATCCATACGGATGAGGCGTCAAACTTCAAGCTGCTCAAAGAAAAGTACGGGTACGATCACGAAGCCGTCGATCACTCAGCTAAGGAATACGTGCGCGGCGACGTACACACCAACTCAATCGAGTCGTTCTGGTCTCAGGTGAAGCGCGGGATCAACGGGACTTACGTTTGGGTTTCGAAGAAGCACTTGCAGCTTTACCTTCGCGAGTTCGAGTATCGCCATAACCTGCGGAAGCAGCCCGCTTTGATGTTCGAGCTTCTTTTGCAGGCGTTTCCCCGGGTACGTGTTGAGTGACCATCGCCTGCAAAAGTTGATCGAAGCGCTTTTCGGTATCGGTTTTTTTCATTTCTCCAATAGCCTCCTCGCACCGCGCATTTGCTCGTCACATTCTCCTAGCCATTTTTCTAAGGAAAATTTAGCCCGCGAAAGGTGCCTCTTTGATGAATCCAAATTTTGCGCCAGCGTGCCCCTGTTTTCTCCTGTGTCGGTCAAGAAGCGCCGATACACAATGAGCGCGTTGGAGTAGTCAGAAATTGCACGCTGAAATTCATCGTAATAGACCGGCTTTGCCGCCAAGAGGACGGCAAAATCTACAGGGTAGCTATGGCTCTCGTTTCTAACCTTTTCGAGATCATTGCTCACTTCCTCTACCCCCACGTAAACGGCCCGTAGTTTGTTTATGGATCTGTCAATTTCCTCGTTTTGCCCGGGGTTTGATGCAATCTTCTCCGCGTCGTACATCACCCTTCGGACAGAATTGAATCGCTGCTGAATCAGATTCATCGTATCGACAATCCGTTCCTTCTCAGCCGTCGAGTAAAACCGTCCCGGCACTAGGAGTGAGGATTCGTCAGGTGGCTTGCTCAGAACGATGACTGCGCTGTCTGCCTT
Source organism: Bradyrhizobium sp. LB14.3 (assembly GCF_040547985.1). Classification (NCBI taxonomy): domain Bacteria; kingdom Pseudomonadati; phylum Pseudomonadota; class Alphaproteobacteria; order Hyphomicrobiales; family Nitrobacteraceae; genus Bradyrhizobium; species Bradyrhizobium sp. LB14.3. The sequence goes on from NZ_JBEPQT010000003.1 coordinate 61,727, forward strand.
TGGTTTCGGCGCGGTAGCAGTTGCTGCCGTAGCCTGCGCTTTCGCGCCTTCTAATTCTCGCGTCTTTTCCTCAAGCGCCTGCTTTGTCTTGGTAAGGTCTAAGGCCGCCGCGGTCTGCTTCTCCGCAGACTCCCTAGTTAGTATCTCAAGCTGAGATTGAAGGTGGCCCACTCTCGGATCAGGGGATGGCGTCACCTGGGACTGCCAGATAAGCCCCCCGACTGACAGGGCAGCAAAAAGCACTATCCCGACGAGGCCGATTATCTGAAGGTGAACCGGTTCCATACCCATCTTGCGTGCGCGGTTGAATGCTGCCTGAAAAAATGGCGAGAGCATCAATATCACGCCGATGACAAATAGCAGCCATCGGAACCAGACAGGCAGCACGATCCCAAGCGTTGGCGCCAATGTACTCACGATTGTGAGTCCAGCGCCGACGCTTGGTCGTGTTTTGTTAGACGGCTTTTCTGCTTCAGCCATGGACCTGCATCACACCCCGAACCGACTCTAGGGCTAGTTGTGGCAGGCGAATATGTACCTGATCTAGAGTACATGTTCAAAGGGTATATATCTGCCCAAATCCGCAAAAGAACATATTGCGAACCTAGAACAAATAGGGTACACTGCCTTTATCGACGAACCGCCTCGCCAATCGTTTGTCCCTCACGCGAATCCTCGTCATAAGGAGCACGACCCGATGTCCACCACCGCGCTGCGTATCGTCGAAGGATCCTCCATGGACAAGAGTAAAGCCCTGGCCGCCGCGCTTTCCCAGATCGAGCGGCAGTTCGGCAAGGGCTCGGTGATGAAGCTCGGCAAGAACGACCGCTCGATGGATGTCGAAGCGATCTCCTCGGGCTCGCTGGGGCTTGATATTGCGCTCGGGATCGGCGGCCTGCCGAAGGGGCGCGTCGTGGAAATCTACGGGCCGGAATCCTCGGGCAAGACCACGCTGGCGCTGCACACGGTGGCGGAAGGGCAGAAGAAGGGTGGCATCTGCGCCTTCATCGACGCCGAACACGCGCTCGACCCTGTCTATGCGCGCAAGCTCGGCGTCAACATCGACGAGCTCCTGATCTCCCAGCCGGACACCGGCGAGCAGGCGCTGGAAATCTGCGACACGCTGGTGCGCTCGGGTGCGGTGGATGTGCTGGTGATCGATTCGGTCGCGGCGCTGGTACCGAAAGCCGAGCTCGAGGGCGAGATGGGCGATGCGTTGCCGGGTCTGCAGGCCCGCCTGATGAGCCAGGCGCTGCGCAAGCTGACCGCGTCCATCAACAAGTCCAACACCATGGTCATTTTCATCAACCAGATCCGGATGAAGATCGGCGTGATGTACGGTTCGCCGGAAACCACCACCGGCGGCAACGCGCTGAAGTTCTACGCCTCCATCCGTTTGGACATTCGCCGCATCGGCGCGATCAAGGAGCGTGACGAGGTGGTCGGCAACACCACGCGAGTCAAGGTGGTAAAGAACAAGCTGGCGCCGCCTTTCAAGCAGGTCGAGTTCGACATCATGTATGGCGAAGGCGTCTCCAAGATGGGCGAGATCCTCGATCTCGGCGTCAAGGCCGGCATCGTCGAAAAATCTGGCGCATGGTTCTCCTATGACAGCCAGCGTCTTGGCCAGGGCCGCGAGAATTCGAAAGCGTTCTTGAAGGCCAACCCCGATATCACCGCCAAGATCGAAACCTCGATCCGCCAGAACTCCGGCCTGATCGCCGAGCAGATTCTCGCCGGCAGCCCCGAGCGCGATGCCGACGGCGACGAGCCGGCGGACGAGTAAGCGTCAAGCCTAGAGTTTTTCGCGAGGAGCGGGCGCTGAAGACGTTGAGTTGCCGACGTCGTCAGTGCCCGTTTCGTTTTGCGTTGCATTGATCAGGTGGTGCGATGAAGCGTCTGATCTTGACCAGTTCGTCCGGAAGCGGGCTCGCACGATCGGGGTTGGCGGAGCTTGTCATTTCATCTTCGTTTCACTTTGAGTGGGGACCGCTTCCCTCGCCCGGGAAGCTCGCAGCCTATTTCGCGGCGCGTTCGGCGAATCTCGGGCCAGGTGATCATTGGTCTGATTGGGGCATCCTGTGGCCCAAGGGCATCAAGGACCGCAAAGGCTTGTCCCTTGCGGACTTTTGCGAGCCATATGACGTGATCGAACTTTGGTTCGATCCAGCTCCCAGGGATCAATTGCAGCTCGTCTGCTTGCTGGACTACCTCAGCTCCTGCTCCTCGCTGGTGCGAAAGCTTAGACTTCGACTTGTGGCATCCGATCTGATGATAGAAAGCGGTGAGGATCTCGCCGCGTCCGAGCCGCACATTCATGTCGCGCGTATCACGGCCCGAGAGTTCGAGACTGCCAAGTTGGCGTGGTCAGCCTACCGCGCAGCGACCCCTGAGGCTTGCGTCGATCTCGTTCATCAAGATCTCAGTGCGTTGTTGATGCTGCGCCCGGCCTTGCTCGATCTCTTGGCAGAACTCCCGTCGCCTTCGACGGGACTCGGTGCGACCGAGATGCGATTCTTGGAGATGCTTGCCGGAGGGTTTGCAAACACGAATGCGTTGTTTCACCTGCGTTCGCTCCGGCGGACGTTCGTGTTTGGAGAGACTGAGTTAGGCCGGTTGCTCGACGGGCTAGCGCTTGGCCCCAGTCCTGCAGTGGCCGGATTGGACGACGAGCTGCGCACGATCGATCGCGAGAATCACAGAGATCGGCACGCCGCATATCTACGCAGCCGGTTGTCGCTGACGGAGTTTGGCGAGGCAGTTCTTGCAGGCAAGGAAGATTTCAGTCGCCACAATCCGATCGACCGCTGGTGGGGCGGCACGCGGCTGACCAACGACCGGCTGTGGCGTTACGGCTCTGTTTTAACCAAGCCTTGAGGCCCCGAGCATGACGCGGCTTGTGCTGACAACAGACTCTTCCGCTGCCGGCGCCCTCGAACAGGCCGGCCTGGGCGATCTCGTGCTCGCGGTCAATCGTCGGCTTGTCTGGGGTGCGCCGCTATCCGGCGCAGAGCTTGAAACGTTCTTTGCGCCGCGTACGACACAGCCACCCGGCCTTCATTGGCTGGATGACACGCCGGCTTGGCGCCTCGAGAAGTCAGGAGTGAAGGGGCGGGGATTGATCGAGCTGTTGTTCGAATGCGACTCGGCCGAGCTGTGGATAGAGCCAAACCCAAACGCACAATTGCTTCTGCTCTGGCTCCTCGACCATTGTGGCGGCGAGAGAGTGGCGGTTTCCAGATTCGTGATACGTCAGCTGGACGTTGCCGCTGGTGATGTTGATCCGGAGCGACTTGCGGAGCAAAATCCGCGGACTATTAATCCTTCGCAAGGTCACGTTGAACTGGCCGGCCGTGCATGGCGGGCTTATCGTTCCCCGACGCCGCGGGCTTGGGTCGACCTCCTCAAAACGGATCTAAGCCTGCTTCCGCAGCTGGAGCAGTCCGCAATTGGCCTGCTGGAAGAGCTTCCGAGCGTCACAACTGGTCTTGGAGCTACGGAAACGCGGATTCTAGAGTTAATCGCACCGGGCGAGGTACAGCCGTTTGAAGTTTTTCCGGGTGATCAGAAGCGCAACGAGCGGCGCGTTTTCGATTACTGGGAGGTCGGCACGCTGCTTGATGGTCTCGCACGTTGTCCGGTGCCGGCCATATCGGGGTTGGAGGAGGGACCGTTCTCGCTGGACATGCATGTCGATCCCTCCCGTCACGCGCGGTACAAGCAATCCCGCTTGTCGCTCACTGACCTCGGGAAAGCGGTGCTGGCGGGAGAAGAGGATTTCTGCCGCCATAACCCGATCAGTCGCTGGTGGGGCGGCACCCACCTGACCAGCGATCGGCTCTGGCGTTGGGATCGCGACAGCCGGGCATTGCTTTCTCCTGTCTGATGCGTGCGTGCTGCTCGAGGTGTTTTGGTATTGCTTGTTAATCGCGAGGCCACTGTGTCACATCTGATCCTGACTACGAACCATCTTGCGGCAGCTACGCTTCGGCAGACCAAATTGGCGAATATCGCGCTCGGCTTCTGCATGCGCTTCGTCTTCGGCCAATTGCCCTCCGCAGAGCAGCTTTTGATGGAGCTGGAGCGGCGGTCGGCAAAGCACTGCAATCCAGGCGATCACTGGCTCGACGAGGTTTGTCGAGACTGGCTGGAAGGTTTCGGCACGCGCGATATCGGTTTCTTAGAGCTCTGTGCGAAGTTCGACTCGATCGAAGTGTGGATCGATCCTCAGCCCAACGATCAGCTCGTGCTTGTCTGGTTGCTCGACCTGCTTCGCCCTTACAAGGAGATCACGACGAAGCTGAGCCTGGTGCATACGGATGACAGTGTTGCGGACTATGCTGCGGAGTCCGTCGCAAAATGGAAGTTGCCGGCCTTCGAGGTCGCCGACGATCATTTGGTGATGGCAAGCCGCGCCTGGCGCGCCTATCGGGCTGAAACGCCAAAATCCTGTTTCGATCTGCTGATGACGGATCTGATGATCTTTCCGAGACTTCGATCGGCGCTCATTGCGCTGCTTGAAGAGCTTCCGGACAAGGTGACGGGGCTCGGTGCCAGCGAGATGGATATGCTGGGCTGTGTGAATGAAGGGCACACCGACCCAAAATACATCTCCGAAGCGAGGTGGTATCGCGATGTGTTCGAAGAGGGTGAGGCGAGCGATGCCTTGATCGCATTGGCGGAACATTCGGCGCCGCCCGTTCTGTTGGGCGATCCGGCGTTCGACAATGAGGATCGCTACTTCGGCAGGAGCGAGTGGAGGGTCACGCTAACTGAACTCGGACGTTCCCTTGTCGCCCGAGAAGATGACTTGTGGCGCCACAACCCGATCAAGCGTTGGTGGGGCGGGACTGAATTGACCAACGAACGGCTCTGGCGGTGGGATCGCGAAACCCGATTGCTGATTGCGCCGTAAATCATTGCTGTAGGGTGGATTAGCCGAAGGCGTAATCCACCATCTTTGTCGCCGCGGAAGCTAAAGCGGTGGGTTACGCCGGCGGTCTGCGCCTTCGCGCAGCCGCCCGCTAACCCACCCTACGAAACCTCCGTCGGGGTCCTACTCCGCCGCTTCCGCGTAATCGCTCACCGGCGGGCACGAGCACACCAGGTTGCGGTCGCCATAGACGTTGTCGACGCGCCCGACCGGGCTCCAATATTTGTCGGTGCGCGAGGTGCCCGCGGGGAAGCAGCCCTCGGCACGAGTGTAGGCGCGATTCCAATCGTCGTCGGCGATGTCGTGCACGGTGTGCGGGGCGTGACGGAGCGGCGATGCCTCGATCTTGAAGCGGCCGGCCTCGACCTCGGCGATCTCCTTCCGGATCGCGATCATCGCGTCGCAGAAGCGGTCCAGCTCGGCCTTGGATTCCGATTCGGTCGGTTCGATCATCAGCGTGCCCGGCACCGGGAAGCTCATGGTGGGCGCGTGGAAGCCATAGTCGATCAGGCGTTTTGCGATGTCGTCGACGGTGACGCCGGACGTCGTCTTCAGCGCGCGGGGATCGACGATGCACTCATGCGCGACGCGGCCCTTCTCGTTCTTGTAGAGCACCGGGAAATGCGCATCGAGGCGCGCGGCGACATAGTTGGCGTTGAGGATCGCGATCTCGGTGGCGCGCTTGAGGCCTTCGCCGCCCATCATCAGGATGTAGATGTAGGAGATGGTGAGGATCGAAGCCGAGCCGAACGGCGCGGCCGAGACCGGGCCGACCGGCGCATCCCCATTCGCCGCCGGATGACCTGGCAGGAACGGCGCGAGATGCGCCTTCACGCCGATCGGGCCCATGCCCGGGCCGCCGCCGCCATGCGGGATGCAGAAGGTCTTGTGCAGGTTGAGATGGCTGACGTCGGCGCCGTAATCGCCGGGCCGGGACAAGCCGACCTGCGCGTTGAGGTTGGCGCCGTCGAGATAGACCTGGCCGCCATGGCCATGCACGATGTCGCAAATCTCGCGAATGTGCTCCTCGAACACACCATGCGTCGAGGGATAGGTAATCATGACCGCAGCGAGGTCGTTGGAGTGCTTCTCCGCCTTGCCCCTGAGATCATTGACGTCGACGTCGCCATTCTTTTCGCAGGCGACCACCACCACGTCCATGCCAACCATCGCAGCGGAAGCCGGGTTGGTGCCGTGGGCGGAGGAGGGGATCAGGCAGATCTTGCGGTGCGTCTCGCCGCGCGCGGCGTGATAGCCGCGGATCGCGAGCAGCCCGGCATATTCTCCTTGCGCGCCCGAATTCGGCTGCAGCGAGATCGCGTCATAGCCGGTGATGTCGCACAACCACTTCTCCAGCCGCGCGAACAGCGCGTGATAGCCGCGTGCCTGCTCGCGCGGGGCGAAGGGATGCAACGAGCCGAATTCCGGCCAGGTCAGCGGCATCATCTCGGTGGTCGCGTTCAGCTTCATGGTGCACGATCCCAGCGGAATCATCGCGCGGTCGAGCGCGAGGTCGCGGTCGCTGAGCTTGCGCATGTAGCGCAGCATCTCGGTCTCCGAGCGATGCGCGTGGAACACCGGATGGGTGAGGAAAGAGGTCGCGCGCTTGAGCGTCTCCGGCAGCGCCTCGCGCGTGGTGGCGTCGATCTCGGCGTAAGCAAGCGTGCCGCCGAAGGCGCGCCAGACCGCTTCCACCGTCGCAGGCGTGGTGGTCTCGTCGAGCGCGATACGCAAAGCGCTATCACCGATGCCGAGATTGATCTTCTCGGCGACCGCGCGAGCGACGATCTCGGCACGCTTCGCACCCGCATCGACGCTGAGCGTGTCGAAGAAGTTTTCGCTACTCGGCGCAAAGCCGAGCTTGCGCAGGCCGGCGGCAAGAACCGCCGTGCGGCGGTGCACGTTACGGGCGATCTGCGTCAAGCCTTCGGGGCCGTGATAGACCGCGTACATCGAGGCGATCACGGCGAGCAGCACCTGCGCGGTGCAGATGTTGGAGGTCGCCTTCTCGCGGCGGATGTGCTGCTCGCGGGTCTGGAGCGCGAGGCGATAGGCGGGCGCGCCGCGGGAGTCGACGGAGAGGCCGACGATGCGGCCGGGCAGCGAGCGCTTCAGCGCATCGCGCACCGCCATATAGGCCGCGTGCGGCCCGCCATAACCCATCGGCACGCCAAAACGCTGCGCCGAGCCGATCGCGATGTCGGCGCCGAGTTCGCCTGGCGAGGCGAGCAGGGTCAGTGCCAGCAGATCGGCGGCAACGATCGCGAGTGCGCCCTTCGCCTTCAGTGCTGCGATCGCGGGCCTGAGGTCGCGCACGGCGCCCGACGTTCCCGGATATTGCAGCAGCGCACCAAGCACGTCGGTCTTGTCGAGATCGGTGAAGGGATCGCCGACGACCAGGGTCCAGCCCAGGGGCTCTGCGCGGGTGCGCATCACCGCGAGCGTCTGCGGATGCACGTCCTTGTCGACGAAGAAGGCCTTTGCTTCGACCCGCGAGTGCCGCTCCGCGAGCGCCATCGCCTCGGCGGCAGCCGTCGCCTCGTCGAGCAGCGAGGCGTTGGCGACATCGAGCCCGGTGAGATCGCAGATCATGGTCTGGAAGTTGAGCAGCGCCTCAAGCCGGCCCTGGCTGATCTCCGGCTGATAGGGCGTGTACGCCGTGTACCAGGCCGGGTTCTCCAGAATGTTGCGCTGGATCACCGCAGGCAGAATCGTGCCGGAATAGCCTTGGCCGATCAGCGAGGCGAAGACCTGGTTCTGGGCGGCGAGCTCGCCCATATGCGCGATCGCCTCGGTCTCGCTCAAGGGCTTGCCGAGATCGAGCGGGGCCGCCTGCCGGATCGAGGCCGGCAACGTCTCCGCCATCAGCGCATCGACGCTTTTCGCGCCGACGGCCTCGAGCATTGCAGTGACGTCGCGTGCCGAGGGGCCGATGTGGCGGCGAACGAAAGCGGCGGTATCGCCGTTGGATTTGCGGTGTGCGGTCATCGCTTGCTCCATCGTCTTTAAGCCGTGTGGGCCTTGTAGGCGGCGTCATCCATGAGGCCGCCTAGCTCGCTCTTGTCGGCAATCTTGATCTTGAAGAACCACGCCTTGCCTTGCGCATCCGAATTCACCAGCGCCGGCTCGGCGGCGAGGGCGTCGTTGATTTCGGTGACCTCGCCCGTAACAGGCGCGTAGATGTCCGAGGCGGCCTTCACGGATTCCACGACGGCTGCGGCTTCCGTCTTCTTCAGGGCGCGGCCGAGCTTGGGCAGTTCGACGAACACGACGTCGCCGAGCTGGGACTGCGCGTAGTCGGTGATGCCGACGGTGGCGACATCGCCGTCGATGGCGAGCCATTCGTGGTCGGAGGTGTACAGCGTCGTGGTCATTTTCTTGTCCTCAGCGTTTGTAGGTGTTTTTCACGAAAGGCATGGTGGCGATTTGCAGGGGCAGCCGCTGGCCGCGCACCTCGGCGAAAATTTGTGTTCCAAGCGCGCTCTGGCTTGTGGGCACATAACCCATCGCGACCGGCGCATTCAGGCTTGGGCCGAAACCGCCCGAGGTGACTGTTCCGATCGACTCGCTCGAGGTCGCGTTCGCAAACAGCAGCGCGCCCTCGCGCACCGGCGCGCGGCCCTCGGTGCGCAGCCCGACGCGGCGACGGGCCGCGCCGTGGTCGAAATGAGCGAGAATCGTCTCGGCGCCGGGAAAGCCGCCGGCGCGCGCGCCGCCGGTGCGGCGGCTCTTCTGCACCGACCATTCCAGTGCGGCCTCGACCGGCGTGGTCCCGGTATCGATGTCATGGCCGTAGAGGCAGAGCCCGGCTTCGAGCCGCAGGCTGTCGCGTGCGCCGAGCCCGATCGGCAGCACGTCGGTATTGTCCAGCAGTGTCTTGGCGAGGCGCTCGGCGTCGCCAGCAGGAACGGAAATCTCGAAACCGTCCTCGCCGGTGTAGCCGGAGCGCGAGACGAAGCAGTCGATGCCGGCGACCTTGCGCGGGCCGGAATCCATGAACTTCATGGACGGAGCCTCTGCACATAATTTCGCCAGCGCCGATTCCGCGTTCGGGCCCTGCAACGCGATCAGCGCGCGGTCGGCAAGCGAATCGATGATGCAGTCGCCCGACAGATTCGCGCGCAGATGCGCCTCGTCATCGGCCTTGCAGGCGGCGTTGACGACCAGGAACAGATGGTCGCCGAAATTGGCGACCATCAGATCGTCCAGAATCCCGCCCTCGGCATTGGTGAACTGCGCGTAGCGCTGCCGCCCCGGCGCAATAGCCACGATGTCCTGCGGCACCAGCCGCTCCAGCGCGCGCGCGGCGTCCTCGACCTTGCCCGACTTCGGCCGGAGCGCGATCTGGCCCATGTGGGAGACGTCGAACAGGCCGGCGGACGAGCGGGTATGGAGGTGTTCCTTCAGCACGCCCGCGGGATATTGCACCGGCATGTCATAGCCCGCGAACGGCACCATCTTGCCGCCGAGCGAGACATGAAGCCCGTGAAGGGGCGTGCTCTTAAGAGAATCTTGGTCGTCGCGCGCAAGCATCACAGGGGCCCTCGGTGGTTCCCCGGGGATGATTCCCCGGAAGCAACCAGTCGAAGCCCCATCTGTCGCTGTGCCTGAGAGTATTATCCCGTCGGCGGACGCTGTCCGGACCAACCCTTTCTTTTAAAAGGTCTAGGCCCGTCGGCGCCTCTTTCCAGATGCTGTCAAAGCCACGCGGTCCTTTTGCCTGAGAGTTTCCGGGGCGGTTGCTCCTTCGGCGCCGGCTACCCAAAGCCGGTCTCTCCCGACGTGGCCGTACGATACAGATGGGTAGAGACCACAAGCTGGCCAAGCCTGTCAACGCGGCATCAGCGGCTTTCCAACGGGATTGCGCGCCTGCGGCAACCCACTGATCCGGTTGCACAGTTTCTGGACAGCGAAGCTGGCCTTGTCTAAAAGCGCTTTGGCCCGCAGATATCAGCCCAAACTCGCGGTTTGGATGGCGTATGGCGGGTCCAAGCACACCCGATTGGATGAACATGAGCGGCGTCAACGAGATCAGGTCGACCTTTCTGAACTTCTTTGCCGAGAACGGCCACGAGATCGTGTCGTCCTCGCCGTTGGTGCCGCGCAACGACCCGACGTTGATGTTCACCAATGCCGGCATGGTGCAGTTCAAGAACGTCTTCACCGGCGTCGAGAAGCGGCCCTATCAGCGCGCCACCACCTCGCAGAAATGCGTGCGCGCCGGCGGAAAGCACAACGACCTCGACAATGTCGGCTACACCGCGCGCCATCTCACCTTCTTCGAGATGCTCGGCAACTTCTCGTTCGGCGACTATTTCAAGGAGCGCGCGATCGAGCTTGCCTGGACGCTGATCACTAAGGAATTCGGGCTGAAGAAGGACAAGCTGCTCGTCACGGTCTACCACACCGACGACGAGGCGGCGGGCCTCTGGAAGAAGATCGCGGGTTTCTCGGATGACCGCATCATTCGCATCCCGACCTCGGACAATTTCTGGGCGATGGGCGACACCGGCCCGTGCGGTCCGTGCTCGGAGATCTTCATCGATCGCGGCGAGCACATCTGGGGCGGACCTCCGGGCTCACCGGAAGAGGACGGCGACCGCTTCCTCGAGTTCTGGAACCTGGTGTTCATGCAGTACGAGCAGGTGACGAAGGAGGAGCGCGTAGCGCTTCCGCGTCCCTCGATCGACACCGGCATGGGCCTAGAGCGCATGGCCAGCATCATGCAGGGCGTCGACAGCATCTTCGAGACCGATCTGTTCCGTCATCTGATCGACGCGACCGCGTCCGCTCTTGGAAGCGGACCGGACGAGAAGACCGTCGCCTCGTTCCGCGTCATCGCCGACCATCTGCGTTCGTCGGCCTTCCTCGTCGCCGATGGCGTGCTGCCCTCGAACGAGGGCCGCGGCTATGTGCTGCGCCGGATCATGCGCCGCGCGATGCGCCATGCGCAACTGCTCGGCGCGAAAGATCCGCTGATGCATCGCCTGGTCTGGGCGCTGGTGCGCGAGATGGGCCAGGCCTATCCCGATTTGATGCGCGCGGAAAACCTGATCGAGGAAACGCTGCGGTTGGAAGAGACCCGTTTCCGCAAGACGCTGACGCGCGGCCTCGCCATCCTCGACGAGAAGAGTGCGTCCTTGAAGAAGGGCGACATGTTCGACGGCGACGTCGCCTTCACGTTGTACGACACCTACGGTTTTCCGCTCGATCTGACGCAGGACGCGCTGAAGTCGCGCGGCATCAGCGTCGACCAGGCTTCCTTCGCCGATGCGATGGAACGTCAGCGCGTGAAGGCGCGCGCGTCCTGGTCGGGTTCGGGTGAGGCGGCCTCAGAGGCGATCTGGTTCCCGCTGCGCGAGAAGCTCGGCGCGACTGAATTTTTGGGCTACGAGACCGAGATCGCTGAGGGCGTCGTCTCGGCCCTGATCAAGGATGGCAAGGAAACCGACAGCCTCAAGGCCGGCGACAGCGGTGCGCTGCTGCTGAACCAGACGCCGTTCTATGCGGAGTCCGGCGGCCAGGTCGGCGACACCGGCGTGCTGGTCGGCGAGGGCGGCATCAAATTCCGCGTCACCGAGACGCAGAAGAAGCTCGGCGATCTCTTCGTTCATGTCGGCACCTTGGAGAGCGGCGAGCTGAAGCCCGGCACCGCGCTCCAGCTCGAGGTCGATCACAGCAGGCGCTCGTCGATCCGCGCGCATCATTCGGCCACGCATCTCATTCACGAGGCGCTGCGTCAGGTGCTCGGCGATCACATCGCCCAGCGCGGCTCGATGGTTGCGCCTGACCGCCTGCGCTTCGATTTCGTGCATCCGAAGCCGATCACCGCGGAAGAACTTGCGCGCGTCGAGGACATCGCCAACGACGTGGTGCTGGAGAATGACGAGGTCTCGACCCGCGTCATGGGCGTGGACGAGGCCCGCGAGGCCGGCGCGCGTGCGCTGTTCGGCGAGAAATACGGCGACGAGGTTCGCGTCGTCTCGATGGGCCGGACCGCGCGTGAGCGCGGCACCAACGCGCTCGGTTGGTCGGTCGAGCTCTGCGGCGGCACCCATGTCAGGCGCACCGGCGACATCGGCCTGATCACGCTGACGGGCGAGAGCGCGGTCGCCTCCGGCGTGCGCCGCATCGAAGCGCTGACCGGCAACTACGCGCGCAAGCATGCCAACGACACCATGGCGCTGGCCAAGACCGCGGCCAACGAGCTGCGCACCTCGATCGACGACGTCCCGGCGCGCATCAGTGCATTGATGGACGAGCGCAAGAAGCTCGAGCGCGAGCTCTCCGACGCCCGCAAGAAGCTGGCAATGGGCGGCGGTGCCGGCGACGGCGGAAATTCCAACGTCGTGGAAATCGGTGACGTCAAATTTTACAAACTTCACGTGACGGGATTGCCGAGCGACGAACTCAAATCCCTCGTTGATCAAGCCAAGGCAGAGATCAAGTCGGGCGTTGTCGCGGTTGCAAATACGACGGCTGACGGAAAAGCCAGCCTCGTTGTCGGCGTGACCAAGGATCTATCAACCCGTTTCGACGCCGCAAGCCTTGTCAAGATTGGCGTGCCTGTCGTGGGCGGAAAGGGCGGCGGCGGCCGAGCCGAAATGGCGCAAGGCGGCGGACCTGATGGGGCAAAGGCTCTGGACGCCCTGTCGGAGATCCAAAAAGCCATAGCGGGCGCGTAAGGGCCGTCTCTCCTCGTTCCTCAGCCCTTCTTCAGGAAGACGTATTCGGCCGAATAGGGCGCGCTCTTGAACTCGCCGGCCTTGTCGCAGGCGCCGTCGAGCTTGCCGCCATGGGTGTTGATGCGCTGAACCGTCGTGGCGGGCGTGAGGACGCCGCTGCCGCGGTGGGCGTTCACTTCCAGCTTCAGCCAGGGAATATCGGCCGGCGTCGCGCCCGGCGCGTCGCCGGCGGCCTTGGCGGCCACGGCGCTGCCGTCGGCATGCTCCCAGTTCGGCCCGGCATAGTGCCGGCCGACCGTCTTGTCCTCGTATAGCAGGGTGGCGATCGGCTCGCGAAATGCCCAGGCGAGCTTGCCGTCGGTGCCGGCCTTGCACTCATAGACCTGCGCGCCTTCGGCGTGGACGCTGAGCACCACGGTTTCGCCGGGGGCAGCGATGGCGGCGGGGAGCGGGTCCGCGGCCGCAGCCGCAGCCGGTCCGGCAAGCAACAGAAGGCAGGGCACGGCAAGCTTGATCGACATGGTCGCGTCTCCAAGGGTCTCAAAAAACAACGGGCCGCGCTTTGGCGCGACCCGTGAGATGTCCGGCCCAGTCGGGCGAAATCGCGGACGGCTTACGCCATCGCCTTTTCGAGGTTCTCGGCGACCTTGTCGAGAAAGCCGGTGGTCGAGAGCCAGCGCTGGTCGGCGCCGACCAGGAGCGCGAGATCCTTGGTCATGTAGCCGTCCTCGACGGTGTCGACGCAGACCTTCTCCAGGGTGTTCGCGAACTTGGCGAGCTCGGCATTGTTGTCGAGCTTGGCGCGGTGGGCGAGGCCACGGGTCCAGGCGAAGATCGACGCGATCGAGTTGGTCGAGGTCTCCTTGCCCTTCTGGTGCTCGCGGTAGTGGCGGGTCACCGTGCCGTGGGCGGCTTCGGCTTCCACGGTCTTGCCGTCGGGGGTGAGCAGCACCGAGGTCATCAGGCCGAGCGAGCCGTAGCCCTGCGCGACCGTGTCGGACTGCACGTCGCCGTCGTAGTTCTTGCAGGCCCAGACATAGCCGCCGGACCACTTCAGGGCCGAGGCCACCATGTCGTCGATCAGGCGGTGCTCGTAGGTCAGGCCCTTGGCCTCGAATTCCTTCTTGAATTCGCGGTCGTAGATGTCCTGGAAGATGTCCTTGAAGCGGCCGTCATAGACCTTGAGGATGGTGTTCTTGGTCGAGAGATAGACCGGGTAGTTGCGCAGCAGGCCGTAGTTCAGCGAGGCGCGGGCGAAGTCGATGATGGAATCGTCGAGATTGTACATCTGCATGGCGACGCCGGCGCCGGGCGTCTTGAACACTTCCCTCTCGATGACGGTGCCGTCCTCGCCGACGAACTTCATCGACAGCGTGCCCTTGCCCGGGAACTTGATGTCGGTGGCGCGGTACTGGTCGCCATAGGCGTGGCGACCGATGATGATCGGCTTGCTCCAGCCGGGAACGAGGCGCGGCACGTTCTTGCAGATGATCGGCTCGCGGAAGATGCAGCCGCCGAGAATGTTGCGGATGGTGCCGTTCGGCGACTTCCACATCTGCTTGAGGTTGAACTCCTTCACCCGGGCCTCGTCCGGGGTGATGGTGGCGCACTTGACACCGACGCCGACCTTCTTGATCGCCTCGGCGGCGTCGATGGTCACCTGATCGTTGGTCTGGTCGCGGTACTCCATCCCCAAGTCGAAATACTGCAGCTCGACATCCAGGAACGGGTTGATCAGCTTGTCCTTGATGTACTGCCAGATGATCCGGGTCATCTCGTCGCCATCGAGTTCGACGACGGGGTTGGACACCTTGATTTTTGCCATGTTCGGGGAAGCCTCTTGGGAACGGCGCTTTTGGTGCGCCACGGGAATATCCGCCGCCTCTTAGCACCGGGACGCGGCCGGCGAAAGCCAAGGGATTATGCACTTTTAGCTCATCCAGCCTCCGCAGATGGGGGGCGGGAAGCGGCCCTGCCGCGGGGGCCGGGGTGAAGTTTCAGGCGAGATTTAAAAGTCGAATCCAACCCGTTATTTCCCTTGAGAATTCTGTCAGGACAGGCAAACGACAGGCGGAGGGGGCAGCCGGCCGGGTCGGCCTGAATCAATTCCTGAGGCGGCTCCCACAAGGCCTTGAGAACCAGCGTGAAAGCGAGACGAGATGTCGGGGACTGACAAGAGCAAGGCCGGCCTTTCCCTCGACGGTCCCATCGTGATCCTGGTCGAGCCGCAGTTGGGCGAAAACATCGGCATGGCCGCGCGCGCCATGGGCAATTTTGCGCTCGGCGCCTTGCGCATCGTCAACCCCCGCGACGGCTGGCCCAACATTGCCGCCCAGCGCGCCGCCGCCGGCGCCGATCACATCCTGGAAAAGGTCGAATTGTTCGACACGGTCGGTGAGGCTGTCGCTGATCTCGACCTCTTGTTCGCCACCACCGCCCGGCCGCACGACCAGGCCAAGCCGGTGGTCGGGCCGGAGGCGGCTGCGGCGGAGATCTCTGGGCACGTCGCCACGGGCGGCAAGGCCGGCATCCTGTTCGGCCGGGAGCGCTGGGGCCTGACCAATGAGGAGGTCGGGCTCTCCAACCGCATCATCACCTTTCCGGTCAATCCGGGCTTTGCCTCGCTCAACCTCGCCCAGGCGGTGCTGCTGGTCGGCTACGAATGGTTCAAGCGTGCGACCTCGGGCGAGCTGCCACACGCCATGCCGGAACGCTCCGAGCGCGCCTCGCAGCACCAGATGCAGGCCTTCTTCGACAACCTGATCCGCGAGCTCGACCGGGTCGAGTTTTTGCGCCCGGCCGAGAAGCGCGACACCATGCTGGTGAACCTGCGCAACATCTTCAGCCGGATGGAGCCGACCAAGCAGGACATGCACACCCTGCACGGGGTGGTGATGGCGATCGCTGAGGGCCGCAAGGGCCCGGCCAAAGGCGGCGTGCTCGACGGCGAGCAGGCCACGCGGCTGCGCGCCCTTCTGGCCGAGCACGGGCAGGGCGGCGGTGTTCCCGACAGCGGCTCGACCGTCCGCGGCCTCGCGCGTTTGCTTCGTCGCAACCCGACCGATGCGGAGCGCCTGCTCTGGCAGGCCCTGACCCGCGATCGCCGCTTCGCAGGAGCGTTCAAGCGCCAGACCCCGGTCGGCCGCCACATCCCTGATTTCGTCTCGTTCCCGCACCGGATCGCGATCGAGCTGGTGAACCCGGGCGAGGGCGAGGCCATCGCCGCCGACCGCGCGTCGCGGCGGGCGTGGCTGGAAGCGCGAGACTATCGGGTGATCGAGATGCGGGCGGCGGATGTGGAGCGCGATATCGAGGCGGAGCTGGTGCGCTTGCAGGGGATGATCGAGCAAAGCGCATAGGTCTCGTAACGGGTCGAGAATAACTGATCGCGCTATTACAGGGGCGGGCAAAGCCAAGCGTGCCCACCATGTCGCGCAACAAAGCTGAGACAGAATGGTGGGCACGGCGCTACGCGCCTTTGCCTACCCTACGAGATCGAGCTTTTATCACCCCCGGCCGAGCTGCACTTCGCGCTCGACCGCAATCCAAGTCGTCCGGGCCACCGCCAGCAACCTCCCGGCTTCATCATGGGCCGCAGCCTCGGCCGCACGTTTGCGGCCGTCGCGGCCGGTGGGCCAGGCTGTGATGATGCAGCGGTCGCCCGGGCGCGGGCGGGCTTCGATCCGTGCCGACATTCGTCCCAGCAGCAGCGGTGTCTTGTCGAAGGTGCCGCTTTGCTGATCGCAATTGCAGGCAAACCCCGTGGGGCAATCGAGCGCCGACCAGAGAAATTCGGGGGCGACCAGGCCGTCATCGGCGGCCAGATTTGGATCCGGTGTCCAGCTCGCTGCGAGAACGGCGCTCTGCGAGGGATGCGCGAGCGATCCGGCGAAGATGCGCAGGCCATCTCCCTTCGCCCTTGCGGGACCGCAGACGAAGCAGGTCGGCAGGGGATGCTCGTGCGGCTTGACCGGGGTCAGCAATTCGGCGGCGCAGGCCTCCTCGAAGCTGGCTTTTTCCAGACGCGCAAGCTCGACATTTGCCGCTCGCCCGGTCGCGACGATGTTGCCGCCATCGCGAAGCTCCCATGTGCCGTCGTCCGTCGCGATCGCATCGAGCGGCTTTTCCAGCGGAGGCGGTGCACGCAGCGTCACTTCCGCGCCGCCGGGAATGTGGCGGGCCAGACGGCCGCAGACATAGCCGCCATTCCCGGAGTTTGGCGGGCCGCAATAGCGTTTGTCGATGATGATCGGTGTCATCGGTCTCTCTCTTCCCGGTGCACTTTACCTGATCTTGAGAACGATTCGTCCCCGAACCGTTCGGTTGGCCACGGCACGCATGGCTTCTCCGGCCTCCTCCAAAGGAAGGACGCGATCGATGTGCGGACGGATTTTTCGCTCGGCCAGCAATTGCATCAGCGTGGCGTTCATGCGCGCGGCATCGGCGGAAAATTTCTCCGCCCAAGCGCCGACGAAGACACCGAGGATGGAATAGTTCTTCAGCAGCGGCAGGTTCATCGGGAGCTGTGGAATCTCGCCGCTGGTGAAGCCGATCGGCATCAGCCGTCCGCCCCATTTCATCAGCCGGGCCATCTGCTCGAAGATCGCACCGCCAATATTGTCGAAGCCGATGTCGATGCCTTCTTCCGATGTGATCGACTTGATCCGGTTGCGCAGATCTTCGCTGCGATAGTTGACGATTTCGCCGGCGCCGTAGCTTCGCACCAGGGCGGCCTTGTCGTCGGAGCCGATACCGGCGACGACGCGCAAGCCCAGATGGCGGCCGAGGTCGACGGCGGCAAGCCCAACTCCACCGGCCGCGCCGGTAATGAAAACGGTTTCGCCGCGTTGCGCCCGTGCCCGCTCGACCAGCGCATAATAGGCCGTGCCGTAATTGTGCAGGACGGTCGCCGCGACTTCGAACGCGACGCCGTCAGGCAGAAGCACGCTCTTCGAGTCCTTCGCTGTCATCCGTTCGGCGTAGCCGCCGGTCCAGGCGCTGCATGCCACACGATCGCCGGGCACGAATGTCGTAACCTTGTCGCCGACCGCGACGACGACGCCGGATGCTTCCGTGCCGGGCACGAAGGGCGTCGGCGGACGCATCTGGTAGAGGCCCGAGACCAGCAACTGGTCCATGAAACTGACCGAGGCCGCGTGGACGTCGATGAGAATTTCGTCGGCGGCCGGCTTCGGCTCGTCGATCTCGCCGAGGCGCAAATCGCCTGGTCCGGTGAACGAGCCGCATAGAACTGCTCTCATCTTGTCGCTCCAGCGGATTGCCTATATTCGGCAGGTTCTCTCAACAGCGTCGCATATCCGGCCACGAGCTTGACGAAATCGGCCTGTCGCGCTGCACCGGTCTTTTCAAACAAATGGCGGACATGCGTCTTGACCGTCGTGCCGGCAACGCCGAGCGCTGCAGCGACTTCGGGAACGCTGCCGAGCTCGACGATCGCGAGCAGCACGCGCAACTCGGTCGGCGTCAATTTGAATGCCTTGGCGATCACTTCGGAACGCGGCGGTATCGTCAGCGCCGTCGTGCGAACGAACAAGGCCGCTACGGCGCTGTACGCTACGCCCGCACTTCGGCGCGTACCGGAAGTCAACGGCAAAGCGTGGGCGACATGACGTTGCCCATCCCTCCCGAGCATCGGCACTCCGCTGGTGCCCAGGATGGCGTTTCCTTGCCCGGCCACCGTGAAAAAATGTCGCAAAGTCTGGTTGACCGCTGGATCGCTGGCCACGAGGTGCCCGCGGATCTCAAGCAGGATGTCGCGCGCATCGAGGATGGCTTGGCCGGCCGTATTGGCGTGAACGAGCCGCGCGTGCGCGTCGACGAGATATAGGCCGACGTCGAGCCCATCGAGCGTGTCGGCGAATGTGGCGGCATCCACGGACATTCGGGGGAAAGGAAACAGCGCGTTCATCGCGGAGCTCCAGCAGGCCGACGATCTTCCGTCCGACGGCGACCCCAAAGACGCGGCACCAACATGGGAACGCGGCGGCGATACTCTTGATAAGTCGCGCCGAACTCGGCGATCAGATCCCGCTCCTCGAACTGCAACCCGACCAGGATGTAGACTGTATTCCCTAGCGCGAACAGCAAATGACCGGCGGTCATCTCAGGCGTGGCCCAGAACGCGAGCAGAAAGCCCAGCATGAGCGGATGCCGCACGATCTTGTAGAGCAGCGGCGTCCTGAACGATTGACCTGGCATCTCCGCCCCGCGGAGCGCGAAGATAGCCTGGCGCAGGCCGAACAGATCGAAATGATCGATCATGTAGGTCGAGGCAAACACGATCACCCAGCCGAGCCAGTGCAGGCCGATCAGCAACCAGGCGGCAAGTCCGTCGATCTGCCAGATCGGTGTCGGGATCGGACGCCGTTGCCAGAACAGCAGCAGCAGGATCAGGCTGGAGAGCAGAACGTAGGTGCTGCGCTGGCAGGCCGCGGGAAGGAGTTTTGTCATCCATCGTTTGAAGGATGGACGCGCCATGGCACTGTGCTGGATGGCAAACAGGCCCAGCAGCAGCAGGTTGACGACAATGGCCTCGCCTGGATTCGTGTGGCTACCGACGTCAATCGACTTGTCGATCGACTTGGGCACGACATAATTGCCGACGAAACCGAGGGCGTAGAGAAATGAAGCCGTGAATATCGCATAGCTGACGATGGCGTAGAGCAGGATCGCGAGGCGCGCGAACATGTTTTTTCCTATTGTGCCGATGGATGCGGTGCCGCATGCAGGAGCGCGAACCGCTCGCTGGCGGTCAGGCTCGATCTGGCCCGACTCGTAACGGCGGACCGTCCCCTGCGCGTCCCCGGGGGACGCCGCGAGGGGAGAGAATCTCCATGACGGCCTTTTTGCTTGGAGCGTTCGGGTTCCCGGAGGTCCACGCTGACGACCGCCCGATCAAGCTGAACCTGCGCAAGGGACTTGCGCTGCTGATCTATCTCGCGGAGGCCAAGGGCGCCGTCGCGCGAGACGTGATTGCGACGCTGCTGTGGCCCGAAACTGCCCGCGAGACTGGCCTCACGCGATTGCGGCGCCTGCTTCATCGCATCGAGCTCACGCTCGGCCAGCCGGTTTTCGAGACCGACCGCACCAGCGTGCGATGGTCCCCGGCAGTCGCGCTGAAGGTCGACACGCACCAGTTCGAGAGTGCGTGCGATCGCGGCGCCTTCGAGGAGGCCTGCCAGATGTATCGGGGTGACTTCCTCGCGGGCTTCGCTCTGGACGATTGCCCTGAATTCGACGATTGGGCGTTTTTTCGCCGCGAGGCGCTGCGGGGACGGCTCGTGCACGCGCTGGAGCGCCTCGTGCAGGACAGGAATGCCGCCGGCGACCATTTTGCCGCCACAGTGCACGCGGGACGTCTGGTCGAGCTCGATCCCTTGAGCGAGGTGTACGGCCGGCATCTGGTGCGCAGCCTTTTGCTGGCCGGCGACCGAAGCGCGGCAGAACGGCATCACGCGGCACTGACGCAGCGGCTGCGCGACGAGCTTGGCGTCGCGCCTGAAGCCGAGACCGAGGCGCTCATGGACCCCGGCGCGGCGTCGTCGCTCGCCGCCGTTCCGACGACGCGCTACGTCAAGGGTGCCGGCGTGCATCTGGCGTATCAGACCTACGGAAGCGGCCCGCTCGATATCCTGGTCATGCCCGGCTTCGTGTCGCATGTGGAACGCGCCTGGGAGCATCCCGCGAGCCGGACGTTTCTGGACTCATTGATGATGCTGGGGCGGCTGATCGTATTCGATCGCCGCGGCATCGGGCTGTCCGACCGGGTCGGATCGGCGCCTGGCATCGACCTCACCGCGGAGGATATCGGTACCGTGCTGCGGGCGGTGGATGCGCGCCATGTCGTGCTGTTCGGCGCGTCCGAATGCGGGCCGGCCTGCATCAAATTTGCGGTCGATGAGCCGCGTCTCGTGGCCGGGCTCATTCTGTTCGGCGCATTGGCCAAGGGTTGCTGGTCACAGGACTATCCGCACGCGTTGCGCGCCAGCCAGTACGATGCCTGGAGCAAGCACCTCATCGCGCAATGGGGAGGTCCGGTGGGGATTGAAACCTTCGCGCCGAGCCTTGCCGGCGATCCCAAGGCGCGCGCCTGGTGGGCGGGGCTGCTGCGCGCGGCGTCCAGTCCCGGCGGCATCTCGGCGGTGCTCGAGGCGTTTCGCGACGCCGACGTGCGGCATCTTCTGGCGCAGATTGCGGTGCCGACGCTGGTGCTGCATCGTCGGGACGACAAGGCCGTACGGATCGCGGCCGGCCGCGATGTGGCGAGCCGGATCCGTGGTGCGGAATTCCTCGAGCTCGACGGCCATGATCATTGGTTCTTTGCCGGCGATCAGCAGCCCGTGCTCGATGCGATCAAGCGATTTGCAGAGGCTTTGCCACGCGAAGGGAAATCGAGGCGGTGAGGCCTTAAGCCTCATTTATTGGCACGTTTCGTGCCTCCTAAGCGGCACGAAACGACGTACACAGTGCTTAGCGAAGGGAGATCCTGACATGAAACGCGAAGACCTCACCGAGAAGCTGCTCGACATCAAGCGCGAGAAGGGCTGGAGCTGGAAATACATCTGCGGCCAGGTCGGCGGCTATGCGGAGGTGCTGATCGTCGGCGCGATCCTCGGTCAGATGAAATTGACAAAACCGCAGGCCGCGAACGCCGGCGAGCTGTTCGGCCTGTCGAAGGCCGAGACCGCGATGCTCAACGAGGTGCCGATGCGGGGCACCGGCACGCCGATGCCGCCGACCGATCCCCTGATCTACCGCTTCTACGAGATGGTGATGGTCAACGGCCCCGCGTGGAAGGCGCTGATCGAGGAGGAGTTCGGCGACGGCATCATGTCGGCGATCGACTTCGACATGGCGATCGAGCGCGTCGCCAACCCGAAGGGCGACCGCGTCAAATTCACCATGAGCGGCAAATTCTTGCCGTACAAATATTACGGCGCCAGCGGCAACGTGCCGGAGTACGGCTTCAAGGAAGGCTGACCGCGGCGAACGCGTCGCGCAATTCCTTGATCGGCGCCATCTCGCGCACATAGGTGAAGGAGCCGTGCTCCTTCATCTCGCGTGCGCTCGTCAAGAATGCCGCGAGCGCAAATCGCGACATAGCGCCGCCGACGCTGATGCGCTTGACGCCGGCTTCCGACAGCTGCGCGAGCGTCAGGGTCGGATCGGCAAAGCCCATCACGAGATTGAATGGTTTTCCAATCGACGAAACCACCGTCTTGATGGTCGCGAGATCGTGCACGCCGGGCGCGTAGAGCACGTCGGCGCCGGCGGCCTCGAACGCCTGGAGGCGCTTGATCGTGTCGTCGAGATCGTTGCGGCCGTGCAGAAGATTTTCGGCTCTGGCCGTCAGTGTGAACGGAATGGGCAGGGAGCGCGCCGCCTCCACCGCGGCCTGCACACGCTCGACGGCGCGTGCGAAATCGTAGATCGGCCGGCTCCGGTCTCCCGTCGAGTCCTCGATCGAGCCGCCGACCGCGCCAGCTTCGGCGGCGCGCCGGATCGCGTCCGCCGCGCGCCGCGGCTCATGCGCGCCGCAGTTTTCGAGGTCCACGCTGACCGGTAGTGGCGTCGCTTCGGCGATCGCGCGGCAATTGTCGAGGATGGCATCCAGGCTGACGGTCGAACTCCCGAGCGTGTTGGCCAGTCCAAGGCTGGTGGTTGCGAGCGCCTCGAAACCCATCGCGGCCAGTAGCTTCGCGGTGCCGGCATCCCACGGGTTGGGAATGATGAAGGCGCCCGGCCGGGTATGCAGGTTCTGAAACGCTTTCGCCTTCTCCAATTGGGTCGCCATGTCTTTTTGAGTAGCCATGTCTCTTTGCTCCGCGCGGGATGGTCGGTTCGGTGCAGCCATAGGCGACTTCACGCCATCCGCCAAATTTGTTATTTCTCTCTGGTTCATCAGTTTTTTGCATAGGGTGACGTCATGGACAGCGATGCGCTCAACACTTTCCTTGCCGTTCACCGCCGCGGCGGAATCTCGAATGCCGCAAAATTCCTGCACCGCTCGCAGCCGGCGATCTCCCGCCGCATTGCGCTGCTGGAGCAGGAGCTCGGTGTGCCGCTGTTCGAACGTGTGGCGGGGCGCACGCTTCTGAGCGATGCGGGGCGTGTTCTGATCCCCTATGCGGAGCGGGCCGTTGCGGCCGCACAGGATGCCGAGCAAGCCGTCCGCGCGCTGACCAAGCAGACATCGGGACCGGTTTCGCTGGCTGTGACCGGGACGCTTGCCGACAGCCGCCTGTCAGGGATCATGAAGGGATTTGCGAGGGCTCATCCGGGTGTCGCGCTCACCTTGCGCACGGCGACCAGCGCCGAGGTTAGCGCGCTCGTTCGCCGTGGCGAGGCGACGATTGGCCTGCGCTACAACCTCGACCGTTCGCGCGATCTCGACTGCGAGCCGATCCTGTCCGAGAAGCTCCAGGTCGTCTGCGCCCCCGACCATCCGCTCGCCGGACGCCGGGTGAAGCGGTTGGCTCAGCTCGCGAGCGAGCGCTGGATCGCCTTTCCCGAGATACAAGGCCGACCCGAGGTCGCGGCCGCGCATATCTTCGCGTTGTTTCTGACGCAGGGCCTGGGTGACGTGGTGTGGACCGCGGTCGACAGCCTGACCGCCCAGAAGCGGCTGGTGGAGTCAGGGTTCGGCCTGGCGCTGCTCGCGCAAAGTCATGTCGCAGAAGAACTCGGCTCGGGCGCGATGTCGACGATTGCGGTCGGTGATCTCTCTGCCAGCCACAACGTGGCGATCGTCACCCGGCGCGACGGCTTTCTGAGCCTGGCCGCGCAACGTCTGCTGGACGCCATTCGAGGTGGCTATGGCGCTTCGCGAAGTCCCGCAACAAAACGGCCGGCGCGCAAAAACTCTGCACGCCGGCCGGACGCCTAAGAGCGGGCGCTATTTCCCCGCCTTCACCTCGGCCGCCGCCACCGCGATCAGCTCGTTCATCTTGGCGCGAATCGCCTGCTCGGTGACGGACACGTTCTTGGCGGCGAAATCGGCCGCGACCTTGCGCAGGACGTCGGCGTCGCCGGCTTCCTCGAAATCGGCCGCGACCACGTCCTTGGCATAGGCCGCCGCCGCATCGCCGGTGATGCCGAGCTGCTCGGCCGCCCACAGGCCGAGCAGCCGGTTACGGCGGGCCTCCGCCTTGAATTTCTGCTCCTCGTCGAGGGCGAATTTCTTCTCAAAACCTTCCTGGCGCTTGTCGAACGTGCTCATGCCTTTTCCAATTCCCTGCTGACTGGACCCGGCGCCCTCGTTGCGACGGCCCCTTCGCATGCCTAGATAGGGGGCACGAATCGGCAAAACAACGAGCCGTTAAGCCGCAGGCAAGGCGGTATAAGTTGGCATCGGATGAGCCGGATCGATTGTGCTGGGACAGCCAATCGGATAGGTTGCCTGAAGGTCCGGTTCCCGTTCTGTTTCCAAGGGTTGCAGATCGGTTCCAGGCCATTCACAGCCGCTCCGCTGTGGGTCGTAATCCCTAGTAACCGGAGCACACCAAATACATGGATTTCAACAAAACACGGTACATCCCCATGAGCCGTCGGCGTCGCATTTATGAAGGCAAGGCAAAGGTCCTGTATGAAGGCCCGGAGCCCGGTACCCTGATCCAGCACTTCAAGGACGACGCCACCGCGTTCAACGCGAAAAAGCATCAGGTGATCGAGGGCAAGGGTGTCCTCAACAACCGGATCTCGGAGTACCTGTTTCAGCACCTCAACGACATCGGGGTGCCGACCCACTTCATCCGCCGCCTCAACATGCGCGAGCAGTTGATTCGCGAGGTCGAGATCGTGCCGCTGGAAGTGGTGGTGCGGAACGTCGCCGCCGGCTCGCTGTCGCAGCGCCTCGGCATCGAGGAGGGCACGCAGCTGCCCCGCTCGATCATCGAATTCTACTACAAGAACGACCAGCTCAACGACCCCATGGTGTCGGAAGAGCACATCACCGCCTTCGGCTGGGCGACCCCGCAGGAGATCGACGACATCATGGCGCTCGCCATTCGTGTCAACGACTTCCTCACCGGTCTCTTCCTCGGCATCGGCATCCGCCTCGTCGACTTCAAGATGGAGTGCGGCCGGCTGTTCGAGAACGAGATGATGCGGATCATCGTCGCCGACGAGATCTCCCCGGACTCCTGCCGTCTGTGGGACATCAAGTCGAACGAGAAGCTCGACAAGGATCGTTTCCGCAGGGATCTCGGCGGGCTGCTTGAGGCCTATACCGAAGTCGCCAAGCGTCTCGGCATCCTCATGGAGAACGAGCGTCCGCAGGGCTCCGGCCCGGTGCTGGTGAAGAGCTAAGGGGTTTTCGACGTGAAGGCACGTGTCACCGTTACCTTGAAGACGGGCATCCTCGATCCGCAAGGCAAGGCCATCGAAGGCGCGCTGAAGTCGCTCGGCGTCGACGGCGTCGCCAGCGTCCGGCAGGGCAAGGTGTTCGACATCGAGCTCGCCGGCGCGGACAAGGCCAAGGGCGAGGCGGCGTTGAAGGACGCCGCCGACAAGCTGCTCGCGAACACCGTGATCGAGAATTATCGGGTGGAGCTGATCGGGTGAACGGGATGGCTCACAGCCATCCGACCCTGCGAAAACGCCAGTACAGCGCGCCGCATGCCGTCAGCATCACGCCGAGCAGCGTGTAATAGCCGTACTCCCAGTCCAGCTCCGGCATGTGCTTGAAGTTCATGCCGTAGATGCCGGCAAGCGCGGTCGGGATCGCGATGATCGCGAGCCAGGAGGCAAGCTTCTTGGAGACCGCCGTCTCCTGGGCCTGGCCGACCAGCAAGCTAGCTTCGAACGCGAAGGCCAGCACCTCGCGCATCGAATCGATCCGCTCCTGAATGTTCCTGACGTGGTCGGTGACGTCGCGGAACAGCGGCTGCATCGTCGCGCGCACCATCGCCAGCTCGTCATGCTCCAGCCTGCGACAGACCTCGACCAGGGGGCCGATCGCAGTCCTGAGCCGCAACAGGTCGCGGCGCAGCATGTAGAGCCGTTCGATCTGCGCCTTGCTGATCGGCTTGGAGAGCACGTCGTCCTCGATGCTCTCGACCTCTTCGTGAATGCTCTCGAGCACGGGCGAGTAGTTGTCGACGATGAAATCGAGGATGGCGTAGAGGATGTAGTCCTCGCCGCGCGCGAGCGCCCGCGGGCAGCTCTCGCACCGTTCGCGCACTGGCGTGTAGGACGTCGATGCGCCGTGGCGCACCGAGACCAGATAGCCTTCGCCGACGAAGATGTGCGTCTCGCCGAAGGCGATCCGGCCCTCGATCAGCTGCGCGGTCCGCGCCACGATGAACAGGGCCTCGCCATATTGCTCGATCTTCGGCCGCTGGTGCGCGTTGTTGGCGTCCTCGATCGCGAGCTCGTGCAAATCGAACTGCTTCTGCACCGCGCTGAGCAGCGCCATGTCGGGCTCGTGCAGCCCGATCCAGACCACGTGGCCGGGTTTTGCCCGCCAGCTCGAAGCTTCGCTGATGGCGATATTGGCGACGCGCCGACCGTCGACATATGCGCCGGCGGCGACGACACCCTCCGCGGACACCGGCTCGGAGAGGGATGCGGGCAGCGACGGGACATTCATGGCTTTAATCCCGGGCGAATCGATCGGCCGAACGGCGGGCTATGGCCTGTGCACAACGCTCGCTGGCAAGGCTAGCACTGGTAAAATCCCCGTCAAATGGTTATGTCTGCTGCCGATTTGGCCGCCGTGCCAGCCCCATTCCAATCCTCGTTCGGAACCTCCGCCATGAAAGCCGCCATCCTCGTGTTTCCCGGAATCAACCGCGAGCGCGACATGGCGCGCGCGCTGAAGCTGATCTCGGGCCATGAGCCGGCGATGGTGTGGCACGCCGAGACGTCGCTGCCTCACGGCACCGATCTCGTGGTGGTACCCGGCGGCTTCTCCTATGGCGATTACTTACGCTGTGGCGCGATTGCGGCGCGGGCGCCGGTGATGGACGCGGTGCGCGACTATGCGGCCAAGGGCGGCCTCGTGCTCGGCGTCTGCAACGGTTTTCAGATCCTCTGCGAGTCCGGCCTCTTGCCTGGCGTGTTGATGCGCAATGCACGGCTGAAATTCATCTGCCACGACGTGCATCTGCGCGTCGAGCGCTCCGACACGCCGTTCACGCGCGGCTACAATGCAGGGCAGGTGATCCGCGTGCCCATCGCGCATGGCGAGGGCAATTATGCGGCGGACGCAGAGACCATCAAGCGGCTCGAAGGCGAGGGTCGCGTGCTGTACCGCTATTGCTCCGCCGACGGCGCGATCGACGATATCAGCAACATCAATGGCGCCGCGCAATCCATCGCCGGCATCGTCAGCGACAAGGGCAACGTGCTCGGCATGATGCCGCATCCGGAAAATCACGTCGAAGACATCATGGGCTGTACCGACGGCCGCGGCCTGTTCGCCGGCCTCACGGCGCATCTGGAAAAGGCCGCGTGATTGCGTTCGTGCTGAAGCGGCTGTCGGTCGCCGTCGTTGCGCTCGCGACTGCCGCGTTCGCGCATGATTTCCCCAAGCGTCCCGTCACCATGATCGTGCCGTTCGCGGCCGGCGGCACTTCCGACGTGATCGCGCGCACCGTTGCCGAGCAGATGGGCATCGCGCTCGGCCAGACCATCGTGATCGAGAACGTCGCCGGCGCCGGCGGCTCGACCGCACTGGCGCGCGCCTCCCGCGCCGAGCCTGACGGCTACACCATCGCGATCGGCAATGCCGGCACCAACGCGGCGACCTATACGATCTATCCAAAACTGCCGTTCACGCCGGACTCCTTCGTGCCGATCGCCATGGTGGCGAAGACGTTCGGCATCATCGCCGTGCGCAAGGATTTTCCGGCGAAGGACCTCAAAGAATTCATCGCCTACGCCAAGGCCAATCCGGGCAAGATCAATCTCGGCCATGCCGGCGTCGGCTCGTCGAATTACCTGATCTGCAAAAGCTTCGTCACCGCCGCCGGGATCGACGCGACGCTGGTCGGCTATCGCGGCGCCGCGCCTGCGCTCACGGACGCGATCGGCGGCCAGATCGACGGCGTCTGCGATGCGGCGGCCTCCGTCTCGCAATCGGTCAACGAGAAGCTGGTGCGGGGCCTCGTGGTCGGCTCGAATGTGCGGCTTGCCACGCTGCCCGATCCGCCGACATCAGCCGAAGCCGGCCTGCCTGAATTCGAGGCGCAGGGCTGGAACGGCCTGTTCGCGCCCAAGGGCACCCCACCCGCCGTGATCGCCAGGCTGAACGCCGCCGCGCGCACGGCGGTGGAAACCGATGCGGTGAAGAAGCGCTTTGCCGAGTTGTCGACTGTTGCGCCGGATGACAGCGAGCACACGCCGGAGCTGCTTCAGCAGCTCGTGACGCGCGACGTCGAGAAGTATCGGAAGATGCTGGCGGACGCCGCCAAGCAATAGCGTTTCACGCTAGCGCCACTTCAGCCGTTCCGCCGGCACCGTCATGGCGGCAACACCCGCCATCACCAGCAGCAGGCCCAGCGCCAAATTCGACGGCACGGTCTCGCCCAGCAGCAGCACGGACAAGCCAACACCGATCGGAATGCGCAAATAGCCTTGCGCGTTCGTCGTCAGCGTGCCGAGCCGTCCCAAGCACATGTAGAACAGCATCAGCCCCAAGGCGCTGGAGACGATGCCCATGACGATGGTGGCTGTGATCGCCGTCGGCGTCGGGTGCAGCGTCCAGGGCTGGTCGATGATCAGCGAAGGCGGCAGCAGGATGAGGCCGCCGAACAGCAGCGAGCCGGCGGCCACCACCATCGGGTCGTATTCGGACAGCCGCAGGCCGAAGATCGTGGCGCAGGCAAAGGAGATGGTGGCGAGCAGGATCGCGATCTCCGCCACGATCTCACTACCGAAGCCGCGCAGCGCATCCAGGCCGACAATGACGATTGTGCCGGCAAGGCCGAGGATCGCGCCTGCGAGCTTCAACAGCGTTGCCGGCTCGTGCCGCGTGATCAGCGACGTGATCAGGAAGGCGAAGATCGGCGTCGTCGAGGCCAGCACCACCGTGTTCGACGCCGGCACATATTGCTGCGACCAGGTGATGATCAGGAACGGGAAGGTCGAGTTGATCAATTGCTGGGTCGCGAACAGCTTCCAGGCCTTGGCGTCAGTCGGGATCCTGACGCCGCGCATCCACAGGATCGCGAACAGGAAGGCGGCCGCGATCAGCGAGCGTGCCGAGATGAAGGTGACAGGCGGGATCGTGTCCAGCGCGAGCTTGGCCAGCGGATAGGTTGAGCTCCAGCAGCAGGCGAGCGCGACCAGCAGCGCATAGTCACGCCAGTTGCGCGCGCCGGCGGCGGGGATGGACGGCAATTGCGAGGCCGTGGCGCGACCTGTCGGCGATGTGCTCTGCGGCACCTTGATGTTGCTCCCCGCGCGACAGCGCTCGGCACAAGTCTGGGCGAGGGGGCACCAAAAGGGAAGACGGCGAGCTATGCGTTTGGCTGCGGTGCCGGCTTCCGCTTCACCCGCTTGATCGTGCCGGAGAAGGTGAAGAGGGGCCGTCCGCCTGATGTCAGCTTGCCGCGCAGGAAGATCAGCGAGCCGCCGGCGCGTGAGACTTCGCCGACGCATTCGATCAGTTCGCCCTCGCGTGCCGCGTCGAGGAAGTCGCAGGCGAAATTGGTGGTCACCGCCGGCCCATCCAGTTCGTGGGTGGCGATCGCAAACAGGCAATAGTCGGAAAACGCCATGAAGCAGCCGCCATGAACGTTTCCGGAGCCGTTGAGGTGCTTTTTCTCGACCCGGAACGCCGAGCGGACGCTGCCGTCGTGCTCGATCTTGTGCCAGAACGGGCCGATGTGGCTCTCAAAACTGTCGCGAATCCAGGTTCGCCAGCCCTGGAATTCCCCATCAGTGGCGATGTGGAGGTCGGGGCGGCGGGGCGGGGGCGCTTTGGTCAATTCATGCAAGGAAATGGGCCTTCAATTGCGGGTCTTTTGCCCTTAAATCCGATCTGTCCGCGCTGTGCAATTCCTGTTCCCGCAGCCCACGGCCGCAAAACGTGGGACAGTGGGAAAATGCGCCATAAAGGGCTTTTCCAAGCCGCCCGATGTTCCTAAGAACGGCCAACTGCTGCCGAAAGCCCAAATTCCATGAAGAACGAACCCAAGATCACCCCCGAGCTGATTGCCGCCCACGGGCTCAAGCCCGACGAGTACGAGCGCATCCTGAAGCTGATTGGGCGGGAGCCGACCTTCACCGAGCTCGGCATCTTCTCGGCGATGTGGAACGAGCACTGCTCGTACAAATCTTCGCGCCTTCATCTGAAGGGTCTGCCGACCAAGGCGCCCTGGGTGATCCAGGGTCCCGGCGAGAACGCCGGCGTGATCGACATCGGCGACGGCCAGGCCGTGGTCTTCAAGATGGAGAGCCACAACCACCCGAGCTACATCGAGCCTTACCAGGGCGCGACCACCGGTGTCGGCGGCATCTTGCGCGACGTCTTCACGATGGGCGCGCGTCCGATCGCCTGCCTCAACGCGCTGAGTTTTGGCGCGCCCGAACATGCCAGAACCCGGCATCTCGTCTCCGGCGTCGTCGCCGGCGTCGGCGGCTATGGCAATTCCTTCGGCGTGCCGACGGTCGGTGGCCAGGTCCGTTTCCACACCCGCTATGACGGCAACATCCTCGTCAACGCGATGGCGGTCGGCCTCGCCGATACCGACAAGATCTTCTATGCGGCCGCCTCCGGCGTGAACATGCCGATCGTCTATCTCGGCTCCAAGACCGGCCGCGACGGCATCCACGGCGCCTCGATGGCCTCGGCCGAGTTCGACGACAAGTCCGAGGAGAAGCGCCCAACGGTGCAGGTCGGCGATCCCTTCGCCGAGAAGCTGCTGTTAGAGGCCTGTCTCGAGATCATGGAGAGTGGCTGCGTCATCGCGATCCAGGACATGGGCGCGGCGGGGCTCACGTGCTCGGCCGTCGAGATGGGCGCCAAGGGCGACCTCGGCGTCGACCTCGATCTCGACGCAGTGCCGACCCGCGAGACCGGCATGAGCGCCTACGAGATGATGCTCTCGGAGAGCCAGGAGCGCATGCTCATGGTGCTCAAGCCCGAGAAAGAGAAGGAAGCTGAGGCGATCTTCAAAAAGTGGGGCCTCGATTTCGCCGTGGTCGGCTACACCACGCCGAGCAAGCGCTTTGTGGTCAAGCACGGCGGCGACGTCATGGCCGATTTGCCGATCAAGGAGCTCGGCGACGAGGCGCCGCTCTATGACCGTCCGCATGTCGCCTCGACCGCGCTGCCGGTCGTGCACGCGCGCGAGGTGCCGTCGCCGATGGGTCTCGGCGCTGCGCTGGAAAAGCTGATCGGCACGCCCGAGCTGTGCAGCAAACGCTGGGTCTGGGAGCAGTACGACCACGTCATTCTCGGCAACACCATGCAGCGTCCTGGCGGCGATGCCGCCGTGGTGCGCGTGCAGGACGGCCCGAAGGGCTTGGCGCTGACCGTCGACGTGACGCCGCGCTATTGCGAGGCCGATCCCTATCAAGGCGGCATGCAGGCGGTGGCAGAAGCCTGGCGCAACATCACCGCCGTCGGCGGCAAGCCGCTCGCGATCACCGACAATCTCAATTTCGGCAATCCTGAAAGGCCCGAGATCATGGGCCAGTTCGTCGGCTGCCTGAAGGGCATCTCGGAAGCCTGCCGCACGCTCGACTTCCCGGTCGTCTCCGGCAATGTCTCGCTCTACAACGAGACCAATGGCCGCGCGATCCTGCCCACACCCTCGATCGGCGGTGTCGGCCTGCTGGATGATTTCACCAAGTCAGCCTCGCTCGCCTTCAAGGCCGAAGGCGAGGCGATCCTCTTGATCGGCGAGAACCATGGCTGGCTCGGCCAGTCGGTGTATCTCCGCGACATCTGCGGTCGCGAGGAGGGCGCACCACCGCCGGTCGACCTCGCCGCCGAGAAGCGCAACGGCGACTGCGTGCGTGGCATGATCCATGCGGGCACCGCGACCGCCGTGCACGATCTCTCCGACGGCGGTCTTCTGATCGCGCTCGCCGAGATGGCGATGGCGAGCGGCATCGGCGCAGAACTGCTCGCGGCGCCGACCGCGCTGGTGCCGCAGGCCTATTGGTTCGGCGAGGACCAGGCGCGCTATCTCGTCACCGTGCCGGAAACGGAAGCCGGCCGGGTGCTCGCCAAGATGCGCGGTTGCGAGGTGCCCTGCGTGCGGATCGGCACCACCGGTGGTGACGCCGTCGCGATCGCAGGCGAAGCGCCGGTTACGATCGAGGCGCTGCGGACCTCGTTCGAACGCTGGCTGCCGGAGTATATGGGCGGGAAGGCGGCCTGAGGGGCTGCCGCACATTCCGTCATTGCGAGCGTAGCGAAGCAATCCAGAGTCTCACCGAGGAGGCAGTCTGGATTGCTTCGTCGCAAGGGCTCCTCGCAATGACGAGCGGAGAGGCCTTGGTCTCACAACACGTGCGACGCCCCTGGAATCTTACGTAAGCCCGCCGTCAGTGCCCAGCTCAGGATCACCGTGAGCACGAAGCCGATCGCGGCCTTCACGATCGCCGGCAGCGAGTAGTCATACAGCGCGTACTGAATCCACAGCGCAATCGGATAGTGCACCAGGAACATGCCGTAGGCATCCGCCTGCATGCGGTCGAGCAGGTTCGGCCCGGGCGCCTTCTGGTGCAGGAAGAAGGCGAGGATCGCGAGCAGGATCGAGCCTGAGAACAGCACGAAGAACGTGCTGTAGATCGCCTGGTACCAGTGCGGCTGCGGGTCGGGATTCCCCAAAACTTCTCGCTTGATGTAGATCATGCCCCACATCAGGCAGTACGGGATCAGCGTCGCGAACACCCATAGCCAGCGCTGTTTCGGCAACTGGCCGTCGGCGCTGAGGATGCCGCGATCGAAGTTCGCCGCACCAACGCTGACGCCGATGAAGAAATAGGCGAAGTAGAGCAGGATGCGGCTCGCCTGTACCGAGAACGGCCCGAGTTCGAACCATTTGCTGCCGCCGAAATAGAGCAGCGACGGCACGTAGACGAGGGCGGTGACGACCACGAGCATCAGCCAGAATGCGGCCGGCTGCTCAAATCCGCGCAGCGAGATACGGTTGCCCGGATCGACCAGATGGGCCGAGACCCGGTAGAGCAGGCTCGCGCTCAGGTCGAATGCCAGCAGCACCCACACGAACCAGATCGGCCCGCTCGGCCACGGACCAACCGTCACCGTCTTCCACCAGAACGCCGTGAAGCTCAGCTCGGGCTCGTGCCGCAGCGCGATAGCGTAATAGGCGAGCGGGATGACGGTGAAGGCCGCGATCGCGAACGGCAACCCCAGCCGCAACAGGCGATCGCGGAGAAAGACCGACGGCGCCTTACGTGCGATGCCGGGCCACGTGAACAGTCCCGACAGGAAGAAGAACATCGCCATGAAGAAGCTGTCGGTGGCCAGCACGACGATGTCGAAACCGATCCAGGAGGTCGGATCGGTGTGCCCGAAATAGGTGTAGGGGATGACGGCGTGGTGCAGCAGCACTACCAGCGTGAGGAAGGTGCGGGCGCGATCGAGCGACAGATTGCGCGCCTTACTCCTCGGCGCGGCGTGCACGTCTGCGCCGATCGTCGCTGAATGTGACATCGTCATCGTGGCCGCCCCGGTCGCGCTTCTGTCGGCCGGACTTTGCCGCCGGGAACCAGATTCAGCAAGGGTCGTTTGAGACGTCCGCAGGTCCCGACACCGCTAGGAACCAGTTCCCTGCGACGAAGTTAGCGTTCGCCAAGAGGGCGAGGACCGCGACAAGCGGTACAATTTCGGAGCTGGCGATGACGATCCTGAAATGGGCGCTGATCTTCTTACTTGTCTCGATCGTGGCCGGCGTGCTCGGCTTCACCGGCATCTCGGCCGCCTCCGCCGACATCGCCCGCTTCCTGTTCTACGTGTTCGTCGTGATTTTCCTGGTGCTGCTGATCCTGGGGCTCACGATCTTCAGGGCATAGCGGGGCTGCTCCAGCATTCCCAGTCGTCGTGCCCGGGCCTGTCCCGGGCATCTACGTCCTTTTGTATCCGCGGCAGCCAAGAACGTGGAGGGCCGGGACAAGCCCGGCCCTGACGGTAGGCCCGTGTCGGTGCTACCCCACTTCCTCGATCTTCACCTTGTCCGGATAGAAGGCGAGATGACCGGAAATCTCGGTCATCGCGGGGAAAGGCGTCTCGTAGGTCCAGATCGCGTTGTCGAGCGTCTGGCCGTTGGCCTTGACGCTGTAATAGCTCGCGTCCCCCTTGTAGGGGCAATGGGTGACGCGATCGGTGCGCTCCAGCACCGCCATATTGGCGTCCTGTCTCGGGACATATTGCACCGCCGGATATTTGGCCTCCTTCAAGATCAGCGCCTTGCTGGTCTCGGCGATCACGATATCGCCCGCCGTAACGCGGACGCGCCGGGGGTTCTGGGTGATGGTGATGGGGTGGTCGGGCCCTGGAAGCTTCATGACTTCACGCCTTTTCGATCAATCTGCCGTGCGTGGCACTTTGTCGTGCCTTTATCAGGATGGGATATAGTGCCGGAAGGCGTGACGTAGAAGGCCGTTCACGCTAAGTTTGTCCCTGCCGGCAAGTTTGGCTTTGCAGATCCGGACCCCGGCAGCGATTCGACGACAAGGCTGATTGCAGCCGCGATAAGGAGTACGACCCGAATGCCCATGGACGCTCACGATATCGAGGCGATGATCAAGGCGGCGATCCCCGATGCCGAGGTGACCATCCGTGACCTCGCCGGCGACGGCGACCACTATGCCGCGACCGTGATCTCGGAATCCTTCCGCGGCAAGTCCCGCGTCCAGCAGCACCAGATCGTCTATCAGTCCCTGCGCGGCCAGATGGGCGGCGTGCTGCATGCGCTGGCGCTGCAGACCGGGGTGCCTGGGGCGCCCGGGGCCTGATTTGATCGTGTGACGGGGGATGACGATGGCTGCGGACAATCCTCGCGGCGCGATGTTTCGCGTCATCCTGCCGAACCAGCACAGCCGCGTCACCAATGCCGAGCTGTTCTTCGACCTCGTCTTCGTTTTCGCGATCACGCAGGTCTCGCACACGCTGCTGCACCATTTCACGCCGCTGGGCGGGCTGCACGTGACGATGCTGTTTCTCGCGGTGTGGTGGGTGTGGGTCTACACCGCCTGGGTCACCAACTGGCTCAACCCCGAGCTGACCCCGGTCCGCGTCATGCTTTTCTCGATGATGCTCGGCGGCCTCGTGCTGTCGACGACGATCCCGACCGCTTTTGAGGGACGCGGCCTGTGGTTCGCGATCGCCTACGCAGCGATGCAGGTCGGACGCACGGCCTTCTGGCTGTTCGCGACCCCGCGCCATCGCACCGCCGTTCGGCACAACGCGATCCGCATCCTGGTCTGGCTCTCCGCTTCCGCGATCTTCTGGATCCTCGGCGGTCTGGTGCACGAGGAGGAGAGGCTGTGGTTCTGGATCGTGGCACTCACGATCGAATATGTCTCACCCGCGGTCCGATTCTGGGTCCCCAGGCTGGGATTCTCGTCGGTCGAGGCCTGGGCCGTCGAAGGCGGTCACATGGCCGAGCGCTTCGCCGGCTTCATCATCATCGCGCTCGGTGAAGCCGTCGTCGTCAACGGCGCGACCTTCGCCGAGCTGGACTGGACCGCCGACAACCTCCTCGCCTTCGTCTCGGCGCTGGTCGGCAGCATCGCGATGTGGTGGATCTATTTCCACAAGGGCGCGGAGGCCGGCTCCGAGCGGATATCGAAGACCGCCGAATCCGGCCGGCTGGCGCGGCTTGGCTATACCTATCTGCACATGCCGATCGTCGCCGGCATCATCCTGACCGCGGTGGCGGACGAACTGGTGCTGAAGCATCCCACCGGCCATTCCGACATCCGGACCATCGTCAGCACGCTCGGCGGGCCGCTGGTGTTTCTGGTCGGCACCATCCTGTTCAAGCACGCCATCCGCGGCTTCCTCCAGCTCTCGCACGGCATCGGCATCGTCCTGCTGCTGGGGTTGAGCTGGTTTGCCACCGATCTCTCGCCGCTCTGGCTTTCGGTCGCGACCACGGTGATCATGATCGTCGTGGCAGTATGGGAATCGGTGTCGCTGCGATCCACCCCGGAAGAGGCCCAAGAGCATTGAGCCGGCGCCGTTGTCGCCGGAGCGCTTACTCCGCCGCCTCCAGCGCGTGCACCGAGAACATCTTCGCCGTATCCGTCCAGCTCTCGCGCACTTGCCAGCCTGCGCCTTGCGCCAGCGCAGCGAAGCGGTCGAGGCTGTATTTGTAGCTGTTCTCGGTGTGGATGCTCTCGCCCGCACGGAACGAGAAGCTGGTACCGAGCAGGCGCACGGTCTGGCTCTTCTTGCTGATCAGGTGCATCTCGATGCGGTGCCGCTCGCGATTGTAAATCGCGCGATGGGTGAAGGCGGAGAGATCGAAATTGCCGCCGAGTTCGCGGTTGATGCGCACCAGCACATTGAGGTTGAAGCGCGCGGTGACGCCGGCCGCGTCGTTATACGCGTCGTGAAGCACGCGCTCTTCCTTTTCGAGATCGGCGCCGATGATCATCTGCGCGCCCCGGCCCAGAATAGCTCGCGCGCTCTTCAAGAAGGCCTGCGCTTCATGCGGCTCGAAATTGCCGATGGTCGAGCCCGGGAAGAAGCCGACCTTGGGCATGGATGCCACCGCCTTGGGAAGCTCAAACGGCGTGGTGAAGTCGGCCGCCACCGGGTGGATGCCGAGTGACGGAAAATCCCGCTTCAGGCCGTTCGCCTGCGCCTTCAGGAAGTCGCCGGAGATGTCGACGGGCACATAGGCCGCGAATTTGCAATGGTTGAGCAGCAGGCGGACTTTTGTGGTCGCGCCCGCGCCGAACTCGACCAGCGCCGCGTGCTCCGGAATGATTTTCGCGATTTCGCTGCCGCGCTCTTTCAGGATCGCAAGCTCCGTGCGCGTCGGGTAATATTCCGGCAGGCGTGTGATTGCCTCGAACAGTTCAGATCCGGCCGCATCATAGAAATATTTCGGCGACAGCCTTTTCGGCTGCTGCGAGAGGTCCCCGATGGCCTCGCGGGCGAAGGCAGTGGTCTGAGCGTCGGGAAGATGGGCTTCAGCCAAAGCGCTGGCGTGCACATTCATGATACTCTCCTGAACGCGCTGTCCGGCGCGCGGTTGTCGTCGGATAATTGTTATTCGTAGTCGGCGAGCCGCAATCCCGTGAACTGCCAGCGGTGGTGCGGATAGAAGAAGTTGCGATAGGTGATACGGCTGTGCCCCTCCGGGGTTGCAAGCGAGGAGCCGCGCAGCACCAGCTGGTTGACCATGAACTTGCCGTTGTACTCGCCGAGCGCGCCTTCGATAGCGCGATACCCGGGGTAGGGTGAGTAGGACGATCGCGTCCACTGCCAGACGATGCCGAAGGCATCGTTGAGCTGGCTGGCGCGGGCCGCGACTTCCCATTCCATCTCGGTCGGCAGATGTTTTCCGGCCCAGCGCGCAAACGCATCGGCCTCGTAATAGCTGACGTGGCAGACCGGCGCGGTGGGATCGACCGGCTTGAGGCCGGCCAGCGTCATCACATGCCATTGGCCGTCGATCTCGCGCCAATGGCCGGGAGCGTCCCAGCCCTCGTTGTTGACGGCCGCAAAACCGTCCATCAGCCACAGCGTTGCGGTCCGATAGCCGCCGGCGCGCATGAAGGCGAGCCATTCGCCATTGGTGACGAGATTGCGTGCGACCTTGACCGGGCCGACGAGGGCGCGATGCGCCGGCTTTTCGTTGTCGAAATGGAAACTATCGTCGACATGACCGATGGTGTGGATGCCTTCGTTCAGCGTCAGCCAATCCTCACCGGCCGGCGTCGCGGTCGGGAAGCGCCAGTCCGGGTCGTAGGCCGGCGGGATCGGGTTCTGCGCGAAGGCGTGCAGGATGTCGGTGAACATCAATTCCTGATGCTGCTGCTCGTGGTTGAGGCCGACCTCGACCAGCGGTGCGATCTCGCGCAGCTTGTCCTCGCCGGCCTCGCGGAAGAATTTTACGACCGCAGCGTCGACATATTTTCGGTAGGCGCCGACCTGATCAGCGCTGGGACGGGTGATGTCGCCGCGATGATTGCGGGAATGGCGGGGACCGGCGCTGACGTAATAGGAATTGAACAGGAAGGCGAAGTCAGGGTGAAAGGGCCGGTAACTCGCACAGTGCTCGCCGAGCAGAAATTGCTCCCAGAACCAGGTGGTGTGCGCCCGGTGCCATTTCGTCGGGCTCGCATCCGGCATGGACTGGATCTGCTGGTCCTCGGGCGACAGCGGCGAGGCCCGGCGCTCGGTCTCGTCGCGGACGGTGAGAAATGCGTCTTCGAGATTCCGCGCAAGGCCGCCCAAATCGGCCGACGGTGACGAAAGCGGGGCGGGGGCCGTAGCGGAGGCTTGTTTCGTCACGTTTTTCTCCAGACAGGACAAGAGAACGTTGTTGGCGCTGCCCGGTTCCAAAACGCGGGGTTCGTCCTAGATAGGGGCTCCGTGACGGTATGAAAGTCCTCCCCGGCGATGATATTCGTGCCATCATGCAATGGGCCGGCGCTGCCCAGACCGTCG
The DNA here is from genome assembly GCF_040547985.1 of Bradyrhizobium sp. LB14.3. Classification (NCBI taxonomy): domain Bacteria; kingdom Pseudomonadati; phylum Pseudomonadota; class Alphaproteobacteria; order Hyphomicrobiales; family Nitrobacteraceae; genus Bradyrhizobium; species Bradyrhizobium sp. LB14.3. Next base: position 99,972 of record NZ_JBEPQT010000003.1, read on the forward strand.
GCGCAGGGGGCCGGTCGCCGCCATTTTACTTTGGATGCACAACGGTTTGGGCTACATATATAGGCAGGTATCGGGTTAGATCGGCTGAGCCAGCCCGAAGCGATTGGAGTGGGCTCAGCCCCATAAGGACACGGATATGAGCATCGAGGAATTCATCGCCAACGAAGTGAAGTCGAACGACGTGGTTCTGTTCATGAAGGGTACGCCGCAATTTCCGCAGTGCGGGTTCTCCGGCCAGGTCGTGCAGATCCTCGACCACATCGGCGTCGGCTATAAGGGCCTCAACGTTCTCGAATCCGCCGAACTGCGCAACGGTATCAAGGACTACTCGAACTGGCCGACCATTCCGCAGCTCTATGTAAAGGGCGAGTTCGTCGGCGGCTGCGACATCATCCGCGAGATGTTCCAGGCAGGTGAATTGCAGCAGCTGTTCTCCGAAAAGGGCGTCGCTGTCGCAGCCTGATACGTGACCGAGCTGACGCGCCGGATTGGCGGCGCCGAACTCGAGGTTGTCGTTGCTGACATCACCACACTGAGCGTTGACGCAATCGTCAACGCGGCCAACACGTCGCTCCTGGGCGGGGGCGGCGTGGACGGCGCCATCCATCGGGCGGCCGGGCCCGATCTGGTCGCCGAATGCCGCATGCTTCACGGCTGCAAGACCGGCGATGCCAAGATCACCAAGGGCTATCGGCTTAAGGCCGCCCATGTGATCCATACCGTCGGGCCGGTCTGGAACGGCGGTACGCTCGGCGAGGATGATCTGCTCGCCTCCTGCTATCGCCGCTCGATGGAGCTGTGCGGGAAGCACAAGCTGACCTCGGTGGCATTTCCCGCGATTTCGACCGGCATTTTCCGCTTTCCTGCCGACCGGGCGGCCGATATTGCCGTGCGCACCACGATCGAAGGGCTCGCGGCCGCACCATCCGTCGCTCGCGTGGTGTTCTGCTGCTTCGCCGAGCCGAGCGCCAAGCTCCACGCCGAGGCGGTTGCGCGACACAGCAGCCCTTGTGCCTGATGCCGCGGTCAGTACACTCCGCCCGCGATGTTCCGGGGAGGGGATATGATCTTACAGTCTGGACTGCGTGCGTTGCTCTGCGGCGCGCTGGTGTCGCTGGGCGCGATGTCGTTCGCGCGAGCGGAGGGCACCTACGAGATTCCGGCCGGCGCGCATTTCAACCGGGACAAGCTCGCCAAGATTAGTGAGTTCTTCAAGAACGAGGTCGCGACCGGCAAGATCGCCGGTGCAACCGTGCTGATCCAGCAGCGCGGCAAACCGGTTTTCCGCGAAGCCTTCGGCGTGCAGGACGTGGCGAGCAAGGCGCCGATCACCGACAAGACGATCTTCCGCCTGTTCTCGATGACCAAGGCGATCACCTCTGTTGTCGCGATGCAATTGGTCGAGGACGGCAGGATCAAGCCCGACGATCCGGTCTCGAAATACATTCCATCCTTTGCCAATGTGAAGGTCGGCGTCGAGAAGAAGGCCGAGGACGGCACCAAGTCGCTCGAACTCGTGCCACCTAACCGCCCGATGACGGTGCACGATTTGATGACGCACACCTCGGGCGTCACCTATGGCTTCTACGGCGACAGCCTGGTCCGCAAAGCCTATCGCGACGCCAATATCTATGCCGGCGATTTTGACCTCGCCGAGTTCGCCGAGCGCATCGCAAAGCTGCCGCTGCACAACCAGCCCGGCGCGCTCTGGCAGTACGGCCATTCCACCGACATCCTGGCGCGCGTCATGGAGGTCGCGAGTGGAAAGCCGCTGCTCGAGATCGAGCGGGAGAAGCTGCTGGTGCCGCTCGGCATGGTCGACAGCGGCTTCTTCGTCACCGATCCCGAGAAGCAGAAGCTGCTGGCGCAGCCGGTGTCGAATGACAGTGATTTCCGGGTCGGCCGGATCAACGATCCGACCGTCGTCAAGAAGTGGCAGTCCGCCAGCGGCGGCATGGTCTCCACCATGGCGGACTATGCGCGCTTCGCGCAGATGCTGCTCAACGGCGGCACCCTCGATGGCAAAACCATCCTCAAGCCCGAGACGTTCAAGCTGATGGTGACCGATCAGATCGGCCCCAGATCGGGCGTCGATCGCGATTATTTCTACTTCCCCGGCGACGGTTTTGGCTTCGGCCTCGGACTCGCGGTGCGCACCGACCCCGGCAACGCAAAACCGCCGCCGCCCGGCGATCTCGGCGAATTGAAATGGGACGGCGCCTCCGGCTGCTATTTCGTGATCGATCCCAAGCAGGACATGTTCTTCGTGCTGCTGGAGCAGACCCCGACCGAGCGCCAGCGCGTGCAGCGGACATTGAAGCAGCTGGTCTATGAAGCAATGGAGAATTGACATGCGCGGGCGCCGCGCGCTGATCGCGGCGCTCGTCCTTGTGTTAGGCGTCGTTGGTGTGAAGGCAGGCTCCGAGCGCGCCGCGCACAATCTCTCGCCCGAAGGCCTGGCAAAAGTCTCCGCCTACATCCGGAACGAGATCGCGACCGGCAAGATCCCCGGCGCCATCCTGCTGCTCCAGCAGCACGGCAAGCCGGTCTATTACGAGAATTTCGGCGTCCGCGACGCCGCGACCGAGATGTCGATGAGCGCGGACACGATCTTCCGCCTCTACTCGATGTCGAAGCCGGTCACGTCAGTGATGGCGATGATGCTGGTCGAGGAGGGCAAGCTCAAGCTCGACGATCCCGTCTCGAAATACATTCCGGCCTTTGCCGGCATGAAGGTCGGCGTCGAGAAGAAGGCCGAAGACGGCAAGGTCGCGCTGGTGCTGGAGCCGGTCAATCGTCCGGTCACGATCAAGGACCTGCTGCGCCACACCTCCGGGCTGCCCTACGGCTATCATGGCGGCGGCATGGTGCGCGAACTCTATGCCGAGGCCAATCTCTTCAACAGCAATCTCAACAATGCCGACTTCGTCGCCAAGATCGCCACGCTGCCGCTGGTCGAGCAGCCCGGCACGGTGTGGGACTACGGCTATTCCACCGACGTGCTCGGCCGCGTCGTCGAGGTCATCGCGGGAAAGACGCTGCTTCAGTTCGAGAAGGAACGGCTGCTCGATCCGCTCGGCATGACCGAGACGGCCTTCTTCGTCGCCGATCCCGCCAAATTCCCGCGCATTGCCGAGCCGATGCCGGAGGATCGCAACATCAATCCGACGACGCAGGTCCGCGACATCAGGCAGCCCGCGAAATGGGAATCGGGCGGCGGCGGCATGGTCGGCACAGTCGGCGACTATGCCCGTTTCGCACAGATGCTGCTGAATGGCGGCACCTATGACGGCCGGCGCTATCTCAAGCCCGAGACCATCGCGCTGATGGCGTCGGATCATATCGGGCCCGAGACCAAGGTCGCACGTGACCAGAACTATTATCCGGGCGGGTCTTCTGGGTTTGGCCTCGGCTTCGCGGTGCGCACGTCGGTGCCGCCCGGTACATCCTGGCCACTTGGCGAATATCGCTGGGACGGCGTCGGCGGCACCTTCTTCTTCATCGATCCCGAAGACGATCTGTTCGGGATATTCATGGTGCAGACCCCGTCGCAGCGCGGCCGGATTCAACTGGCGCTGAAGACGCTGATCTATCAGGCGATGGGGCGGTGATCGCGGCGGTTCGCGGGACTTAAGCCCCGCGCACGATCTCGCGCACGTGGCCGATCATCTCCTCGATCTGGCTCGAATTGACGTCGAGATGGGTGCAGGCGCGGATGCGGCCGTCCATCATCGCAAGCGTCACGCCGCGCTGGCGGAGCGCCGCGACCATCTTGTCGCCGGCAATGCCGGCGCCGTCGGGCTTGAAGAACACGAGATTGGTCTCGGGCTCCTGGACCTCGACGCCGGGGATCTGCGACAGTCCGCGGGCGAGTGCGCGCGCGTTGGCGTGGTCGTCGGCAAGACGATCGACGTGATGGTCGAGTGCGTAGATGCACGCGGCCGCGCAGATTCCGGCCTGCCGCATTGAGCCACCGAGGCGCTGCTTCCACTGCCACACCGCGTCGATGAAGGCGCGGGAGCCTGCGAGTACGCCGCCGATCGGCGCGCCCAGGCCCTTCGAGAAGTCGATCCAGGCCGAATCCCACCCCGCCGTCATGTCGCGCGGGGAGATGCCGCTCGCCACGGTGGCATTGAGCAGGCGCGCGCCGTCCATGTGGGTGACGAGGCCGTGTTGTTTGGCGATCGCGACGATCTCGTCGAGCGCGGCCTTCTTCCAGATCGTGCCGCCGCCGATATTGGCGGTCTGCTCGACGCTGACCACGGTCTGCGGCGGCTGGTAGCGCGTGCGCGGGTGCAGTGCCTTGCGGAATGTCTCCGGCGTGAACTGGCCGTCGGGTCCCTTCAATTGCGTGACCTGGAAGCCGCCGATCGCGGCATGTGCGCCACCTTCGCGCGCGATGATGTGCGCGCTCTCATGGGCGAGGATCTCGTCACCGGGACGGCAATGCACCAGCGTCGCGGTGACGTTGCACATCGTGCCTGATGGCATGTAGACCGCGGCTTCCTTGCCGAGCAGCTCGGCGACGCGCTCGCACAGCGCATTCACGGTCGGATCGTCGCCGACCTGCTCGTCGCCGACTTCGGCGCGCGCCATCGCCTCGCGCATCGCAGCCGTTGGCTTGGTCTGCGTGTCCGAGAGCAGATTGATGCGCACCGGCGGTGCCTTGGGATCGATGGGGGGAGGGGTATAGAGCATCAACTTGCTCCCTGAGGGAATTGCACTCACTCGCGGTCAACGAGTTCTGGGTGGACGCCGGGCGGCGTGACGAAACCGCATGATCACGACTTCTGTCGCAGTCACACGATAATCGATCAAATACGGTTAAGGGTTGCCCGGCAAGCGACGGACGTATGCACGGGTGGTCGGTCGCCCTGCATAGGGGTGATCCTGAAGCAGTGCGATGAGCGCTATAACGCGGTCACGCACGTGGTCTGCTCCTTGGGGCGAGCGCGCTTCGATGCAGGTCAGAACTTCGTCGATTTGGACGAGCGCCCGCTTCGTGTAGCGGACCTTCACAGCCCGTGCTTAGCCCACATCGCGTGGATTTCGTCGACGCTGGCAAGCTCACCGCGAGCGATTTCGGCTTCGGCCTCGGCGAGATCGGCCTCTTCCGCCGGCGTCAGCTGGATCGGAGGAGGCTGATCGACTCCAGCAAGTTCAAGCAGGGTCCGCGCCAATTCGTCCTGCTCTGAATCAGGCAGGCCGGACACTTTGCTAAAGGCCTCTTCCAGAAGACGCGTCATGCTCAACTCTGCAATGCGCAATCCTAGCACATATGGCCTGGGACATGGAAATGGCCGGCTCAAACAAAAAGGCCCCGGAAACCGGGGCCTTTGAGGAATTGATCTGCCGAACTATCAGCGCGAATAGAATTCGACGACCAGATGCGGCTCCATCTGCACCGGGAACGGCACGTCGGAGAGGTGCGGGATGCGCACGTATTTCGCGGTCATCTTGTTGTGGTCCACCTCGAGATAGTCCGGGGTGTCACGCTCAGAGAGCTGGCTGGCTTCGAGGACGTGGGCGAGCTGCTTGGAGGCTTCCTTGACCTCGATCACGTCGCTGATCTTGACCTGATAGCTTGAGATGTTGACCTTGCGGCCGTTCACCTTGACGTGGCCGTGGTTGATGAACTGGCGCGCGGCGAAGATCGTCGAGACGAACTTGGCGCGGTACACGACCGCGTCGAGACGACGCTCGAGCAGGCCGATCAGGTTCTCGCCGGTGTCACCCTTGAGGCGGCTGGCCTCGACATAGATGCTGTGGAACTGGCGCTCGGAGATGTTGGCGTAGTAGCCCTTCAGCTTCTGCTTGGCGCGCAGCTGCACGCCGAAGTCGGAGAGCTTGCCCTTGCGGCGCTGGCCGTGCTGGCCGGGACCGTACTCGCGGCGATTGACGGGGCTCTTCGGGCGGCCCCAGATGTTCTGGCCCATACGGCGGTCGAGCTTGTACTTGGCTTCACTGCGCTTAGTCATCGCGTCCTCTGTAGGTTCATGATTTGAGGAAACGCGCCCTCCTGTGTGCCGGGCTAGCCCGGCACTGACAGGTCCGATCCCCAAAGCGTGGGGGAAAGGACCACGGGTCGCGAAACGCTTCGCGGGCCGAAATCGGCCCGCGAGCAAGCGGCTTTTAGGGGAGTTCGGGGCTCGCTGTCAATGCGAATGGCCCTGGAATCACGTCCTGACCGCCCGGATCGGCTTGGGGCCGGCTGCCCGCAATTCGGCAGCGATTTCAGTGTTCAGGACCTGTTCCAGCCGGGTCAGGACCCTGGCGATGGGGGCAGCGTCGGTCACCCGGTGATCCCAGCGGATCACGACATGGATGCTCTGGTCAGCCCCGACCACCCCATAGCTGACGATGAAAGGGCCGGGCGTGATGGGGTGAAGCTCGCCCCCGCCATAGGCGGCCACCGAGCTCACCGCGAAGCTGCCGAACCAATTGCCGCGCTGCCGGCCGAAATTCAGCCCGATCGCCCAGGACAGGCGCCGCAGCGGCAGCGGCAGACGGGTCGCCCGCATGACCTTGCGGAACATGGGGATTTCGTCGATCGGGGCTGTCTTGGCGCGCCGGATCTCGGCGTCGATTTCGGCCAAGGCTATGGCCTCTGGGCCTGCGATCCGCTGCAACAGCACGCATTCCTCGCCGTCCTCGACCCGGGCGATGGCGACCGAGGCTACGCTCTTCGGCAGCTCATAGAGCGTCGGCCAGGGCCATTTGGCGTAAACCGTGCGCAGGAGCGGCTCGTCCCTGGCCACCAGAGCGAAGGCCTTGACGAACATCGCGGCCCAGCCGGCCGGCGCGATCGCGCCTGCGCGGGCCTCCAGCAGGGGGCGGATATTGAGCGAGCGGGAGAGCGATACGAACGGCACGCCGATCGAGGCGCGCATGAGATCGACAATCAGGCGGCGCGGCAGCGAAATGGTCTTTGCTTTCCCGCGCATCGCTCTTTCGGTTCCCGCAGATTAGACAATGTGCCGCGAGCGGATTCCCGCTCGCCGCCTGCTCTAGCACGAACCAACCCGCCTGGGGCCGGTCGGTTCGCCGCATCAGGGCGCCGGCGAAGCCAGCGGCTTGGTCTTGTCGACGACGTAAACTCCAAGCACTTTCATGGCCTTGTCGCCATGAGCCTTGGCGTCGTGCACGACACCTGCAGGGATCTGGTAGGAATCACCGGCTTTCAGGGTTTTCTCCGGCTGACCGTCGATGAGAAGATTCAGCTCGCCTTCGAGCACGTAGCCGGTCTCGATTCCCGGATGGGTATGGCGTCCGGCCGCGCCGCCCGCCGGGACTTCCGCGATGGCGGTGATGGTGTTGTAGCCGTCCGGAAATTCGACCTTCTGGAGTGGGGTGCGTTTGATGCCGGGCTGCTGGGCGAAGGCGGCAACGGCAAGGCCGGTGAAGGCAAGAGCGAGCAAAGTCTTTTTGAGCATTGTTTCCTCCCTGGAACGGCCGACCCTAGCAGCGCGGCAGTTCCCGGCAAGCCCGGCGCTCAGCGTTTGATCCCATCGAACGCCGCCATGATGCCGCGCTGGAATAGCGACCAGTCGAAGCCGAGCGCGATCGCGCGGTAGCCGCGGTCGATCAGCTGGTTGGCCTGGTCTGCGGTACGCGCCACGCCACCGATCGGCACGCCGCTTCTGAGGATGCCGGCTTCCGCGCGGGCGACCAACTCCAGCAGCTCGGGATCGTCCATCTGCCCGCGCTTGTTGATGGACGTGGCGAGATCGCCGGGGCCGATCACCGCAACATCGATGCCTGGCGTCGCCATGATCTCGTCGATGCGGTTGACGGCGTCGACATGCTCGATGGTGATCATGCAGATCATCTCGTCATCGGCTGAGGCCATGTAGTCCGGCATCGACTGGCCCCAGCGGAACGGAGCGTGGAACGGACCCCAGAGACGATCGCCGCGCGGCGGATAGCGCACACTGCGGACCGCTTTCTCGGCATCGGCGCGATTGGTGATCATCGGGAAATTGATGCCGAAGGCGCCGATGTCCATCGGTGCTTTCGCCAGCCACGGCTCGTTGGCCGCGATCCGCACCAATGGTGTGCATGGCGTGCCGGTCGTTGCCGCGATCATCGCATGCGCCTCGGTCAGTCCAATCGGACCATGCTCGAGATCGACGATGATCCAGTCGAGCGACCGGGCCATGATCTGCACGGTCTGCACGCTCGGGATCGTCGCGATCGCGCCGAACGCGGGACGACCCTCGCGCCACAATTGGCGGAGGCGATTGAGCGGCATTGCGGGGATCGACATGAGATGACCTGCGGAGGGATGATGACGGCGAAGCCTAGCAGCGTGCCGTGTCCGCGGAAAGTCAGGCCAATGCGCGGCCGCCGAAGAATGGCGTCAGCGTGGCGCTGAGGCCATGTACGCGATTCGAGGTGAAGATCATCTCGGCACCGGATTGCGCGATGCCGCCGATCTGCGGGCCGAGTAGATCCGAGACGCGGCGGGCGATCGCGGGCGCCGGATCGATCCAGTCGACCGGCCAGGGCGCGAGCTTTTTCATCCGGTCGAGCAGCAGCGGATAATGCGTGCAGGCGAGCACGACTATGTCGGTGCGTGCGTCCGCATCCGCGGCATCGCCGACGAAGCAGGGGGTAAGCTCGGCGAGGATGTCGCCGTCACTGATCGGGGTGCCACTGAGTTCGGCTTCAGCCAGCGAGGCCAGTTCGGGGGAGCCGACCAGCGTCACCTCACAACCCAGCGCGAAATCGCGGATCAGCGCCTTGGTGTATTCGCGCTTCACCGTACCCTTGGTACCGAGCACGGAGACGCGCCGGGTCTTCGACTGCGCGCAGGCCGGCTTGATCGCCGGCACGGTGCCGACGAAGGGCAGGGAATAAGCGGCGCGTAAGTGAGATAGGACCAGGGTGGACGCCGTGTTGCAGGCGATGACGACGAGGTCAGGATCGTGCTTGCAGATCAATTCCCCCATCAGCGGCACCACGCGGGCGATGATCCGGTCCTCGCTGTGGTGGCCGTAGGGGAAGAAGGCGTCGTCGGCGACGTAGACGTAATGCGCGTCCGGGCATGCGGCCACGACCTCACGCAGCACCGTGAGCCCACCAAGGCCGGAATCGAACACCAGGATCGTCGGGGAATTGATCACGTCGTTACCTTAGCCCGCCATGGTTACCATTCGGTTTTTGGGGCGGTTTTGCGGCAGGGGCGTTTGGGACCAATTTGGAACGATTCAATTTCGCGATTGCCGCGTGTTCCCGCTATCAGCTGCCGTACTGCGGTGCGGACAGGTCCAGGCCCGCAAAACTCCGGAGAGCCGACATGATCAGAAACACCAGTCACGGCTGGGGCAGCGTTTCCCGGTGGCTGCACTGGATTTTGGCGCTGACCATCATCGGCATGATCGGCTTCGGCTGGTGGATGAACCACATCCCGGCGCGTCCCGACCGCTTCTTCTACCGCTCAATTCACGCCGATATCGGTTATGTGATCCTGCTGCTCACCGTGCTGCGCCTGGTGTGGCGCCTCGTCAACCCGACGCCGGCCCTGCCGGCCGAGACCTCGCGCTGGCAGAAGATCGCGGCCCATGTCAGCCACGGCGCGCTCTACCTCGCCGTCGTCGTCGTCACCATGCTCGGCTGGGCCCATTCCGGTGCGCACGCGCCTGACTATTCGGACTTCTTCGGCCTGTTTCACGTGCCGCAATTCACCACGCCCGACCGCGCGGCGGCGGGCGTCTATGAGGACCGCCACATCCTCTTCGCCTATGTCCTGCTCGCCTTGATCGCGGTTCACATGATCGCGGCCCTCTGGCACCACTTCATCCGCCGCGACCGCGTCGTGGCGCGGATGGTGACGGACGAGGCGTAATCGCAACCACACCTGTGCGTTCTCGTGGCACATCCCACGTTCTGCTTCATCTCTTCAGGAGGCCCCATGCTCACCGTCCATCATCTCGGCAAGTCGCAGTCCGAGCGTATTGTCTGGCTGTGCGAGGAACTGGGGATTCCCTACGAGCTGAAGCGCTATACGCGCGATCCCGTCACCATGCTGGCTCCTGCCGAGTACAAGGCGCTGCATCCGGCTGGCACGGCGCCGGTCATCACCGACGGCGAGCTGGTGCTCGCGGAATCCGGTGCGGTCGTCGACTACGTCGTTGCAAAATATGGCAACGGCCGACTCGTGCTCGGTCCCACTGATCCCGCCTTCGCTCAGTTTCTGTATTGGCTTCATTTCGCCAATGGCACCCTGCAACCCGGCATGGGGCGGATGATGATCCTGAGCCGGCTCGATCTCGCCAAGGACAATCCGACCCTGCTCGCGATGAAGGGGCGTCTCGATCGGGCCTACGATCTTCTCGACGCAAGGCTTCGCGAGACCGAATACCTTGCGGGCAGCGCTTTCACGACCGCCGATATCATGACAGCTTTCTCGCTCACCACGATGCGCTACTTCCAGCCCTATGACCTGTCGCGCTGTCCGAACGTGGTCAAATATCTCGGCCGCATCAGCGCGCGGGCGGGCTATCGGCGTGCGATGGAGAAGGGCGATCCGGGCATGGCGTTGCTCTTGAACTGAACGGCGACGCGCAATCGATCACGCGATCCTGTTCGTGGTGGCGGCCCGCTCCGTGGCCAGCTGCTTCTGCAACCGATCGATGTTTTGCAGCAGGCGCTGGCTGGTCAGCACCAGGAAGTAGTAGCCGAACTGCGGATCCTGGAAGTAGATCTCGAGCAATCGGTCGTAGGTAATCGTCAGCACCTGCCCGTCTTCGATGCATTCGATCGTTCCGGTGCGCCGGTTGCCCGGCGTCAGGAAGCCGAGCTCTCCCATCAGCGCGCCCGGCATGATCTCGATATTGATCTCCTTGACCAGGAACTTGCCGGTGACGGTCAGGAGCATGTCCTTAGCTGGATCGCCTAGTTTGAAGAGCGTGTCGCCACGGCGGTATTTGCGTTCGGTCATGAACGGCTTGAGCCATTCGATCGACATGTCGCCTTCGGCCGCATGGCGCGCCTTCTTGACGAGCTTGAGCATCTGCCGCAGCCGCACGGCGTTGATCGGAAGCAGCAGCAGATAGAGCAGGAAGGTCGAGACGTTGGCTGAGAGCGCGCCGAAAACGGCGAAGAACGCGCAACCGACCATGTTGGCGACGCGCAGCGGCACCATCGTCCGCATCAGGAGGGTGGCGACGAAGAAACCGGCGCCGATCGCCGCGAACATATTGGCCAGCGTGATGTTGTGGACGAAGATCTCCAGCATCCGATTGAAAATCGCGTCGTAGGTGACGTTGTTCGGATCGAGGCCCATCTGGACCAGGATCTTCGCGATCTTCAGGTTATCCGTCGCCGCATCGAGAATGCGGTCGAGGATCGACGAAATGTCTGCGCTGCCGGACGGCATGGTACTATCCCCGCGTAAGGCCTTCAGTCCTGGTCGGTATTCTCGACCCGTATAGCCGAAATCGAATGACGACCACTTGAATGAAGCCTTCGGCCGTCATGCCGCAAGAGGCAAATTTTAGCGGGATCGGTGGTTTCGGCAATTGCCTGTTTGGCCGTGGCGCCCCCGTGATTCGGGCCCACGGGGTACGAGCCTCGGCGTGGTGGACCTCGGCGCCCGACGGGGCGGGGGCGTGGGCGATCCCAGCCCTAGGGCTTGGCGGCGGGCTGCACGACCTGCTGCTCGACCAGGCCTAGGTGCCCCGGCAGCGAACCGGCGCGCAGCATCATGGCGACGCTGTTCGCTTCCTCCAGGGTGAAATTGCCGGAGATCTGGCCCGAACCGCCGGTGATGGGCTCGCGGATCACGGGGGCGGAGATCACCTTGCCGTCGAGCACGATGGCGAAGGGCTTTCCGATGTTCTCTTCGGTGACGTGGGCAAAGCGCCGCGTACCGCGGCCGTTGAAGCGGAACGAGGCGATCGGGTCCTTCGTGCCGCTTGCAAAACCCGGGCCTGCATAGCTGATGTCGTCGCCGTCGAGCACGCTGTCCTTGGCGACCAGATAAAGGCTCTTGTCCTTGAAGCCGGGCAGGACTTCCGTGCCTGCCGGCGGCGCGCCGGATTGCGCCTGCTCCGGCGGCATCGAGAGGTCGATCAGGCGGAAGCCGACCTTGACCTTTCGGGCGAAGACCGCGGTGACGCGCTCGGGCTCCATCACACCGGGCAGGAAGATGCGGATGCGATCGGTCCCGTCGGGCTGGACGCTGGCGAGCTGGACGCCGGCCTCCTTCAGACGCTGCTCGATCATGGCGATGGCATCTTCGACGAACTCGTGCAGCCGCGCGGAGGACGCGGCATCGGTCGGCGCGAGCCTGACCATTCCGTCGCCGCCGTCGGTCACGGCGAGTGCATACGACGGCAATCCCTCTGCGGCTGACGCGAGCTTGCGCGCGAGCTGCTCGCGGCCCTTGGCGTCGGCGATCTTCAACTCGACGCCGCCGTCGCGGATCGCAAGACCGGAGAAGGCGATCCGGCCCTCGCGCAGGTTCTTGTAGACGTCGTCGCGCAAATCCGTGACGACGCTCTCGCGCAGGCCATCGGTGTCCACCTTGTAGATGATGCGCGACCCGCCGAGCTTCTCCATCTTGTCGGCGACGAAGGCCGCGATCTTGGCGCGCATCTTGTCGAACTGGCCGTCCTCGGCGAGTGCCGCGCGGGGCAGGGCGATCGCCGATGCCATGATCGCAAGTGTCATGGCGAGCGCGATGAAGGGCCGAGTGGCGCAATCCCGCAGGGGCGTAGTCATGATCACCTCAAGTCTTGCGGCAGGGCGCTGGCATGCTGGTCCGACGCCAATTCTTGGTCCCCGGATCTGGCCCGCAGGTTCAAAGGTCTGAGCCCGATCGTAGGCGACGTTAGGTCATGGACGAACGCCAAATCATCCATCATTCTGTCCGTGCTCGACCGGTCATCGGTCGAGGCCTCCTCGACCCAAAAAGTCAAAAGACAGGGCGCGGGGAATGCATCTGAGGGAGGACGGAATTCCATGGCGGGCATCCACGCGCTCGATCGGCTCATCGGCAGCGACTATCCGGACCTGGCAACCGACGCCGAGGTTCGAGCCTTCGAGCAGGTCCCTTACGCCGATCGCGTCGCGGCCGAGAGCACCTACGACGCGATCAGGCTGGGTGCGGCGGGCAACCCCGACGGGCCGGCGATCCAGTTCCTGCAAAATGCCGATCCCGCCGACACGCCTGTCGTTGTGACATACCGCGATTTCATCGCGCGCGTCACGCAGGCCGCCAACATGTTTCACGCGCTCGGCGTCGAGAAGGGCGACGTCATCAGCTTCATGCTGCCGCTGGTACCTGACGCCTTCGTGACACTGTTCGGCGCGGAGGCCGCAGGCATCGCCAACCCCGTCAATCCGCTCTTGGAGCCGCACCAGATCGCGGAGATCCTGGAGGCAGCGAACACGAAAATTCTGGTGGCGCTGGGGCCGATGCCCGGCACTGACATCTGGCAGAAGGTCGAACAGATCCGCCCACGACTCAAACATCTCAAGGCGGTCGTGCAGGTGTTCGGCGGCGGCGATCCGGCGAAGGGAATCTTTGCCTTCAGCGATCTGATCAAGCTGCAGCCGTCGGACCGGCTTATCAGCGGGCGCAAGATTCTCGGCAGCGACATCGCGGCCTATTTCCACACGGGAGGCACCACCGGAACGCCAAAGCTGGTGCGGCACACCCATGCCAACCAGGTCTATCAGGCCTGGGCGCTCAATCTGCTGCTGAAGTCCAAGCCCGGCGCCAACATGCTGTTCGGCATGCCGCTGTTTCATGTCGGGGGTTCGCTGACCCAGGTGCTGCTGACGCTGTCCGCCGGCGGATCGCTGGTCGTGCTGTCGCCGAGCGGATGGCGCAATCCGAATGCGGTGAAGAACATCTGGCAACTGGTCGAGCGCTTCAAGCCGGAGGCGCTGTCGAGCGTGCCGACGGTGCTCGCCGCGACGCTCGCGGTGCCGCCCGGCAATGCCGACATCTCCAGCCTGAGATATGCCGCCGGCGGCGGCTCGGCGATCCCGGTCGCGGTGGGGTCTGCAATCCAGGACAAGCTCAAGCTGCCGGTCGTGGAGGTCTACGGCATGACCGAGACCTCGAGCGTGCACACGCTGGCCTATCCGTCGCGGCCGATCCGGCTCGGCTCGGTCGGCCTTCCCATGCCTTACGCGCGGGTCCGCATCGTGCAACTCGATGCCGACGGCCGGCTGATCCGCGACTGCGCGCCGGACGAGATCGGTGTCGTCATCATGGCCGGGCCCGGCGTGTTCGGCGGCTATCTCAACGACGAGCACAACAAGGGCGCCTTCGTCGACGAGGTCTGGGTCAATTCCGGCGATCTCGGCCGGCTCGATGCCGACGGCTATCTCTGGATCACCGGCCGCGCCAAGGATCTCGTGATCCGCGGCGGCCACAACATCGATCCGGCGCCGATCGAGGAGATCATGTTCCGGCATCCCGCCGTCGGCTTTGCCGCGGTGGTCGGTCAGCCCGACGCCTATGCCGGCGAATTGCCGGTGGGTTACGTGCAGCTGAAGCCGGGTGCGACTGTCGAACCGGGCGAGTTGGAGACATGGGTGCGCGAGCGCACGCCGGAGCGCGCCGCCGTTCCGGTGCAGGTCATTCCGATCGACCCGATGCCTGTCACCGGCGTCGGCAAGGTATTCAAGCCGCAACTGCGCTGGGACGCAGCCCGGCGCGTGTTCACGAAGGTGCTGACACCGCTCGCCGAGCGCGGCATCGACTGCAAGGTCAGGGTCGGCGCTCACGGCAGCCACGGCTCGATCGCCACGGTTACGCTGGCGGGCCTGCCGGCTGATCAGCGCGAGGCGGTTGCGAGCGAGGTGCACGCACTGCTTGCACCGTTCGTGATGCGCCACGAGGTGGTGCAAATGTAACGGACCCAACAGCCGGCTTTGGCGTCAGCTGCGAAAGCAGAGCGACGCTTCGCCGCATTATCCATACTCCGATAGAGGGTCTTGTGTGACAATTGTCACATAGGAAGAATTGGCAATCTGCCACGCTCCCGGATATTCTCATGGAATTGCATCCTGGGGGACGCAAGTGATTCCGTTTCGGATATTTGCTTTGTTGATTTTGGCCATTGGCCTTGCCTGCGGACCGGCCCATGCGGACCGGCGGGTTGCGCTCGTGATCGGCAATTCCGCCTACAAGAGCGCGCCCAAGCTCGGCAATCCCGTGAACGATGCCACTCTGGTCGGCGGCATGTTCAAGAAGGCGGGCTTTGATTCCGTCGACGTCAGGCTGGATCTCAGTGCGAGCGAGATGCGGCGCATGTTGCGTGAGTTCGCCGGCAGGACCCGCGATGCGGATGTGGCGGTGATCTATTACGCCGGCCACGGCATCGAGCTGGAAGGCACCAACTATCTCATTCCGACCGATGCGACGCTGGAGACGGATGGCGACGTGCTCGACGAGACCATCCCAGTCGAGCGTGCGCTGTTCGCGGTCGAGCCGGCCAAGCAGCTGCGCCTGATCATCCTGGACGCGTGCCGCGACAATCCGTTTTCCAAGACCATGAAGCGGACGCTGGCCTCCCGCGCGATCGGACGCGGGCTCGCCAAGGTCGAGCCGACCAGCCCCAACACCATGATCGCCTTCGCCGCGAAAGCGGGATCGACCGCGTCTGACGGCGACTCCAAGAACAGCCCGTTCGCCGTCGCCTTGGTCGAGCACCTGCCGAAGCCGGGCCTCGACCTGCGCAAGGCTTTCGGCTTCGTGCGCGACGACGTGCTCAAGAGCACGGGCTACAAGCAGGAGCCGTATGTGTACGGCTCGCTCGGTGGCGACGACGTGCCATTGGTTGCGGTCAAACCGGCCGCGTCTGGGGCGCAGGCCAACCCGCAGGATTCTATTCGCAGGGATTACGAGCTGGCGCTGCAGCTTGCCACGCGCGACGGTTGGGAAGCCTTCCTGGCGCAATATCCCGAAGGTTTTTATGCCAATCTGGCCAAGGGCCAGATGAACAAGATCGCCGCTGAAGAGACGCGGGCGTCGGCCGAGCAAAAGGCGAATGCGGCCGAGCAGCAGAAGGCAAGGCTTATTGCCGAACGCGCCCAGAAGACCGAGCAGGACAAGGCGGCCGCGGCGGCCAAAGCTGCCGAAGAGGCCCGGATCGCGGCGGAGAAGCTGAAGCAGATCGAGCAGGCGAGGACCGAGGCGGCGGAGCACCAGCGCAAGCTGGCTGAGGCTGCTGCGGCGAAAGCACAGGCCGAGAAGCAGGCGGCGGAGAAGGCCAAGGCCGAGCTTGCCGCCAAGCAGGCAGCCGAGAAGGCGGAGCAGGTGGCAAAGCCGACGGCCGATCGGCAGATGCCTGAGGTCGAGCAAAAAGTTGCAGCCCTTTCGTCGACGCCGGCATCGGCATTGTCGGCGGCTGATCTGACAAAATCCCTACAGAGCGAATTGCGCCGCGTCGGCTGCCTGTCTGCCACCGCCGACGGCGATTGGAGCGCCGCATCGCAGCGTTCGCTGGCCCTGTTCAACAAATATGCAGGCACCCAGTTCGACGCCAAGCTCGCAAGCGTCGATGCGCTCGATGCACTGAAGGCAAAGCCCGGGCGCGTTTGCCCGCTCGTTTGCAATTTCGGCTTCAAGGCCGATGGCGATCAATGCGTGAAGATCACCTGCCGCGCCGGCTATCACGTCGGTGACGACAACGAATGCGCGAAGGTGTCCGAGAAGAAGCCGGTCGCGACGCGGGAAGATTCGAGGAAGCGGGACGCGGACCGGAAGGACTCGGAATCTGCGCCCTCGAAGCCCGAAGCCAGTGGGCAGATTTTTTGCAGTTCGGCCGGCTGTCGTCCGGTGCAGAAAGGATGCAGACTCGTGGCCGGGGCTACGCCCGGAAGATATAACGCCTCCGTAGGAAGCGGCAATTATGAGGTCTGCAACTGATCGTGCAGTCGATCCAGAACCGCGGATGAATTGCGTGAACATCGCTCGATATCTCTTCCTATTCATATTTGCGGCTCTTTGCACCTGCGCGCCGGCTCAGGCCGACAAGCGCGTCGCGCTCGTGATCGGCAATTCCGCCTACAAGAACGCCCCGCGGCTCGCCAACCCGGTGAACGACGCCGGGCTGGTCGGCGGCATGTTCAGGAACGCAGGCTTCGATACGGTCGAGATCAAGCTGGACCTCAATGCCAGCGAAATGCGGCGATCGCTACGCGAGTTCGCGGCCAGGACGCGCGATGCCGACATGGCGGTGATCTACTATGCGGGCCATGGCATCGAGCTGGACGGCAGCAACTACCTCGTTCCGACCGATGCCATGCTGGAAACCGATGGCGATGTCCTCGACGAGACGATCGCACTCGACCGCGCGCTGTATGCGGTCGAACCGGCCAAACAACTCCGTCTCGTCATCCTCGATGCCTGTCGCGACAACCCTTTCGCCAAGACGATGAAGCGCACCCTGGCCTCGCGCGCGATTGGTGGCGGGCTTGCCAAGGTCGAGCCGACCAGTCCGAACACGATGATCGCATTTGCGGCCAAGGCGGGGTCGACGGCGTCCGATGGCGACTCCCGGAACAGCCCGTTCGCGGTCGCGCTGACCGATCATCTGCCAAAGCCCGGGCTCGACCTGCGCAAGGCGTTCGGGTTTGTCCGTGACGACGTCTTGAAAAAAACCGGCAACAAGCAGGAGCCGTATGTCTATGGCTCCCTGGGCGGCAGCGATGTGCCGCTGGTGCCGGCAAGGCCGGCCGCCGCAGCCGGTCCGCAGGCAAATCCACAGGACAGTGTGCGCAAAGACTACGAGCTTGCCCTTCAGGCCGGCCTGCGTGAAGCCTGGGAAGCATTCCTCCAGACCTATCCGGAGGGCTTTTACGCCAACCTCGCCCGCGTGCAGTTGAAGAAGATTGCCGCCGAGGAGGATCGCACGCTGGCGACCGAGAAGGCGCGTCTGGCCGAACAGGAGAAGGCGAGGCTGGCGACCGAACGAGCCCAGAAGGCCGAACTGGAGAAAGCGGCCGCCGCTGCGAAAGCCGCGGAAGGGGCGAGGATCGCGGCCGAGAAGGCCAAGCAGATCGAGCAGGCCAAGGCGGAGGCGGCCGAACGAGATCGCAAGGCGGCGGAAGCTGCCGCGGCCAGGTCGCTCGCGGAGAAGCGGGCGCTCGAGAAGGTGGCGACCGAGGCGGCAGCGAAGCAGGCGGCTGATGGCGACAGTAGGAAGGTGGCCGCGCTGTCGCCGCCGCCAAGCTCTCCGCCGCCCGGCGATCTCGCGAAATCCGTTCAGAGCGAACTGCGCCGCGTCGGCTGTCTTTCGGCCGCCGCCGACGGCGACTGGAACGCCGCAACGCAGCGCTCGCTGACGCTGTTCAACAAATATGCCGGCACTCAATTCGACGCGAAGCTTGCCAGTGTCGACGCGCTCGATGCGCTGAAGGCGAAGCCGGGACGTGTCTGTCCGCTCGTATGCAATTTCGGCTTCAAAGCCGATGGAGATCAATGCGCGAAGATCACCTGCCGGGCCGGCTACCACGTCGGTGACGACAACGAGTGCGAGAAGATTCAGGAGAAGAAGCCGGTCGCGACGCGGGAGGATTCGAGGAGGCGGGACGTTGAGCGCAGGCGAACCGAGTCCACGCCCCCAAAGGCCCAATCCTCAGAACAGATACTATGCAATCAGGCGGGCTGCCGACCTGCAGCAAGAGGCTGTCGGATAGTAATTGGTACGGGGCAATCGCAGGGGAGCGGCGGTATTGGGCAGCAAAGAGAGATTTGCAACTGACCTTAAGCGGTAGCCTCGCGGTGGCATGGCTGGCAAGGCCGCCCCAAACCGGCAGGATTATCTATTGTGGTTTGGTGCAGACGCCACGGGCCTCGATAGGGGGATACTCTTCGCCGAGTTACCCCGCCGGCATCCGCGTCTCCACCAGGCGTGCCCAATATGATGCGCCGTGGCCGAGAATGTTGTCGTTGAAGATGTAGCTGGGGTGGTGGCACTCGTTGCCGTCGCCCATGCCGACCAGGATCATCGCGCCGGGGCGCGCTTCCAGCATGAACGAGAAGTCTTCGGCGCCCATCATGGGAATGAACTTGTCGTTGACGCGCTCGGCGCCGACGATGTCGCGGGCGACGTCAGCGGCAAGGCCGGCCTCGCGCGCATGGTTCATCGTCACCGGATACATGCGCGTGTATTTCGTCTCCGCCGAGCCGCCATAGGCACGGGCGACGCTGTCGGCGACCTCGCCGATGCGGCGTTCGACCAGATCGCGCACCTCAGGATCGAGCGTGCGCACAGTACCGCCGAGCTCGGCGATCTCCGGAATGATATTGAAGGCCGTGCCGGAGTGGAATTGCGTGATCGAGATGACGGCTGACTTCAGCGGATCGACGTTGCGCGCGACGATCGATTGCAGCGCGTTGACGATCTGCGCGCCGATCAGCACGCTGTCGATCGATTTGTGCGGACCCGCGCCGGCGTGGCCGCCCTTGCCGTGGACCGTGATCTGGATGTTGTCGGAGGAGGCGAGCATCGCACCCGGCGTAGTCGCGAAATGACCCTCGGGCAGGCCCGGCATATTGTGCATGCCGTAGACCTCCTGGATGTTCCAGCGCGTCATCAACCCGTCCTCGACCATCGCCTTGCCGCCGCCGCCACCTTCCTCGGCGGGCTGGAAGATCACGATCGCGGTGCCGTCAAAGTTGCGCGTCTCGGCGAGATATTTGGCGGCGCCGAGCAGCATGGCGGTGTGGCCGTCATGGCCGCAGGCGTGCATCTTGCCGGGTACCTTGGAGGCGTAGGCGACGCCTGACGTCTCCATGATCGGCAGCGCGTCCATGTCGGCGCGCAGGCCAATGGTCTTGCCGGAGGCCGACTTGCGGCCGCGGATCACGCCGACGACGCCGGTGCGGCCGATGCCAGTCACCACCTCGTCGCAGCCGAACTCGCGCAAACGATCGGCGACGATGCCGGCGGTGCGATGGACGTCGTATTGCAGTTCCGGGTTCTCATGGAAGTCATGGCGCCAGGCGGCCATTTCGTCGGACAGGGCGGCAACGCGGTTGACGATCGGCATGGGGGCTCCGTCTCTGTTGTTGTTATTGTTGTAGCCGGATGAGCGAAGCGACATCCGGGATCTTTGTTGGTGGCTCCCCGGGTTATCGCTGCGCTCACCCAGGCTACGCACTACGGACGCGACACTCAGCTTTCCCCGAACACGCGCTTGAAGATCGTGTCGACGTGCTTGAGGTGATAGCCGAGATCGAACTGCTCCTCGATCTCGGCGTCTCTGAGATATTTCTTCACTTCAGCGTCCTTCTTCAGGAGCTGGAGGAAGTCGCCTTCGCCGCGCCAGACCGGCATGGCGTTGCGCTGCACGAGCTTGTAGGCGTCCTCGCGGCTGGCGCCCTTCTGCGTCAGCGCCAGCAGCACGCGCTGGGAGTGCACGAGGCCGCCGAGGCGGTCGAGGTTCTTCTGCATGTTGGCGGGATACACCAGCAGCTTGTCGATCAGGCCGGCGAGGCGCACCAGCGCGAAGTCGAGCGTCACGGTCGCGTCGGGGGCCATCATGCGCTCGGCGGAGGAGTGCGAAATATCGCGCTCGTGCCAGAGCACGACGTTCTCCAGCGCCGGTGTCACATAGGCGCGGACCATGCGCGAAAGGCCGGTGAGGTTCTCCGAGAGCACGGGGTTGCGCTTGTGCGGCATCGCGGACGAACCCTTCTGCCCTTCGGAGAAGAACTCTTCGGCCTCCAGCACCTCGGTGCGCTGCATGTGGCGGATCTCCACCGCGAAGCGCTCGACCGAGGAGGCGATCACACCGAGGACCGAGAAGTACATCGCGTGGCGATCGCGCGGGATCACCTGCGTCGAGATCGGCTCGGGGACAAGGCCCATGGCCTTGGCGACGTGTTCTTCCACGCGCGGATCAATCTGCGCGAAGGTGCCGACGGCGCCGGAAATGGCGCAGGTCGCGACCTCTTTCCTCGCCGCGATCAGGCGCTCCTTGGCGCGCGTGAATTCGGCATAGGCATAAGCGAGCTTGAGGCCGAAGGTCACGGGCTCGGCATGGATGCCGTGGCTGCGACCGATAGTGGGCGTCATCTTGTGCTCGAAGGCGCGCTTCTTCAGCGCCGCCAGCACCTTGTCGAGGTCGGCGAGCAGCAGGTCGGCTGCGCGGGTGAGCTGGACGTTGAGGCAAGTGTCGAGCACGTCGGAGGAGGTCATGCCCTGATGCACGAAGCGCGCCTCAGGGCCGACGATCTCGGCAAGGTGGGTGAGGAAGGCGATGACGTCGTGCTTGGTCTCGCGCTCGATCGCGTCGATGCGGGCGACGTCGAAGGTGACGTCCTTGGCCTTGGCCCAGACCGTTTTGGCGGCTTCCTTGGGGATCGTCCCGAGCTCGGCGAGGGCGTCAGCCGCGTGCGCCTCGATCTCGAACCAGATCTTGAACCGGGTCTGCGGTTCCCAGATCGAGGCCATTTCCGGGCGGGTATAGCGGGGGATCATTGGACTGCTCCAGGAAGGTGGGCGGGCGACCCAAGAGAGCGCTACCTGCCAAAATGCTTTTTACGCCGTGATTTAGCAGAGCGGAGAGGGCGAAACAAACGATCCGAGCCCGGGAAGAGGGAGATCGCCGAACTATCCACCGGACCAGCCGGCCCAAGGGCGGCCGGAGAGGAGGCCCGCAAAAATCGGCTGTCAATCACGGATCATTGACTGACAGATATTGAAATCTGTCAGCGAGACGTGTATATTCGTTCTTGGACGCACCGATTGGGCGTCTCGTGGTTCTCCCCGAGGAGAAACCGCGGACGATTGGAGACTTAAGACAATGACGACCGAAATCATCAATCTGACCGGGACGATTGGGCATTGGCTCAATTTACTGGTGGCGCGCCAGATCGCGGCGCAGGCTGCAAAACTGCCTCATTAAGGCGAGAGCTTTTCGAAACGACCGGCACGGGCGCTTCGGAAGCAGCTCCATCGCCGGGTAACTGAGCCCTCAACGGGACCATGGTGCTGGCATGAATGAAGCCGTTATCTTGACGCCGGAGCGGATCCTCGAAGTCACCGAGGACGTGTTGCGGCGCTACGGACTTGCCAAGGCCACCGTGGTCGACGTTGCCCGTGCGCTCGATGTGAGCCACGGCAGCGTCTACCGCCATTTCCCGAGCAAGGCCTCGCTGCGCGAGGCCGTTGCCAAACGTTGGTTGGACCGTATCGACGCGCCGTTGCTGGCGATCGCCGAGGAGCAGGGTCCGGCGCCAGTCAGGCTCGACCGCTGGCTGCGCACGCTGTTTGACGCCAAGCGTTCGCGCGTGCTCGACGACCCCGAGATGTTCGACACCTATCTGACCCTGGCGCGCGAGGCTTGTGCAGCCGTCAGGTGTCACAAGGACACCATGATCGACCAGATCGGGGCGATCCTGACCGACGGCGTGAAGCAGGGCGTGTTCGAGGTGGGCGACGTCAAGGCAACCGCGCGCGCCATCTTCGATGCCACCGTCCGCTTCCACCATCCGGCCCACGCCGACGAGTGGAAGGACGCCGATCTGCCGGCGCGCGTCGATGCGACGCTGGCGCTGCTGCTGCGCGGATTGAAGGCGTAGGCCGAACAACCCACCCGCTCCAAAGCCAGCGGTAGCCGACATGGCCGGCGTTTGTTATCCCCCCACCTTATGGGCAAGGGCACCATCGCGGAGCGAACGCGGATGGTGAGATTTTTTCCGCCCACCAAGCGCGGCACCGGCCAATGGCACGACCGGCGGGCTTTCCGGATACGCATTGACTTCAATTTCGACAAGGTCCTTCGCCCGCTTTCGAAGCCGGTAGAATGCAAGCTCTTGTCCGAGCAGGGGGCAGTGGAATCGAATCGTTGCTGTGTCTGGCAGGCGGCAGAGTTCATCGATGAGCTCGCCGACAGTGATGATCGCGGGATAGGTGGCTTCGCGGATAGCCTTACTCATGGCGGAACTCCTTCGCTCTGGTACTAACCAGAGTTCGACCGCCTCCGTTCCAATCCGCATCGCTAAGGCGATCGAAATATTCTCGGAGGCCCCGCGTGCGGAGGAGGGCTCTGCGCGCCCTGTCTCCAGGGACGGGCGAACACTTAGATATTCGTCAGCCCGCAAGCCGCGGCGAGCCGCACGAGCTGCGCATCCGTGCGCGCGCCGGTCTTGGTCTTGATCAGATAGTGATAGTTCTGCACCGTCTTGACGCTGAGATTGAGATGCGTCGCGATCTGCTCGGTGGTGGCGCCGCCGGCGAACTGGCGCAGGATCTCGATCTCGCGTTCTCCCAGTTGATCCAGCGCCGAGCCCGCCGAGAGGCTGTCCTCGGCCAGGATGTGCGCGATGTCGTCGCTCATGGCGCGTTCGCCGCGGGCAACGCTGCGGATCGCGGATACGACCGCGGACGGCTCGCTGCTCTTGGTGACGAAGCCGCTGGCGCCGGCACTGAAGGCGGCTTTCACCAGCACGGCCTCGTTGTGCATGGTGAAAACGAGGATCCGCGCCCGCGGGCTGCGCGCGCGGATGTTGCGGATCGCCTCCAGCCCGCTCGCGCCGGGCATCGAGATATCGAGCACGACGACATCAGGATCGCGCGCCTTGAAGGCGCTGTAGGCATCCGCGGCGTTATCGGCTTCCGCCACGACATGCAGATCGCCCTGGCTTTCCAGCACGCGCCGGTAGCCTTGCCGCACGATCGGATGGTCGTCGACCAGCAGCACGGAGATTCCTGTTGCCGCAATCTCGTTCATGCCGGCCTCATGCGGCGAGCGGGATGGTGGCGGCGACGCTGAGGCCGCGATGGGCGGGCAGGATCGACAATGATCCGCCAGCCGCAGCGATGCGCTCGCGGATGCCGGTGAGGCCGAAGCCGGCCGACTGCGCCACGCGAGCCGCATCGCCGCCGCCGTCGTCCTCGACACTGATCAGCAATGCATCGTCATCGCCCGCGCGCCGCTCGACGCGCAGGGAAATCTCGCGTGCTGTGCCGTGGCGCAATGCGTTGGTCAGGCACTCCTGCGCGACGCGATAGGCGGTGGTGGCGGCCGGGCCGCTGATGTCGGTGAGGTCGCCCTTGAGATCGAGCTGGATCGTCGGCCGCGCCGCGCTCTGCGAACGCCAGCTATCCACCAAATTCACCAGGCTCGCCTCCAGTCCAAGCTCTGCGGGAAGGGGATTGCGCAGGCGCTTCAGCGCGTCGCGCAGCGAGGCCATCAGATGATGCGTGGCCTGCGAGATCATCCGCGCGTCCTGCGCGATGCCGTTGTCCTTGTCTTCCTTCGTGCCCGCCGTCTCGATGGTGTTGGCGAAGGCGAGGATGGCCGAGAGATTTTGCCCGAACTCGTCGTGCAGTTCGCGGGCGAGCGCGCGGCGCTCATCGTCGCGGATCTCGATCAGGCGCCGCGTCAGCGCCGCGCGCTGTTCGGTCGCTTCCTCCAGCCGGCCGCCGAGCTCGCCGACGGCGCTGCCGATCATCGCCAGCTCCATCGAGCGGAAGCGCGGCAGTTTCATGCGATACTGACCGCGCGCCATGCGCTGCAAGGCGGTCACGATCGTGCGCGCCGGCGCCAGCGCATGCGCGATCGCGAGCGAAGCCAGCAGTGCGATCGCCGCCGCCATCAAAAGCGCGACGTCGATCACGTTGAGGATGTACTCCCAGGCGAGCGAGATGGCGGCCGCGGCATCCGGCGTCGCGACCACCGTTCCGGCGGTCGCCGCGCGAGGACTGACGGGCCGTATCACTTCGGCGTGGCTGCCGAGGAAGGTCGGCACGATCGATGAGAACCAGCGCGGCGGCGCCTTGCCTAGCCCCTCGCTCTGGCCGCAGAGCGGCTTTTCGAACGCGATGACCGGCTGGAACTCGACGCAGACGCCGGGCGAGATCAGCTTCATCGTCTCCAGCGTGCGCCACTCCGGAACCGGCAGAAGCTGCTCGCGTGTTCTGCTGCTACGCAACAAGAATTCGTGCCAGTACAGCGCCTGAAGCGCCTGCGCAACCCGTTGCGCCGAGGCCGCGGTCGCCCGGTCGACGCTGCGATAGGCGTCGAACGTCGCCCAGACGGTCGCCGCTCCAAGGCAGAGCGCGACGATAAGAAACAGACGGGCGACAAGCTCAAGCACAAGGCGCATGCGATCACCCCAAAGTTTGGTAAGGTCAGCCTAACAACGCCGCCGCGCCTTGCCAATTGCGGGGATCGGCAAGATGGCAGCTCGGGCAAATTTCCCAAGCCGGATTGGGCATGGCTCTTTGGACCGGGCGCGGCGGCTTTGATCTAATGGGCGGGAAATCGCGGTAGGCCAATCTTTGCAGGCCAGGAGCAGTGCAGCATGAGTTCGATGACGATTGGACCGATCGCGGGGACCGCGACCGACCCATCCGAGCGCAGCGCGCTCCTGTTCTGGATGATCTTCACCGGGCTTTCGGTCTTCGCCGTCGTGCTGCTGTGGCGCTTCGGCCTGATCCGTCTGATGTTGTCGTCGGACCGCACCTACATTTCCAGCGTGATCGCGCTGCTCTATGTCCTCACCTGCGGTCACTGCTTCCTGCGCACGCGGGCAATTGCCCGCGAGGGCGCGGCGGCCCGGCGCTGCCGCGCGGTGCTCGCGGCGCCCGAGGGCGGCAAGGCGCTGGACGCCGGCGCGACCGCGCTGCCGCGCGGGCTGGTGCGGGACCACATCGAGAGTCTCGTGACCAAGGCCACGGCGCAGGACTACCGTCCGGTCGACCAGACGCTGTTATTGCGGACGCTCGCCGATCGCCTGCGCGGGTCAAACGGCTTCGGGGCCTTCGTCTCGGATACGCTGATGAAGCTCGGCCTGCTCGGCACCATCGTCGGCTTCATCATCATGCTGGCGCCGATCGCGGGGCTCGACGCCGCCGACAAGGTCGCAATGCGATCCTCGATGGGGCTGATGAGCGATGGCATGGCGGTCGCGATGTACACGACGCTGGCGGGCCTCGTCGGCTCGATCCTGGTCCGCATCCAATATTACATGCTGGACGCCGCGACCCAGAAGGTGTTCTCGGACGCGGTGGTGCTGACCGAGACCTATGTGACGCCGGTACTGGAGCGCAAGGGCGCTGGAACGCCGTCATGATGGATGACTTTGGTCTCTATCCGCGCGAGGAGCCGTTCGATCCCCTGGGCGTGATGCTGTTCAAGGCGCTCCAGGTGATCGCGTTCCTGTTCTTCCTCGCACTGCTCGCGGTCTCGCCGGATGCCAAGGACGGCAAGATCGACTCCAAGGCCGAGTTCATGATCACGCTGGACTGGCCGGACAGCCATCCCGACGATCTCGACCTGTTCGTGCAGGATCCCGCCGGCAACATCGCCTGGTATCGCCACCGCGAGGCCGGCTTCCTGACGCTCGACCGCGATGACCGCGGCGGGGCCAACGACTTCATCATGGTCAACGGCAAGAAGATCGCCTCGCCGATCCGCGAGGAGATCGTCACGGTGCGCGGCATCGTTCCCGGCGAATACACCGTCAACGTATCGCATTTCGTGGCGACGACCGGCGTCCCGGTCGAGGCCAATGTGAAGGTGCAGAAGCTCAATCCGACGGCGCAGGTGGTCTTCGACAACAAGTTCATGCTCGATCACACCGGCGACGAGAAGACCGCGGTGCGGTTCCGGCTCGATGCCGAAGGCAAGGTGGTCAATGTGGACCAGCGGCCGAAATCGCTGCTCGAGACCTTTCGCAGCGGCTGGCGCAACGGCGCCGATCTCGACCCGAGCACCGGTGTGAGCAAGAACGCTGCGAGGGTGCGCCGTGACTAGCCTGCAAACGATCATCCTCACGCTATCGATAGCCTACACCGTCATCGGCGCGCTGCTGCTGATCGTGCTGGTCTATGCGCGGCTGCACTGGTCGTTCAAGGCAGTCGCGGTGGTCGTGACCAGCGCCTTCTATGTCGTGAGCTTCACGGAAATGCGCGGGCTGCTCGGCTGGGCCAGTGCCGACCGGCTGCCAACCTCCTTCAAGCTGCTGAAGTCCCGCATCGTCGAGCCGCATTCGTTGGAGGGCGATCCCGGCTCGATCTATCTGTGGGTCGAGCAACTGGATGAGGACAATCGCCCAAGCGGCATCCCCCGAGCCTTCCGCATCCCCTACAACGACAGGCTGGCCGACAAGACCCATGCAGCGGAGAACGAGATCGCGCTGGGACATCCGCAAGGCGGCCGCGCCGCCGATTTCGGCGGCGGCGACGGCAGCCTCATCGACATGGTCCGGGAATATGTGACGCCCAAGACCATCATGGAGACGAGCGGCGGCGATTCCTCGACCGGCGAGTTCAGCGCTCCGCAGGCCGGCGCGCAAGGCGCCGGTTTCACCCCTGTGCCGCCACCCCGGATGCCGCCCAAGGACGAGCAATAGGCCCTTCACCCTCGCCGCAGGGACCCGCTGGAAAACCGAATCGCGCAGACGCATCTTGACGTCCCTCAATTTGGCCTTATCGGCTTCCGACAAGACATTTGGGGTGGAGGGTGCGTGCTTCTCGCTGTCTTCTCGGATATCCATGGCAACCGGCAGGCGTTCGAGGCGTGCCTGAAGGTCGCGCGGGCGCGTGGCGCCGAGCGATTCATCCTGCTCGGCGACTTCGTCGGCTATGGCGCCGATCCGGAATGGGTGGTGGATACCGCGATGGAGCTGGTTGCCCAAGGCGCCGTCGCCGTGCGCGGCAACCATGACCAGGCGGTCAATTCCTCGGCCGAGACGATGAATGCCGAGGCGCAGATCGCGATCGAATGGACCCGCGGTCGGCTCGACATCGTGCAGCGCCGGTTCCTGGCGGAATTGCCGATGCTGGTGCAGG
This sequence comes from Bradyrhizobium sp. LB14.3, assembly GCF_040547985.1. NCBI lineage: Bacteria > Pseudomonadati > Pseudomonadota > Alphaproteobacteria > Hyphomicrobiales > Nitrobacteraceae > Bradyrhizobium > Bradyrhizobium sp. LB14.3. Next base: position 127,745 of record NZ_JBEPQT010000003.1, read on the forward strand.
ACGGCGATCGCCTGTTCGTGCATTCGGAAGCCTCCAGCCCCGAAGCTGGCACTATGTCCGATCGACGGCGGACGCCGCCAAGAGCCTGATCGCGACGCCGGCCCATGTCACGTTCTGCGGCCACATCCACCGTCCGGCGATCTATTCGATGTCGGTGACGGCGAAGATGTCGGGCTTGGTGCCCAAGACCGACGTCTCCGTACCGCTACTGCGCGGGCGGCAATGGCTTGCGGTGCTCGGCTCGGTCGGCCAGCCACGTGATAGCGATCCATCCGCCGCTTTCGTGCTGTTCGACACGGTCTCTTGCCTGATCACCTATTGCCGCGCGCCCTACGATGTCGAGACGGCCGCGAACCGGATCCGCGAGAACGGCCTGCCACGTTGGCTTGCCGACCGGCTGTCGCAGGGGCGCTAGAGGCGATGCCGAAACCCCTGGTCAAATCAGGCGCAGAGATCGACGGCTACACTATCGGCGAATGCGTCCATGCCGGCGGGATGGCGACGCTGTGGACGGTCACCCATCCCGGCATCGACGTGCCGCTGCTGATGAAGATACCGCGGGTGTCGGAGGGCGAGGACCCCGCGGCGATCGTCTCCTTCGAGATGGAGATGATGATCCTGCCGCGGCTGGCCGGGCCGCATGTACCTTCATGTTTCGGCACCGGCGATTTCGCCCACCAGGCTTATGTCGTGATCGAGCGCATCTCCGGGACCACGCTCTACAAGCGATTGCCCGACCTGCCGCTGCCGTATGACGAGGCGCGGCGGCTCGTCGCCAGGATCGCGACGGGGCTCGCCGATTTGCACCGGCAGAACGTGATCCACCACGACATCAAGCCGAGCTGCATCATGTTCCGCGAGAGCGGCGAGGCCGTGCTGATCGACTATGGCCTGTCGCACCACAACCATCTGCCGGATCTGCTGCAGGAGGAATTCCGCCTGCCTTACGGCACTGCGCCCTATATGGCGCCGGAACGGCTGTCAGGCGTGCGCGATGATCCGCGCAGCGATCTGTTTTCGCTCGGCGTGCTGCTCTATTTCTTCACGACGGGCGAGCGTCCCTTTGGCGAGGGCGAGACGCTGCGTGCGATGAGGAGGAGGCTGTGGCGCGATCCGTACCCGCCGCGCGGCTTACGCGCCGACTATCCGCCCTGGCTCCAGGAGGTCGTGCTGAGGTGCCTCGAGATCGAGCCGGTGTGGCGCTATCCGACGGCGTCACAGCTTGCGTTCGATCTCGCCCATCCCGACCAGATCAAGCTCACCGCGCGTTCGGAGCGGCTGAAGCGCGATCCGCTCAGCGTCGCCTGGCGCCGCCGGTTCAACCAGGGTGTCATGGCGCCCCGCGCGAAATCGGATGTCGCAGCCCAAATCGCATCGAGTCCGATCCTCGCGGTTGCGCTCGAGACGGTGGAAGGCGCGCCCGAGCTGAACGAGGCGCTGCGCGTCACCACCGAGCGCATTCTCGCGACGCTGCCGTCGGCGCGGCTCGCTTGCGTCAACGTGCTCAAGCTCAACCGGATCGCGATCGATCGGACGCTCGACCAGCAGGGCTCCAACAAGCATATTGACCGCCTGGTGGCGCTGAGGCATTGGGCGACGCCGCTCAAGCTGGATGAGAGCCGGCTGTCGGTTCATGTGCTGGAAGCGGTCGATCCCGCTGCGGCGCTCCTGGAATTCGCCGAGGTCAACCAGGTCGACCACCTCATCATCGGCGCGCGGCAGAGCTCGTTCCGCCGCACGCTGCTCGGCAGCGTCTCGGCCAAGGTGGCCTCGGAAGCGGCCTGCACTGTCACCGTGGTGCGGCCGCCGCGGCTGGCTGCGGATGTGGGCGAGGAGGCCAGATAGGGCCGTGCTCTGGATGCTGGAAGGTTCAGGCCGCGTGGGCGGAGCGCTTGCGGCGGATCGGCCAGGAGAACTGGGGGCCGGGCTCGCCGTGATCCGCGCTGCCGCCGAAGAACTGGATGAGCTCGCGGCAGGGCTCGCAGTTGAAGAGGTTACGCGACGCGGATGCCTTGGTCATTTCCTTCAGGCAGTTCGGGCAGTGCGGCTTCATGTGCTTGGTCCAGAAAAGAATTCAATGCCGGCGCGGTGACCGGAGCGGGTGATCCAGGTCCGCCGCTTCGGGCCCGGTGTCGTCGCGCATCTCGCCTTCGGAGCGTTCGAGCCGGCCGAAGAAATAATCGAGGTCCGGGTGCGGGCGCCGCGGAATGCGGCGCCTGCGCTTCGGCTGACGCTTCACGAGCGCGAATTGCACTTGCGTCAGATCCAATGGCGACGGGTGGTACGCAACGAACATGCCGGGACCTGCACCGGTCCGGCCGACGGCCCAAACACAACAAACGCACTGAAACCAAGCCACAACGCCACGCCAGTCCAAACCAGGGTCGTCGTCATGATGTGCTCCCGCGAAAACAGGCAAGAATCACTAGCGGTGATTTGCGCGAATCAGGGAAGCCCGGAGGAGTACGGATCAAGATTGCAATTTTAGGCATTGCGCGTCGCAGCATCCGTAGAAGCCGCTCATTCGCGGAAAGCGCGTGACGCCTCAGATCGCTTCGCCGCGTGCGCCTGCGGCCGCGTTGCGGATCGCGGCAATGTTGGTCTTGTACGCTTCCTGCGTGCCGCCCCTGAACACGGACGTGCCGGCGACGAAGGCGTTGGCGCCAGCCGCGGCCAGGGGACCTGCGACGTCGGGGCCGACGCCGCCATCGACCTCGATGTCGATCGGACGGCCTGCCGTCATCGCGCGGATATCGCGGATCTTGCCGATCGCGGAGGGGATGAAGGCCTGGCCGCCGAAGCCGGGATTGACCGACATCACCAGCACAAGGTCGACGAGGTCGATGACGTATTCGAGCACGCTGATCGGCGTGCCTGGATTGAGCGAAACGCCGGCCTTCTTGCCGAGCGCGCGGATCGCCTGGAGCGAGCGGTGCAGATGCGGACCTGCCTCCGCATGCACGGTGATGTGGTCGCAGCCGGCTTTGGCGAAGGCCTCGAGAAAGGGGTCGCACGGTGAGATCATCAGATGGGCGTCGAAGATTTTCTTCGTATGCGGGCGCATCGCCTTGATGATGTCGGGGCCATAGGAAATGTTCGGAACGAAGTGCCCGTCCATCACGTCGAGATGGATCCAGTCGGCGCCGGCGGCGTCCACGGCGCGCACCTCCTCGCCAAGCTTGGAGAAATCCGAGGCCAGGATCGAGGGCGCGATTGCCAGGGGGCGGGGGGCGAAGGCTTGGGTCATAGCGCGGTTTCCCGTGGCGGCCGTGAAAGATGAACTCGCCTAACATGGGCCTCTCAGCCGGGCAATGCAGGGGTGGCGAGCTTTCTGTGGGCGGAAATTTCTGCCGCGATCGGCATGAATTGCCGGTGTTACCGGGCCGTGCAAAGTGCGGCGAAGGCGGATTTCATTGAGCTTTTTTCGCTGGCACGGCGCTTGCTGACGTCACCTCCAGGACATTGGCCGCGGCATGCCGCATCGGTTGGAGTTTTTGCAATGTTGTTTGCCCTTGGTGCCGCATCGAGTGCGCTCGACGCGATCCAGTCGCTGACGAATTCGAAATCGTCCTCGTCGACCCAGAAGACGGGGCCTTCGAAAGGCGCGACCAATCCGTTCGCGATCGACAGCGGCAGCAACAGCACGACCAGAGGCGCGACCTCTTCGGTCAATTCGGGCAAATATCCGCAGATCTCGCCGGAGACGATGAAGGCGTTGTTCGCCGCGCAGAGCCAGTCCTCTGACAGTACGAGCAGCACAGCCAGCTCGACCTCGTCGAACTCCACGTCCTCCACGTCGACGTCCTCGACGAGCCGTGACGCCGCGCTGAAGGACCTTTTTTCGCAGGTCGACGGAGACGGCGACGGCAAGATCACCAAATCCGAATTCGAGAATGCGCTGGGTGCCGGCGGCACCAACACGGCGCAGGCCGACGACGTGTTCTCCAAGCTGGATTCGAATTCCGACGGCAGCGTCAGCCTCGACGAGATGTCGAAGGCGCTGAAGAGCGGCCATCACGGCCACCATCACGCGCAAGGTGCAGGCGATGCGTCCGGCACCGGTTCGGATGCTTCCTCGCAGTCGAGCGGCGGCTCGACCTCGACCACGACAACCGGCGCCGACGGCTCGTCCACCACCACCGTCACCTATACCGACGGCTTCAAGATGTCGACAACGGTCCCGGGCGCCCCCAGCGCCTCCGGTAATTCGGCTTATGATCTGTTTGCGCAGTTGATGCAGCGGCAAGGCGGGCACGGGCAAGGCGCCTCAGCGGCTGCCGGCTCGTCCATGTCGATGAGCGTGTGAGCGAGAAGCTCTCCCTCCGCAAATTGCGTCGTCGTGCCCCGCGGAGACGGGGCATCCCGTACGCCGCGGCCTTTCGGTTCAATCATTTATCGTCTCTGGAATACTGGATCGCCCGGTCTTCGCCGGGCGATGACGTGTGACGTGTTGCGAGATGCGAGTGCTACTTACGCGCCGAAGCGATCCTTCCACGCCGGTAGTGCCCCTGCGAACGGCAGTGCTGTCGCATTGTAAATGCCACGTGCGATCGCGCGCGCGACCACGTTGGCGGCGACCGTGCCGAGTTCGGTGAGGCCGACCAACGGCTCGACCGGCTTCTCGCCAGTCGCGGCGGCAAACAGCACGTCGCCGTCGGTCGGGGCATGCACCGGATAGATCGCGCGGGCAAACCCGGTATGCGCGATCATCGCAAGCCGCTTGGCCTGTGCCTTGGTCAGCCTCGCGTCGGTGACGACGAGGCCGATCGTGGTGTTTTCGCGCGCGGTCGCGGCGAGCCCGCCCTTGATGCGCATCGCCAGCATGTCCCGTGTGAACGCGGACGGCAGGCCCCGCCCGCCGAACTCGCCGTTCTCCTCGAATGGCGCTGCCCAGAACCACGGCCCGTCGCCGACGGTGGCGCTGCCGACCGCGTTGACGACGATAATCGCGGCGACCTTGATGCCGTTGGCCAGGACCGCGGAAGCTGACCCCAGCCCGCCCTTGAAGGTCGCGGTGGTGGCACCCAGGCCGGCGCCGACGCTGCCCAGCGCGAAATCGTGGCTTGCGGCCAAGGCCGCGGCGTAACCGAGATCGCGATAGGGCGCGAAGCGCCCCCAGGCCTTGTCGCCACCATTGAGCAGGTCGAACACGATCGCACCCGGCACGAGCGGGATCACCGCGCCGCGGATATTAAGACCGCGACCCTGCTCGGCGAGCCAGGCCTGCACGCCGCCGCCGGTCTCGATCCCGAAAGCGGAGCCGCCGGACAACGCGATCGCATCGACCCGTTCTTGCGTGCTGGCAAGATCGAGCAGGGCATCCTCGCGGGTACCCGGTCCACCGCCGCGGATGTCGATCGCCGCGACCGCCGGTTGGTCGAAGATGATCGCGGTCGCGCCCGAGGCGAGTTTCGCATCCTCGGCATGGCCGACGCGGACGCCGGCGATATCGGTGAGAAGGTTTTTCAAGACGGCTCCGCAGGCTGAAAGGCGATCGCTTCAGCGATATCGCAGGGATGCCGCAGGCTCAACCGGCGAGCGCGGTCCTGAGCATCTTGGCGAGCTCGGACTTGCGGTAGGGCTTTGCCAGCAGCAGCACGCCGGAATCGAGCCGGCCGTGGTGGACGATGGCGTTCTCGGTGTAGCCCGAAGTGAACAGCGTCTTCAGGTTGGGGCGCCGGCGCGCCGCCTCATCGGCGAGCTGGCGGCCGTTCATGTTGCCCGGCATGATGATGTCCGTGAACAGCAGGTCGATGTCCTTGTCGGAGTCGATGATGATGAGGGCCTCGGCCGCGTTGCCGGCCTCGAGGGCCGCATAACCGAGGCTCTTGATCTGGGTCACGACATATTGCCGCACCAGCGCGTCGTCCTCGACGATCAAGATCTTCTCGTCGCCACCGGTGACGGGCGCGTTCTGGAGCGCCTCGAACTCGGTCTCCTGCACGCCGCTCGAGCGCGGCAGGTAGATCTTCACGCTCGTGCCGTGGCCTTCCTCGCTGTAGATCTTGACGTGGCCGCCGGACTGCTTGACGAAGCCGAACACCATGCTGAGCCCGAGGCCGGTGCCCTTGCCGACCTCCTTGGTGGTGAAGAAGGGATCGAACACCCGGTCGATCAACTCCGGCGGGATTCCGGAGCCGGTGTCGCTGACGGCGATCATCACGTAATTGCCGGCCAGCACGTCGGGATTCATGCTGGCATAACCGTCGTCGAGGAAGATGTTGCGGGTCTCCAGCACCAGCGTGCCGCCGTCGGGCATGGCATCGCGCGCGTTCAGCGCGAGATTGAGGATCGCGGTGGAAAGCTGACCCGGGTCGATCAGTGCCGGCCATGCATCCTCGGTGAGCTGCGGCAGGATGGTGATCTGCTCGCCGAGGGTGGGATGCAGGAGCTTTGCGGCCTCGAGCGTCAGGGCGTTGACGTCGATTTCGCGCGGCTGGAGCGGCTGCTTGCGGGCGAAGGCGAGCAGATGCTTGGTCAGTTGCGCGCCGCGTTCGGCGGCATCGTCGATCAGCTTGGTGATGGCGGCGAGTTCGGGACGGTCAGCGACCGCATCCGCCAAAATGCCGATCGTGCCGGTGATGACGGTCAGCACATTGTTGAAGTCGTGCGCGACACCGCCGGTCAATTGACCGATGGAATCCATCTTCTGGATGTGCCTGAACTGCGCCTCGGCCGCCTGCTTCTCGGTGAGGTCGCGGCCGATGAAGAAATGGCGCTTGACCGGATCGGACCAGGTGCCCATCCAATTCAGCGTGACCTCGTGACCGTCGTAGTGGTAGTAGCGCGCCTCGAAGCTGCGCTTGACGGCGCCGCGCCGCGCCGCGCGCATCTCGCTTCGTGTCCTGTCGAGATCGTCGGGATGGATGAACTCGGTTGCGCTGTGTCCGACCATGTCCTCCGGACCGAATCCGAGGATATCCTTCACGCTCGGGCTGACCTGGACGAAATTGCCAAAACCGTCGGTGACCAGGATGAGATCCTGCGAGGTCTCGAAGATGCGCTGCCGCTCCTCGATCTCGCGGCGCAGTTTCTCCCGTGACTGCTTCTCCTCCGTGATGTCGTGGGCGATCTTGGAGGCCCCAATGATCTCTCCGCCAGCTGTTTTGAGCGGAAAAATGTTGAGCACGACGTCGAGCCGACGGCCGTCCTTTCGGATGCGGACCGTCTCGTGCTGGGCGATCGTTTCGTTGCCGCCGACCCGGTTCAGGATACCCCTGACCTCGGCCTTGCGGTCGTCCGGCACAATGATGTCGATCGGCTTGCCGATGGCCTCCGTGGCGGCATAGCCGAACAGATGTTCGGCGGCCTTGTTCCAGCCGGTGATGACACCGTCGAGCGTCTTCGTGATGATGGCGTCATTGGCGGATTCGACGACAGCGCCGTACAGGGCAAGGCGCTTGCCGTAGTAGTCGCGATCCAATGCCGACTGCTGGCGCAGCCTGCCGACCAGGCCCACCGTGTGGGCCTGGAGGCGGACATTTTCGATCAGAAGCACCGCAAGCACGAAGGTAGCTGCGCAGAGGCCGTAGAAGCGGCCGGCGTAGAAGCCGAGATCGAAGCGCGCGACGTTGACGATCGCCGACAGTGCGATGTCGAACAGCCAGGCGCACATCACGACCATGAGCCAGACGTCGATGATCGAATGCGGACGCCGGAACCACAGCGAGACCAGTGCGGCGAAGCTCAGGGACCAAACGAAGGACACCACGCCGATCATGAGCTGCGTGTAACGGCCGTCGTGCAGCAGGACCGGCAGCAGATCGTGCTGGGCAGTGACGATCCAGGTCAAGACGATCGAGACCGCAACGACGCCGAGCGCGCTGGCGCAGATCGCCTTGCTTGCCGAGCCTGAGATCCTGGCGCCGCCGTCGGCCTCCTTCAGCCAGGCATAGGCCAGCACGCAGAGCGGGAAGCCGCCGTGCCAGATCATGTAGAGCCAGACCGCGGTCTGCTGATCGGCACGCAGCAACCCCGTCGGCGAGAAAAGTCCCGGGAAGGTGAGGGCATGGCATGTGGCCGCCGCGGCAGTGAACAGATAGCCCGTTGCTAGCACGAGCAGTGCGCGGGTCCGGAGCACCGCAAACTGCGACAGCAGAAGGACCGCGGTGATGATGTCCGCGGCGGCGAGGGCGGATTGATAGCTCGCGACGAAGGCTGGCACAGGCAGCAGCGGGATACCTGCGAACGGTACGGCCAGTGCGAACAGGATCGAGGCGACTCCGACGATCGCCAATGCTGCGGTGCGGTCCGACGCGGTGGCCGGCAAGGTCGACAGGAATGTGTTTCGCTCGGTCGTCGCGGACAGGTCCAGCTCTCGCGAATCGGTCTTGAGCATCTTCGCCAGTCTCATTTGGCCCAATGAAATTCCGTCCATGGTAGCTCGTTCTGGGCACGCATCATGACAAAACCCACCGCGACTCAACCGAAGGTTACAGCTTACTTAATCTTGTTGGGAACGCGCACTAGGGATCGGGTAAGATGCGCTTTACTGGACGGTGCCATAATGCCCTCCCACTGCTATGGGTTCCAGGTTTGAATCAGGCATTTTGATTTCAGGATCCGGGAGTTGTTCCCTATGGCCCGCGTTCTCATCATCGACGACCAGAAGGACGTCCGTGCGATGGTCGCGATCGTGCTGCGCGTCAACCGTTACGAGGTCGTCGAGGCCGACAGCGGCGCGGCCGGAGTGAAAGCGTTCACCGAGGCCTCCTTCGACGCGGCCATCGTGGACATTTTCCTCGGTGACGCCAGCGGCGTCGAGGTCATCGCGACTCTGCGCGAGCTTGCACCCAGCCTCCCGGTCATTGCCGTGTCGGGGATGACCGCGCTGGACTTCATGGAACAATCGCCCCACCTCGCCAACGTGGTCTGCCTGCAAAAGCCATTTCGGCCGAACGATCTTCTGCAAGCGCTGCGGAGGGCCCAGGCCGCAGCGGACGGCGAACTGCCCGCAGCCGTCTGACCTTGCCGCAGGAAGCAACGCCCCGGGGTAACCCGGGGCGCGATGATGATTGGAGGAGGCCTTCAGGCCCGGCAAGTGCGCTCAGGTGCCGTTGCCGCTGATCGCGGCGTAGCCGCCCTTGGCATCCCATTTGTAGACGACGTAGTCGAGCTGCTTGATGTCGCCCTTGGCGTCATACTCGATCGGTCCGATCACGGTGTCCCACTTGCCGGCCTTGATGGCCGCCATGACCTTCTTGGCGTCGGTGGTGCCGGCCTTCTTGGCCGCCTGCGACCAGACCTGCATCGCCGCATAGGTGTAGAGCGTGTAGCCCTCGGGGTCGATGTTCTTGGCCTTGAAGGCGTCGACGATCTTCTTCGCGGTCGGCTTGTTGCGCGGATCGGGGCCGAAGGTGAACAGTGTGCCTTCGCCGGCCGGGCCGGTGATGGAGGCGTATTCCTTGTCGGCGAGCGCGTCGCCGGCCATCAGCACGGTCTTGAGGCCCTGGTCGCGCATCTGGCGAAGGATGAGGCCGCTCTCCTGGTGGTAGCCGCCGACATAGACGAGATCGATGTTGTCACGCTTCAGCCGCGAGACGATCGCGTTGAAGTCCTTGTCGCCCTTGTTGTAGGACTCGTACATCTTCTCGGTAACGCCGGCCTTGTTCAGCGCCTTCTTGGTTTCATCCGCAAGACCCTTGCCGTAGGTGGTCTTGTCGTTGAGGATGGCGATGTTCTTGCCCTTGTAGTTCTTGGCGATGTACTGGGCGGCGACCAGGCCCTGCTGGTCGTCGCGGCCGCAGACGCGCGCCACGTTCCACAGTCCGCTATCGGTGAACTTCGGATTGGTGGAGGCAGGCGTGATCTGGAGCACGTTGCCGTCGGCATAGGCTTCCGAAGCCGGGATCGACGACGACGAGCAATAGTGCCCGGCGACGAACGGCATCTTGGCACTGGCGATCTTCTCGGCGACCGAGCGCGCCTGCTTGGGATCGCAGGCATCGTCCTCGACAGAGAGCGCGAGCTTCTTGCCGTTGACGCCGCCGGCGGCGTTGATATCAGCCACGGCCATCTCGGCGCCGTTCTTCATCTGGCGGCCGAAGGCGGACTCGCCGCCGGTCATCGGACCTGCGACTGCGATGTTGACATCCTGCGCGAACGCCGCGCTCGACAGCGCGATCGAAGCGCCGAATGCCAGACCGATGAGCTTCAGTGATTTCATGAGATACCTCGAGGGTGGTCGCCTGTGGACGTTGCCGGGCATGCCCGGTTCAAACCGGCGCCATTCTTGAATGAATCTTGGGAGAAGTCACCGGCAAAATACGGGCATTGGCGCAGATATCTCGCCACATTCAGCCGCACGCGGGTCCGCAGGCTTGGCTCTTGAGGGTTCGTTCTCGGGCGCCTCAGCCGTGCCGCCCGCCTTCCAGGTAGGCGGCGCGAATCTCGGGGCGCTGCAGCAATTCGGCGCCGGTCCCGGCCAGCGTGATCAGGCCGTTGACCATGACATAGCCGCGATGGGCGAGCTTGAGCGCATGGTTGGCGTTCTGCTCGACGATCAGCACGGTCAGGCCGTCCTGCCGGTTCAGAGTGCGGATCGCGTCGAAAATCTGGCGCGCGATCAGCGGCGCCAGCCCAAGCGAAGGCTCGTCGAGCAGGAGCAGGCGAGGACGGCTCATCAAGGCGCGGCCGATCGCCAGCATCTGTTGCTCGCCTCCGGACAGGGTTCCGCCGCGCTGGGCGTAGCGTTCCTTCAGCCGCGGAAACAGCGCGAACACGCGTTGGAGCGTCGCCTCGCGTTCGGCGTCGGTACATTCGGTCGCGTCCGCCCCCATCTGGAGGTTTTCCGCCACGCTCATGCGCGGGAAGATGCGGCGGCCTTCCGGCGATTGCGCGATGCGCAAATGCGCGATCTCGTGAGTGGGAACGCCGGTGATGTCGCGGCCTTCGTATAGGATCTGGCCGGCGCGGGCGCGCGGCTTGCCGAAGATCGTCATCATCAGCGTCGACTTGCCGGCTCCGTTGGCGCCGATCAGCGCCACGATCTCGCCGGCGTTGATCTCGACGTCGACGCCTTTCAGCGCCTCGATCTTGCCGTAGGCGGCGCGAAGGCTGCGGATCGCGAGCAGGGGAGCGGGGGCCGGCGTCACGACCCGCTCTCCATCACGGCCACGGCCTCTTCCTCATCGGTGCCGAGATAGGCGGCGATGACCTTGGGATCGTCGCGAACCTCGCGCGGGGAGCCTTCCGCGATCCTCACGCCATGGTCCATCACCACGATATGGTCGGAGATCGCCATCACGACCGACATGTCGTGCTCGATCAGCAGGATCGAGGTGCCGAGATCGTTGCGGATCGAAAGCAACAGCTCGCTCAGGGCCGCGCTCTCGCGCGCGTTGAGGCCGGCGGCGGGTTCGTCGAGGCACAGAAGCGCGGGCTCGGTGCACATCGCGCGCGCGATCTCCAGCCGGCGCTGGTCGCCATAGGCGAGATTGCCAGCGGCGTCGTCGGCGCGATCGAGCAGATTGATGCGCTTGAGCCAGTCGGTGGCGAGATCGATCGCCTGCTTTTCGGCGTCGCGATAGACGGGGGCGCCGACAAGGCCCAGGAAGGTGAAGCCGGAGGCGCGCATCAGTACGTTGTGCTGCGCCACCATCAGGTTTTCCAGCGCCGTCATGCCGGGAAACAGGCGGATGTTCTGGAAGGTGCGGGCGACCTTGGCCTGCTTGGCGATACGGAAATCGTTCAGTCGCTCCAGCGCGATCACCTTGCCGTCGCCATGGGTGAGGCGAATGGCGCCGCCGCTCGGCTTGTAGAAGCCGGTGATGCAATTGAAGACTGTGGTCTTGCCGGCGCCGTTCGGCCCGATCAGCGCGGTGATCTTCTTCCGCTCGGCTGCAAACGACAGGTCCTGCACGGCGACGATGCCGCCGAAGCGCATGGTCAGCCGGTCGACGCTGAGAATCTCGTCGGCGCTCATCCGTGCCCTTCCTTGACGAGGTCGGAGGAGATCGCCTGCGCCTTGGTCAGATACACGGTTGGTGCGCGATGGCCGATCAGGCCGCGCGGCCGCCAGATCATGATCAGCACCATCGCCATGCCGAACACGAGCATGCGGTAATTCTCGAGGCCGCGGAACAGTTCGAAGCCGCCGATCATGGCGAGCGCGGCGAGTGCCACGCCAAGCTGCGAGCCCATGCCGCCGAGCACGACGATGGCGAGGACCAGCGCCGATTCCTGGAAAGTGAAGGATTCCGGACTGATGAAGCCCTGGCGGGTCGCGAAGAACGCGCCGGCAAAGCCGCCGAACATCGCACCGGTCGCGAATGCCGTGAGCTTGGTGGTCGTGGTGTTGATGCCGAGCGCGCGGCAGGCGACCTCGTCCTCGCGAAGCGCCTCCCAGGCACGGCCGATCGGCAGGCGGCGCAGCCGGATCGTCACCCAGTTGGTGAGGAGCGCAAGCGCCAGGATCAGATAGAACAGGAAGACGATACGGTGGGTCGGCGAATACTCGATGCCGAGTTTGGCGGCGAGCCCGTTGTCGCTGTTGTCGAGCGGGATGCCGAAGAAGGAGGGGCGAGGAATGCTGGAGACGCCGTTGGGGCCCCCGGTGAGGTCCTGCCAGTTGATGATGACCATGCGGATGATCTCGCCGAAGGCAAGCGTCACAATGGCGAGGTAATCGCCGCGCAGGCGCAGCACGGGGAAGCCGAGCAGCACGCCCCAGAATGCGGCAAGGATGCCGGCAAGCGGCAGGCAGACCCAGAACGACCAGCCGAAATTGGTGGCGAGCAGCGCGTAGGAATAGGCGCCCACCGCATAGAAGGCGACGTAGCCGAGATCGAGCAGGCCGGCGAGGCCAACCACGACGTTCAGTCCCCAGCCCAGCATGACATAGGTGAGCACGAGGATTGCGAGGTCGAGGATGTAGCGCTGGTCATAGAAGATCACAGGCACCAGCAGCGTGAAGATCAGGAGCGCCGGTGCGAGATAGCGGCCGACGAACGACATGCCGCTTTGCAACGCAGGCGGCACCAGCTTCTCGGCGCCGGTCGGGCCGATCCATTGCCTGAGCAGCTCGATCACGATCGAGCCGCCGAACACGGCGGCGACAATAGATGCGAGGTCGCCGAATCGCGTCCAGTAGGTGAGCTGGCCGTCGGAACCCGCCTCGGTGCGGATGCCGATCATCAGCGAGAACAGCACCAGCGCGACCAACGCGTTGAAGCAGGCGGTCTTCAGGAGAGCGGGGATGCCCGATGGAGCTTTGGCCGTATTGATCGAGGGAGTTTTCACGCGCGCGACCGTCAGACTTTTTCGACTTCGGGGCGGCCGAGCAGGCCGGTCGGCATGAAGATCAGCACGACGATCAGGATCGAGAAGGCGGCGACGTCCTTGTACTCGACCGAGAAATAGGCCGACCAGAACGTCTCGATCAGCCCGATCGCGAGCCCCCCGAGCATCGCGCCCGGCAGCGAGCCGATGCCGCCGAGCACGGCAGCGGTGAACGCCTTGATGCCGGCGACGAAGCCCATGAAGAAATCGACCAGCCCGTAATAGAGCAGGTACATCAGGCCGGCCACCGCGGCGAGCGCAGCACCGATCACGAAGGTCATGGAGATGGTGCGGTCGACGTTGACGCCGAGCAGTGCCGCCATGGTCTGGTCCTGCTCGCAGGCGCGCATGTCGCGCCCAAGCCGGGTGCGCGACACCAGCCAGGTGAAGATCGCCAGCAGCACGATGGTGGTGACGACAACCATGATCTGGATGTTCGAGAGCTGGATCACGAAGCCGTCCGCGCTCTCATGCAGCGTATAGCCGCCGGTGATGAGCGGCGGGATCGGCTTGACGCGGGCGCCTTGCGCCACTTGCGAATAGTTGGTCAGCACGAAGGACATGCCGATCGCCGACAGCATCGGAGCGAGGCGGAAGGAGTGACGCAGCGGTCGGTAGGCGATGCGCTCGATGGTCCAGCCGTAAAGTGCCGTGATCGCCATCGAGACCAGAAGCACGATCAGCAGGATCACCGGGATTGCGGTCAGGCCGGTCGAGATCAGGAGCAGAAAGGTGATGAGGGCGATGAACCCGCCGATCATGAAGATGTCGCCATGAGCGAAGTTGATCATGCCGACGATGCCGTAGACCATCGTGTAGCCTATCGCGATCAGGCCGTAGATGGAGCCGAGCACGAGGCCGTTGATGAGCTGCTGGGCGAAATAATCCATGGGCTGCCGTTACCAAACCTGACGAGGGCTCAAAGGGAGCTCTTTGAAGAGTTCTCGGGCCCCGGCAACCCCTGAGCATTCTCCTGGTTTTGTAACAGGAGGGAACTGGCGGCTGCAACTGGCGTCGCCTCGGCATAAAGGCTTGTACAGAACTGATTTCGTTACGGACGTCATGATCCGGTTCCGACACGCGCGAGGAACCGGGTTCCGCGGGGCAACCAAAATCGGGGCCGGCCGTTATCTCACCTCGGACGTCCGACAAGGGAGTTTCCCGATATGACGAACCAGCAGAACCAGAATCCCGGCCAGCAGGGCCAGAACCCCGGTCAGCAGCAGGGCGGCGGCCAGAAACCGGGCCAGCAGCAACAGAGTCCGCAGCGCCAGGGTGACAAGCCGGGCCAGCAACAGGGTGGCAAGTCCGGCCAGCACGGTCAGGACAACAAGTAGAGTTGAGAGCCAAGAACAATGGCCATCGCAGAGGGCCCCGCCGCGAGGCGGGGCTTTTTTCGTGGGCCGCGTCGCCCGGCCGGGCAGTTAAGGTAAACAAAGGGTTTAAATTGCCGCCACAGTCTGATGCGAGTTAGCTCCCGGCAAAGCCTTCGATCGAAGGCGCGGGCCAAGCGAAACGGGAAGCGGCATGTTCGGAAATTGGCGGATCGGTTCGGTCAACGGCGTACTTCTGGCGGCCTATTTCATCCCGGCCTGGACCCTCGTTGCCTTCAACATCATGGTGGCGCCGGTGCACGGCCTCTATGAGCGGCCGAGCGTCGCAGTGGCTCTTTTCCTCAGCGACCATCTTCAGATGGCGGGAATGGACACCGTGCGCGCCGCCTGGCTGCTGGCGCTTGGCCGAGCGACCGTGGTGGCGTTCTTTGCGATCTACCTGGCGCTGCTCTGCGTTCCCCGCAGCCGCAAGAACGGCGGCAGCGACGAGGCGCTCGGCATTGCGCTTGCGATCGGCAGCCTGATCTCGTTTGCCAGCATGATCATGGCTTCGAACGTCGGCGAGATGGCCGCGCTGCGGCTGCACGCCACCGAACTCCTGCTCTTGCTCGGTGCCGCTATCGTGATTGTGATCGAGCGGCCGGCAGCGGTCCCGCAGACCGTCGAGGCTACTCCGCCGCTAGGTCTTGAGCAGGCCGAGCTCCTGCACAATCGCTGAGGCTTCCTTGACGGCGTGGTTCGTCGCCGGCACGCCGCAATAGATCGCCTGCTGCAGCAGGATTTCCTTGATGTCGTCGGGCGTGAAGCCGCCCTCGGCGAGCGCCGCGCGCACATGCAGGCGGAATTCGTCCCATTGCCCGAGCGCGACCATGGTGCCGATCACCAGCACCCGCCGCGTGCGCTCGTCGAAATGCGGCCGCGTCCAGATCTCGCCCCAGGCATAGCGGGTGATCATGTCCTGGAAGTCGGTGTTGAACGCATTGCGGCCCGCGATCGACTTGTCGACCCAGGCATTGCCCAGCACTTTTCGGCGCACGTTCATGCCGGCATCGCGGCGTTTCTGGTCGTCCATGCTGTTCTCCTCCTTCGTCATTGCGGGGAGCGAAGCGACGAAGCAATCCAGTCTGTCACCGCGCAGGGATTTTCTGGATTGCTTCGCTGCGCTCGCAATGACGGTTGTGACTAACGTTGCGTCAGGAATCCCACCACCGCGTCGGTGAACGCGTGCGGCTGTTCGACATTGGAAATGTGGGCGGCGTCGATGATGGTCATGCTCGCGCCGGGAATGTTCGAGCGGATCAATTCACCCGCCGAAATCGGCGTCGCCATGTCGTGGCGGCCGGCGATCACCAGAGTCGGGCTTTTGATCTTCGGCAGCAGCGCGCGCTGGTCGAGCGTCGACAGCGCCTCGCAGCACGCGAGATAGCCTTCGACCGGAGTGGCGAGCAGCATCGACTTCATCCTGGCGGAGACGTCAGGCGCGCGCTCGCGGAAATCCTGGGTGAGCCAGCCGGCGATAACGGCATCAGCGACCGCCGCGATACCGCCTTTCTTCACGGCGTCGATGCGCTCGAGCCACTTGGTCGGCTCGGCGTAGTAGCAGGAGGTGTTGGCGAGGATCAGCTTGCCGAACCGCTCCGGCGCGTTGGCGCCCAGCCATTGCCCGACCATGCCGCCCATCGAGAGGCCGCACCAATGCACCTTCTCGATGTTGAGGTCGTCGAGGATCGCCAGGACGTCGCGGCCGAAGCGCTCCATCGTGTACGGGCCGGCCGGAACGTTGGACTTGCCGTGGCCGCGGCGGTCGTAGCGGATGACGCGGAATATCTGCGTCAGCGCCTTCATCTGCGGCTCCCACATCTGCAGCGTGCAGCCGAGCGAGTTGGAGAGCATCAAGGTCGGCCCGCCGTCGCGGCCCTCGACGGAGACGTTGATCAGGCAACCGTCGGCATCGATCATGGGCATGCGGGCATCTCCGTCTTGTTTCCGCTCAGGGCTGCTCTATTCGCGCTCGAGGCTGTCGAGCAAGCGGTGGATCAGGGTTTGGGAAGCCCCTTGATAGGCCATCGGCTCGAACAATGCCGCAATTTTTTCCGGCGAAAGATGCGCGGTGACCTGCGAATCGGCCAACAGCACCTCGCGCAGATGCTTCCTCTCGGCAACCGCGCGCTTGCTCGCGGCTTCGACGAGATGATGCGCATCGCTCTTGCCGATCGTCTCGGCCAGCGCAAAGGTGACCGCTTCCGCCATGATCAGGCCGTGCGTCGCTTCGAGATTGCTGCGCATGCGCGCCGCATCGACATCAAGCCCTTCGGCGATGTCGACGATCGCGGCCAGCGCGCCCGAGGTGACCAGCATCAGTTGCGGCAGCGTCGGCCATTCCGCATGCCAGGGCCCGGCGCTCCGCTCGTGGTCCTGCACTTGAGCAGCGAATATCGTCGCGGCGAGCTGCGGCGCCATGGTCGCGCAGCCCAGCGCGCTCGCGGCGGCGACCGGGTTGCGCTTGTGCGGCATGGTCGAGGAGCCGCCGCGGCCTTCCCCGGCGGGCTCGAACGCTTCGGCAACGTCGGTCTGCATCAGCAGCGAGACATCGCGCGCGATCTTGCCGCAGCTGCCGGCGAGAATCGCAAAGCTCGATGCCGCCTCCGCGATCCGGTCGCGATGCGTGTGCCAGGGCGCTTCCGGTAGCGGCAGGTTCAGCTCCTGCGCCAGCCGTTCGGCCACCACGAGCCCTTTGTCGCCGAGTGCTGCGAGCGTGCCGGCCGCTCCGCCGAATTGCAGGGCGAGGCCGTCGCGCGAGAGTCGCCGCAGGCGGCAGCGGGCGCGGGCAAGGCTTGCGGCGTATTCGGCGGCCTTCAGCCCGAACGGCATCGGCAGCGCGTGCTGGAGCCAGGTCCGCGCCACCATCGCGGTGTTGCGGTGCTTCCGTGCCAGCGCGGCAAAGCCCTTGATGGCGCGGCTGAGGTCGGCGTCCAGCGCATCGATGCCGGCGCGAAGCGTGAGCATGGTCGCGCTGTCGATGACGTCCTGGCTGGTCGCGCCCCAATGCACGTAGCGCGCGGCCTCCGCGTCGGCCTTGCCGACGTTGGAGGTCAGCGTCCTGACCAGAGGGATCGCGAGATTGCCGGATCGCGTCGCGGCCTCGGCCAGCACAGCCATGTCAAAGGCATCAGCCTTGCACGCGGCTTCGATCGGGCCCACCGCGGATGCGGGAATCACTCCCGTGGCCGCTTCGGCTCGGGCCAAGGCTGCCTCGAAATCGAGCATATTCTGAAGGGTCGCCCGGTCGTCGCAGACTGCACGCATGGCCGCGCTCGACAGCATCGGCGCGAGCAGGGGGGAGAGGGATGTGCTCATATTGTGCGGGACCTAATCACCATGCTTCGGCTCTGCCAATCCCCAACCATCGGGCGCAAGCTTTTTGCAGGTGCGAATATGCATTGCACGTGGCCGGGTGCCACCCTTTCCTTTGTGGCCTCCGTGCGTTACTTGAGCAGCATCATAGTGACGCATCCCGGGAGGCACCCCATGGCCATGACGATGAACGGCGAAGTCCAGCTTGCGGCGCCGCGCGAGGCCGTGTGGGAGAAGCTCAACAATCCCGAGGTGCTGAAGACCTGCATCCCCGGCTGCGAGGAGCTGGAGAAGACCGACGACGGCGGCTTTCGTGCGACCGCGAAAATGAAGGTCGGCCCGGTGTCGGCGCGCTTCAAAGGCAAGGTCACGCTGAGCGATCTCGACCCGCCGAACGGCTACAAGATCTCCGGCGAAGGCGAGGGCGGGGTGGCCGGCTTCGCCAAGGGCGGCGCCGTGGTCAAGCTTGCGGAGAAGGACGGCGGCACGCTTTTGTCGTACGAGGTCGAGGCGCAGATCGGCGGCAAGTTGGCGCAGCTGGGCCAGCGCCTGATCAACGGCGCCGCCAAGAAACTGGGCGACGAATTTTTCGCGAACTTCGCCAAGGCGGTACAGGGCTGAAGGCCGATACCTTAAGCATTGCGCCTTTCGGCATGGCGCCTTGCGTTCCCTGTGATGTTGCCCCGGGGCATAATGGCCCATATGATGGGTTGGAATAATTATAAGAACCGCTTCGACGGGACCCGTCGGGGCGCTGATAGAGAGTGCTTATGGCAAAAATCTCCCTCATCGTGAACGGCAATCCTGTAACGGCCAATGTCGATCCCCGTACCCTGCTGGTGCAGTTCCTGCGCGAAAATCTGCGCCTGACTGGCACCCATGTCGGCTGCGACACCTCGCAGTGCGGCGCCTGCGTCGTGCATCTCGACGGCAAGGCCGTGAAGTCCTGCACCACGTTGGCCGTGATGGCTGACGGCCACGAGGTCAAGACGATCGAGGGGCTGGCCGCCGACGGCGCGCCGCTGCATCCGATGCAGGAGGCCTTCCGCGAGCACCATGGCCTGCAGTGTGGCTTCTGCACGCCCGGCATGATCATGACCGCGATCGACCTCGTCCATCGCAAGGGCAACGAGCTCGACGATCACACCATCCGCGAGGAGCTGGAAGGCAATCTCTGCCGCTGCACCGGCTACCAGAACATCGTCACCTCGATCTCCGCCGGCGCCAAGGCGATGGCGAAATCCGACCTCGCGTAACCGCGCGCGCACTCTGCGATCAGGACATTCAGATGTACGATTTCAAATACCATCGCCCCGGGACCGTGCGGCAGGCCGCCAACCTCCTGGTGAAGAACGAGGACGCCAAGGTGATCGCCGGCGGTCACACGCTGATTCCGGTCATGAAGCAGCGCCTCGCCAGCCCGCCGCATCTGGTCGACCTCTCCCACATCGAGGGGCTCAATACGATCGAGATGAAGGGCCGCGCGCTCGTGATCGGCGCCACCGCCAGGCATGCCGAGGTCGCAAGCTCCGCGATCGTCGGTGAAGCCATCCCGGCGCTGGCCGATCTGGCAAGCCAGATCGGCGATCCGGCCGTGCGCCACAAGGGCACGCTCGGCGGCTCGCTCGCCAATAACGATCCGACCGCGGACTATCCGGCTGCGGTGCTGGCGCTCGGCGCCACCATCGTCACCAACAAGCGCCGCCTCAAGGCGGAAGAATATTTCCAGGGCCTGTTCACGACCGCGCTCGAAGCCGACGAGATCATCACCAAGGTGATGTTCCCGCTGCCGAAGAAGGCGGCTTATATCAAGTTCCGCAACCAGGCTTCGCGCTATGCGCTGGTCGGCGTGTTCGTGGCGCGGCGTCCCTCCGACGTGCGGGTCGCGGTCACAGGCGCCGGTTCGGATGGCGTGTTCCGTGTCACCGCCTTCGAGGAAGCTCTGAAGAAGCGCTTCGCCGCGAAGGCACTTGATGGCATCGAGGTGCCGGCGGACGGCCTCAACAGCGACATCCACGGCAGTGCCGAATACCGCGCGCACCTCATCGGAGTGCTGACGCGGCGTGCCCTCGACGCCGCCAACGCCAAGGAGTGAGTGATCCTCACGCCTCGGCCCAAACTTGTCCCCGGTGAGGGCGTAGCGAGACTGGCTTTTTCATGACTTCAACGGCCAATACGTCCGGTGCCTTGCCGGCATCGGTCGATGCGATGCTCGAACTCCTGACGTCGCGCGGCTATCTCTCCGAGCGATCGCTGGCCACGGTGACCTATCTGTCGCTGCGCATGGGCCGGCCGCTGTTTCTGGAAGGGGAGGCCGGCGTCGGCAAGACCGAAATTGCAAAAGTGCTGTCGGCGGCGTTGGGACGGAAGCTGATCCGCCTGCAATGCTACGAAGGCCTCGACGTCTCCTCGGCAGTCTACGAGTGGAACAGCGCCGCGCAGATGATCGCGATCCGGATGGCGGAAGCCGCCGGCGACACCGATCGCGATCAATTGTCGTCCGACATCTTCGCCGAGCGCTACATGATCAAGCGGCCGCTGCTTCAGGCGCTCGAGCCTGACGTCGCCGGGCCGCCGGTGCTGCTGATTGACGAGCTCGACCGCGCCGACGAGGCATTCGAAGCGTATCTGCTCGAAATCCTCAGCGACTTCCAGGTGACGATCCCCGAATTCGGCACGGTGAAGGCACCGAACCCGCCGATCGTCATCATCACCTCCAACCGCACCCGTGAGATTCACGACGCGCTGAAGCGGCGCTGTCTCTATCATTGGGTCGATTATCCCGACGCCGATCGCGAGCTCGCGATCGTCAAGTCGCGCGTGCCCGGCATCTCCGCAAAACTGTCGCAGCAGGTCGTGCGCTTCGTCCAGGTGCTGCGTAACCAGGATTTTTACAAATCCCCCGGCGTCGCCGAGACCATCGACTGGGCCACCGCTTTGTCCGAGCTCGACGCCCGTTCGCTGACCCCGCAAGTGGTCGGCGACACGCTGGGTGCGCTGCTCAAGTATCAGGACGACATCACGCGGATGCAGGGCGACAGCTTGCAGAAGGTGCTGAAGGAAGCGACGAGCGAGAATTGACGCCTCCGCGTCACGACTGAGCTCGTCATTCGGCGCGCCGCGACGGGATGACGAGTGAGAGTACTGAACCATGGCCATCAATCACTTGGCACCTGAGCAAACCGAGCAGTTCGCCGACAATATCGTCGGCTTCGCCCGCGCATTGCGTTCGGCGGGCATGCCGGTCGGGCCGGGCGCCGTTATCGATGCCATGAGCGCGCTCCAGGTGATCGACATCGGCAACCGCGCCGACGTCTTCACCGCGCTGGAGGCGATCTTCGTCAAGCGCCACGAGCATGCGTTGATCTTCAAACAGGCCTTCCACCTTTTCTTCCGCGCCTCGGAAGAGTGGAAGCACATGCTGGATTCGGTGCCGTTGCCGGAGCAGGCCAAGAAGAAGCCGCAAGCCGGCTCGCGCCGCGTGCAGGAGGCGATGTCGCAGCCGCGCATGACGGAGACACCGCAGCACCAGGAGCAGGATCTGCGCCTGTCGGTCTCCGACAAGGAGATCCTCCAGAAGAAGGACTTTGCGCAGATGAGCGCGGCGGAGATTACCGAGGCGTTGCGCGCCATCGAGCGGATGCGGCTGCCGCAGGCCGAACTGCTCACGCGCCGGCACCGGCCCGATCGCCATGGCCTGCGCATCGATTTGCGCCGCACGCTGCGCGCGTCCCTGCGCACCAGCGGCGAGATCATCGACATCCATCGCCTCGGGCGGATCGAGAAACCGGCGCCGATCGTGGCGCTGGTGGATATCTCGGGCTCGATGAGCGAGTACACCCGCCTGTTCCTGCATTTCCTCCATGCTGTCGGCGACGCCCGCAAGCGAGTCTCGGTGTTCCTGTTCGGCACCCGGCTCACCAACGTGACCCGGGCGCTGCGCCAGCGCGACCCTGACGAGGCGTTGGCGAGCTGCTCGGCTTCGGTCGAGGACTGGGCCGGCGGCACGCGGATATCGGCCTCGCTGCACAATTTCAACAAATTGTGGGCGCGGCGCGTGCTGAGCCAGGGGGCCATCGTGCTGCTGATCTCCGACGGGCTGGAGCGGGAAGCCGATTCCAAGCTCGCCTTCGAGATGGACCGGCTGCACCGCTCCTGCAGGCGGCTGATCTGGCTCAACCCGCTGCTGCGGTTTGGAGGCTTCGAGGCCAAGGCGCAGGGCATCAAAATGATGCTGCCGCACGTTGACGAATTCCGTCCCGTGCATAATTTGAGTTCGATCCACGAGCTGATCAGCACGCTCTCCCGGCCGCTGCCGCCGCATCACCGCAGCCTGATCCGCTCCGCAGCTTGAGAGGTAGCCATGCTCGATCGCGACGAGGATATTCTGAAGGCCGCCGAGGACTGGCAAAAGGCCGGCCGTGGCGTCGCGCTCGCAACCGTGGTGGAGACCTGGGGCTCGGCACCGCGCCCGGCGGGCTCAAGCCTTGTCATCAACGACGAGGGCACGTTCCTGGGCTCGGTCTCCGGCGGCTGTGTCGAGGGCGCCGTGGTGACCGAGGCCATGGATGTGATCCAGAGCGGCAAGCCCAGGATGCTGGAGTTTGGCGTGGCCGACGAAACTGCCTGGAATGTCGGGCTGTCCTGCGGCGGCACCATCCGCGTCTTCGTCGAGAAGGTCGGCTAGCCGTGAAGCTCGCAATTTTGCACGAACTCAATGCCGAGCGCGCCGCGCGCCGACCAGTCATTCTGGTGACGGACACCGAGAGCGGCGAGCAGCGCCTGGTGAAGGCCTGCGATTTTTCCAAGGATCCCTTGCGAGCTGAGCTCGATAAACAACTGCGCATGGGCAAGAGCGCCAGTGTCGAAGCCGGCGGCAAGAAGATTTTCCTCAACGTCTACGCGCCGACCGCAAAGCTCGTCATCGTCGGCGCGGTCCATATCAGCCAGGCCTTGGCGCCGCTGGCGCGCTCGCTCGGCTACGACGTCATAGTGGTCGATCCGCGCACGGCCTTTGCAAGCCCCGAGCGCTTCCCCGACGTTCCCTTGGTCGCGGAATGGCCCGACACGGCGCTGCCGCCGCTCAACGTCGATGCTTACACGGCTTTCGTCGCGGTGACGCACGATCCAAAGATCGACGACCCCGCGCTGCTGCACGCCTTCGAGCGCAACTGCTTCTATATCGGCGCGCTCGGCTCGCGGAAGACGCATGCCAAGCGCGGCGACCGGCTGCGGGCGCAAGGCGCCAATGATTCTGACATCGCGCGCATCCACGCGCCCATCGGGCTTGCAATCGGCGCGGTCTCGCCGTCCGAGATTGCGGTGTCGATCATGGCCGAGATCACGGCGGTGCTCCGCCTGCCGCCCAAAGAAAAAGAAGAAGCGGCATGAAATTCGGCCCGGCGAGCCCCAAGGATGCGATCGGCGGGGTGACCGTCCACACCCTTCGCCAGGGACCGCTGGTGCTGAAGAAAGGCACGACGATCGGCCCGGCCGAGATCGAGGCGCTGGAGCGGGCCGGCATCAAGGACGTCGTGGTGGTGCGGATGGAGGAGGGCGATGTCTCCGAGGACATTGCCGCCGCAAGCATCGCGCTCGCCGTCGGCGGCGATGGCATTCATGTCGAGCGCGCCTTCACCGGCCGCGCCAACCTGTTTGCGGCTCGCCCGGGCGTGCTGGTGATCGACCGCGGTGCGGTCGACCGCATCAACAATATCGACGAGGCTATCACCTTCGCGACGCTCTCCGCCTTCAAGCCGGTGGTCGAGGGCGAGATGGTCGGCACCGTCAAGATCATCCCATTCGGCGTCGAAGGAAACTTGCGCGATGCCGCGGTGAAGGCTGCGGGCCGCGACGTGCTGAAGATCGCGCCGTACGTGATCAAGCGCGTTGGCGTCGTTTCGACGCTGCTGCCCGGCCTGTCCTCCAAGGTGATCGACAAGACGTTGCGCGTCACCGCCGAGCGGCTCGCGCCGGCCGGCGCCGGCATCATCGCGGAGCGGCGGGTCCAGCACGAGGAGCAGGCGCTGTCAGCCGCGATCAAGGAATTGCTCGCCCTTAGCGCTGAACTCGTGATCGTGTTCGGCGCGTCTGCGATCGCCGACCGCCGCGACGTGATTCCGGCAGCCGTCACCGGGATCGGCGGCGAGATCGAGCATTTCGGCATGCCAGTCGATCCCGGCAACCTGCTGCTGATCGCCCGTGCCGGCAGCGTGCCGGTGCTGGGGGCGCCCGGCTGCGCGCGTTCGCCGGTCGAGAACGGTTTTGATTGGGTGCTGATGCGGCTCCTCGCCGGCATCAAGGTGACGCGTTCCGAGCTGATGGGCATGGGCGTCGGCGGCCTTCTGATGGAGATCGTGACTCGCCCGCAGCCGCGCGTCAAGCCGGAGATCGAAGGCAACAGCAATATCGCGGCCATCGTGCTCGCGGCGGGACGCTCGACCCGCATGGGCGGACCGAACAAGCTGCTCGCCGAGCTCGACGGCAGGAAGCTGGTGCGGATTGCGACCGAACAGGCACTGGCGTCGAAAGCATCCGAGGTGATCGTCGTCACCGGCCATCAGACCGAGTTGGTCGAGCAGGCACTGCAAGGGCTGAAGGTGCGTTTCGTCAAGAATCCGGATTTCGCCGGCGGCATCGCGAGCTCGGTCAAGGCCGGCATCGCGGCCGTCCCCGAGACGTCCGACGGCGCTGTGGTCTGCCTCGGCGACATGCCGCTGATCGATGCCGGCCTGATCGACCGCCTCATCGACGGCTTTGCGCCGGACCGCGGCAATCTCATCGTCGTGCCGGTCAGCGAAGGCCGCCGCGGCAACCCCGTGCTGTGGTCGCGCCGCTTCTTCAAGGAGTTGATGACACTCGACGGCGACGTCGGCGCGCGCCATCTGATCGCCAAGCACACCGAGGCGGTTGCCGAAGTGCCGGTCGACGGCGAAAGCGCCTTCCTCGACATCGACACGCCGCAGGCGCTGGAAGCGGCAAGACGGGGATAGTTAGCCTTGCGTTTGCGCGCTTGCGCAGTCCGCTAGGGTAACCCACCACTTCTGCTTCCGCGGTGAGGTACTTTGGTGGATTGCGCTCCGCCAATCCGCCCTACACGGCTGTTTTCAACCCTCCGTTCACCATCTGGAAACGACCGCGGCTTACAGTCGCCTTCGCCTGCCTTGGGGGAGGGGATTTCCATGCCTTCGAACGTCGTCGCGCGCCGTTGCGCGATGTTTTTCTTTGCGCTGTCGGTTTTTGTCGCCGGCGCGCGCCACATCACGGATGCGCACGCCGCCGGCGCATTTGCAGTCGGCAAGTGCGGCGCCTACGGCCAGGCCTTCGGTTATGGTGCCGAGCACGAAGCGCGTGCGGCGGCGCAGAAGCAATGCAAGGGCGATTGCACGACCGTGACGATGAAGCGTGCTTGCGCCGCGATGGCGGTCGACCTTTCCAATCCCTGCGGCGCCTATGGCTATGCCGTCAAGCCGAAGATCTCGGCCTCGCTCAATGCCGCGACGCGCGAATGCTACAAGTTCGGCGGCAAGGAATGTGTGATCCGCGCCTGGGCCTGCGACGCAAAGGGGTAATTCCTCTTGCTGTCATTCCGGGGCGATGCGTAGCATCGTATCCGGAATAACAGTTAGGGATATGCATGCAGTTCGATACCAAGATCGCCATCGTGATCCGCGCCGATCTTGCGGCCTGGCAGAAGCTCAACGTCGCGTCCTTCCTCACGAGCGGCATCGCCGCGGCCTTTCCGGAATGCATCGGCGAACCCTATGAAGATGCATCAGGCACCAAATATCACGCGCTGATCGGCCAGCCGATCCTGATCTACGGCGCCGACGGTCAGGCGCTCGCGCGCGCGCTCGATCGGGCCCTGACGCGCAACGTCGCGGCGGCGGTCTACACCGAGGACATGTTCAAGACCACGCACGATGCCGCCAATCGCGAGGCGGTGAGGGCGGTGGTGCGCACTGACCTCAATCTCGTCGGTCTCGCAATGCGCGCCGAGCGCAAGGTGATCGACAAGATCGTCGATGGCTTGAAATTCCATAGCTGACGTAAGTGCTGGTTGGTTTCACCTCTCCCGCTTGCGGGAGAGGTCGGCGCAACGCGCCGGGTGAGGGTTCTCTCCACTAGGGGATTGTCCCGTTGGTGAGACACCCTCTCCCCAACCCTCTCCCGCAAGCGGGAGAGGGAGCACACCCCCACGTGGGGCCAGTGCCTCACCCCGGCGGCATGCCCTCAAACTTCGGCAGGTCCGGGTCGAGGCGATCCCAGTCATGACCGCGCGCGGCGTAGGTCACCACTTGCGGCTCGTAGCGGGCGGGTTCGTCGAGGCTTGCGGCGCGGATGGTGAAGATGTCAGGCATCGCCGCGAAGGTCATGTAGACCGGCAAGCCGCAGACGGAGCAGAAACCGCGAGTCTTCACGTTGCCACTGTCGCCGACCATGTCCCAGTGCTTCGCCTCGCCCATCACTGTGACACCGGCGCGCGCGAAGGTCATGTACGAGCCATGGCCGCTGCCGCTTTCCCGCTGGCAGTCCCGGCACTGGCAGTGATTGCTGAACAGGGGCTCGCCCAGAATCGAATAGCGGATCGAGCCGCAGGCGCAGCCGCCGGTAAAGGGCTTGGTCATTGCGATAACTCCTTACTTGTCTTCTTACTTGTCTTCGCCGCTGATCTCGTCGAGCTGGCGGACGACTTTCTTCCAGCCGCCGCTCATGCCCGTGTAGGCCGATTCGTTCCTGGGTATGACGAAGCCCGCATGAACCAGACGGATCCGCGTGCCGGCCTCGACCGGGGTGAGGGACCACGTCACGACAGTGTCGAGTGGCGCGCCGTAGCCGGTGTTGCGCTCATCCCCGCCCTTCCAGGCGTAGACGAGGCGCCGGTTCGGCATGACTTCCAGGACGCGGCAATGGATGACGCCATCCCAGGCGCCGCCCGGCGTGGTCTGGTAGGTGAAAGTGTTGCCTTCGACGGCCTCGAAACCGGTCGGCGGCATCAGCCAGCGCGCGATCAGCTGGGCGCTGGTCAGCGCCTTCCAGATCGTCTCCGGCGCGTGAGGGAGCACCTCGTCGATGACGATGTCTTTTGTCTCGGCTTTCAATTCAACAGCACTCACGGATCGATCTCCTTCAAGAGGTCACGCAGGTTCTGGAAGCGCTCGCGCCAGAACACGCCGTAATGGTCCATCCAGGTGACCAGCGGCTCGAGTCCTTGCGGCGCGGCGCGGTAATAGACGTTGCGGCCCTCGGCGCGCTCGGCGACCAGGCCGGCCTGCTTGAGGGACTTCAAATGTTGCGAGATCGCGCCTTGGGTCACGCCGCTGCCGCGCGTGAGTTCGGCGACGCTGATCTCCTTGCTCTCGAACACGCGCTCGAACACCGCGCGCCGGGTTGGATCGGCGAGGGCGCGCATGACGCTGGTGACTGGGTTTCGGGCGGTTTCAATCATAGTAGTTCAATTAGCACCGGCTAATGAATTAGTCAAGGCTAATTCATTAGCCGGTTTACGTCTGTGGCCCTGACTTGACAATGACTGACTAGTCAGTCACAAATTTGGCATGACAAGGAAGCCGACCAAAACCGCCGCCCGATCCGCAACTCGAGCCAATGCGAAGGTCTCTGTGGTCGCCAGAAGCGACGAGGCGCCCGCGTCGAGCCGCGCCACGCGTGCGGCGGAACGGCGCGCGGCGATCGTGGACGCGGCGATGGAGGAGTTCATCGTGCGCGGCTTTACCGCGACGCGGCTCGACGACATTGCTAAGCGCGCGGGCGTGGCGAAGGGCACGATCTATCTGCACTTCAAGGACAAGGAATCGATGTTCGAGGAGTTGGTGCGCACCGTGATCGTGCCCGTCGTGGCGAAGCTGAATGCGTTGCCGCCGCCGACAGGCTCGGTGCGCGATCTCGTCGAGGCTTTTGCCAGCAATTTTTTGAAGGAGGTCATCGGCACCAGGCGCGGCGATCTCGTGCGACTGATCGTAGCGGAGGGGCCGCGCTTTCCTTCCGTCGCCGACTTCTACTACCGCGAGGTCGTCTCGCGCGGAATGGCCGGCATGCGCGCGCTGATCGAGCTCGGCATTGCCCGCGGCGAGATCCGCGAGAAGAACCTCGCGCGCTACCCGCAAATCCTGGTCGCGCCGGCGATGATCGCGGTGATCTGGCAGAGCCTGTTTGCGCGGCACGCGCCGCTTGATGCGCAGGACATGCTGCGGGTCCATCTCGATTTGATTTTTGGCGAACGGAGGACGACATGAGGTCGTCGCTAAACATCTCTCACCTCATCCTGAGGAGCGCGGAACGCGCGTCTCGAAGGATGCAGCCCCGGCTGTGGCCCTTCGCCCTTCGAGACGCCGCTTCGCGGCTCCTCAGGTTGAGCGGTCGACAACGGTTGCTCCCGCCAAACGCGATTCAGTTTTCGGCGCGGTTCTGTTCGATCGCGATTCTAGCCCTCGCAACCGGACTTGCCGGTTGCAAGGAGAAGCGCGATCCCGGCTTCCAGGGCTGGGTCGAGGCCGACATGATCTATGTCAGCCCGGACGAGGCCGGCCGCGTGACGAAGCTGAACATCCGCGAGGGCGACGAGGTCAAGGTCGGCGATCACCTTTATTCCGTCGACGACGATCTCCAGCTTGCCGACCTCAACCAGAACAAGGCGACGCTCGCGAATGCGCAGCAAACCTATGATCGCGCGGCTTCGCTGAGCAAGTCCGGCTCGGGCACGCAGGCCAATCTCGATTCCGCGGTCTCCTCCTTGCGCGTTGCCGAGGCACGGGTGGCGACCTCGGAGACGCGGATGGCGCGGCGCAAAGGTTTTGCGCCAGTCGCCGGCACCATCCAGCAGATCTATTTTCGTGAGGGCGAGATGGTGGCGGCGCAGCGGCCCGTGCTCTCGATCATGCCGCCCGGCAACATGAAGCTGCGCTTCTTCGTGCCGGAGACCGAGCTGCCGAAGCTTGCGATCGGCGACACGGTGCGGATCGCGTGCGACAATTGCGCCGCCGATCTCACCGCAAAGATTTATTTCATTGCGACTTCGGCCGAATATACCCCGCCCGTCATCTACAGCCTTGAGGAGCGCAACAAGCTCGTCTACCTGATTCAGGCGCGGCCGTCGCGGCCCGACGCGTTGCGGGTCGGACAGCCGATCGACGTATATCTCACTCCAAAAACGCCCGTGGCGGACAAGCGATGAGCGGCGACAACGGCATCGCGATCGACGTCAAGGGCCTGACCAAGTCGTTCGGCGGCCGCGAAGTCGTGCACGATCTGTCGATGCAGGTGAAGCGCGGCTCGATCTACGGCTTCCTCGGCCCGAACGGTTCGGGCAAGACGACGACCATCCGCATCCTCTGCGGCCTGCTCACGCCCGACAGCGGCGAGGGCACCTGTCTCGGCTACGACATCCGGCGCGACGCTGACAAGATCAAGCGCCAGGTCGGCTACATGACCCAGCGCTTCAGCCTCTATCAGGATCTCTCTGTCCGCGAGAACCTCGAATTCGTCGCGCGGCTGTATGGTCTTCGCGATGCGCGCGGCGCCGCGCGCGACATGATCAAGCGGCTGGGGCTCTCGGGCCGCGAGGAGCAGCTCGCGGGCGAACTCTCCGGCGGCTGGAAGCAGCGGCTGGCGCTAGGCGCCTGCACGCTGTCCAGTCCAAAATTGCTGCTGCTGGACGAGCCGACCGCCGGCGTCGATCCCAAGGCGCGGCGCGATTTCTGGAACGAGATCCATGCGCTCGCGGCCGACGGTCTCACCGTGCTGGTCTCGACCCACTACATGGACGAGGCCGAGCGCTGTCACGAGATTGCTTATATTGCCTATGGCCATCTGCTGGTGCACGGCACCGTGGAGGAGGTGATCGCCAAATCCGCGCTGACAACCTACACCGTGACGGGCGAGGGACTGAACGAGCTCGCGGCTGGGCTCACCGGCAAGCCCGGAATCGACATGGTGGCGCCGTTCGGCACCTCGCTGCACGTTTCGGGGCGCGACGTCGCCGCGCTTGAGGGCAGCATCGCGCCGTGGCAGGCGAAAAGCGGGCTGCACTGGAATAAATCGTCGCCGTCACTGGAGGACGTGTTCATCGAATTGATGGGCCGTTCCAAGGACAATTTCCAATGAGCGCCGTCGATCATCCCGAACCACAGCACGCGATCCGGGAGCGCTTTGGTTTCTGGACACGCTCCTATGCGATGCTGGTCAAGGAGTTCATCCAGCTCAAGCGCGATCGCGTGTCGTTCGCGATGATCGTGATGCTGCCGGTGATGCAGCTCCTCTTGTTCGGCTATGCCATCAACACCACACCCCACAATCTGCCGAGTGCGGTGCTGCTCCAGGAGGACTCTGATCTCGCCCGCTCGATTCTGAAGGCGCTGGAGAACACCAAATATTTCCGCTTCCTCTACGAGGTGCACGACGTCGAGGATTTCGACAATCTCCTGAAATCCGGCAAGGTTCTGTTCGGCGTCGAGATTCCGCGCGGCTTCGAGCGGGCGGTGCGGCGCGGCGACAGACCGGCGCTGCTGGTCGCCGCCGACGCGACCGATCCGGTCGCAGCGAGCGCGGCGATCGGCTCACTCGGCATGGTCGTGCAGACTGCACTCAAGCACGATCTCTACATCGGCGATCCCCCGGAGATGCCGTTCGAGATCCGCGCACATGCGCGCTACAACCCCGCCGCGGCGTCGAGCCTCAACATAGTTCCCGGTCTCGTCGGCACCATCCTCACCATGACCATGCTGATCTTCACCGCGCTTTCGGTCACGCGCGAGGTCGAGCGCGGCACGATGGAGAACCTGCTGTCGATGCCGATCAAGCCAGTCGAGGTGATGTTCGGCAAGATCATCCCTTACGTGCTGGTCGGGTTCGTCCAGGCCTTCCTGATCATCGGCATCGGCGTCGTCCTGTTTGGCGTGCCGATACTCGGCAACTTGTTCCTGCTGGCCGTTCTGTCGACCCTGTTCATCAGTACTAATCTTGCGATCGGCTACACGATCTCGACGCTGGTGCAGAACCAGCTCCAGGCCATGCAGATGTCGATGATGTTCTTCCTGCCGAGCATTTTGTTGTCGGGCTTCATGTTTCCGTTCGCGGGCATGCCGGTCTGGGCGCAATATGTCGGCGAGTGCCTGCCGCTGACGCACTATTTGCGCATCGTCCGCGCCATCATGCTGAAGGGCGCGACCATGCAGAATTTGCGCTTCGATGCGCTGGCATTAGCGGTCCTGATGCTGCTCGCCATGACCATTGCCGTGACGCGCTTCCGCCGCACGTTGGATTGAGGCACAATGCCCCGGAATCGAGGGGTGGAATGGTCAGGTTCGCGAGCAGGAAGACGCGGCAGCACGCCGCGCTATCGGAGGATTTCGAGCGCGAGCTGACGCGAGAGGTGCTGCGCACCGAGCTGTTGCGGGTGCGGACGCTGATCCTCACGGGCTGCGTCATGACCGTGTTTCTCACTGCCATCTATCTGGTCGATCCAGCCGTCGTGAACCGGGTCTGGCGCGGGACGGAAGGCCTGGCCGAGGTCTACGGCCTGCTGGTCGGCTTCATCCTGTTCGAGGTCTGGGTCCACGTCCAGATCAGAAGGAACCTCCGGCTCGATCGCGACCTCCCGGTGATCAGGCGCTATATCGGTGCACTGATCGAAACGTCGCTGCCGACGCTGATCTTGATCCTGCAGATCCGGACCATGGGCGCGAGCCAGGCGCTCGGCTTTGCCGTGCCGCTGATGTATTTCATCTTCATCATTCTCTCGACACTGCGGCTGGATTTTCGGCTTTCGACCTTCACTGGCTTTGTCGCCGCAGCCGAGCTGCTCGCCGTGGCGCTGATCTACGATCGCGCCAGCGGCGTTGGTGAGCCGCAGACCTATTTCCATGCGGTGCGCAGCATCATCATCCTGGTCTGCGGCGTGCTCGCGGGCGCGGTCGGTGCGCAACTCCGGCGTCAGTTTGCTGCGAGCATTGCCGCGGCCACCGCGCGCGACCGGGTGACGAACCTGTTCGGCCAGCACGTTTCTCCTCAGGTGGTGGAGCGGCTGATGGCGGCGGGAACCAGAGCAGGCGGCGACCTTCGCCGCGTCGCCGTGATGTTCGTCGATTTCCGCGGCTTCACTGCCGGCGCGCAGACGCGCACCCCGCAAGAGGTGGTCGACCGGCTCGATGGCGCCTTCGCCGTGCTCGTCGATATCCTCGATCGCGAGGGCGGCATCGTGAACAAATTTTTGGGCGACGGCTTTCTCGCGCTATTCGGCGCGCCGCTGGAGGCCTCCGACGCCGTGCATCGCGCGGTCGCCGCAGGCCGCGAGATGCTGACCGCGATGGGCCGCATCAACGCCGAGACGAGCTGGCCGCTCAGAATCGGAATCGGCATCCATTTCGGCGAGGTCGTCGCCGGCAATATCGGCTCGCCCCGGCGCAAGGAATATACGGTCATTGGCGACACCGTGAACTTCGCCTCGCGGCTGGAGGCCCTGAACAAGGAGTTCGGCTCGCAGCTCTTGATTTCCGCGTCCGTTCGCGAAGCGCTTGGTGAGGACTGCGACGATGCCGTCGCGCTCGGCGAGGTCGAGGTGCGGGGCTATGAGCAGAAGGTGGCGGTGTTTCAATTGGGGTAACGCGCCGTCAATGCAAGTTGCCTTCCGTTGAAGCGGGTCGCGCTTCGGTGAGGGCGGGTGATGAACTATCTCTGCTAGTTGTCGGGTCTTGCATTTGTGGAAGCCGCTTCTCGGCTTTCAACCCGTCACCGCAATTGCTCCGATTGCTCCGAATATTGGGGCATGACGGACGACGTCGACGGCTTGTAGACTGCCGGCGACGCGGCCGGTCGCGGTCGCGACTTGCATGAGGAAGTGAAGATGCAGCGCCGCTACATCACCGTCGACGTGTTTACCGACCGCGCCTTCGGCGGCAACCAGCTCGCCGTGGTGCTCGATGCCGGCAGGTTGTCGACCACGCAGATGCAGTCGATCGCGACCGAGTTCAACTATTCCGAGACGACCTTCGTGCTGCCGCCGCGCGACAAGGCGAATGATGCCGAGGTGCGCATCTTCACGCCGGTCAGGGAGCTTCCTTTCGCTGGCCATCCCAATGTCGGTACCGCCTTCGTGCTGGCGACGATCGCGAATGAGCCGAAGTCGTGCCTGCGGTTCGAGGAGAAGGCCGGGCTGGTGCCGGTCGATATCTTTCGAGAGCAGGGCCAGGTCATCAGCACCGAGCTTACAGCGCCGCAGCCGCTGTCTCGGCTGTCGCAATTGTCTGCTGCTGATGCCGCGCGCTGCATCTCGCTCAGCGCTGAGGACATCAAGGTCGACCGTCACGCGCCGCAGGTCGTCAGCGTTGGAACGCCGTTTCTGGTGATCGAGGTGCATTCGCGCGATGCGCTCAAACGGGCGAGGCCCGACGCGGCGGCCTTCGGCAGCGTATTTCCGCGCGATGACGCATTCTCGGCGTGGTTCTATACGCGCGATGTGTCTGCGGCAGAGGCGCCTTGCGAGCGCCAGGCGCGGATGTTCATGCGCGGCGCCAACGGCCTCGTGGAGGATCCCGCCACCGGCAGTGCCACGGTCGCAGCCGCCGCGCTGTTCGCCGATCTCGATTCGGCGCGCGACGGTGAATTGAAGCTGACGGTCGGCCAGGGTTTTGACATGGGCAGGCCGAGCATCCTGCTGACGCGCGTGCGCAAGCAGGACGGCAAGATCGTCTCAGCCCATGTCGGCGGCAGCTGCGTGCAGATGATGGAAGGGACGTTCCGGTTGGCGGGTGAGGGATAGGCCTGTCCACCCGTCATTTCGGGCTCGCGCCACAGCCCAAGATAAGCCCGTCATCTTGAGGTGCGAGCACTTGCGGGCCTCGAAGGATGGACGACTGCTGCATTGGCGTCACGCCGTCGTCCTTCGAGGGCCGCTGAGGAAGCGGCCACCTCAGGATGACGGCTACGGTTAAAGCCGTCGTTTCGTCCTCCCGCGCGAAAAGGGCTAGACCTGCCGGCCCGCCAAATTCCTCACCTCCACCCCATCCCGCTCCTCGATCACCTCCGCGATCATCTGGCGGTGGCAGTGGGTGTGGTCGCGCTCGTAGCAGAGCAGGCACACGGGGCCTGCCTTCTTCACGAGCGCCGCAAGCTCGTCCATCTCTTCCCTGGCCTGCGGCGTCTTCAGGTGCTTTGCGTAGATCTTTTCCAGCACATCGTATTGCCCGCTGCGGGCGGCGAGGCGGCCTTCCTTGGGTGTGCCGAGGGCGGCGAGATGGACATAGGCGATGCCGCGTTCATCGAGGCCTGCGGATAATTGATTCTTGGAAAAGCCGGGCCGGCGCGATGACGTCACCGCGCGCACGTCGACAACGAGCTTGACGCCGGCTCGCTCCAGCTCGTCGAGCACGGCCTTGGGCGGCGTCTGCTCATAGCCGATGGTGAAGAGTTTTTTTGCCTTTGCCATGAAACACCTCAGGTCACTCGCGCGATCAGTTCCATGGCGCCGGCCGGCGCGCGCACCTTGCCCTCGTGGATGACATAGGCAAACACGTCGCGCGGCTCCTTCTTCGGCTTAGCCTTGTCGACCTTCGGCAGATCATCGGGTTCATTTCCCTCGGCCCAGTCCTGAAACCGCTTGGCCCAGGCATCGAGCTGCTTCGGCGGATAGCAGGTCTTGATCTCGTCATTGCCCTTCTGGAGCCGCGCATAGACGAAATCGCCGGCAACGTCGGCGATCGCCGGATATTTGCCGTGTTCGGCGAACACGACGGGCGTCTCGAATTCGCGGATCAGCGCGACGAAGTCTGGCGTGCAAAAACTGTCGTGGCGGACCTCGACGACATGGCGCAGCGCGCGGCCCTCGAGCTTGCGCGGCAACAGCTCGAGGAACTTGCCGAAATCGGCGCCGTCGAATTTCTTGGTCGGCGCGAACTGCCACAGCACCGGCCCAAGATGATCGCCGAGTTCCAGCACGCCGGAATCATAGAAACGCTTGATGGAATCGCCGGCTTCCGCCAGCACGCGGCGGTTGGTGGCGAAGCGCGGTCCCTTCAATGAAAACACGAAACCCTCCGGTACTTCGCCTGCCCATTTGCGAAAGCTCTCCGGCTTCTGCGAGCCGTAATAGGTGCCGTTGATCTCGATCGAGGTCAGCTTCGAGGCCGCGTAGGACAGCTCCTTCGCCTGCGTCAGCTTCTCCGGATAGAACACGCCGCGCCAGGGCTCGAAAGTCCAGCCGCCGATGCCGATGAAGATGTTGCCGGATTTTTTGGACGCGGTTTTTGCTTTGGCCACGGGAGGACTCGCATCGAGGGGAGGGACCTCATCCTAGTCAAACCAGATGTGATTGGCCAGTTGGGACGCCCCGTCTAAGGTCGCGACAGGACCCGCAAAAAAGGAGAACAAGATGCGGATGCTGATGGTGGGAGCGGCGCTCGTTATGATGACATCTGCTGCCATGATATCTTCAGTCATGGCCGACGATGACGATGCCAAGGGTGCGCAGAAGCTCGCCATGCAGGGCCGCGACGATTACTGGCATTGCCTGGCGCGGGAATATTCGCGTGATAGCAATCAGGGCCAGTCTGAGCAGGATTTCGGCCGCTCGGTCGCCGGCGCCTGTCCGTCGGAGCGGCAATATTACCGTGTGGCGCTGCTCGACTTTCTCACCACGCAGTATCCGACCATTGATGGCGGCGCCCATCTCGCCACCGCGAACAGGGCCGTGGAAGCGGCGCAGAAGGACATCGTGACGGCCTTCGTCAAGCACAGGCCGCCCCAGAAATAGCCCCCTTGAGTGTTGGCGTCCCGCAAGCCCTTCCGGCTGTGCGCTGATCCATGGTATCAGTGGGGGCATCTGGAACAGGGATGGGTTTCCATGTCGTCTGAGTCGGTGGGTGGCATTTTGGGGGCGATCGTCGCGGCGATCGTGCTTGCGGTCGCCGTCGTCTTCGGGCCGATCGGCCAGTACGGCAAGCCGCCCAAGCCCGTGAAAGTTGACCCGGCTGCGGCGCCGGCGGCCCCTGCCGCGCCCGCACCTCGCGGGCCGGTGATCAAGGAAGTCCCGAACCAATAAAGGCCTGAAAAGGGCGCCTTTCGCCCCTTGCAAACCGGCTTTGTCGTTCCTATTTAGTTTCTAACGGCGACGTTGAGCGAAAAACTCCGGCGCTGGAACGACCTTGGGATAGCTCAGGCTGCGCCGGATGTACGCGCGGCCCGCCGTTCCGGGGTCGTTGGCATTTTAGGGCCCTTTTGGGCCATTCTCCAGAGAACCCCCGGCTTGGTAGCGCAAGTTCTTGGTAGCGCAAGTTCTTGGCAGCGCAAGACGCGGCGGATATACGCTGCCCTCATGAACGAAGCGATCAGACCGGGCTCCGACAACCCGCCGCAGGCCCCGCAGGCGGCTTCCCCATCGCCGGAATTGTCGGTCGTCGTCCCGACCTTCAACGAGCGCGACAATGTCACGGTGCTGTACCGGCGGCTGCAGGCAGCGCTGGCCGGCATCGCCTGGGAAGTCGTGTTCGTCGATGATAATTCGCCTGATGGCACCTGGGACGTCGTGCGCGCGCTGGCCCGGCGCGACAGCCGCGTGCGCTGTGTCCGCCGTATCGGCCGCCGCGGCCTGTCGGGGGCCTGCATCGAGGGCATCCTGGCCTCAAGCGCGCCCTATGCGGCCGTGATCGACGCCGACCTCCAGCACGACGAGACGCAGCTGCCGAAAATGCTGTCGCTGCTCGCGAGCGGGCAGGCCGAGCTCGTGGTCGGCAGCCGCTACATCGAGGGCTACAAGAGCGAAGGCTTCAACAAGCAGCGCGCCGGCGCCAGTGCATTGGCGACCGAACTCGCCAGGAAGGCGCTGCGGGTCGAGATCGCCGATCCCATGAGCGGCTTCTTCATGGTTCGCCGCGACCGCTTCGAGCAGCTCGCGCCGAAACTTTCCGTGCACGGCTTCAAGATCCTGCTCGACCTCGTCGCGAGCGCGAACGGCACCTTGCGCGCCATCGAAATTCCTTACACGTTCGGAGAGCGCCAGCACGGCGAAAGCAAACTCGATTCCATGGTCGCGCTGGATTTTCTCGGCCTGGTGCTGGCGAAGTTCACCAACGATGCTGTCTCGCTACGCTTCCTGCTGTTCGCAATGGTCGGCGGCATCGGCCTCGTGGTGCATCTCACCACCCTGTTCATATCGCTTGAGCTGTTCAAGCAGCCGTTCGCGGAAGCGCAGGCCTCCGGCGCCATCATCGCGATGACCAGCAATTTCGTCCTCAACAACTTCCTCACCTATCGCGACCAGCGGCTGAAGGGCTTTGCGCTGCTGCGCGGCCTGATCGCGTTCTACATCGTGTGCAGCGTCGGCCTGCTCGCCAATGTCGGCGTCGCCTTCTCGGTCTACGACCAGGAGCCGATCTGGTGGCTTGCGGGTGCGGCCGGTGCGCTGATGGGCGTGGTGTGGAACTACGCGATGTCCGGACTGTTCGTCTGGCGCAAGAAGTAGCTCACGATGGGCGGGGCTGACGCGCGGATCGTCCGCAATACGGCGCTGGTGATCCTTGCGCTGGTCGGCTTGCGGCTCGTCGCAGCCGCATTCACGCCGATCACCTTCGACGAAGCCTATTACTGGATGTGGTCGAAGAACCTCGCCGGGGGGTATTACGATCACCCGCCGATGGTTGCCTACGTCATCCGCGCCGGCACCATGATCGCCGGCGACACCGAGCTCGGCGTCCGCCTGGTATCGATCCTGCTTGCGCTGCCTATGAGCTACGCGATCTATCGCTCCGCCGCGATCCTGTTCGGCGGCGCGCGGGTGGCGGCGACCAGCGCCATCCTGCTCAACGTGACGCTGCTGGCCTCGGTCGGAACGCTGATCGTCACGCCCGATGCGCCGCTTCTGGTTGCCTCCAGCTTCGTGCTGTTCTTTCTCGCAAAAGTGCTGGAAACCGGTCGCGGCGCCTGGTGGCTCGCGGTCGGCGTAGCCGTCGGCGCGGCGCTGTTGTCGAAATACACCGCGATGTTCTTTGGCCTGGCGATCCTGATCTGGCTCGCGACCGTGCCGAAACTGCGGCATTGGTTTCTCTCGCCCTGGCCCTATCTCGGTGGCCTCGTTGCGCTCGCGCTGTTCTCGCCGGTGATCCTCTGGAATGCGGACCATCAATGGGTCTCGTTCGCAAAGCAGCTCGGCCGCGCCAAGATCGAGGACTTTCGGCCGGTCTTTATCGCCGAGCTGATCCCGACCCAGATCGCGTTCGCAACTCCGCTCGTCTTCATCCTCGGCGTAATGGGGCTGCACGCGCTGACTTGGCGCCGCGCCGGCGCGCTGGCCTCGCGCGTGCTGATCGAGACGATGTTCTGGACCGTCGTCGCCTATTTCGTCTGGCATTCGCTGCATGCCCGCGTCGAGGCCAACTGGTTCGCGCCGGTCTATCCGCCCTTCGTTATCGCGGCGGCCGCCGCCGCCAATCTCGTGCAGTGGAAGCCGCGCCAGCGGCGCCTGGCGGATTTCTGCCTGCGCTGGGCTGCGCCCGTGGGCATCGTGATGTTTGCCGCGCTGATCGTGCAGGCCAACACCGGTTGGCTGTCCCTCTTTCGCCGCGATGCGACCGTGCGCAGCGTCGGCGTCGGCTGGCGCGAGCTTGCCGCGGAGATCGAAGCCGTGCGCGCCCGCAATGGCGCGACCTGCGTGCTTGCGCCTGACTACGGCACCACGGGCTGGCTCGCTTTCTATCTGCCGCGCGGCACCTGTGTGGCCCAGCAGAACCAGCGCATCCGCTGGGTCAACATGGCCGAGCCAGATCCAAAGCTGCTTGCCGGCAAGCTGATCTATGTCGACGAGGTGCGCAGCGACGGCCATCCCGCCGTCCACGAGCTCTTTGCGAAGGTGACGCAAATTGCGCAATTGCAGCGCAAGCGCGGTCCGCTCGTGGTCGAAACTTACGGCATCGATCTGCTCGAAGGCGCCAAGGGCGACGTGCTGGACCGCTCGCCGCCGCCGGAAGCGCGGTAGCTCTTCGTCGGGACGACGGCGGAGCCTTCAGTCGATCATCTCAGCCTTGGTCATGGCCTGGTTCGGCCTGTTCTGGTCGCGCCAGAACCACACGGTCACGATGCCGGAGCGGCCGCGGACCTGCGTGAGCAGGGGGCCCGTCAGAATGCCGTCGGGAGCGCCGTGGAAGTCGGCCGTATCCAGCAGAACATCGCTGAGCGCGAGGCGCGCGTCGTTCTGGACGGCGACCTCCATTAACCGGCTCGCGACATTGACGGTGTCGCCCGTCGCCGTGATGTGCTGATGGCTTTCGCCGAGGCGGGAGGCGACGATC
Source organism: Bradyrhizobium sp. LB14.3 (assembly GCF_040547985.1). Lineage (NCBI taxonomy): Bacteria > Pseudomonadati > Pseudomonadota > Alphaproteobacteria > Hyphomicrobiales > Nitrobacteraceae > Bradyrhizobium > Bradyrhizobium sp. LB14.3. The sequence continues at coordinate 167,001 of NZ_JBEPQT010000003.1, forward strand.
GGGCCGAAATGCGCGCCGATCTTGAAGCCGAGCTGATCCCTGATCGCAGGGGGCAATGACACGATCCAGCGTTCGACGCCGCGGTGCAGGTCGATCGCGCATTTCAGCGCGCGTGCGGCGTCGTCGGGCATCGCGCCGGGCAGGCCGAACAGGATCATGGCGCCGTCGCCGAGAAAGCCGCTGATCATGCCGCCGCAATCGACCGCGGCCTTGTCGATCAGCGCGTGAAACGCCTTCAGAATGTCCTGGAGCTCGTCCGGATCGATTCGCTCGCTCAGCGCCGTGAAACCGGAGAGATCGATGAAGACCACGGCCGCGTCCTGCCGGACGGGTTTTGACAGGAAATTCGGATCGCGCGCCAGCCAGTCCTGCACGGCGGGTGCCTGGAATTGCGCGAGCGACCGGCTCTTCGCGGCAAGATATTGCGTGCGCCGGCCTCCCGCCCACAGCTGCACGCCGCCGAAGACCACCACCGGCGGCACTGCCGCGGCGAGCGTGGTCGCGGCATTCAGCCAGACGCCGTGCGTGAACGCGAACAGATTGAGCCCGGCCCAGGCGATCATCACCCCGGCCGCCGCGACGAGGCCGAGCGCGCTGCGCCGCCAGGCGAGCAGGCCCACCAGCAGCATTGGCAACAGGATCGCGATGAGCGCGTCGGCGATGTGGACCTTGCGGTCACGCACGATGCCGTCACCGGCGACGAGATGGGTGATCGCGGTCGAGACCACCTCGACGCCGGGCATCAGGGAATCGAACGGTGTCGGATAGAAGTCACCGCCGCCTGCGACCGAGGCGCCGATCACGACAATCCGGTTCTCGATCGCCGAGCGATTGAGCGTGCCGTCGAAGATGCTCTGCGCGCTGACAGTGCGGATGGTGCGGCGCGGGCCGTAATAAGTGATAGGCAGCGCGAAATCGGTGTCGGTCGGCACCGTGCGGTCGCCGAGCAGGAGGTGGTCCGGCGCGATCGTCAGCGGCTTGTCGAGCGCGCGTATCGCGACGCGCAGCGGAAATGACAGCTCGACCTTGTCGCTCGTCCGGAACAGCATCGGCACCGAGAGCGGCGAGCCCGATTGTCCGGTCGCAACGTTGACGACGCCGACCTCGGCGTGGTCGGCGAATGCCGGCAAGGGCAACAGGAAGCGCTCGGCCTGCGGCAGCACGGCGAGGGGGCCCCGACTGCTGGGTGCCACGGTCTCGCTGGCGGACGGGAAGATTGCCGCAGCGGCGAGGACCATGGGACCGGTAGCCAGCGTATTTGCCAGCGTGGCGTCACCGATCGCAGCGCTGCGGTCGACCAGCAGCAGGTCGATCGCGACGACCTTCGGCTTGAACTGCACGATGGTGTCGACGACACGGGCGAGATCGGCGCGTGGCAGCGGATAGCTGCCGCCGCGCTTGACCACGGTGTCGTCGATCGCGACGATGGTGACGAGATCGGGTGGAGCCTGTACGCCGCGGACCTGCGTCCGCCAATCCGTCAGCGTCGCCTCGAGGCGATCGAGAAAGCGAAGATGACTGTTGGCGTGACTGGCATAGATGCCCGCGCCCCACAGGGCGGTAAGGGCGAGTGCCATCAGGATCTGAACGCGTCTTTTCATTACGTCGTACTGCAATCTTCTCTGTTGTCAGGGCCTGACTGATCGGGCCGTATCGACCAAGCCTTATTAGCCAAGTCCTATTGACCAAGTCCTATTGACCGAGTCTTGCCATCAGCGCATCGACGCGCGGCTGGCCCCATGTCTTGACGGTCAACGGACCGGTCGCTTCCACGTCGACGCCTTCACCGGGGGCTAAAACGACGCCGCGTCCGCGGCTCCTGCGGCTGACGCCGACACGGCCGTCGGCGACGAAGACGGAGGTCTTGGCCTCCGTGACATCGACCGCCCATTTCGTGCCGCGCACCGCGGCGATCGCCTGCGGCGTCAGCACCTTGAAGGGGGTGCCGCCGGGCTTCTTGGGGACCTCGACCAGCAGCGCTTTGCTGCTCAACTCCACGGAGTCTATATGTCCGTCGCGGTTGGCGTCCTTAAGTTCAAATCTGGCGCCGCTTTCCGCAACGATCGTGATGCCGTTGTCGCAACGCCAGGTCTGTGTGCCTGCGGTCGACGGTGACGCCGTGCAGCCGGCATTGGCAGCAGGCTGCGCAATCGCAGATCCGATCAACAGAAACGACGATGCCAGAGTGAAAAATCCAGCGCATGCGATCGCTCTCATGCCAGCCTCCGTTTGCGTGCCCGGCGCAGTTCAAGGCGATGTTGATACGGTACCGTATCGTACGCAGAGGCTGCTGAAAAGTGCCGAGGCAGCAGCTATTTTCTCGGCACGGTTTTTTCCAGACCGGTGCGATCAACTTTCGGTCAGGGTCTTTCTCCTCCCACCGTTCTGACGGCCGTTCTGACGGGGAGAGGCGAAGCACATCTCATCACGCGCGGAGTGACAAAGGCGGCGTCCACCAGCCTGACGCAACGCTTCGCCGCTATGGTCGGCGGCATTGAAGACCACGAAAACGACTTGGTTGGATGCGTTTAGAAATGCGGTCGGAGACGTTCGCTGACCGCACCGATCCGACCGAGAATTATAGTTAACAGATGCGCTTAAGTCCGTAGTTCTGCGGGCTTTTTTCTCGAAATGGGACGACGTTAATGCATTGCCCCACATTCGCCCGAACTTAATCCGCATTTAACTAAAAGTGGCCCTAATGACGCTCCGCCCCTCTGCGAGATGCTGTTCCCGGATCGTGACCAGCGGCGCTTCGAAGGGGGATTGAGTGACACCGTTCTGGACGCAAGGCGAATGAGTACGAGTATCGCTGCGCAAGGTATCGCGGCACGGAAGTCCAAAGAATTATCGAGCAATTCTTATCGGAAGCCTTCCCGAAAAATGACCACCCAAAACGCGCTTGGCGCCGCCGTGATCGGCTGCGTCGTGCTTGGTGCCGGCTGGACCGTCTACAGCAACATTTTTGCCGCCAGCGTCTATCCGACCGTCGGCAGCAGCGCCTACGACGAGCCCGTGATCAAGCGGGCGCCTAGGGTCGCACTGCGCGAAGCCGGTGAGGCCGTCAAGGAAGCCTTTGCGCTCTTGCCCGACCGGTTGCAGGTGGCCGCGCCAATCTCGCGCGAGATGTTCAACGATCGCTTTGCCGCCGCTGCGACCCAAGGCGTGACATCGAATGCAGCGAGCGCCGCGCCCGCAACCAAGGTAGCCGAAGCCACGGCGAAGCCGAGCGTGATCGCGAGGGTCGCGGAAGTCCTGAAGTCAGGTCCCGCCAAGATCGCTGACGCTGCGAAGTCCAAGCGCGTCGACGCGCCGGTGCAGCTTGCCTCGGCAGATCCGGCCGAAATCGTGCCGACGCCGGAGGCGAAGCCAAAATCGTTCGCCGATCGCGCCAAGGCCGCGGTGATGTCGGTTACCGGGCCGCGGCAGTCGATGGTGGAAAAGCTCTGGGGCAAGCGTGAGCCGTCTGGCGCCCTGCTCGCCTATGCCTCGGCTGATGCGAGCGTGACCGCTTCCATCGCGCCGAAGGAGCAGAACCCCATGCTCGGCGGTTCGGCGCCTTATGACCGCTCCACCGCGGTCTACGACATCAGCGCGAAGACGGTGTATCTACCCGACGGCACCAAGCTCGAGGCGCATTCCGGCCTCGGCTCCAATCTCGACGATCCCCGTTCCTCGCGCATCCGCATGCGCGGCGTAACGCCGCCACATATCTACGACCTGAAGCCGCGCGAAGCGCTATTCCACGGCGTTCCCGCGCTGCGCCTGACCCCGATCGGCGGCGAGAGCGCGATCTATGGCCGCGACGGCCTGCTCGCGCACACCTTCATGCTCGGGCCGAATGGCGACTCCAACGGCTGCGTGTCGTTCAAGGACTACTACGCGTTCCTCGACGCCTATCGCAACAAGGGCATCCGCAGGCTCGCGGTGCTGGCGCGAGTGGAGTGATCTTGGCTCATTCCAGATGATATAAAGGGCCGCTTGTTGCGGCCCTTTTTTGCGCTTCGTTTCAGCCCGGCTGCGGTCGTTATGGAACCCTCACATCTGGCGGCCGTGGCATCCCGTCACGCCGGGCTCGCCGCCACGGTCTTGCGCAGCGCCATCTCGGTTGCGATCGCCTCCCGCACTGCGGGGCGCGCCTGCATGCGCGCGAGATAAGCCGACAGGGACGGCCATTGCGCAATGTCGACGCCTGCCGGACGGAGCAGCAGCAAGGCCCAAATGAGGTGGGCATCCGCGACGGTGAATCTGTTACCGACCAGGAATTCGCGGTCCGCCAGATGCGCGGCTGGCACCGACAATGTCTGTGTAATCCTTGCCCGCGGCTTGGCGAGCGAGGCGTTGTCCTTGTACCAGAAGGTCGGAAACAGGAACGCCTTGTGGATCTCGGCGCCGATGAAGCTCAGCCATTCCTGCAAGCGGTAGCGGTCGGGATCGCCGAAGCGCGGCGCGAGGCCGGCCTCGGGTTTCAGATCAGCGATGTATTGCAGTACCGCCGCGCTCTCGGTTAGCCGCTCGCCGTTCTCCAGCACCAGGACCGGCACCGCGCCCTTCGGCGACACGCCGAGGAAATCGCTGCCGTCGTCCACGACTGTCTTGGTCCAGATATGGGCGAGGAGATACTCCGCCTCGACGCCGACCTCGGTCAGCGCGATGCGGCTGGCGAGCGAGCAGGCCATCGGAAAGAAATAGAGTTGCAGCATCACGAACGCTCCGTCAGCTTAGCGCATCGCCGCGCGCAATGATCGCGAAGCGATCCGACAATTCGGCCAACGCGACCTCGTGAATGGTCCTTGCGGCGAGCGTTCCGCCGCGGCCGTCGGGCAGATCGCGCGTGGCGCAGGAATCGGCATCGATCGTCGTGCGAAAGCCGAGGTCGAGCGCAGCCCGGGCGGTCGAGCTGACGCACATATGCGTCATGAAGCCGGCCAGCACGATGTTCTTGCGTCCGCTCGCGGCGAGCTGCGCCTGCAGATCGGTGCCGGCGAAGGCGTTCGGCAGCTCCTTCTCGATCACGAACTCGCCCGCAAGTGGCGCGAGCTCGGCGACGATGGCGCCGCGATCGGCGGCGCGATCGAACAGGCTGCCGGCGCGGCCCTTGTGCGCGATGTGGAAGATCGCGGCGCCCGACTTCCGGGCGCGGGCGAGAAGCTTCGCAGCGACGGCGATTGCGGGCTCGGGGTCTGGCAAAGCGAGGGGGCCGGCGCGGTATTCGTTCTGGATGTCGATCAGCACGAGACAGGACTCGCTGAGTTTGGGCGGATTGAGATCAGCGCCGGACAATTCGAGCAGGGTTTTTGGAGCGGTCATGCTGGTCAGGCCTTCTAAGGGAGTATTGGTGACGCAACATTAGCGCGGCGGCGGCCTGCCATTGTGCAGGACTATTGCAGCAGATGGCTGCGAATTTGCAGGGATTGGCCGCACCTGCTAGGCTCGTGCCCATGAACTGGGACGATCTGCGCATCATCGCCGCCAGCGCGCGGCTGCGCATCGACGAGACCACAGTCGGCCGAAGGCTCGCACGCATCCAGCGCGATCTCGGCGTACCGCTGTTCGATGCCGTCGACGGCCTGCGACGGCCGACGCGGCATTGCGAGGCGGTGCTCGAGCATGTCGGTGCGATGGCGGCGCACGTCGCCGCGATTGATCGCATCGGTGAGAGTCAGCCCGGTCCGGTCGGCCGCCTGCGCATCGCCTCGACCAATGCGGTCGCCGAGGAGCTGCTGGCGCCGCATGCCTGCGCGTTCCTGCGCGATCACCCCGGCCTCACCCTTCAGTTCCTCACCTCCAGCGGCAACGTCAAATTTTCGCGCTGGCAGGCCGATCTCGCCATCCGCTTGCGGAAGCCGGAGAAGGGCGACTTCACCATCTCCAAGCTCGGCGAGGTCAGACTGTATTTCTTCGAGCCCATCGATTTCGGGGGTGGCGAGCCTGTCGTTTGCGGCTTTCCCGATGAGCTCGACGCCATTCCCGAGGCGCAGTATTTGCGCGCCAGGCGGCTGACAAACGCGCGCTCTGTAACCGACAATGTCCGCATTGTCCGGACCATGATCCAGTCGCACCAAGCCGTCGGCGTGCTGCCCGAACATAGCTGCGGAGGATTGCTCTCCGACCACAGTCTGCGCGCCACGCTGCTGCCCCGGCGCCGCGACGTTTGGCTTTTGGTACAGAACCACCTCAAGCGCGATCCCGCGACGCGGCTCACCATTGAATGGGTGCGTCACTGCTTCAGGGATCTTTCGCGCGACTGATCGCCCGCGGCTGAGTGTGAACGCGATCCACACGCCGCGCGACCAAGTTGTGAGATTGCGCTCGCGCGAAGGTTGCGTAGTCTGGCGACGACCACAGGCTTGATCGGGGCAGGTGCATGACCACTCTCCAGGACACCACCCACCCGCAGGCCAAATCGCGGGAATGGAAGGCGATCGTTATCCTGATCCTCTTGATCCCGGTGCTGTGGTCGCCGCCGTTCCTGTTTCGCATCTTCCTGTTTCAGCCGTTCAACATCCCGTCCGGCTCGATGAGGCCGACGCTGGTCGTCGGCGACTACGTGTTCGCCGCCAAATATGCCTATGGCTATGGCCGCTATTCCTTTCCTTTCGCGCCGTCATGGATCTCGGGTCGCGTCTTTGCGGCCGAGCCCGAGTTTGGCGATGTGGTGGTGTTCCGGACGCCGAATGACAATTCGGTCGACTACGTCAAGCGCGTGGTCGGGCTGCCCGGCGATCGCATCCAGATGCGGCAGGGCCAGCTCTTCCTCAATGACCGCCCGGTGACGCGCGTCGCTCTCGCGAGCGTGCCCGGGGGCTCCGCCTGCGGTGTGGATGCCGGCACCGGGGTCAAGCGTTGGCGCGAGACCCTGCCGAACGGCGCGAGCTATATGACATATGACTGCGTCGACAACGGTTATCTCGACAACACCAGCGTCTTCACGGTGCCATCAGGTCATTTCTTCGCGCTTGGCGACAACCGCGACAACTCCACCGACAGCCGCATGATGTCCGTGATGGGGTTCATCCCGATGGACAATCTCGTCGGCAAGGTGACGCGGATATTCTGGTCGCTCGACGAACACGGCGAGCCGCACATGGAGCGGCTGGGGAAGGTGTGGTGAGGCCTCCCGTCATTCTGGCGGCGTGAAACGATCGTTCCCCAAAACAAAACCCCGGCATTGCTGCCGGGGTTTCGCATTTTGTGGTTTGCCGGAGTGGCTGGATCAGAAATCCATGCCGCCCATGCCGCCGCCCGGGGGCATTGCGGGGCCGGAGCCGCCCTTCTTGGGCAACTCGGCGACCATGGCTTCCGTGGTGATCAGCAGGGCCGCAACCGAGGCTGCGTTCTGGATCGCGGTACGCACGACCTTGGTCGGGTCGATGATGCCCTTGGTGACCAGGTTGACGTACTCGCCGGTCTGGGAGTCGAAGCCGTAAGCATACGTCTTGTTCTCCAGGATCTTGCCGACGATCACCGAGCCGTCTTCACCGGCGTTGATCGCGATCTGGCGAGCGGGCGCGGAGAGCGCCTTGCGCACGATCTCGACGCCGGTCTTCTGGTCGTCGTTCTTGGTGCGCAGGCCCTTGAGCTGCTCGGAAGCACGGAGCAGGGCGACGCCGCCGCCCGGGACAATGCCTTCTTCCACAGCCGCGCGGGTCGCATGCATCGCGTCATCAACGCGATCCTTGCGCTCCTTCACCTCGACCTCGGTCGCGCCGCCGACGCGGATCACCGCGACGCCGCCAGCGAGCTTGGCCAGACGCTCCTGGAGCTTCTCACGGTCGTAGTCCGAGGTGGTTTCCTCGATCTGCGCCTTGATCTGGGCCACGCGCGCCTCGATGTCGGCCTTCTTGCCGGCCCCGCTGACGATGGTGGTGTTTTCCTTGTCGATCATCACCTTCTTGGCGCGACCGAGCATGGCGAGCGTGACATTCTCCATCTTGATGCCGAGATCTTCCGAGATCGCCTGACCACCGGTCAGAACCGCGATGTCCTGCAGCATGGCCTTGCGGCGATCGCCGAAGCCCGGAGCCTTGACGGCCGCGACCTTCAGGCCGCCGCGGAGACGGTTGACGACCAGGGTGGCAAGAGCTTCGCCTTCGACGTCTTCGGCGATAATCACTAGCGGTTTGCCGCTCTGCACCACGGCTTCCAACAAGGGAAGCAATTCATTCAACTGAGATAGCTTCTTTTCGTTGATGAGGACGTAAGCATCTTCCATTTCAACGCGCATCTTGTCGGCGTTGGTGACGAAGTAGGGCGAGATGTAGCCGCGGTCGAACTGCATGCCTTCGACAACCTCGAGTTCGGTCTCGAGCGACTTGGCTTCTTCAACCGTGATGACGCCCTCGTTGCCGACCTTCTTCATGGCGTCGGAGAGGAACTTGCCGATTTCGGCATCGCCGTTGGCGGAGATGGTTCCGACCTGGGCGATTTCCTCGTTCGAGGTGACCTTCTTGGAGTTCTTGACGAGGTCGGCGACCACGGCTTCCACGGCCAGGTCGATACCACGCTTCAGGTCCATCGGGTTCATGCCGGCGGCAACCGACTTGGCGCCTTCACGAACGATCGCAGCCGCGAGCACGGTTGCGGTGGTGGTGCCGTCGCCGGCCGCGTCAGCCGACTTGGAGGCGACTTCGCGCACCATCTGCGCGCCCATGTTCTCGAACTTGTCGTCGAGCTCGATCTCCTTGGCGACGGTGACGCCGTCCTTGGTGATGCGGGGAGCGCCGAACGACTTGTCGAGGACGACGTTGCGGCCCTTGGGGCCGAGCGTCACCTTGACGGCGTTGGCGAGGATGTCGACGCCACGCAGCATCTTGTCGCGTGCATCGACGCCGAATTTGACTTCTTTAGCTGCCATCTGGATTTTTCCTTGGGTGTCTAGCTGGGTGGGGAGAGGGGGCTGTTAGGCCGCCTTCTTCTTGGAAGCGGGGACGTCGAGGACGCCCATGACATCGCTTTCCTTCATGATCAGCAGATCGACGTTGTCGATCTTGACTTCAGTGCCGGACCACTTGCCGAACAGCACGCGGTCGCCGACCTTCAGGTCGATCGGGATCAGCTTGCCGGCTTCGTCGCGACCACCGGGGCCGACAGCGACGATTTCGCCCTGCGAGGGCTTTTCCTTGACGGTGTCGGGAATGATGATGCCGCCAGCGGTCTTCTCTTCTGCGTCAATGCGCTTGACCACGACGCGGTCGTGAAGCGGACGGAATTTCATGCAGTTCTCCTAAACGTTTGCGCGGATTGATGTTTTCAGGATGTTAGCAACCGATGCCCGCGAGTGCTAAGACGGGTGAACCTCAAATAGGCCAGGATTTTTGCGGGGGCAAGGGCTTCTACCAGAAAAATCAGCACTCAGAAGCGCTGCCTGCCAGAATTCTTTACCATCGTTAACCGGCCAACTAGGGCCGTATTAGCACAGTGCCGCATCTGCTGCTAACGCATTGAATTTCAACAGCTTGTTAAACTTTTGGGCTTGAGATGGATTGTCAGTTTGCGTCACATTTCTATCTTGTGAGCGCATCTCCACCGGGTGGCTCGTAGGGCGCGTACCGGAAAGCCACCCCTTGAATATGCGCTCCTGCAAAGGAGGTTGGCATGGTCTCGCGGGTTGGGGTTGTTTCCGACGATTTCCGGAAACAGGTGCTGGGTTACGGGCTGACGACGGCGGAAATTCTCTACCGGATGCCGGATCATCGCTCGCTGCTCCAGACCTATGTCTGGCAGAACTACGACATGTTTCCGAAATTCCCGGCGCTGACGGATTTCCTGGCGTTTTGGCAGCAGAAGCTCGACGGCCCACTGTTCTCAGTGACGGTCGTGCATTCCAAGCTGATCAAGCCGGCCGAGCTGCGTGCGGTCGACGGTGTGTTTCGGTTGCATTGATCGCGGGATGCGTAGGACCTGGATGAGCGCAGCGTGATCCACCACTGATTGTATGCTCGGAAGCGAAAGAGGTGGGTTACGCCTACGGCTACCCACCCTACGAGTCTTTTTTCTGTGCTAGCGTCTCCCCCACAACAAAACGGGAGGCCGGCCCATGGCCAAGAAAGCAAAATCGCGCAGCGCATTGCAAGTCGCGGTGAAGAAGCGGAGCGGCGCCAAGGCCGCGCCCCGATTATCGGCGCGCAAGGCGGTGAAAGCGAAGGCGCGCACTGTCACCCCGAAAAAGCCAGTGCGTCCCAAGCAGCGCATCGCCATCAGCCATCACCGCGAGGAAGACTTCAAGGCCGACGGTCTGCGCACCTACGCGAAGTATCGCGATCTCGGCATCGCTGCTGCAAGCCACGGCCTCGCGCAAGCGCACGTGATCCGGCTGCAAGGTCCCTGCAATCCGAACGAAGTGTCGAAGCTGCACTTCCACGCCGTCGAATTCCAGATGGTCTACGTGCTCAAGGGTTGGGTGAAGACCTATATGGACGGAGAGGGCGAGACGCTGATGAAAGAAGGCAGCGCCTGGACTCAGCCGCCGAAGATCAAGCACATGATTTTGGACTATTCGGACGACGTCGAGCTGCTGGAGGTAATCCTGCCGGCGGAGTTCAGGACGGTGGAGTTGAAAGCGTAAGCTCTCTCGTCGTCATTGCGGGGAGCGGCCATTGCAATAGCGTTTCCACATCGCGCGATAGGCATCGTCCACTGCTTGCGTGTATGAGACGGGGTTGCCGGCGGCTGCAGCCCTGATCTGTCCGGGCAGTTCGCAGCGCAAGTTCTGGAGGTCGCCGATCTGCGATCCACGGCCAGCCGCGATTTCGACATACGCCTCATCGCTATTCGCGACCCAGTCCGGCAGGCCAAGCGCGGTGAGGATGGAGCCCGCAGCACGGCTAGGCAGGCTGTTACCGAGCTTCGCCACCACCGGCACGCCCATCTGCAAGGCTTCCCAAGTGCTGACGCCGCCATTCTGCGGGAACGGGTCGAGGCCAATATCGACGCGATTGAACGATGCCAGATGCTCGGTTCGCGAGGTGGCTCCGAGCAGGTCGACGCGTTCGGCCGGCAACCGGCAAGCTGCAAACCGCGCCAGCAGATTGTCGCGGACCAGCCGATCGTCCAGCGCAAAATCCTTGATCAGCAGTCGCGAACCCGGCACCTGCTCGAGAATCCTGGACCAGACTTCCACCGCCTCGTCCGAAATCTTGCTGATACGGTTGAAGACGCCGAATGTGATGAAACCGTTCGAGATCGCCGGCGCTGGCGCCCGCGCAATCCCGTCCGGCAGCGGCACCAGCGTCACAAAGCATGGCAGGTCGACAACGGTCTCCGCAAACAGCGGCCGAACCGCAAAAGGAATCGCGACGGGGTCCGAGAACAGATAATCGATCGTTCGCAGCCCGGTGCCGGTGCCGTGGCCCCAGCCATGCACCTGGACCGGTGCCGGCTTGCGCGCAAACACGCCGAGCCGGTGTCCCTTGGTATGGCCGGACAGATCGATCAGGATGTCGATGCCATCGGCGCGGATTTGAGCGGCGAGGCGATCGTCGGTCCATTGCGAGGCGTCGCGCCAGCGGTCGGCGATCCCTTGAAATTCGCCGGTCGTCGCATCCGCTTTCGGCGAACAAGAGTAGCACACGGTCTCGAACTGTGTCCGATCATGGTGCTGCAGGACCGGCTTGAAAATGAACGCCGCCGAATGCGCGTGAAAATCCGACGAGACATAACCCAGCACCAGACGGCGATCCGGATCGCGGCTGTTGTCATGCGGTCCTACCGCTGCTGAAGCGATCTTCGCGCCGACCCGTTCCCACCAAAGCTGCCGCGCTTGCTGATGCTGCGCAACGCTGGCGTCCGCCACAAAATCGAGCGCGAATATCTTGTTGGTGATCGCGTCCTCGAAGTCAGGCTTGATGGCAAGAGCCCTGTCGAAACTGGCGTGGGCTTCGTCGACCCGGCCAAGTCCCGCGAGACATTGGCCAAGCAGGATGTGGGCCTGAAAGAAAGCGGGATTGATCGCGAGAGCCTTCTCGCAATCAGGCAATGCGCCGGCAATTCCTTTGTTTCGGACCAGGACAGTGGCCCGCCCATACCACCCGTTCGCGTTGTCGGGTGCGAGAGCGATCACCCGGTTGTAATCCGCTGAGGCTTCGTCAAATCGCAGAAGTTCCAGCCATGCAGCAGCGCGGTTCGTCAGTGCCGAGACATGATTGGGCTGGATCGATAGCGCGCGGTTCAAGCTCGCAATGGCCTCACCATAGTCGCGCAGACTGCAGAGCGCCCAGCCTCGGCCGTTATGGGCATCGGCAAGGTTTCCATCGATTGCGAGCGCCTTGTCGAAACTTTCGAGCGCTTCATGGTGAAGATCCAGGGCGAGGCACACGTTACCGAGATTGGACAGGGCAACGGCGTAATTGGGCCGCAAAGCGATGGCTTTTTTATAGCTCTCGCGGGCCTCATCATGACGTTGCAGCCCGTTCAGCGCGACGCCACGGCTCATCTGGGCTTCAGGAGACCGCGGATCCACGGCAACCGCTCGGCTTAGTAGAATTTCGGCTTGCTGATAGTTTTTGGCTTGAGACTCCAGCACGCCGAGCAAATGCAGCGCTACGAACTGATCGGGCGCAAGCTCCAGGAGTTGGCGATAGGCGGCCTGAGCCTCGGTGAGAAGCCCCGCCTTATGCAGATGGAGGGCGCGCTCGAGCAGCGGCGTCACTTCGGCTTTTTGCCGTTTCTGAATCCGGGCATTTTGAAATGCACGCTGACCAACGCCGTTGCCCATGAATCAATTCCACCCGAATCTCCAGGCGAGATTAACATGGAAGTATTGTCCGGATTGCGCTGCACTCCATCCTGGCAATGAGGACGCAAGCCTCACGCAAGCCTCACGTCAGCACCCCCACGATCGCGCCCATCAAACACGTCGTCAGCGTGCCTGATACGATCGACTTCAGCCCGAGCGCGTTGATTTCCTCGCGCCGTTCCGGCGCCATCACGCCGAGACCGCCGATCATGATGCCGAGGCTGGCGAAATTGGCGAAGCCGCACATCGCGTACAGCATGATCAGCCGCGAGCGCGGATCGAGCGCATCGTGCGACAGCTTTGAGAAGTCGACATAGGCGATCAATTCGTTGAGCACGGTCTTGGTGCCCATCAGGCTCCCGGCGGTGACGGCCTGATCCCAGGGCAATCCCATCAGCCAGCACACCGGCGCCATCACAAGGCCAAGCAGGCGCTGCAAAGAGATCGCGGCGCCGCCGACGTTCGGCAGCAGGCCGAGGATGGCGTTGACGAGATAGACCAGCGCGACAAGCACCAGCAGCATCGCGACGATGTTGATCAGCAGTTCGATCCCCGCGCCGGTGCCTTTCACGATTGCATCCATCGTGCCGGAGACCTCCATCTCGGGATCCTCCAGCGCGCCGCCGGTGCGCTTGTCGGATGTTTCCGGAATCATGATCAGGCTGACGAGGATCGCGGCCGGCGCGCCCAGCACCGAGGCAATGACGAAATGCGCGGCGGCGTCAGGAATGAGGGGAGCAAGGAGCGTCGCATAGAGCACCAGCACCGTGCCGGCGATGCCGGCCATGCCGCCGGTCATCACCAGGAACAATTCGCTGCGGGTCATCTGCGCGAGATACGGCCGCACGAACAGCGGTGCTTCGACCATGCCGAGAAAGATGTTGGCGGCAGTCGAGAGTCCGACCGCGCCGCCGACCCCCAGCGTCCGCTCCAGCAGCCAGGCCATCCCGCGCACGACTGGCGGCAGCACGCGCCAATAGAACAAGAGCGTCGTCAGCACGCTCATGACCAGCACGATCGGAAGCGCCTGGAAGGCCAGGATGAAATCGGCGCCCGGCACTTTCAGGTCGAAGGGCAGGGGCCCGCCGCCGATATAGCCGAACACGAAGGACGAGCCGGCGCGCGAGGCCGCCGAGATCGCGCCCACGGCATCGTTGATGGCACCGAAGGTGCGCGCGACGACGGGCACCTTCAGGAGCACGATCGTGGTCACGAAAGTGGCGACGAGGCCGATCGCCGCCTGGCGCAGCGAGACTGCGCGGCGATTTTCGCTCAGTACCAAGGCGATCAACAGCAATGCGAAAACGCCGAGTGCCGATTGCAGCCGCAGCATGATGTCCCCAAACCCCGATGATTATGGCCGCCCGTGCGTTGCAAACGCAATGCCGGGAGATTGTCGGAGCATCCCTCTGTTGACAAGCAGGCCCGCGTCAGCCACGCGGAGCACGTCGACATCAGGAGCCGGATAGTCCGAGCGTGTCCGAAGAGGCGATGCCAGACCAGCCAATATCCGGCAATCCGCCGGTCAGCGCCCGCGCGCTCCTCTCCCACCGCGCCTTCCTGTTCTTCCTGCTCTCGCGCAGCCTGTCGCGCTTTTCCAGCCAGATCGCGGCGGTCGCGATCGGCTGGCAGATCTACGATCTCACAGGTTCGGCCTTCGACCTCGGCATGGTCGGCCTCGTGCAATTCCTGCCCACAGCGCTGCTGGTGTTCGTCGCTGGCCATGCCGCCGATCGCTACGAGCGCAAGCGCGTGGTCCAGCTCTGCCAGCTCGTGGAAGCCGCGACCGCGCTCTATCTCGGCCTCATCACCTATCTCGGCTTGGTCAGCGAAGTGCAGATTTTTGTGGCGACCTTCGTGCTCGGCATTGCCGGAGCCTTCGAAAGTCCGACCACCGCGGCGCTGCTGCCGGCGATCGCGCCGCAGGGCTCGCTGCAGCGCGCCACCGCCGTCTCCAGCGGTGCCGCGCAGGTCGCGACCATCACGGGGCCGGCCCTCGGCGGTTTTGCCTACGCGGTCGCGCCGCATCTTGCCTATGCGGTCATGGTACTGTTCTGGATCTTTGGAATGATCCTGACCGGCTTCATTCGGCCGCGCCCGCAGGCGATCGCCAAGGAGGGGACGAACTCGGACAATGTCTTTGCCGGCGTCCGCTTCATCCGCAGCAATCCGGCGATCCTCGGCACCATCTCGCTCGATCTGTTCGCGGTGCTGTTCGGCGGCGTCACCGCGCTGCTGCCGATCTATGCACGCGACATCCTCCAGACCGGTCCGATGGGGCTCGGGATCCTACGCGCCGCGCCGGCGGTCGGCGCGCTGGCGATGACCATGGTGCTGGCGCGGCACGCCATTTCGCGGCATGTGGGCCTGCGCATGTTCCAGGCGGTGATCGTGTTCGGCGTCGCGACGATCGTGTTCGCACTGTCGTCCTGGATGTGGCTGTCGGTGCTCGCGCTCGCTATTCTCGGCGCGGCCGATACGATCAGTGTCGTGATCCGCTTCTCGCTGGTGCAGCTCGCGACCCCCGACGAGATGCGCGGCCGGGTCGGCGCGGTGAACTTCCTCTTCATCAACGCCTCCAACCAGCTCGGCCAGTTCGAGAGCGGGGTCGCCGCCGCACTGTTCGGCGCCATGCCGGCCGCCGTTCTCGGTGGCGTCTGCACGGTCGCAGTGGCGCTGCTATGGATGAAGCTGTTTCCGAGCCTGCGGCAGGTGGAAACGCTGGAGTAGGAGCTCGCTCTCTCTCTCCGTCATTGCGAGGAGCTCTTGCGACGAAGCAATCCAGAATCTTGCCGCGGTGGCAGGCTGGATTGCTTCGCTGCGCTCGCAATGACGATTGTGGAGGCAGTGCGGCGACTTACCACAAGTCACCCCGCCCGACGGCGCCAGTCACGATCCTCTTGACGCCTACTGTGCATGGGGTTGTTTTCGAGATTTTTGGTTAGCCCCGTCCGACGAATGGCATCTTGGTGGCCATGACAGTCATGGTCAGCACGTTGGCGTCGAGCGGCAGGCCCGCCATGTAGGCAACGGCATCGCCGACCGCCTTGGCGTCCATGCGCGGCTCCTGCTTCGACGTGCCGTCGGGCTGCAGCACGCCGGGGCCGTTGACCATGCGGTCGGTCATCGGCGTCGCCGCGTTGCCGATGTCGACCTGGCCGACTGCGATGTCATACATGCGGCCGTCAAGGTTAGAGGCCTTGGTCAGGCCGGTGATGGCGTGCTTGGTCGAGGTGTAGGCCGCCGAGAACGGTCGCGGCGCATGCGCCGAGATCGAGCCGTTGTTGATGACGCGGCCGCCGCGGGGGCTCTGGTCCTTCATGATACGGAAGGCGTGCTGGGTGCACAGGAACGGGCCGGTGAGGTTGGTGTTCACCACCACTTGCCACTGTTCGAGGGTCAGATCCTCGAAATTCACCGGCGGTGCGCCCATGCCGGCATTGTTGAAGAGCACGTCGAGCCGGCCATAGGTGTCCTTCACCTTAGCGAACAGCGAGGCAATCGAGTCCGGCTTGGTCATGTCGGCGGTGACGCAGAGGCTTTTCCCCGCGGGGCCAAGCTTCGCGGTCTCCTCGAGCATGTCGAGCCGGCGCCCGACGAGCACCACGGTGAAGCCGGTGTTCATCAGCGCCAGCGACGCCGCGCGCCCGACTCCGGTGCCGGCGCCCGTCACCACTGCGATCTTTTTCGCTTCACTCATCGTTTCCTGCCTTTTCTCTTAAACTGTCAGGTTTTAGGTTCTTTTTCGTTCTTGTAGGGCGGCCGCGGAATGTTCTGATGCGCGGCGCGCAAGGCCGCCGACCAGCGCGAGCGCAAATCGTGGAAATAGGGCTCGCCCGCCTCGATGCGGTGGTTGAGATCGGCCTCGCAGGCGTCGGCACGCACCACCAACACGTCGATCGGCAGGCCGACGCCGAGGTTCGAGCGCATGGTCGAATCCATCGAGATCAGGCCGGTCTTCAGCGCCTCGTAGAGTTCGACGTCGTAATGCATGGCGCGGTCGAGTACCGGCTTGCCGTATTTGTGCTCGCCGATCTGCAAGTAGGGCGTGTCGGTGGTGCACTCGATGAAGTTACCCGCGGTGTAAACCATGAACAGGCGCATGCGCGCACCCTTGATCTGGCCGCCGAACAGGAAGGAGACGTCGAAGGACACGTCCTCGGATTTCAGCGCCGGCCCTTCGGTCGCGTGCACTGCCCGGATCGCTCGGCCGATGCGCTGGGCCGCCTGGAACATGGTCGGCGCGTTCATCAGCGTCTCGATCTCGCCCGTGTTGGGGTCTTCGAGGCCTTCGGTCAACGTGGAGAGCACCGATTGGCTGATTGCGAGGTTGCCGGCGCTGGCGATCGCCATGATGCGGTCGCCGGGATTGGAGAAGATGTGGAGCTTGCGGAAGGTCGAGACGTTGTCGAGGCCGGCATTGGTGCGGGTGTCGGCGATCATCACCAGACCGTCCCGAACCAGGATTCCGCAACAATAGGTCATTTCCAGTCCCCGAACGCGTTTGCGCGGAATTACTAGCCAATTTCAAGGGCCGCTCCAACCCCCGATTCCCGCGGGCGGCGGGCCGAAAGCAGTCGGCCGGTGAGGGGCTTGGGTGGCGCGGCTCAGCTTTGCCGCTGGGACTGCGATTGCGACTGGCCGCTTCGGCCGGCCTGCTCGACCTTCACGGCCACCGCCAGCGTCTCGGGGCCGCCGCCATAACGGGTGCCGCGCACGGGGGCGGCGCCGAGATAATCGAGCCCGATCGCGACGCGGACATGTGCGTCGGTGGCGCAGATGCTGTTGGCGGGGTCGAAACCGACCCAGCCAAGGCCGTCAACGTAAGCCTCCGCCCAGGCATGGCCGGCGTCCTGATGCACCGTGCCGTCGGAGCGCAGGAAGTGGCCGGAGACGAACCGCGCAGGCACGCCGCCGCTGCGAGCGCAGGCGATGAAGATATGCGCGTAGTCCTGGCACACGCCGCGCTTGAGCGTGAACGCTTCCGCCGCTGACGTGCCGCTGTTGGTCGGGTCCTCGTCGAAAGTCATGTGATCGCCGATCTGCGTCATCAGCGTGTGCAGGAAGCCGAGCGTGTCGCTCTCGGCCTCGCTGCGCAGCTGGCGCGCAACTGCATTCATCCCCGGATTGACGGTGGTGAGGTCGGTGGCGCGCAAGAACATACCTGCCGGAAAGCGCTCATCGGCGCCGCGCAGCACGCCGCCGGTGTCATGGGTTTCGATCAGGCCCTCGGCGGTGATCCTGATGTCGCTGACGGGTCCGCAGGACAGCACATGGGTGACGTTGCCGAATGCGTCCTCGTGGGTGTCGAGCTTGGTGTCGGTCGAAACGTCGATCTGCCACTCCGCCACATATTGCCCGTCGTGGCTGCCGGGCGTCATGCGCAGGATCTGGATGACGCTCGTGGCCTCCGGCTCGTAGCGATAGGTCGTGGTGTGCAGGATTCGCAGGCGCATGATGGACCGTTGTTCTGGCGTCGTCGTTCCGGGCTTGCCCTGCGGGCGTCCCGGGGATGACAGCAGTATCAGATCAAATACTGCTTCGTGATGATTTCGCCCAGCCTGGCATTATCCGCGATGAATTCCTGAATGAATTCATGCACGCCATGCTGGAAAATGTCGTTCATGTTGCTGTGTTCCAGCCGGTTGCGGATGCCGCGGGCATGGCGCTGGGCGGGGCCCTGGCGGCCATAGGCGACGCCGATCTGGTCGAGATTGCGCACGAGATTGCCGTAGCAGCTTGCAAGCGAACGCGGCAGCGAGTCGTTGAGGATGAGCAAATCCGCGATCAGCCAGGGTTTCAGCGTCTCGCGATAGACCCAGTGATAGGCCGTCAGCGCCGAGACCGAGCGCAGGATCGAGGTCCACTGGTAGAAATCGAGCGGGCCGCCGACATGCTCCTCCTCGGGCAACAGCACGTGGTATTTCACGTCGAGAATGCGCGCGGTGTTGTCGGCGCGTTCGAGATGCAGGCCCATCCGCGAGAACCAGTAGGCGTCGTTGCGCAGCATGGTCCGGTAGGCCGAGCCGTCGAAGCGCAGCGAGGTCTCCTGCACGAAGCGCAGGAATTTTGCGAGATTCTCGCGCGTGGAGGTTCCTCTGCTCCAGACCTCCTGCAACTCGATCCACGCCGAGTTGATGGTGTCCCACATCTCGCTCGTCAGCGCTGTGCGCACCGAGCGCGAATTCAGCCGCGCCGCCTCGATGCAATTCCTGATCGAGGACGGATTATCGGCCGAGAACGAGAGATAATCGACGACGTTGTGCTCGTTGGCTTCTTCGTACTGCTGATAGAAGCTCGCGGCGACGCCGGCGGTCAAAAGCGCCGAGTCCCATTCGTTGGTCTTGCCGATATAGGCGGCGGGAAGCGCGGTGACGCGCAGCGTCGCATCGATGGTGCGCGCGAGATACTCGGCCCGTTCGACGTAGCGGGCGAGCCAATAGAGGTTTTCGGCGGTGCGCGACAGCATCTCTCTACTCGTCCAGAATCCAGGTGTCTTTGGTGCCGCCGCCCTGGCTCGAATTCACCACCAGGGAGCCTTCCTTCAGCGCAACGCGTGTCAGCCCGCCCGGCACGATCGTGGTGCTCTTGCTGCCGGTGAGCACGAACGGCCGCAGGTCCACATGGCGCGGCGCAAGGCCGGATGCCGTGCAGGTGGGGCAGGTCGAGAGCGCCAGCGTCGGCTGCGCAATGAAGCCCTCGGGCTCGCGCTTGAGCTTTTCGCGGAAGGCTTCGATCGTCGCCTTGGTCGCGGCAGGACCGATCAGCATGCCGTAGCCGCCGGAGCCGTGCACCTCCTTCACGACGAGTTCGTTCAGATGGTCCAGCACATAGGCGAGATCCTTCGGCTCGCGGCAGCGCCAGGTCGGCACGTTCTTCAGGATCGGCTCCTCGCCGAGATAGAATTTTACGATGTCCGGCATGTAGGAGTAGATCGCCTTGTCATCGGCGATCCCGGTGCCGACCGCGTTGGCAAGCGTGATGTTGCCGGCCGCATAGGCCGACATCAGCCCGGGCACGCCGAGCGCGGAGTCGGGGCGGAAGGTGAGGGGATCGAGGTAGTCGTCGTCGACGCGACGGTAGATCACGTCAACGCGCTTCACGCCTTCGGTCGTCCGCATGAACACTTCGTTGTTCTTGACGATGAGGTCGCGGCCCTCGACCAGCTCGATGCCGAGCTTGTCGGCGAGGAAGGAGTGCTCGTAATAGGCCGAGTTGTAAACGCCAGGGGTAAGCAACGCGACGGTCGGCTCGCCGGAGGCGCTTTGCGGCGCCACTGAGCGCAGGGCGGACAGCAACTCGTCCGGATAGCGCTCGACCGGTGCCACTCTGTGGCGGGCGAACAGGTCCGGAAACAGCCGCATCATGATCTCGCGGTTTTCCAGCATGTACGACACGCCCGAGGGCGTGCGCGCATTGTCCTCCAGCACGATGAAGTCCTCTGCATCGACCCGGACGATGTCGATGCCGGCGATGTGCACGTAGACGTCATGCGGCACCTGCTGGCCATTCATCTCGGGACGAAAGACCGGGTTCTGAAAGATGAGGTCGTCGGGCACGACCTCGGCGCGGAGGATGTCACGGCCGTGATAGATGTCGCGCAGGAACATGTTGAGCGCGCGCACCCGCTGCTTCAGGCCTTTCTCGAGCAGCGCCCATTCCTTGCCGGACATGATCCGCGGGATCACGTCAAAGGGGATCAGGCGCTCCGTGGATTCGGAGTCGCCATAGACCGCGAAGGTAATGCCGATGCGGCGGAATAGGAGCTCGGCCTCCTGGCGGCGATATTCGAGCGCCTCGGGCGGCGTCTCCTTGAGCCAGCGTGCCAGCTCCTGATAGGCGGGGCGAAGGTCCCCACCGGGAATGTTCATTTCATCAAACGCGAGTGCCATAGATCCCGACTTGTCTCCGCAAGGCGTTGCGCCATTCGACAGGTCGTCAGGCCTTGATGGAGACCGCAACGTCCTGGCCATGCGGCAAGAGTGCATGACTTTCATGCGGTAGCAAGGGGCGGGCCAGCGCGATAAGCATGGGCAGAGGACATTTGCCGGGGATGGCCGGCGGCTTGCCTGAAAAAATGGCTGAGGACTGCTTATTTCGGCAGCAAAAGCGCGTGACTTCAACGCGTTACCTCGGCAAAGTCGGCCCTAAAAGTGAGGGATAGTTTATGAGCGAGATCGTCACGGCGGGCATTCTGGTTATTGGGGACGAGATCCTGTCCGGCCGGACCAAGGACAAGAATATCGGCTTCATCGCCGAATACCTGACCAATATCGGCATCGACCTGAAGGAGGTCCGGGTCGTCTCCGACGACGAGCCCGACATCATTGCCGCGTTGGATGCACTGCGGCATCGCTACACCTATGTCTTCACCACCGGCGGCATTGGCCCGACCCATGACGACATCACCGCTGACAGCGTCGCCAAGGCGTTCGGCGTCGGCATCGACCATCACCCGGAGGTGGTCGCCCGTTTCCGCGAGCGATGGAGCGAGCAGGATCTCAACGAGGCCCGCCTGCGCATGGCCCGCATTCCCGACGGTGCGGAGTTGATCCAGAGCGCGACCATCCTCGCCCCCGGCTTCAAGATCGGCAATGTGATCGTGATGGCCGGCGTGCCCTCGATCATGCAGGCGATGATGGACATCGTCTCGCCCAAGCTGAAATCGGGCGTGCGCATGCTTTCCGAATCGGTCCGCGCCAATGCACGTGAGGGCGACATCGGCAGCCCACTGCGGGTGATTGCCGCCGAGCACCCCGACACCATCATCGGCAGCTATCCCTTTATGGATGAAGAGCAGAAGCCCAACACCAACCTGGTGGTGCGCTCGCGCGACGCGGACAAGCTGGCGGCAGCGATGGTGGCGGTGAAGGAAATGCTGGCGGGATTGAATATCACCCGCTAGCTGCCGGCAGATGAATTAGGAGACGACAATGGCTGGTGATGCACCGGAACTGAGCGCGCAGGAACGTGCAGGCAAGGCTTTTCCTGTCTCGTGGGACCAGTTCCATCGGGACTGCCGGGCGTTGACCTGGCGGCTCAACGAGGTCGGCCCGTTCCACGCGGTGATCGCGATCACGCGCGGCGGCCTGGTGCCGGCCGCGATCGTCGCGCGCGAGCTCGGCGTGCGCGTGATCGATACGGTCTGCATCGCCAGCTACGATCACGACAAGCAGGGTGACTTGCAGGTCCTCAAGGGCATTTCAGATGCGGCGATGAAACTCGGCGGCGGCACCGGCAAGGGGCTCCTGATCGTCGACGATCTCGTCGATACCGGCAAGACCGGCAAGCTGGTGCGCGCGATGCTTCCCGATGCGCATTTCGCAACCGTCTACGCCAAGCCGAAGGGACGTCCGCTGGTCGACACCTTCATCACGGAAGTCTCGCAGGACACATGGATATTCTTCCCCTGGGACACAGCGCTGTCCTACCACCCGCCGCTCCGCGACGGGGCGGCGTGACTATCGCGACGGCGCGGCGGAGCCATCGATGCCCCTTCAAAACCGCGTCACGCCGACCGGCGAGATCATTGCCACACCGCACCGCGGCCTGTTCACCGGCAACCGCGGCATCATCCATGATCCCGCGACGAAGACGCTGCTGAGGAAGCGCTGGTCGTCACCGGCCTGGATCGTTTGCCTGCGTGAATTCCGCGGCTGGCGGCGGCCGGTGATGGCGCGGCGGAGCTGGACCGAGCTGTTCTTTCTCGACGAGGCCACGGCCTTTGCCGCGGGTCACCGTCCCTGCTTCTTCTGCCGCCGCGACGACGCCAAGCGCTTTCGCGCGGCGTGGGAGACGGGCAACGGCGTGAGCAACGCGCGTGCGAAGGAGATTGATGTCCAACTGCACCTGGAACGTCTGGATCATGGTCGCAAGCGCTTGCACCCGCTGCCTGCGCCCCTCGCAGAATTGCCCGACGGCGCGATGGTGCAGCAGGGCGAAGAGAGTTTTCTGGTGATACAGGGACGAGCGCTAACGTGGTCGCCTGCCGGCTATGTCCGCGCTACGGGTGAGCTGGCGAGCCCGATGCTGCTGACGCCCCCGTCCACACTGCGCGCGCTCAGTGCCGGATATCTGTTGCTGCTGCATCCCACCGCCCTGGATTAGCGGAGCGGCCTGCCTTCTTCATCCACATTTGTCCGCGCATCGCGCAATGCCCATTCGCGGATCACCTGGCGGCACCGGGTCAGTTCGACTTCGCTCGCGGCATTCGCATCTCGCGATGCGCGCTCCACCATCGCCTTGCAGGTAAGGAGCACGGAGCGATCCTCCGCGCGCGCAGACGAGGTGATCGCCGCAAATGTTGCGACGACGAGCGCCGTCCGGATCACCGTCATCATCCGAGCTTCTCGCGTGCCAGGGCGGCACCGGCACCGAGCGCCATCAACTTGGCTTCGGCGATCTCCCGCCGCATCGGCGCCATGCCGCAATTGGTGGTGGCGATGATGTTGCTCTTGGGTACGAATTTCGACACAGCATCAATCACCTGCACGACGTCCTCGGCGGTCTCCACCGTGTCGCTGGCGACATCGATCACACCGGCCTGCACGATCTTGTTCTTGAGCAGCGCGAGGAGATCGAGCGGCACCTTCGAATTGCGGCATTCGATCGCGACCTGCTGGATAGGGCTGGCGTCGATCGCAGGAAAGATCTGCTCATACTGCCGCCATTGTGCGCCGAGCGTCTCCTTCCAGTCGGTGTTGGCCTTGATGCCGTAGCCGTAGCAGATGTGCACGGCGGTGGCGCAGGTCAGGCCTTGCGCCGCGCGCTCCAGCGCCTTGATGCCCCAGTCGTTGACCTCGTCCATGTAGACGTTGAAGGCGGGCTCGTCGAACTGCACGAGATCGACGCCGTCGGCCTGGAGCGCCTTGGCTTCCTCGTTCAGGAGTTCGGCGAACGCAAAGGCCATCTTGACGCGGTCGTCATAGTAGCGATCGGCAATGGTGTCGATGATGGTCATCGGGCCGGGCAGGGTGAACTTGAGCTTCTTCTTTGTATGCATCCGCGCGACGCGCGCCTCATCGGCGTGGACGCGGCTCTTCAGCCGGAGCGGGGCGACCACCTGCGGCACCATCGCCTTGTAGCGATCCTTGCGGATGCCCATCTCGACCTTGTGGGCAAAATCGATGCCCTCGATCTTCTCCAGAAAACCGTGGACGAAATGCTGCCGGGCCTGCTCGCCCTCGGTGACGATGTCGATGCCGGCGTCCTCCTGGACTTTGACGGCAAGCATGGTCGCATCGCGCTTGGCGCGGACGAGCTCGTCGCCTTGCGACTTCCATGGCGCCCAGAGCATGTTGGGCTCGGCGAGCCATTCCGGCTTCGGCAAGGAGCCGGCGATCGTGGTTGGAAACAGCATGGCGGCCCTCCCGGCGGGTTGTGTTGCGCCCCTTCCTGCCATGTCTTAACGTCGAGGTACAGAACAACAAAAGTCGCCTTGAAACCCGCGACGCCGGACCGGAAACGCCATGATCGAATTCTTCTTCGACTGTTCCAGCCCCTGGACCTATCTCGCCTTCCACAACATCCAGCCGCTCGCCAAAGAACTCGGCGCGGAGATCATCTGGCGGCCGATCCTGGTCGGCGGCATCTTCAACACGGTCAATCCGAGCGTCTATGCGCAGCGCGAGACGCCGGTGCCGCTGAAGGCGCGCTACATGAAAAAGGACCTTGCCGACTGGACGCGCTCGGCTGGCCTGTCGATCAAGATGCCGCCGACGGTGTTTCCGGTGAACAGCGTTAAAGCGATGCGCGGCTGCATCTGGCTCGGGCAGGAATCGGTGCCCTTCGCCACGGCGGTGTTCGAGACCTATTGGGGCGAGGACAAGGATATCTCGCAGGACGCAGTGCTCGCCGAAATCTGCAGGAAGGTCGGCGTCGACGAGCAGAAATTCTTCGCGGGCATTTCCGGGCAGCCGATCAAGGACCTGCTCAAGGCCAACACCGAAGAGGTGGTCGCCCGCGGCGGCTTCGGCTCGCCGACGATCTTCGTCGGCAAGACCGACATGTATTTCGGCAACGACCGCCTGCCGCTGATCCGTGAGGCGATGCTGCGCCGCAAGGCGAGCGCGGCCTGATGGTGCGGGCTGTCGTCTGCCGCGCGCTCGGCGCGCCCGAAACGTTGCAGCTGGAAGAGTTTCCGTCGCGCGAGCTGAAGCCGGGCGAAGTGCGCGTCGCGATCCGCGCCGCTGGCTTGAATTTTCCCGACGTGCTGATGGCGGCCGGCGAATACCAGCTCAAGCCGGAGCTGCCGTTCACGCCGGGTATGGAGGCGGCCGGCGACGTGACCGAGGTCGGCGCAGAGGCAAGCGGCGTCGCCGTCGGCGACAAGGTCATCGTCAAAATGCGGCACGGCGCCTTCACGGATGAAGCCGTGGTGACGCCGTCGCAGCTCACGCCGATGCCATCGACGTTCGACTATGCGGAAGCTGCGACTTATCTCGCCGGGCATGGCACTGCCTATCACGCGCTGATCGACCGCGGTCGAGTCCAGCCGGGCGAGGTGCTGCTGGTGCATGGCGCCGGCGGGGGCGTTGGCCTTGCTGCCGTCGAGATCGGCAAGATGCTGGGCGCGACCGTGATCGCGACCGCTTCCAGCGACGAGAAGCTTGCCATCGCGAAATCCCGCGGCGCCGATCATCTTATCCGCTACGACCGCGAGCCGTTTCGTGATGCGGTGAAGCGTATCACTGACGGTCGCGGGGCCGACGTCGTGTTCGATCCCGTCGGCGGCGAGGTGTTCGAGAATTCGATGCGCTGTATCGCCTGGGGCGCGCGGCTCCTCGTGATCGGCTTTACCGGCGGCATCGGCTCGGCCAAGACCAATTTGTTGCTGATCAAAGGCGCCAGCGTGCTCGGTGTGCGTGCCGGCGAAGCCGTGCGGAAAAATCCCGCGCTTGGCGAGGTGCGTCTGAAGGCGCTGCTGACATGGGCGGAGGAGGGCAAGCTGCGGCCCAACATCTCGCACCGCCTGCCGCTGGAAGATTATGCGAAGGCGATGCGGCTGTTGCTTGACCGCAAGGCGATCGGGCGTGTGGCGCTGATGATGCATGGAGAAAAGTAGGGTGGGCTAGCGAAGCGTAACCCACCACTTCTCTCGAAGCGCCAGAAAGTTAAGAGGCCTCACTTGTACTCCCGCTCGGTCCACCACGGGAAATAGTCCGGCATGTCGCTCGACACCTTGTTCTTGAACTGCGCAGGGCGCTTCTCCAGGAACGACGTCACGCCTTCCTTCACATCGTCCGAGCGGCCGCGGGCGTAGATGCCACGGCTGTCGACCTTGTGGGCTTCCATCGGATCGTCGGCGCCCATCATGCGCCACATCATCTGGCGGATCAGCGCCACCGACACCGGCGCCGTCTTCGCCGCAAACTCCTTGGCGAGCGCACGGGCGGTCGGCAGCAGATCATCAGGGGCTACGACTTTGCTGACGAGACGGCCGGCGAGGGCTTCCTGGGCTGGGAAGACGCGGCCCGAATAACACCATTCCAGCGCCTGGGATATGCCGACGATGCGCGGTAGGAACCAACTCGAGGCCGCCTCCGGCACGATGCCGCGCTGGGAGAACACGAAGCCGAACCGCGCGGCGTCGGAGGCGATGCGGATGTCCATCGCGAGCTGCATGGTGACGCCGATGCCGACCGCGGGACCGTTCACCGCGGCAATCACCGGCTTCAAGCATTTGAAGATGCGCAGCGTCACCTGGCCACCGCCGTCGCGCACCTGGGAATCGCTGTAGTCGACCTTGCCGTCGGCGAAGCGCTTTACGGGCCCGCGCCGTGCGTCGCGATCAAAGGTGTCGGCGCCCGACGAAAGGTCTGCGCCCGCGCAGAAACCGCGGCCGGCGCCGGTGACGATGATGGCGCGGACGTCGTCGTCCTTGTCGGCGGCATCGAACGCGTCGATCAGCTCCCCTTGCATCTGCGCGTTGAAGGCGTTGAGCTTGTCGGGCCGGTTCAGCGTGATGGTGAGGATCTGCTCGGCGATTTCGTATTTGATCGTCTCATACGCCATGGTGGTTTCCTTCCCTGTCCTGAATTTCCATATCGAGGAGACGTCACGCACGGCCGCCAGCGTCCGTCTTGCGCGGACTGGGCGTGTGGTGGCCAAGCTCTACGTCGCGGGCGGGCTGGGCCAGGGCTTCTGCGGGCCGCGCAGGCTCTCGAACGCCTTGGCTATGCCGAGCACGCCGATATCGTCGAAGCGGCGTCCGACGATCTGGACGCCGATGGGGAAACCCCTGGCGTCAAAGCCGCCGTTGATGGAGATCGCCGGATTCTCCGACATATTCCACGGCACGGTATAGGCGATGTGCTCGAACGGCTTCATGGGATCGTTGATCGGCGAGGCCCATTCCGCCGGATAGTTCACGTTCGGCGCGGTCGGCGAGATCACATAGTCGAGCTCGCAGAACAGCTTTGATGCCGCGGCGCGGATCGCCATGGTCTGGTTGAAGCCCCTGATGACGTCGACACCGGAGAGCTTCGCGCCAGACTCGCCCCACTTGAAAATGTAGGGCAGCACCTTTGCCTGCTCGGCGGGCGTCAGCTTCGACAGATCATCCCACATCCGTGCGCGCCAAAAGTTGTCGAGGCCGTCGAGCATTTCGCGCGTGAGGATGCCGTCGACTTCGGTGACGACGGCGCCTGCGGATTCGAACGCTTTCGCCGCCTTCACCGCGACCTCGCGCACCGGCTTCTCCAGCGCCTGGCCAACGCCGGGATCGAGCATCAATCCGATACGGAGCTTGCGCGGCGACTTCTCCAGCCCCTTCCAGTTCAGCGGCTCGGCGGGGAGGCTCATGCCGTCGCGCCGGTCGGGTTTTGCCATCACGCTCATCATCAGCGCGCAATCATCGACGGTGCGGGTCATCGGCCCCGCGACGCGGCCGACATAGGCGGGATCGATCGGCACGCGGCCAAAGCTTGGCTTCAATCCGACCAGGCCGCACCAGCCCGCGGGCAAACGAACCGAGCCGCCGATATCGGTCCCGAGATGCAGCGGACCATAGCCGGCTGCCGCAGCGGCGCCCGCGCCGGCGCTGGACCCGCCGGGATTCTTGGAGAGGTCCCAGGGATTGCGCGCGAGCGCATGGAAGCTGGAGAGCCCCGAGGACAACATGCCGTAATCGGGCATGGTGGTTTTTGCGAAGATGATCGCACCGGCTTCGCGCAGGCGCGCGGCGGGCGGCGCGTCCTTCTCGGCCGGCAGCAGCTTGACGCTCGCGGCCCCCAGCGGCACGGGCACGCCCTTGGTCGCGATGTTGTCCTTTACCGTCACAGGCACGCCGTCGAGCGAGCCCGACGGCTCGCCGCCGGTCCAGCGCGCGGTCGAGGCCTTCGCGGTCTCGCGCGCGCCGTCGGGATCGAATGCATAGAGCGCTCTAAGATGCGGCTCCCACGCTGCGACGTGCGAGAGCACGTCTTCCAGCACCTCGCTTGGCGAGAATTGTTTGGCGCGATAGCCCGCGATCAGATCGACCGCGGAGAGATCGTGCAGCGAGGTGACCGCCTCTTCGACGCTCTTTTTATGCATTGCTACCTACCGGCATACGGGTCTCGATGATCCGGGCGAACATGCTGGCACCGATCGGCAGGATCTTGTCGTCGAGCACGAAGCCGGGATTGTGCACGGGCACCGAGCCGTCGTGGCCGACCCAGAAATAGGCGCCGGGAATGGTTTGCAGCATGTCGGCAAAATCCTCGCTGCCCATCTTTGGCTGGGCGCGGGTAATCACCTTGGCAGGATCGACGACGGTGCGCGCGACCTCCTCGACCACCTTGGACTGCTCGACCTGGTTGACCAGCACGCCGAAGGTGTCGCGGATGTCGGCTTCGATCTCGCACTGGAAGGCGCTCGCGATGCCGGCGCAGATCGTGCGGATGCGTTGGCTGATCAGGGCGCGGACTTCATCGGAGAAGGTGCGGATGGTGCCGCAGAGATGCGCCTCGCCGGGGATGACGTTGTAGGCGGAACCGGCGTGAATCTGCGTGATCGAGATGACGGCGGCCTGCAGTGGCTCGACGTTGCGGCTGACGATGGTCTGGATCGCCTGCGCCAGCGTGGTCGCGATGATCACCGCGTCCTTTGAGCGTTCGGGCATCGCGCCATGCGCGCCGTAGCCGGTGATGCGGAGGTCGAAGAAGTCGGCGCTGGCCATCGCCGGGCCGGGCAGGATCGCGATCTCGCCGTGGTTGAGGTCCGGCGCGTTGTGCAGACCGTAGAGCTCGTCGCACGGAAACTTCTCGAACAAGCCGTCCTTGATCATCGCGCGGGCGCCGCCAAGGCCTTCCTCGGCCGGCTGGAAGATCAGATGCACCGTGCCGTCGAAGTTTTTGGTCTCGGCGAGGTAGCGCGCGGTGCCCAGTAGCATGGTCGTGTGGCCGTCATGGCCGCAGCCGTGGAAGCGGCCGGGGATTTTCGAGCTCCATTTCAGATTGGTGTTCTCCTCCATCGGCAGCGCGTCCATGTCGGCGCGCAGGCCGATACGCTTGCCGCTAGATCCCTTGCCCTTGATGACGCCGATCACGCCGGTGCCGCCGAGACCGCGATGCACCTCGATGCCCCAGCTCTTCAGCTTGTCCGCGACGATGCCGGAGGTGCGCACTTCCTCGAAGCCGATCTCCGGATGGGCGTGGAGGTCGCGGCGAATGGCTGTGAGTTCGTCGGCATAGCCGTCGATGCGGTCGATCGTGGGCATGTGTTGTGTCCAGTTAGCGTGAGGAGGGGTTGAAAACCGGGCCGTTCGGCTTGATGCGAATACCCGGCCGCAGGCGCGTCCATGGCAGGGTGGCTGTGTCCGCCGGCATCGCGCCGGGCGCGGCGCAGATCATCAGCATTTCCGCGATCGGCTCGAAGTCGGCGCGGAAGTGCACTGAGCTCTTGTTGACCAAAATCTTCTCTTCGGTCGGCTCGATGCCGACATAGCGGTACATCGCTTGGTCGGCGAGCTGCGCCTTGTGTGAGGAGACGACGACGCGGATGTCGCCGATGCGCAGGCAGGCAGAGGGGCCCATCTCCATCTCGCGGCCGCCATAGTAAGGGCCGGGCGCGATGAAGCGGCCGTCGGAGAGTTTTTCGACGACGAAGGACTCGCGATAGGGCTCGTCGCCGGGAATGCCGGACTTGCCGCCGAGTGACAGCGTCACGGTGGCGCCGACGCCGGCCACATGGGCGGCCTTGGCGGATTCCGGATCGTAGATCGCGCCGGTCGCAGCACTCGCCTTGTTGCGTACCAGTGCGCGCAGCATGCCCATGGTGTCGGAATCGCCGCCGGCGCCGGGATTGTCCTGGGTGTCGGCGATGATGATCGGCTTGCTCGCGCCCTTCGAGAGTTCCATCGCGTGGCGCACGCCGTCATCGGGTGACCAGATCTTGCCGTCGAAATCGTCCTCGTGGCTTTCGATCAGTTTTACGATCGCATCCGCTGCGCGATCGGCATCGGCTTGCGTCTTGCCATAGGCGAACACGCTCGGCCCGCAATCGCGGAAATCGGCGGCGGGGAAGCCGGGCGCGAAGGACAGCGTCGGAACCGCATCACTCTCCAGCGCAGCGAGCTTTTCGTAGATGCCCTTGGTCGGCTGGTCGTTGGTGCACTGCCAGCTGATCGGGATCAGGAACGGCAATTGCCTGAAGGCCTTTGCGAACTGCTGATTCGTGTCCAGCAGCAGCGCAAGATGCCTTGCGGAGGCGCGGCCCGTCTCGGCCATGTCGACATGGGGATAGGTGCGGTAGGCGATCAGCGCATCCGCATGTTCCATCATGTCGGGGGTGACGTTGGCATGGAGATCGAGGCTGGTGATCAGCGGAACGTCCTTGCCGATGACGCGGCGCACGCGCGCCAGAATCTCGCCTTCGCCGTCGTCGAGATGCTCGGTCACCATGGCGCCATGCAGGTCGAGATAGACGGCGTCAATCGGGCCGGCGGCCGCGATGCCGTCGACCATCACCTTGACGATGCGCTCGAAGGCGTCCCTGGTGACATGCGCGGAGGGGCTGGCACCGCACGCGATCGTCGGAACGAGTTCCCAGCCCTTGGCTTCGGCGCTGTCGACGAAACCGGCGAGGCCGACGTTGATGCGGCGCATCACCCTCAGCACGTCGGCGCCCTCAGTCATGGCCGGCCATCCGCCACCGTGCTGGAAGTCTGCGAAAGTCGCCTTCGTCGGAGCGAAGGTGTTGGTCTCGTGCAGGAAGCCGCCGACGGCGATACGTGTCATCAACTCAAGTCCAGGCAATTGAAAGTGCGCGACGTTAGCCCTGCCGCTGAGGCGAGAGCAAGGTGGGAAGCAATCGCGCCGTGCATGGCGTCAAGCTGTTTTGGGAATGCTTGCCGCAATCGCCGTCATTGCGAGGGAGAGACTAAGCGCTCGCCGCCACACCCTCCGACACCGGCCGGAAATTCGCAAAGTCCCAGCCGCGGCCGGGCGCTGCCTCGAGCAAGGCTCTGGTGTAAGCCTCCTTCGGATGCGTCAGCACTTCGGCGGCCGGGCCCTGCTCGACGACACGGCCGTGCTGCATCACCACGACCTCGTCGCAAATCTGTGCTGCGACGCGCAGATCGTGGGTGATGAACAGGATCGCGATGCCGAGCCGCTTCTGAATCTCGTCGAGCAGTTCCAGCACCTGCGCCTGCACGGAGACGTCGAGCGCCGAGACCGCTTCGTCCGCCACCAGCACGTCGGGATCGAGCGCGAGCGCGCGGGCAATGGCGATACGCTGGCGCTGACCGCCGGAGAACTGATGCGGATAGCGCGAGACCGTATCGGCCGGCAGGCCGACCAGCTCGAGCAGCTCGCGTGCGCGCTTCATCGCATCGGCGTGGGAGACACCATAGTTGATCGGACCCTCCGCGATGGTCTCACCGACAGTGACGCGCGGGTTGAGCGAGCGATAGGGATCCTGGAACACGATCTGGATCTTTTGCCGATGCGGCTGGAGCAGGCGACGCGAGATGTCGGAGATCTCGCGGCCGGCCAGGCGCACGCCGCCGGAGGTCGGATCGATCAGGCGCACGATGCAGCGCGCCACCGTCGACTTGCCCGAGCCGCTCTCGCCGACGATGCCGAGCGTGCGACCCTTGCGTAGCGTCAGCGTGACCTTGTCGGCGGCGACGACCTCGCGGCCTTTGCCGAAGAACGCCCGCTCCTTGTAGACCTTGCCGAGCTCGTTGGCCTCCAGCACGACCGGCTCCTTGGTCTCGGGCCGCGCGGCGCGCGGCACTAGGCTAGGCACCGCGGAGAGGAGGTTGCGGGTGTACTCCATGGTCGGATTGCGCAGGATGGAATCGAGTGTGCCGGTCTCGACCAATCGGCCCTGCCGCATCACCGCGACGCGGTCGGCGATCTCGGCGACCACGCCCATGTCATGGGTAATGAACAGCACGGCGGTTCCGTGATCGCGCTGGAGGTCGCGGATCAGGGTCAAAATTTGCTTCTGCGTTGTGACGTCGAGCGCGGTGGTCGGCTCGTCGGCAATGAGCAGCTTCGGTTCGAGCACGAGCGCCATCGCAATCATGATGCGCTGGCGCTGACCGCCGGAGAGTCGGTGAGGGTAGGAGGCAAAGATGCGCTCGACCTGGGGCAGACGCACCTGCTCCATCATGTCGAGGATGCGCTTCTTCCGCGCCTTCGCGTCGAGATTGGTGTGCGCGCGCAGGACTTCGTCGATCTGGCGGCCGACCGGCACCACCGGATTGAGCGCCGTCATCGGCTCTTGAAAAATCATCGCCATCCGCGTCGCGCGCAGCTGGCGCAGGCGGCGGTCGGTCGCGGTGAGCAGCTCTTCGCCGACCAGCTTGACGCTGCCGCCGGTGGGCACCAGCGTGCCCTTCGGCAGCAGGCCCATCGTGGTGAGCGAGGTCACCGACTTGCCCGAGCCGCTTTCGCCGACAAGGCACAGCGTCTCGCGCTCATGGACTTGGATCGAGATGCCGTCGATGATCTTCGGCCCATTGGGCTTCTTGCCGACGGAGACGGCGAGGTTGTTGATGTCGAGGATCGGGTTGGTCATCACTTGCCTTCCCGCTGCTTCATGCGCGGATCGAGTGCGTCGCGGGCGGCGTCGCCGATCAAATTGATGCTGAGGATCGCGATCGAGAGCAGCAGGCCCGGCCAGAAGATCAGCGTCGGCTTGAGCTGAAAATACTGGCGACCCTCGGCCAT
The DNA here is from genome assembly GCF_040547985.1 of Bradyrhizobium sp. LB14.3. NCBI lineage: Bacteria > Pseudomonadati > Pseudomonadota > Alphaproteobacteria > Hyphomicrobiales > Nitrobacteraceae > Bradyrhizobium > Bradyrhizobium sp. LB14.3. The sequence continues at coordinate 199,899 of NZ_JBEPQT010000003.1, forward strand.
GATGTTGCCCCAGGTCGGCGTCTCCGGCGAGATGCCGGCGCCGAGGAAGGAGAGGATGGCCTCGGTGAGGATCGCGGAGGCACAGACGTAACTGCCCTGCACGATCAGAGGTGCGATCGTGTTCGGCATCAAATGCCGCCACATGATCTTTGGCAGGGACGAGCCGACCGAAATCGCCGCTTCAACATAGGGCTCTTCGCGCGCCGACAGCACGACCGAGCGCACCAGGCGTGCCACGCGCGGAACTTCGGGGATCGTGATCGCGATTAGCACGGTCCACAGGCTGGCGCCGGACAGCGACACCACGGCGATTGCCAGCAGGATGCTCGGCATCGCCATCAGGCCGTCCATGATCCGCATCATGACGGAATCGACCAGCTTGAAGAAGCCGGAGACAAGGCCGATCGCCAGCCCAATGACGATCGACATGATCGCCGAGCCGATGCCGATCAGAAGCGAGATGCGCCCGCCATACATGACGCGCGACAGCAGGTCGCGGCCATAGGCGTCGGTGCCGAGCAGGAATTGCGCTGAAGAGGGCTTCAGCCGCTGCGAGGGCGCGAGCTGAATCGGATCATGCGGCGCGATCAGCGGCGCGAGGATCGAGATCAGCACGATCAGCACGAGCAAGACCGTTGCCGTGGCGATGATCGGCGTCGAGGTGAGGAATCCGAAGCGCGGCCGCAGCGGCGACGTGATCGGAATGGACGACTGGGGAAGGGTATCGACCGACATATTTGTTGTTATCCTTGCCTCAGTACCGGATCCGGGGATCGAGCAGCGTGTAGGCGACATCGATCAGGAGATTGACCACGACATAGATCAACGACGTCAGCAAAATCATCGCCTGGATCACCGGATAGTCGCGCGCCAGCACCGCATCCACCGTGAGACGGCCGATGCCGGGGATGTTGAACACGCTCTCGGTGACCACGACCCCGGAGATCAAAAGCGCAAAGCCGGTACCGATCACCGTGATCACGGGCACGGCCGCGTTCCGCAGCGCGTGGCGCATCATCACGGCGACCTCGTTGATGCCTTTTGCGCGCGCGGTGCGGACGTAGTCCTCGCCGAGCACGTCGAGCATCGCCGCGCGCGTCATGCGCGCGATCAGCGCGATGTAGATGAAGGACAGCGCGCAGGTCGGCAGGATGATGCGCTCGAAGAACGGTCCAAAACCGTTCGAGATGCTGCGGAAGCCCTGCACCGGCACCCAGCGCAGGTCGATGGCGAAGACCTCGATCAGGATGTAGCCGACCACGAACACCGGCACCGAGAAGCCGAGCACGGACAGGCCCATCACGAAACGGTCGATCCAGGTGCCGTGCTTCCACGCCGCGATGACGCCCAGGGGAACAGCGACGATGACGGCGAGAATGATGGTCGACAGCGCGATCGAGATCGACGGCTCCACGCGCTGGCCGATCATCTTCATGACGGGCAGGTTGGAGATCAGCGAAGTCCCGAGATCGCCGTGCAGCAGCTTGTTCAGCCAGGTGATGAACTGCACGATCAGCGGCTCGTTTAGGCCCAGTGAGGTGCGGATGCGCTCGAGCCGTTCCGGCGTGGCGTTGTCGCCGGCGAGAATTGCCGCGGGATCGCCCGGGGTGAGGCGGAGCAGGAGGAACACGAACAGCGCCACCACGCCCATCACGGGCACAGCTGCGAGAATTCGGCGAAGGAGATATCCGAGCAAGTTGGATCCCGTCAGATTAGAGTCAAATCAGAGGCCGCGGCTGCAGCCAGGGTTCTGCCATCAGCCTAACATTTCAGCAATTCCCGTGCCATCCGGACCACAGTTTTTGCAGTGCGGTCACCCTGTTTTGGCGATTTGGCTCGGTTTTGGTGAGCTGGCGCGCGTTGTCACTCCAGAGTCGCGAGCAGCCCCGCCATCAGCCGGCCGCGTTCGGCCAGGCTCTCGACCTCGATATACTCTTCGAGCGTGTGGCCGTTGCCGCCACGCACGCCCAGGCCGTCGAGAGTCGGGATTCCCCTTGAGCCCGTGAAATTGCCGTCGGAGCCGCCGCCGGAACTCGCATGCGGCAGTTCTGCGCCGAGCGATTTGGCGATACCACGCGCCTTTTCGTAAAGCGCCATGGTGCCGGCATCAGGCTCCCACACGGGACGTGTCACGCCGCGCGTCACCTTGAAGGCGACATCATTGGTTGTACCGGAGAGCGCCAGCATCCTCTCGACGCCGCGATCGAGGTCGGCCTGGCGCTTGGCCATCGACAGCGCCTCGCCGGTGGCGGTCGTGGCAACGCAATTGACCCATTGTCCGCCATGCACGACGCCGACCGAAAAGGTGCAGTCCTCGCTCGTCATCGCGTCGATGGCGAGGATTTGCCGCGCCATCTCGCGAATAGCCGAGCGGCCCGCCGACAAGGTCGCGCCGGCGTGGCTCGGCCGGCCCGTCGCCTCGAGATTGAAGCGCGCGATGGCGTAACGTCCGGTGGTGACGCCGTTGTCGGCGCGGCCGGGCTCGGGCACCAGCACGTATTTATTGCGCGAAGCCTCCGCCTCGATGATATCCCGCGTCGAGGGTGTGCCGACCTCCTCGTCGGGCGTGAACAGCACGGTGATCGGCAGCGGCGTCGTGAACGCGGCGCGGGCCAGTTGGCGGATCGCTTCCAGCGAAAGATAGTTGCCGCCCTTCATGTCGTAGATGCCGGGCCCGTAGCACTTGCTGCCCTCGCGGCGCCATTTCAGCTTCTCGATGGTGCCGATAGGGTGGACGGTATCCATGTGTCCGGCGATCAGAATGCCCGGCTCGCCCTGCTTCGGATGTGGAAAGCGTGCGCGGATCACGCCTCCATAGCCTTGGCGGCCGGCGATGCGCTCGATCGTCGCACCCATGATCGCCATCTCCCGCGCTGCGATATCGAGCATGCGATTCACGGCGCCCGCGTCCCAGGTCGGGCTTTCGCATTCCACCCAGCCGCGCAGGCCCTGGAGCATCGCTTCGGAATCAAAGGGGAGATTGGCTGGATTCATCTCAATGTCTCTCAAGCTTCGGAAGATGGAACGCGCATTGCATCGGCGGGGCGAGACAAGCGGAAAGTGTTGTAGAGCCGAACCGATCCTTGTGGAGCCCGTGCGCGCGCCGCTTGGGCTTGCAGCGAAACCGGATTGACGCGCTCGGCACTGTCTGCAAGTCTCGGAAAGATAAAGGCATTGCATGAGGTTGGTTCGCCTAAAGAACGAACCGGATGCTCAACCAATAACCTGCCTTTGAACAGTTTCACGTCAGGAGAAATTTTTATGTTTAAGTTGATGCGCCGGGGGACTCGCGCGTTCGCCTCCAAACTTGCGCTGTCGGTCGTCGCGCTTTCGACCGCGCTGGCTTCGCCGGCGCTTGCGGCCGGCAAGACCATCACGGCGGTGATGCATTCGGATCTGCGCATCATCGATCCGATCTTCACCACGGCCTACATCACGCGTGACCATGGCTACATGATCTATGACACGCTGGTGGCGCCCGATTCGAACTTCAAGATCCAGCCGCAGATGGCGGACTGGAAGATCTCCGACGACAAGCTCACCTACACCTTCACGCTGCGCGACGGCTTGAAGTGGCATGACGGTGCGCCGGTCACGGCGGAAGACTGCGTTGCCTCGCTCAAGCGCTGGGCCGCTGTCGACGGCATGGGCCAGAAGCTGCTCGACTTCACCGCGAGCATCGAGGCGACCGATGCCAAGACCATCACGCTGAAGCTGAAGGAGCCCTACGGCCTCGTGCTCGACTCGATCGGCAAGCCGTCCTCCCGCGTTGCCTTCATGATGCCGAAGCGCCTCGCCGAGACGCCGCCGGACAAGCAGATCCCCGAGCAGATCGGCTCGGGTCCTTTCAAGTTCGTGCAGTCGGAATTCCAGCCGGGCGTCAAGGCGGTCTACGTCAAGAACACCGACTACGTGCCGCGCAAGGAACCGTCGAGCTGGACCTCCGGAGGCAAGGTGGTGAAGGTCGACCGTGTCGAATGGATCACCATGCCGGACTCGCAGACCGCAGTGAACGCGCTGCAGTCGGGCGACATCGATTTCATGGAGAATCTGCCGTACGACCTGCTGCCGTTGCTGGAGGCGAACAAGGAGATCACGCTCGAGGTCTCGAACAAGTTCGGTTTCCAGACGCTCGGCCGGATGAACTTCCTTTATCCGCCGTTTGATAATGTCAAAGTGCGCCGTGCTGCCTTTCTGGCGATAAACCAGAAGGACGTTCTCGACGCGCTCGTCGGCAACGCCAAATATCAGAAGATCTGCGGCGCCTTCTTCGTGTGCGATACGCCATTCGCGACCGAGGTCGGTGCCGAGACCTTGATCAAGGGCAACGGCATGGCGGAAGCCAAGAAGGCGCTCGCCGAGTCCGGCTATGACGGCACCCCGGTCGTGATCATGGCGCCCGGTGACGTCACGACGCTGAAGGCGCAGCCGATCGTTGCGGCTCAGTTGCTGCGCGAGGCCGGCTTCAAGGTCGACCTGCAAGCGACAGATTGGCAGACGGTGGTGAGCCGCCGCGCCAGCCAGAAGCCGCCGAAGGAGGGCGGCTGGAACATGTTTTTCACGAACTGGGTCGCGGCCGACGTCTCCAACCCGATCGCCAATCTCTCGATCGGCGGCCAGGGCAAGAAGGGCGGCTGGTTCGGCTGGGCGGAAGACGCCAAGATCGAGCAGCTCAAGGACGCTTTCGTCCGCGCGCCCTCGCTCGACGAGCAGAAGAAGATCGCGGCGGACATCCAGAAGGAAGCCTATGAGCAGGTGATCTACATCCCGCTGGGGCAGTATCTCCTGCCGAGCGGCTGGCGCAAATCGCTGACCGGCGTGCTCGACGGTCCCGCGACCCCGCTGTTCTGGAACATCGACAAGTCGGAGTAAGGCGAAGGCGCCTCCTCGGCACCTTTCGTCTGGATCATCATGCGGCGCCGCTGTCATCAGCGGCGCCGTTTTCTTTCGTCGATCTTGCGCGAGCTGAGAAGGCGGACACTTTCAAAATCTTCCAGTTTCCAATCATTGCTATTTGTTTCTGTTCTGAAGTAGATGTGTCGTTCTCGCGCATCACCTTCCTTCCTCCATTTGATTCCCGTGCCGATCGATTTTGCATTCCAGGCGATGGCCGAGCGGTCCGATCGCACGCCGGCGCGATGGCGCCTGCCATTCCTGCGTTGGCTCGACGGTGTCGAGGCGGGCTGGGCCGTGCCGCTTCTCATCGCTTGCTTCGTTGCGATCTGGACGCTCTATCTCGCCGTCGCCTATGCCGGCGGCGGCCTGCATCCTGATACGCTGGAGGCCTGGACGCTGGGGCGGCATTTCGCGTGGGGTTATGACAAGCACCCGCCGTTGACCGGCTGGGTTGCCGCGAGCTGGACCTCCGTCTTTCCGCTCAGCGACTGGTCGCTGCAATTGATGGCGATGGCCAATGCCGGGCTCGCGCTGGTCTTCGTCGATCTGGTCGCGCGTCAATTCGTGAGCGGGCATAAGCGTATCCTGGTGCTCTTGCTCCTGATGCTGACGCCGGCCTATCAATTCCACGCCCAACGCTTCAACGCCAATGCCGTGCTGCTCGCGACGTGGCCGCTGGCGACCTGGTGCTTCCTGCGCGCGTTCGAGACGCGCGCGCCACTGTGGGCCGTCGCGGTGGGATGGACGACGGCGCTGGCAATGGTCGGCAAATATTATTCGATCTTCCTGATCGCGAGCTTCGCGTTTGCCGCGCTGGCGCATCCGGCGCGACGTGCCTATTTCACGTCGGCTTCGCCCTGGATCTCGGTGGTTGTCGGGCTTGCGGCTCTGTCACCGCATCTTTATTGGCTCGCGACGACGGGGGCATCGACCTTCGCCTATGCGCTGAACCATGCCAACGGCAATGCTGCGAGCTCGCTCGGTGAGGTCAGGAACTTCCTGCTGGGGCTGGCGGCGGCCATGAGTGCGTCGGTCGTGCTCTGGGTCCTGATCGCCGGCGCGCGGCTGAAGCAGTTTCCGGCCGATTTCGCCGCGATGAATCCGGGCCTGCGGCTTCTCTTCTATGTTGCCATCGGCACGATTGCGCTGCCGGTCCTGATCTCGCTGGTGATCGGCACCGATCTGCCGTCGCTGTGGGCGTTGCAGGGGTTGTTCCTGTTCGCCGTTCTCGTGGTCTGCGGCACAAGCTACCCGATCCAGCGCTTCTACACCGTCAACCTCACCGTGATCGTGGCCGGCGTCGCGCTCGCGGCTGTCCTCGTCGCTGCGCCGATCCATGCCGTCTATCGCAACGATCACGGTTACGAGGAGGGGCGCAATCTTTACGCGCAGGCGGCCAGCGAACTGACACGCCAGTGGCGCGAACTGACCGGCGAGCCGCTCGCCGCCGTCAGTGGCGACGATTCGCTGGCCTTCGCGACGGCGTTCTACAGCCCGGACCACCCGCACTACGCACGGCCGTTCGCGTATCAAGATGCCTCGGGCTTGCCGCGCAAGACGACGCTGGACCGCGGCTGGGCCGCGCTCTGTTTCCGCGATCAGGATGATTGCAGCCGGTGGATGGAGTTGGTGTCCGGGCGCGCCGGGCACTTCGTCAGGCGGGAGTTCACCGCGCAGGCGCAGCTATGGGGCCGGCCCGGTATCTCGCGGGAAGTGATAGTGATGATGGTGCCGCCCCGTGGAACGCCCGAGAGCGCCGCAGACGATTTCAGCGCCAGCAGACGCGCGGCGGAATAGGCGTCGCGCTCAACAGTGGCTGTCGCGGACCCGCTCGAGCCCTTCGCTCGCGAATGGTACGGTAAAGGCGGGCTTCTCGGCGTTCGACGGCGTGCGTTCCGTCTTGGCTTGTTCCGCGGCATCGTGATCTTTACGGTGTTCCGGTTCCATGGAGCAGCCTTTCAAATTGCTGCAGTACAACATCGAGAACGCCGCGAAGTTCCTCACGCGATAGAGAGATGATGCGGCTTAAACAGCCGTCCCTTTTCCACCACCAGCACGATCGCGAGAGCTGCGAGCGACGACACGAAGAAGCCGACCGAGAACGGCATCAGCGTGCCGTCGAAACTTTGTCCGATCGCCATGCCGACGACGATGCCGATCAACGTCGTGATCGAGCCGTAGAGCGAGGACGCCGTGCCGGCGATGTGGCCCTGCGGCTCCATGGCGAGTGCGGTGAAGTTGGCGACCATCATTCCGAACGAGAACATCATCAGCGCCGAGAGCACCATGAACACGGGAAGCGGCAGCATGCCGAGGCTTTCCGTCAGCAGCATCACAGCCGCGACCGCGGTGTAAAGCGTCAGCGCGCCGTGCGAGATCACGCGCATGCCGAGGGTCCCGACCAGCTTTGCATTGAGGAAGCCGGCAATGGCCGTACCGGCCGCGATCGCAGCGAAGGCGATCGGGAAGTAATGGCCGAGGTGATAGATGCCGGTGAAGACCTGCTGGGCCGAGAAGACATAGGCAAACAGCGCGCCTATGACGCTGCCGGCAGCCGTCGCATAGCCGATGGTCTGGCGGTTGGTCACAGTCTGCCGGAACGCCGAGAGCACGTCGGCAGGCGCCAGCGATCTGCGTTCGGACTCGGGAAGGGTTTCAGGCAGTCGCAGCACGCTCCATGCGAGCGCGAGCAGGCCGTAGAGCATGAGCACGACGAAGATGCCGCGCCACGCCGTCACCAGCAGAACCGCCTGACCGAACGAGGGCGCGATCACGGGCACCGCGATGAACACCATCATGGCGAGCGACATCACGCTCGCCATCCGGCGGCCGACATAGCAGTCGCGCACGATCGAGGTTGCGATCACGCGCGTTGCCGAGGTGCCGAGCCCTTGCAGCGCACGCGCCAGCAGCAGCGTCTCGAACGAAGGCGCCGCGACCGCCAGCACGCTCGCGACCGCATAGACCGCCATGCCGCCGAGCAGCACTGGGCGGCGCCCGAAGCGGTCCGACAATGGGCCCATGACGAACTGGCCGGCGCCGAAGCCGATCAGGAAGGTCGACAGCACCAGCTGAAGATGGTTGGCGACGGGGATATCGAAGGCTGACCCGATATTGGGCAGCGCCGGCAGCATCATGTCCATCGCAAGCGGATTCAGCGCCATGATCGACGCGATCACGATGACGAATTCGGGAAAACCCATCGGACGATGTCCCGCGGACACCCAATCGTCGGCATTGACGTCGGACAAGGAAGCTCACCTCTGATTTCAGAGGCTTTATCTAACGGCCATGCTGCATTGCACAAGCTGTGTTTCGGGATGGCTGGCAGACGGAGCCGGAACGGCACCTGCGAGTGCACCGATGATTGCGTCATCGCCTGCACGCTGAAGGATTGCATGCGGGAGATCGTCATCAGTGCATCTTGTGGATCATGCTGCTGCACGTTCGCGCCGTCAGCTCTCGTGGTGCGGGCAGCCGGGGTCGAACCGGCACAGCGCTTGCGCGCCGAGGGATTTTAAGTCCCTTGCGTCTACCAATTCCGCCATGCCCGCTTGATCCAAAGAGATCAAACACTTAAGTCCCTTCCGGCCGTCTGGAATTGGCGCCTGGTGAGCCGGTCGGGCGGTTCTTCCTTAAGCGAGCCGGCCGCACAAGGCAAAGCCTCAATGCGGACATCTGTTGCTGCTTTAGGCATTCTCAATCCACTGGGACTATTCATCCGGCATGTCAGCTTTGATCCAATATCGCCTGCGCGCGTGCTGCATGGTCGTCGCACTGGTCGCGGCCGGCTTGGCGCTGTCTGGTTGTGCCGGCATGAGCGAGACGGTCGCCCCGGCCTTTGCCGATCCCGCCAAATACGAATTGTACGAGTGCAAGCAGCTCGAGTCGGAGCGCAAGACGCTCGCCACCCGCACCGCGGACTTGCAGAGGTTGATGGACAAGGCGCAGACGGGCACCGGCGGCGCCGTCGTGTCAGAGCTCGCCTATCGCAACGAATACATCTCGGTGCGCGGGCAGGCGCAGCTAGCCGAAGACGCCTGGCGTCGCAACAAGTGCCGGGAAACGCCGCCCGAGGCGACACCGGCCGCCGCGCCCGCGCCTGGCGCCAAGCCTACCCCGAAATCCGCAAGATCGGTGCGCTGAGACATCGCGCCGACGGCGGCTCGCATCAGGGACGCCAGTCGTAGATCCAGTCCTGCCGCGCCAGCATGCGGTCGGGGCCGAGCGTGCGGATCGCAAGATCGCGTGCGAACGCGAGCGGCCCACTGAAATGATAGATGCGGCCCTGCTGCCGCGCCGTCCGCTGCACCCGCCACACGCGCGTCTGGCGCGCACGGCCGTATTGTCTCAGTGCAGCAGCGATGCCCGCGGTGCTCTCGGCGGTCTCAAGGGTCAAATGCTGCGCGAGCACGGCGGCATCCTCGATCGCCATGCCGGCGCCCTGGGCCGCAAACGGCAGCATCGCATGCACGGCGTCGCCGAGCAGTGCGACCGGGCCTTTGCTCCAGGGGCAGTCGTCAGGCACGCCGAACAGCGCCCATTTCCGCCAGCTATCGACCGTGGCGAGCATCATCCGCGCCGCCGGCGGCCAGCGCCGCGCGCCGAAGGCTTCCATCACCTCGACGGGATCGCCGGGCGTGCTCCAGCCCGGCCTGTTCCAAGTGCCCGGCAGCACCGCGACCACGTTGATCTGGCGTCCGCCTGCGATCGGGTAGGCGACGAGATGGGCGTTCGGCCCCATCCAGAGCTGGACCCGGCGCGCGGTGTAGTCCTTCGGCAGTTGCGTGGCATCGAGCGTGCCGCGCCAGGCGATCAACCCGGAGAAGCGCGGCTGCACCTCGGGAAACAGATGCTGGCGCACCGTCGACCAGATGCCGTCGGCGCCGATCAGCGCACTGGCGAGATCGCTGCGGCGGATCGTGCCGCTGCGATGGACGACCGTCAGCCCCTTGGCGTGAGGCGCGACGTCTTCGAAGGTCGCGCCGAGTTTCAGGTCGATATCGGGATGGTCGGCGACTGCGCCGGCGAGGGCGGATTGCAGGTCGGCGCGGTGCACCACCCAATAGGGGGCGCCGGCGCGCGCGGCGGCAGCTTCTCCCAGCGGCATGCGCAAAAGTTCGCCGCCGGCCCGCGCGCTCATGATCGAGACCGCCTCCGGGGTCACGGCGCGCAGCTTGAGCCGCTCGGTGAGGCCGAGCTCGACCAGCACGCGGCTGGCATTGGGGGAGAGTTGCAGACCGGCGCCGACTTCCTCGAGCCGCTCGGCCTTTTCCAGCACGACGATGCGGAAGCCGCGGGCCGCGAGCGCAAGCGCAGCCGTCAGTCCACCTATGCCGGCACCGGCAATGACAATGGTTCGGGAGAGCGCCACCCCTGACCGATGGCAGCGGTCAGGCCACCTTGTCCTTCAGGACGCATTCCGGCGGACGGGCTTCGCCCGCCTTCAGGTCGGCGGCGAAGCGGTACAGCGTCGAGCAGTAGGGACAGATGATCTCGTTGTCGTTGCCGAGGTCGAGGAAGACGTGCGGATGGTCGAACGGAGGGTTGGCGCCCACGCACATGAACTCTTGCGAGCCGATTTCGATGACGGGGACACCGGCATCGTTATGGAAGTGCGGGACGACATGGTCGGACATCGTAGTTCATCCTGGAGTGGCAATGGCAGCAGATACAATCACGACAGACGCGGCATCATTATGGCGCCGCGGACCATACTGGCGGGTCAAGATGATTGCTAGTCCAGCGGAACCGAAAGTCCGCAATTGCCCCATGCTCGTTTTGCTCATGCAAATTCGACACAATCTTGCGGCTTGAGAGAAGCCCTTCTTTCGTCGGGGACGTTGTGTCGCAACTTTGGCATACTATGTCGGTGGGCGAGCGCAATTGCGACGAAAGACGAACCGTCAAGGCATCAACGATCTCAGGACCGTCCAGGTTTTCCGCATGAAATGGCTGCGAATCAGCACAGCGTTGACCGGTATTGCGGCATGCGGCTTCATGCTCGCGCAGGTAGCACCGCATGCGCGCGAGGCCGGCGCGATTTTGGCCGCCCAGGAGGATCCCGCCGCGCTCTCCGAACTCAAGCTCGATGCGCTGCTGCGGCAAAACGATCGTCTGATTCAGAACAACATCGAGGCCGCGCTCGCATCGGGCGACGCCGATCTCGCGGACAGTTTTGTCGCGTTGGCGGGCGACCGCAACGTCGCGCTGCCTGACGACCTCCTGAGCCGCGTCAGCGACGCGGTCAAAGACGAAAATTCCACCTCGCATTTCGCAAAACGGTTTGCCGCCGGGCTCGTCACCGGCAACGCGGACGATGTTGCGAGCCTGTCGGGAACCGTGGCCGGCGATCTCTTCGTGATCGGCGACATCAGGGACGTCGTCCGCGAAGGCAAGCATCTCGCCATGGGTGAGGAGACCGATCGCCTGGTGCTGGGCCTTGCGGCCGCTGGTCTCGCGGTCACGGCCGTGACCTACGTCTCCGTCGGCGGCGCCGCGCCGGTGCGCGCCGGGCTGACGCTGGTGAAGGACGCGCGCAAGGTGGGGCGACTCGGCGAAGGACTCGCGGCATGGGCCGGCCGGTCCGCGCGCGAGGTCGTCGATACCCCGATGCTCCAGAACGCGGTCGCCTCCGGCTCGGTGTTGCGGCCGGGCCAGACCGTGAGCGCGATCAAAACCGCGTTCCGCGCCGAGAAGGCCGGCGCACTGGTTCGGCTCGGCAAGGATGTCACGCGTGTCGTCGAGAAGACCGGCACGCGCGGCGCAATGGATAGCTTGCGTATCGCCGAAGGCCCCAAGGATGTCGCACGCGCGGCCCGGCTCGCGGAAGCGCAGGGCGGCAAGACGCGCGCGATCATGAAGCTGTTCGGCCGCGGCGCGCTGCTGCTGATCGGCGGCGCGTTCAATCTCGCACTCTGGCTGTTTGGTGCGGCCCTGACGCTGTTCGGCCTGTTGTCGTCGATCAAGGCGACGACGGAGCGCCTGACCCAGGCCTGGTGCGATCGCAGACGGACGCGGCGACTTCGCCGGGCCCAAATCGCAGCCGAAGCCGCTCTGGCAAGCGCTGCCGTCACGGCCTAAGATCGACTTCTTCCCCTCAAGATTGCGGAACTGATGATGCCGAGCTTTCACAACGGCGCCGTTGAAATCGCCTATCTCGACGAAGGCGAGGGCGATCCGATCATCCTGGTGCACGGCTTTGCCTCCAGCAAGAACGTGAACTGGGTCTATCCGACTTGGGTCTCGGAGCTGCGCAAAAACGGTCGCCGCGTCATTGCGCTCGACAATCGCGGCCATGGCGAAAGCGCAAAGCTCTACGAGCCCTCGCAGTACTCGATCCCCACCATGGGCGGCGACGTGCTCGCGCTGATGGATCATCTCGCCATCCCGCAGGCCGATCTCATGGGCTATTCGATGGGTGGACGGATGACGGCTTGGCTCTCCCTCAACGAGCCGCAGCGCCTGCGTTCGGCAATCCTCGGCGGCATCGGCATCGGCGGCCTGATCGAGGGCACCGGGCCCGGCGAGAACGTGGCGAAGGCGTTGGAAGCGCCCTCGCTCGACGACGTCACCGATCCCGTCGGGCGCACTTTTCGTGCTTTTGCAGACCAAACCCGTTCCGACCGCAAGGCACTCGCCGCCTGCCTGCGCGGCACGCGCGACCTCATGACGAAGGACGAGGCCGCGCGGATCGATTTGCCCGTGCTGATCGCGGTTGGCAGCACCGACGACGTCGCGGGCTCGGCCAGCGCACTCGGTGCCATCATCCCGGGTTCGGAAGTGCTCGACATTCCGAACCGCGATCACATGCGTGCGGTCGGCGACAAGGTCTACAAGACCGGCGTACTCGATTTCCTGTCACGCCGCAGCTGAGGTCTCGTCCGCCGGTTCGTCGTTGCTCAAGCGCCGCGCCAGTGCCATCAACACCACGAAGGTAGCAACCCACACCATCCGCGCGCCATAGCGGTCGTGTGGTCCGGAAATCACGCCGCAGATGAAGGCGTTGCCGAGCAGTGCCAGCCCGACGGTTGCCGCCAGCAATGTCAGATCGTCGAGCCGGCGGTTCCTGAGCGAAAGCGCGAGCAACACGACCAGCGCCAGCATCGAGGCCAGCGCGACGGGAACGTGCAGCCAGTTGACTTCGTCGAAATTGACAGCCCAGTGCTGCTGGCGCGCCGCGCGCATCTGCGCGACCTGCGCGGGGATGTAGCGCTCGATGACGCCATAGGTGTGCGGGATCCAGCCATTGGTGCCTTCGCCGGTCGCCACATGCAGCAATTGCTGGCCCATGGCTTTCAAGGCTGCGCCGGCCTGCCACGCCGGATAGTCGGTGAGCGAATGCACGACGATGGTGCCCATCTCGTCGTTCATGCCTTCGAAGCGGCCGAGCGTGTTGAACATGCTCTTGCCCCACAGGAATTCGTCGGCGGTCGCCGGCAATTCGTTGCGATAGGGACAGAGCTTGTAGCGCTCGCGCGGGCAATGGTCGTTGAGGTAGCGCGCGACGATGCCGTCCTGCATCATGCGGCCGAACGCGACGCCGTAGCCGCCGGGGGTCCAGGCCCATTTGCCCGACAAGGCATGGTTCGCCGACACCAGCATCAGGCCGCCGGCGACGATCGTCATACTCGCTTGAGCCAATCCGGCGATCGGAAGCCGGCGCCCCAGCAACGGCCGCACCATCCAGCCGGCGACGCAGAGCCCGAGCAGCACGCCGAGCGTGGCGCTGTGGGTCGCGGCAGCAAAGGCGGTGAAGACGAACAGCGAGATTTTCTCGAGCACGGAGGTCCGCGGTCCAGCGACGACCAGCAGGAACAGCGATAGCACGGACAGCCCTGCAAAGATGTCGGTGAGCAGCATGCTGGCAAGCCAGGGCAGCGCGGTCGACAGGATCAAGAGCAGGCTGATCGCGACGAAGCGGAACGTCTGCATCAGGCCGAGCACGCGCAAGGTGAGCTGCAGCAGCCACAGCGTTGCCACCGACTGGACCGCGAGGTTGATCCAGAAACCAAAACTCTCGCCATAATGCAGATAGAGGCCGAACACGGTGGAGCGGCTCGGGACGAGATAGCCCTCGTACCAGCGCGCCAGATAGCCGCCGGTATCCCACTGCAACAGCGGATAGCCGTTCCAGAACGCCGGTGCGATCATCATGAGCGGCAGGGCCATCGCGGCCAACCGCAGCCAGAATGAGCCCGCGGCCCCCGCGCGCAAATGATCGGTGGTGGTGGTCAAATCCGCTCCGTCCTCGCGCGGACCATGCCCGCAATCACCGTTGAGGCGGAATTCACCAATAGTTTGACGCCGCCCGGCTTGAATTTGGCGAAACCCTGACCATTTTGAGCCGACCTTGCCGCTTGGGGCGTCAGAATAAGTAGTTGTGATTCAACGCGTTGGCATACTTTCGCGGGACAACGCACTGTTCACTCTCAGGCAAGCCCGTCGGGACTTTGTCGCCTAGACTGTGTTATAGAGCCAGCAAAACTAGCCAATTCGAAAGAACAGATCCCATGGCAGTGCATCAGGTCAATCCGGGAGGGAAGCTCGCAACGCTTGATCCGATCTGGGATCGGATCCGCGGCGAAGCTGAGGACATCGTCCACCGCGAGCCGGAGCTTGCGACCTTCATCTATTCGACGGTGCTGCATCACAGCCGCCTGGAAGATGCCGTGATCCATCGTGTCGCCGACCGGCTCGATCACTCCGCGCTGTCGGGCGATCTCGTGCGCCAGACCTATGACGAGGCGCTGCGCGACGATCCCGATCTCGGCAACGCCTTCCGCGCCGATCTCGTCGCCGTCTACGACCGCGACCCCGCGACCTCGCGCTTCATCGATCCCTTGCTCTACTTCAAGGGCTTTCACGCCATCCAGACCCATCGCCTCGCGCACTGGCTCTGGCTGAAGGGCCGCAAGGATTTTGCGTATTATCTCCAGAGCCGCGCGTCTGCGGTGTTCCAGACCGACATCAATCCTGCCGCGCGCATCGGCCGCGGCATCTTCCTCGACCACGCCACCGGCTTCGTCTGCGGTGAGACTGCCGTGATCGAGGACGACGTCTCGATCCTGCACGGCGTCACGCTCGGCGGCACCGGCAAGGAGAACGAGGACCGCCATCCGAAAATCCGTCACGGCGTCCTGATCGGCGCCGGCGCAAAAATCCTCGGCAACATCGAGATCGGCCATTGCGCGCGCATCGCGGCCGGCTCGGTCGTGGTCAAGCCCGTGCCGCACAACGTCACGGTCGCGGGCGTGCCCGCCAAGGTCGTCGGCGAAGCCGGCTGCGCCGAGCCGTCGCGCACCATGGATCAGATGATCAACGCCATGGGACTCTGAGACGGGACTCTGAGACGGGGCTTTGAGATGGGACTCTGAGATGGGACTCTGAGACGGGACTTTGAGCTTGTCAGAAGGGTCGGATTTTCCGGCCCTTTGGTCCCCAAATTCTTTGGCAATTCATGCTGGCGGTTGGTCGCGTCTCGTCCTAAAACCCCGCCAACCCAGATTTCGATTGGAGACTTACCGTGGACGTCAAGGAAGTTAGGAAGCTCGACGCGTACTTGAAGCGCGTATTCGGCAATTCCAAGATCCGCGTCGTGCCGCGGCCGAAGAAGGATGATTCCGCCGAGGTTTATATCGGCGAGGAATTCATCGGCGTGCTCTTCGTCGACGACGAGGACGACGATCGCTCGTTCCAGTTCCAGATGGCGATCCTCGAGGACGATCTCGTCGATCAGGAATAATCGTCACCACGAGTGTTAGAGCCGCGGCCCGCGCAACTGCGCGGCGAGCCGGTCCATCGCTTCCGCCGCATCGCGCCATTGCGAGAGCCAACTCCGCGGAAAGCGGAAGGTGAGGTCGGCGCCGCCGACGCGGCGTTCGGACAGGCACATGCCGGGCGTCGCTGCATCGCGCGTACAGCGCGCGGTCAGCACGGGACTTGCAGCAGAATAGAAATCCTCGCTGCCGTAAGGCGTATCGGCGCGGAACATCCGCATCGTCAGCCCGTCCGCGGGCATCGCCGCAGCCTGGTCGAGATAGCGCGGATATATCGTGGCGGTACGCTGCTCGGGCGAGAGCGCATCGCGATGCGCGGCGATCGACAGGAAGATGCGGTCGATCGGCTGCATTGCCGCATCCACGCTATCGGCGGTGACGTGCTTCGGCGCGCCCGGCGGTTCCAGCGAAGGGTACAGGAAGTCGAGATCGATCCGCTCCTGCGGCCCGGAGTGGCGCTGGATCTTCATGCGGATCGCTGTCATCGGCAGGTTGAACAGCGTACCGCCGACGCTCACCGGCAGCTTGTCCGGGGCGTTCGCGCCGCTACTGCCCCAGGTCGGCCACAACAAATAGGCGACGAGCGCGACCGCGCACACCGCGGCCGCGCCGCCGAGCACGATCGGGACGACATGCGCCCGGGTTCGCGTTCGGGGGGACTGAGGAGAGGTTGCCGAAAACACCGTCATGAGCCGCGCGAATGAGTCCGAAGTCGGCCGATGGCCGACGAATCAGCCGCGAATATGCCACGCGGCGGCGATTTCGCGGAGCGTTCGCCGGCTGCGGGAAAGGGAGAGGGGCCTGCGCGGGATGGCCGGCGGCGTTAACCTTCCCTTAAGGATAATGTAGCGTTAATCAGCCCTATTTGTCACAGGAAGGCTCCGGCGTTGCGTAAGGCGGACCGTTCCGATGACACCTGAAGCTCTCAACACTTTCTTCTCCATCTTCATCGGTTTTGCGCTCGCGGGCGCACTCGTGAGCGGATACCAGGCGGTCGCACAGCGGCCTGCCGGCTTCGGCCTGCTGCAGGACGGCGTGGCGCCGAAGACCTTCGCGGCGGTTCCGTTCCTGGTGTTCGCGGCGCCCTTCATCATCATGCGCAACACCCTGCGCGGCATGCAGGTGGAAAGCCGCCGAGTCGAGTTCGTGATGATGGCGACCGTCATCGCCGGCTTCTGGAGCATGATGAGCGGCACCTTCTTCCTGATGACGCTGCGCGCGGCCGGCGTTCTGGTCTGATGCGCGCGCTTTAAGAGCTGCCGGCGCGGCGGCCCTTTGCGTCGAGGCCTCCGTTTCGCTATGCCAGTCTTAGCGTGACAGGAGACCCTCATGGCGATCTACGAGCTCGACGGGCAGGCGCCCGACCTTCCCGCCGACGGCAATTACTACATCGCGGAGACCGCCACCGTGATCGGCCGCGTGCGGCTGAAGCCGGGTGCGAGCGTCTGGTTCGGTGCCGTGCTGCGCGGCGACAATGAGTGGATCGAGATCGGCGAGGGTGCCAACGTACAGGACGGCTCGACCTGCCACACCGACCTCGGCTTTCCCCTCGTCATCGGCAGCAACTGCACGGTCGGCCACAATGTCATCCTGCACGGCTGCACCATCGAGGAGGGCGCGCTCATCGGCATGGGCTCGATCGTGATGAACGGCGCCAGGATCGGCCGCAACAGCATCGTTGGCGCCGGGTCCGTCATCACCGAGGGCAAGGAATTCCCCGAACGGTCCCTGATCATCGGCTCGCCGGCGCGCGTGATCCGCACGCTCGACGACAGCCAGGTCCAGAAGATGGGGAGCGCAGCCAGATTCTATGCCGCAAACGGTCCTCGGTTCGCCAAGGGCCTGAAACGGATCGGCTGAGATGCACGCAGGCCGTGCGCGGCCGGCATTTGGTTTCGTACCGTAGAAACACCCGCGCGTCAGCTTCCCTCGGACTCGCTCGCTTCGATCGCGCCGGCGACCTTCTCGTGCCCGGCGGCCCACAACGCATGCTCGTTGCTGCCGTCCCGGTATGGATTGGCTGCTGCCGGGATGTTCTCGCGCGCGGAACGTTCGCCCTCTGCAAGAGGATCGCGATCCGTCATCGTGATTTCGCCTGTCTGTTTTGCCGCGTCAAACGCGTTTGGTTTGGGCATGATCGTGCCTGCCTTGCCGCTTTCAAGTTGATGCAACGGCCTTTGTTCCGGAACCGGCCTTGGCTGCGGCCGTTGACCGGCGAAGGAGAATTTCCGATGGCCAGATTGTCCACAGTCCTCCTCAGGACCGTCCTCGTGATCTTTGTCCTTGCGGCGATGCCGGCCGTATCGTTCGCGCAAGCGACCGGCGGCGCAACCGGCTCCGCTGGATCGACCGGCACGGGTAGTGGTGGTGTCTCAAACTCTCCCGCTTCGCCACCCGGCACCAACAGCCTGGGTACGGCGCAATCATCTGGTGGTTCGCCCAGCGTCACCACCGGCACCGGCACCGGCGCAGGTGAGGCTGATGCCACCGTCAACACCGAGAACCGGCTGCTCGACAAGAAGCTCAAGAGCATCTGCCGCGGCTGCTGATGCTCGCGCGGAAGTGAGGCAGTATAGCTGTCCGGAATGCCCAAGGGACGCTAGCTTGGTCCTGCTTTGAGGCGTGGAGCGTGTCCACGCGGAGGATCGAGTGATGTTACGCAAGATGATGATGGCGGCGCTGGCCGTCGCGATAGTCGGGCTGTCGGCCCCAGAGGCGGCCCAGGCGCGCGGCGGTTTCGGTCACGGTGGCGGCGGCTGGGGCCACGGCGGCGGTTGGGGCCATGGCGGTGGCTGGGGTCATGGCGGCGGCTGGCGTGGCGGCGGCTTCTGGCCGGGAATCGCGATCGGGGCGGGTATCGCCGGAGCCGGCTACTACGGCGGCTATTACGGCTACGGCCAACCCTATTACGGCAATTCGTATTACTATGGTACCGGCTACGACGATGGTGGCTATGGCGGCTGCTACGTCGTGCGGAAGCGCGTCATGACGCCGTCAGGCTGGCGTATCCGCCGTGTGGATGTCTGCGAATAGGCGCTGTACCCATCAAAAAACAAGGTCGTCGACGCAGTATACCGTCAACGACCTTGCCAGCCCCGGACATTGAAATCGGCTCACGCCATCCGGTAACGGCTAGCATCGCTCAGATTCATACTGGCGAATGTGATCCAGTTCACAAGTCAAAGAATTTAAAGCTGCGTCGCGAGCAGCTCAGCCGCGCGAGCGCTTGCGCGCGCTGGCGTGGACGCGCTGCCGCACCGGTTTCCTGCGGGTAACCGAGGGGGTCTCCACCTCGGTCGTCCGGACGCTGGCAAAGGACTGCCGCAGGCCGTCGATCGACTCGTTCAGCGTTGCGACCTGCTCGGACAGGCGCTTGGTGTCGGCCTGCTGGAATGCGAGCAACCGCTTCACCGTCTGGAGCTGGTCCTGCACGACCTGGAGTTGGTCGATCGATTCCTGCTGGGTCGCCTCCAGTCCCTTGGTCTTCTCGACCAGCTGCTCGGAGGCCTGTGCGGTGCGGGCCTGAAGCTGCCGCGACGCCACCACCCGGTCGGTCTCAGGAGCTGAGCCGGTATAGGCGCGCCAGATCGCGATCGAGGTCATGCCGGCGATCAGCAGGAAGAGGGCGGCGGCGGTCAGCGCGATGGGCTGGGCACCGAGACGAAGAAGGGGGTTGGGCGGTGCGTCCTCTGCGAGATCGATCATCGCTGACAAACCCAAATTGAAACTTGGTGACTGGCGAAAACCGGCAACCCTGAGGTCACCGGGGTGTCCCGAAAGCGTTACGTTTCGGCAAGGAATGGGACCAAAAAGAGGCTAAGAGCAAAAAAAGCCAGCAAACACAGGCCTTGAGACCTCCGAAGGTCTCATCAGGGTAGGGATCAGGGCTGAAACGGCGAAAACGGCCCGGAATAAGGCTTCGATCGCGGCGCCGCGTAGGGCCCGAGCCGGGAGGTCTTCAGCCCCAGGCGCACCAGTGATTCCGCCAAGGTCACTGCGGCGGCGACGCCGTCGATCACGGGCAGGCCGTGCGTGGCGGCGAGTTCTGCAGCGAGATCGGCCATGCCGGCGCAACCGAGCACGATGGCCTCCGCGCGGTCGTCGCGGATCGCGGCTGTGATCTCCGCGGAGATTTTTGCGAGCGCATCAGTATTGCGCTCCTCAAGCGCGAGCACCGGCACCTCGGCAGCGCGGACGCGGGCACAGCGCTCGATGAGACCGTACCTCTTAAGATTATGCTCGATCGGCACGATGGAGACACCGAGCGTCGTGACCACGGCGAAGCGCGCGGCGATCAGGCTCGCCATGTGGAAGCCCGCTTCGCCAATGCCGATCACCGGTGCCGTCGCGATCGCGCGCGCGGCGTCGAGGCCGGTGTCGTCGAAGCAGGCGATGATGTGGGCGTCCGCGCCGTCGCGATCGGCGTCGCGGATGCAGCCGAGCATGCCGGGCACCGCAAAGGCCTCGTCGTAAAATCCCTCGATCGAGACCGGGCCCATCGCCGGCTGGCGCGCATCGATCAATGTGTCGGGCAGGGCGATCGCGCGCGCGGCAGCGGCGATCTTCGTCGTCATCGACGCCGTAGTGTTGGGATTGACGACGTGAAGCCGCATCAGACAAGTCCCTTGCCGGCGTCCGAGCCCTTCGCCGCCTGCCGCTTGTTGAGCATGTGGATGGTGCCGAGCGCAAGCGTGATCACCGCAAAAGACACCGCGGAGATGATGGTGCCGAGCGCATAGATATCCGGGTTCGTCACCGTCGTGGTAAGGCCCTGGAGATCGAGCGGCAATGTATTCACCGCGCCGATCGCCTGACTCGAGCGCGCCAACTCGTCCCAGGACAGCGTGAATCCGAACAGGCCGATGCCGATCACCGACGGCAGGATGATCGGCAGCACGACATGACGGAAGGCCTGCCACGGCGTCGCACCGAGGTCGCGTGCGGCTTCTTCGAGCCGGGGATCAAAGCGGTTGAAGATCGCGAACATGATGAGCAGGCCGAATGGCAGCGTCCAGGTCAGATGTGCGCCGAGGCCCGAGGTCAGCAGGCCCATCGAGGTCTCGAAGTTCTCGTTCCAATGCGCCTTGATCAGATCGTCGATGATGCGGAATTCAAGCGAGATGCCGAGTGAGGTGATGATCGAGGGAACGATGAGGCTCGCGATCGCCGAATAGAACAAGATGCTTTGCGCCTTGAACTTCCTGCGGAACGCCATGCCGGCAGCAACCGACAGCACGACGGTAACGATCATCACGATGATGCCAAGCAGCAGCGAACGGCGAAAGGCCGCGCCGAGATCGACGATGCCGGTTCCCTGGAACAGTTTTGCGATCCAGAAGGTCGAGACGCCGTTCATCGGGAAGGTGAGGCCGCCCTGCGGCCCCTGGAACGACAGGACGTAGATCGCGATCATCGGGCCGTAGAGGAACAGCGTGTAGGCCGCGAAGAAGATCGCGAGCACGTAGAAGCTGCGCGGGCGTCCCTCCTTCATCGCCTATAGTTCCTTCTTGATGTCGACGATGCGCGACATCATGGTGATGATCAGGAAGGTGATGACGAGCAGGATCACGGCGTTTGCGGCCGCTGCCGGGAATTGCAGCGCGTTCACCCGCGTCTCGATGATCTTGCCGGCCGCCGCGATCTGCTGGCCGCCCATCACGCCGATGGTGATGAAGTCGCCCATCACGATGGTAATGACGAAGATCGAGCCGATTACGATGCCGGGTTTGGCCAGCGGGATGATGACGTTGACGAGCGTCTGGAAGCCGGTGGCGCCGGCGTCATAGGCGGCCTCGATCAGCGACTTGTCGATGCGCACCATCGAATTGAAGATCGGCACCACCATGAAGAAGGTGAAGAGGTGGACCAGCGCCAGCACCACGGAGAATTCGGAGAATAGCAGCCATTCCAGCGGCTGATTGATCGCACCGGTCTTGACCAGACCGGAATTGACCAGGCCGTTGCGCCCGAGCAGCGGGATCCAGGCGATCATGCGGATCACGTTGGAGGTCCAGAACGGGATCGTGCAGAGCAGCGACAATCCCATCTGCCAGGTCCTGGACTTGACGTGGAAGGCCAGGAAATAGGCGACCCAGAAGCCGATGAACAGCGCGATTGCCCAGACCAGGAAGCACAGCTTCAGCGTTTTCAAATAGGTCTTGGCGATGGTGCAGAGATCGGGGAGCTGCGCGATGCAGCCCTCGAACGTGTCGGTGTAGCCGCGGCCGGAGAAGGCCGGCAGCAACTGGTATTCGTTGTAGTCCCAGAAGGAGACGATGACGACGAAGACCAGCGGGATCAAGAAGAAGGCGAGAAACACCAACATCATCGGCCCGGCCTGAAGCCAAGAGACGAAGGATGGCGACAGGCGCGGCGCTTTCGCGGCGCGCGCTGTGCCTGATCCCCGGACGAGGTCCGGGGATGCCTGTTGCAGGATGTCCTCCGACGTGTCCATCAAATTACGCCGCGATGAACTCGTTCCACTTGCGGACCATGTAGTCGTTCTCGTCCATCACCGCGTTCCAGCAGGCAACGCCGCCCATGCGGTCCTCGTAGGAGCCGCCGTCGCGCACGGCGCCGGCCTTTTCGAGCAGCGAGCCGTCGGGCGCCTTGATGTCCTTCTCGGCTGCCTTGCCTTCCATCCAGTAGGCCCACTCGTAGGGCTCCATATGCGCTTTCGCGGTGGAGAGCACGGCGGAGTAATAGCCCTGGCGGTTGAGATAGGCGCCGGCATAGCCGGACAGGAACCAGTTGACGAACTCGTAGGCCCATTCGAGCTTGGCGCCCGACACGCCCTTGGAGACGCAGAAGCCGGAAGCCCAGGAACGATAGCCTTCCTTAAGCGGCTGGAAGGTGCAGGCGATCCCCATCGAGCGCACCTTCGTCACCGCCGGCGACCACATCGACTGGATCACGGTCTCGCCCGACGCCATCAGGTTGACGCTCTCGTTGAAGTCCTTCCAGAACGCGCGGAACTGGCCGGCCTTCTTCGCTTCGATCATCACCTTCATGGTGAGATCGATCTCTTCCTTGGTCATGTTGCCCTTGTCGGCATATTTGTATTTGCCGGAGGCTTCCACGACCATCGCGGCATCCATGATGCCGATCGAGGGGATGTTGAGGATCGAGGCCTTGCCCTTGAACTCGGGATTGAGCAGCTCGGCCCACGAGCTGATCGGCCGCTTGATCAAGTCGGGACGGACGCCGAGCGTGTCGGCGTTGTAGACGGTCGGAATCAGCGTGACGAATTCGGTCGCCGACGTCGCGAACTTCTTGGAGTCCTTGCCTTCGAGATACAGCACCTTCCAGGGCGCGGTGCCCTGGCCGCCGATCTTCTTGCCGCCGGGCGTCTGGCCCTTGGTGAAGACGGGCGTGATGTTGTCGAATTCCTTGATCTTCCTGGAATCGAGGGCAAGGATGTTGCCCGACGGCACGATCTTCTTCAGCGAGAAATATTCGGTGTCCAGCACGTCGAAGGAGTTCGGCTGGGTCATCACGCGCTTGGTGACGTCGTCGGTGGTCGCGGTGATGTATTCGATCTTGATGCCGGTGTCCTTCAGGCACTGCTTGGAGATGTCGTCGCCCTCGTTCACGGCGGTGCCGAGATAGCGCAGCACCTTCGGCTCGGCCGACATCACGTAGGGGAAGCCGGTGATGGCGCCGGAGCCGGCGGCAAGGCCGGCGAGACCAGCGGTGCTCTTCAATAGCGTGCGGCGGCTGACGCCGGTCTTTTTGGTCGTCTCGGTCATACCAGTCACTCCTCTGTTGCGCATTTTTTCGATCGATGGACGCTATTGCAGGCGTTGCGCCTTGGCGGGATCCCAGGTGACCAGCACGCGATCGCCCGGACGCAAAGGGCGGGCGTCGAACACGGTCTCGGGAACGTGGGCGAACAAGGCAGTGCCGTCGTCGAGCGTAAGCGAGACGGCGACATAGGAGCCCTGGTACTCGGTCTGGGTCAGCAGCGCCGGTGCGCCGAACGCACCCTCAACGAACGGCGTGATGCCGAGCTGATCGGCGCGCACGGCGATGAGTTTGCCGGCGTCGCTGAGGACGTTGTGGCCACCGATGAAGCGCGCCACGAATTCGGTGCTGGGGTGATGGAAGATGTCGCGGGCCGAGC
The DNA here is from genome assembly GCF_040547985.1 of Bradyrhizobium sp. LB14.3. Taxonomy (NCBI): domain Bacteria; kingdom Pseudomonadati; phylum Pseudomonadota; class Alphaproteobacteria; order Hyphomicrobiales; family Nitrobacteraceae; genus Bradyrhizobium; species Bradyrhizobium sp. LB14.3. The sequence continues at coordinate 223,695 of NZ_JBEPQT010000003.1, forward strand.
CCTGCTGCTCGATCTTGCCCTGGTTCATCACCACGATGTGGTCGGCAAGCGCCATTGCCTCTTCCTGGCCGTGGGTGACCTGGATGAAACTGATGCCGAGCTCGCGCTGCAGCCGCTTCAGCTCGCCGCGCATCCTGACCCGCAGGAACGGATCGAGCGCGGAGAGCGGCTCGTCGAGCAAGAGGATCTGCGGCTCGGTGATCAGCGCGCGGGCGAGCGCCACGCGCTGCTGCTGGCCGCCGGAGAGCTGGGCCGGCAGTCGGCCGGCATAGGGGCTCATTGCGACCAGCTCGAGCAGTTCGCCGGCACGCTTGTGCCTGATAGCGCGGTCGACGCCGCGCATTTTCAGGGCAAACGCAACATTGTCGAGCACGGTCAGGTGCGGAAACAGCGCGTAGGACTGGAACATCATCGCTGTACCGCGCTTGGCGGGCGTGAGGCCGGTGACGTTTTGCGGGCCAAGGATGATGTCGCCTTCGCTGACCGCCTCGTGGCCCGCGATCATGCGCAAGGTCGAAGTCTTGCCGCAGCCGGAGGGGCCGAGCAGGCAGCAATAGGTGCCTGCCGGGATCTTCAGATTGACGGTGTCGACCGCCAGCGTCGTGTCGTAACGCTTGGTGACGGCGACCAGTTCGAGAGCGGCGGGAGTGGCCATGGCGTGTCCGGGGAGAGGGCGATGCTTCGCCTCTCTCCGCAAGGTCCGTGCCAATCGCCCTTGAATCGTCCTTGGCTGGCCGAATTGCAAAACAGTGCAGCGGAGTCAGATCGTTAGATCGAATCTCGTGCGTCCGGTCGGCTCGCTGCTTTCGCAATTGCGTGCACACAAAACAGGCGCGGATTGTATAAAGTTTCGCCTGTGATTGGATACAGCTCGTCGACTACCATTCGAGGCCGAACGTTGCCGATCGAGTCCTCACACCCATGGCCGCCAAGTCCCGACCGAAATCCGACGCGCCAGATGCGAACGATCGCGTCAGCCGCATCCGGGAAGGCGTGACCGCGGCGATCCTCGAGCATCGTCTGCTGCCGGGCACAAAGCTCGGCGAGGACGAGATCGGCGAGATCTACGGCTCAAGCCGCACGCTGGTTCGCACCGCGCTCCAGCAACTCGCGCATGAGGGCATCGTCAACATCGAGAAGAACCGCGGCGCCTTCATCGCACGCCCGACGCCTGCGGATGCCCGCGAAGTGTTCGAGGCGCGCCGCCTGGTCGAGCCGACGATCGTCGATCACGCCGTTGACGCGGTGTCACCGGCTTGGATCGATCGTCTCCAGCGGCATCTTGCCGAGGAACGCGAGGCGGAATCACGCGGCGACGCGCGCGCCTCGGTCCGGCTCTCCGGCGACTTTCATCGCCTCGTCGCCGAGATGAGTGGTCACAGCATCTATCTCGGTTTCCTGAAGGAGCTGATCGCGCGCTCCTCGCTCATCATCCTGCTTTACCGCCGCCACGACACGCCGGCCTGCGGCACTGATCATCACGCCGGTATCGTCGCCGCGATCCGCAAACGCGACAGAGCGGCCGCCCGCGCGCAGATGTTGTCGCATCTGAACGAGATCGAGGCCGAGCTGTTTCTGAAAGATCCCGCCGCGGACGAGTTGCGGCTCGCGGACGTGCTGGGCCCCTAACGAACCGCATCGTTTGGCTACGGCAGCGAAGACCCTTCGTTGCGCTTCATGATCTTCAGCACGAGCAGGATCGCGCCGAGGATCAGGAAGAGAACGCCGGCGAACGTCGTGCCGCCGTATTCGAAGGTCACGCCGATCCCCGTCAGCAGACATCCGATGATAATTGCGAGGAGTCCGCCGAGTTTCTTGACCAGCATGACGTGTCCGTCAGTTGTTTGTGCCACCATGTTGCGCCTCGTCATTTCGCGCCTGCGCTCGCGGCCCCTGTTACTTCTCTCCCCAGTCGAGCAGGCCGGCACGATGGTACTCTCGAATGCGCAAATTGCAATCTGGCGTTGATCGTGGACTTTTGCAGCGTCTGCATTTGATTTGAGTTCGATGTATGTGAGACAGCCGCGCTTACTCAGTTTCCTGATCTTCCCGAGTAAAGTTCGCGGTGCACCTTTGCCGCAGCTGGATGGCTGAACTGCAGAATCTCTCTAGGGTTGCAAATTGACTCCACCGGGCACGAGGCATCAACTACCATCGCGCGGTTGGGTTCTGGAGCGGGAGATCATGCCGGGATTGAAAGTGCGGGGCGGGCTCGCGATGCTGCTTGCAGTGCTTCTCTGCAATGCGTCGCCTGCGGCGGCCCAGCAGGACGCTGCCGTCCTGTTCCGTAACGTCAGGATTTTCGACGGAAAGAACGCGACGCTCTCGGTTGCGTCCAATGTTCTGGTCAGGGACAGGAAGATCGAGAAGATATCGACTGCCGACATCGCAGCCACCGGTCAGGTGATCGACGGCGGCGGCCGCGTGCTGATGCCGGGGCTGATCGATGCGCATTGGCACACGATGCTGGTGCGCCCGACGCCGATGGCCGCGCTCGCAGGCGATATCGGCTACAACAACCTGCTTGCGGCCAGCGAGGCGACCGCGACGCTGATGCGCGGCTTCACCACCGTGCGCGACATGGGCGGGCCGAGCTTCGGCCTCAAGCAGGCCATCGACGAGGATCTTGTCGCCGGTCCCCGCATCTATCCCTCGGGCGCCATCATCACCATCACCAGCGGTCATGGCGATTTCCGCCAGCTCTCCGATCTGCCGCGCACCATCGGCGGCATGCTCAGCCGCATGGAGCGGATCGGCGGCAGCATGGTCGCCGACAGTCCAGACGAGGTGCGCGTGCGCGCGCGCGAGCAGCTCATGCAGGGTGCTTCGCAGGTCAAGCTCACGGCAGGCGGCGGCGTCGCGTCGCCCTTCAGCCCGCTCGATGTCTCCACCTTCACCGAGCCCGAGCTGCGCGCCGCCGTCGAGGCCGCCGACAATTGGGGCACCTATGTCGCCACCCACGCCTACACGCCGGTCGCGATCCAGCGCTCGATCGCAGCCGGCGTGAGATGCATCGAGCACGGTCACCTCATGGACGAGGCGAGCGCGAAGCTGATCGCGGAGAAGGGGATCTGGCTCAGCACGCAGCCATTCCTCGACCTCTCCGCGGCGGCGGGGTTGGGGCCAGCAGAGCAGGACAAGATGCGGCAGGTGGTTGCCGGCACCGATCGCGTCTACGCGCTGGCGAAGAAGTACGGCATCAAGACCGCGTTCGGCACTGACGTGCTGTTCTCGAAGGCTTTGGCGGACAAGCAGGGCTCGATGTTGGCCGCGTTGACGCGCTGGTACACACCGGCCGAAGCGCTGGCGATGGCGACGTCGACCAATGCGGAGCTGCTGAATCTGTCAGGCCTGCGCAATCCTTACCCAGGTAAGCTCGGCGTGGTGGAGGAGGGCGCGCTTGCCGATCTCTTGCTGGTCGACGGCAATCCGCTCGACAACATCCATCTCGTCGAAGATCCCGCGAAGAATTTTGTGCTGATCATGAAGGGCGGCAGGATCTACAAGAACAGTCTGGCGCGCTGACGCGCACGCGCAGTGCAGCAATTTAATTCGCATCATTACCCCGGATTGTGACAGGCGTTGCCCGATTTTTGCGCGTGACATCGTGTCGACGGCCACACGCTGCGGCGTAACGTGACTATTCCTTGCGGACGGTACCGGCTATAGAATGGCGCTCTGTCATTGAACTGTCATGTCACCGGAAATGCTCAATCAGACGCTAAGCCGGCTTGCAAGACTTCGAGCGCGCCGGACGGGAATCCTGTCTCGAAAGACGACAAGAGAATGCAGGTCGCCGCCGGCTTCTTCAGGCAGCGTGAACCCGGCGCGGAACCAGGGATCGTCGAGGGCGCTGTGATCGACCAGACGCCATCGCAAGAGGCGACGCCCGCACCCGGGCCAACCCAGTCGAACGCCGCCGCGCGGCCCGCCGGTGAAATCGAGCTCAAGCTTCTCGTCGATGCCGATCGCATGGCGCATTTCAACGCTACGCCGGTCATCGCGGCGAACGCGCGTAACAAGGGCGCGCGCAAACATCTCAAGTCTGTCTATTATGACACGCCGGAGCGGACGCTGCGTTGCAACGGCTTGAGCTTGCGCGTTCGTCAGAGCGGCGCACGCTTCGTGCAAACCGTGAAAACCGATGCGGTGGATGATCCACTGCGCCGCGGCGAGTGGGAGGCGAGGGTGTCGTCGCTTGCACCCGACCTGGCTCTGGCGATGCCCTTCATTGCGGAGAAGCTTCGCAGCCATCTCGAAGCGCAGCCGCTCGAAGCGGTGTTCACGGCCGACGTTCGTCGTCATGCGCGGATGGTTGACCTGCCGTCCGGCACGGTCGAAGTCGCGTTTGACCGGGGCGTCCTCACGGCCGGCGACCGGACGTTACCGGTGAGCGAGATCGAACTTGAGCTGAAGAGCGGCAGCGCGACCGCGATCTACGAGATCGCATTGCGGCTTGCCGAGCACGGGGCGGTGAAGCCGTCGGTCCGCACCAAATCGGCGCGCGGCTTCGATCTTGCCGCCGACAAACCGCCCTCGGCGCGACGTCCGCGAAAACTTCGCCTCGATGCGTCGGTTACGCTCGACGAGGCGTTCGCGGCGATCCTGCGCTCCTGCTTCCTCCATTTGCTTCAATCGCTGCCCGCGGCCGAGGACGGTCGCAATCCGGAAGGGGTGCATCAGCTTCGCGTCTCGCTGCGCAGGCTTCGATCGGCACTGGACCTGATGCGATCGGTCGGCGCGCTCAGCAATCTCGATGCGCTACGGTCGGAAGCCAGATGGCTGGCGCAAGACCTCTCCGCCGCGCGTGACTGGGACGTGTTCCGGCTCGAGACCTTGCCGACGATCGCAAAGGCCTGTCCGTCGGTCGCAGGCTTCGATGCGCTGGGCCGGGCTGCGGCCGCGCGTCGGTCCGACGCCTATCGCAAGGCACATCACGCGCTTGACGATCGCCGCTGCACCGCGTTCCTGATCGGCCTCGGAAACTGGATCGAGACGCGGGGCTGGCGCAACGACGTCGCCGCCGAAGACCCCGGCCGGCTCGCCGAGCCCGCCGTCAACTTCGCGCAGCGCATTCTGTCGGAGCAACATGCGAAGCTGCTCAAGCGCGGCCGCCGCTTCAAGTCGCTTGCGGCGGAAGATCTGCACCGGGTGCGGCTCGCGACCAAGCGGCTGCGCTATCTCAGCGAGTTCCTGCTGCCGCTCTACGAGGACCGCAAATCCGCGCGAAAATTCTCGCGCAGGCTCGCCGGCTTGCAGGAGCAGCTCGGCGCCTTCAATGACATGGCGCTCACGGCGTCATTGCTCGAAGGGCTCGGTGCCGAGCCTGACAGCGCCACCGCCGTGGCGGCGATCGCGGGCTGGCAGGCGCGTGCGTCGGTCGGGGTGCAGCCCGCTCTGCAAAGCACGTGGCGCGATTTCACCGCCGCGCGCGTGCCCTGGTCGCGGCAGACGCAGCAGGATTGAACGAAACGACATCCCCAAAAAAAGTTGCGGCCAGCCATTGGGGGATGGCTGGCCGCGCGCGAACCGGTCTGGGACGGGGAGGGGTGGGGATGTGACCGGGTCGCGTAACTCCTTGTCTCGTTCTTACTGGTCTCTTGCGCTGGCGGTGGAGACCGCCGGCCTGGTATCGCCCAGCGAAACCCAGACGTTGGGATCGCTCTGCGACTGGCGCTTGACGAAGCGGTAGCCGGTCTCCGTCCAGGCAACGACGTTCTCGTTCTGATTGTCGAGAACGAACTCGCCCTTGTCGGTCTTCACCGTCAGCACCGCGTGTCCTTCACCCTTCTTGTCGCGCACGACGGTGATGAGCAGGGCCTCGCGCGGCCATCCGGCATCGATCAGCATCTTGCGCTTCAACAGCACGTAGTCTTCACAGTCGCCGTAACCGTCCGACGGCAGCGACCACTTCTCGATCACGCCCCAGTGCTCCTGGTCGGTCAAAGGCTTGACGGTCTCGTTGACCCAGCGATTGACCTTGACGAGGTCGCGCCATGCGGCCTGCGACATCACGATGTCGCGCGGTTGCGTCGGCGCGCCCTGGCACTGAGCGGCATTGTCCGCACAGAATTCGACCCAGCCGATCGGCGAACGCGTGGTGTCGCCGAGGCTTGCGTAGAGCAGACGGCCTTCGCCGGCCTGCGCTGCCGCGCTCATTCCGAAGAGCATGGCGGCCAGCGCCATTCCCTTCCCCTGTCCCCTGAAATCAAACATAGCGGCCCCCGTTTCTTGTTGGGACCACATTGCGCACGCAGCTTTTGAGTTGCCGCTAAATCAGCCAAGTAAAGTCGAGACGAATACAAGTAAAAGGCACGACGAATTCAAACTATACTTGAATCAAATTCGAATAAAATTCGATATGACTGCAATTGACTCAAATTTTATCGATTAACGCGGAAACGCTGGCGGAACCGTTGTTTGCACGCGTCCGCAGCCCTCGCGTTAACCCGCGCGAGGCTCGTCACGACCCATGAAAAAGGCGGCGTCCGCATCGCGGAGGCCGCCTTCAGGGCTTGAAATACAGGGGATTTGGCGCCTTCGCGCTTTACCGCGCGGTAACGCTCTCTTCGAGTGTCTCGATCGGCTGCGAATGCATGAACTCGAGCGCGAAGCCATCTTCGAGGTTTCGGACCACGCGGCCCTGCACCCGGCCGAGCAGAACCGTCGAGTTCAGCGGCGGCCGGTTCTCGGCGGCAATGGCGGCGCCTGACAGCGAGAGGTCGATGATGCGGCAGGTCATCTTGGTGCCGTCCTCGAGCGTCAGCACCGCGATCGGGTTGCGCGGCACGATACGGTCGTGGCGGCGGTCTTCCGGCAGATTGAGGATGTCGCGGTTGGCGAGCCAGGTGAGCTGTGCGGCGAGCTTGTCGCGCTTGCGCGGCGTCGCACCCACTGTCATGGCGAAGCCATTGTCGATGATGCGGGTGATCTTGCCCTCGACGCGGCCGATATGATCGAGATAGGCGACCACGCGATCGCCGACATTGCCGATGCCGGGGGCCAGCAGTGCCACCCCGCCCGGCGACATGTTGATTACCTGGCAGGGGAATTCACGGCGGTCCGGCAGCATGTAGCGGCCGAGCAGGTGAACCTTTACCCGCTGGAAACGCCGACGTTCCTCGGCGGCCGGAAGAAATTTTTTGTTCGCCAACGCCATTTTCACAACCCGACCCCCCGCCTGGCGGAGTCCGGGACGACCCTAAGGTGCACAGGGTTAATGCCGCGTTAGGATTGGGCGCGTCGATTACGGACAGACACAATGCGCTCGAAAAGCCACATCAGCGGCGGGCACGCCAGCACCGTCAGTGCGCCGAGGTCGAGCGCGACCGCGGCGGTCCCGGCCGATTTGGCGAGCCGGCCCGCCACCGCCGGTCCCAGCATCATCGCGGCATAGAAGAGAGTGTAGAACACGCCCATCCCGATCGCTCTCGTTTCCGGCACGAGCACGCGGGCGGTCAGGCTCATGATCGGGCCGGCCGGATGGCCGCCGATCAGGCCGATCAGGACCAGGATCGTGATCACGGCGTCGGACCGGGTCAGCCAAGCCAGCATTCCCGCCACCACGAGGCTGGCCGCGATCGCAAGCACGAGCGGCCGCTTGAAACGATCGGCGAGATAGCCGCCTGCCGGCACCGAGATCACCGACAGCCACATCACGAGGCTGATCGCCGATCCCGCCGCGGCAATGCTCCAGCCGCGCTCGGCGAGCAGTGATGGGCCGAACGAGAAGATCATGGCGAAGCCGACATTATAGAGGCCCCAGATTGCGCCCGCGACGATCACCGCCAAGAGAGCAAGCGGATCAAGCCGCCCGGAGCCGGCCGCGCTGGCAGTGGCTCCCGGCGGCGGTTGATAAAACGTGATCAGCACAATGCCGATCGCGGTCAGCGCACCGGCCGCGAGGAACACGGCGCCGGCGCCATAGGCGGTGCCGATCGCCGGCAGCACCAGGAGCGAGATCGCAACGCCCGCCGGCCAGGAGTTGACGAAGATCGCCATCGCGGTGGCGATCTCCTTGCCGGCAAACCAGTCGGTGCCCATCTTGGTGAGCTGCACGGTCAGCAGCACGCCGCCGGCGCCGGAGGCAAGCCGGCCCGCCATCTGCCAGCCCCAGACATCGGTGGCGGCCATGACCAGGCTGCCGGCCGTCATCAGCAGCAGTGCCGCGATGGTCGTGGGCTTGTCGCCAAGGGTCCGTCCGACCGCGCCGCCCGGCAGTGCCAGCACGATGCCGGGTGTGAAATACAGCCCGATCAGGATGCCGATATCGGCGAGCCCGACTCCAAAAGTCTGTTGCAGCAGCGGCGCGACAGCAGCCACGCTCTGGAACTGGAACGCAATGGTGAGGCGAACGACGAACAGGATCGCAAGAATGCCCCAGCGATTGCGCAACGCCTCATCTCCCCAGCCCTGTATCGAGGGTGCGGTGGAGAGAGGCCGGAGTCAACCGGCTGCCTTCCTTACCGCGCGCTGGTACAGGAGACACAGCAGCGCCAGCAGCACCGCGGCTGACAGGCCGAGCGACCAGTGAATGCCGATCGCCGCACCTGATAGCCCGACGGTGATGCCGCTGAACGCCCGCATCCCAAGCCCCGCCATGTTGTAGAGGCCGACGACGCGGCCGCGAATGTCGGACGGCGCGTTCAACTGCACCAGCGCCTGCGCCATGGTGTTGAACGACAGCTCGAAGAAGCCTGCAAAGAACAACAGCACGATCGCAACCGGATAGATCCGCACCGAGGCGAAGCCGAGCAGTGCCACGCTCCACAACATGGCGAGCATGATCGCGGTGCGCGGCGTGCCCTTGAGCCGTCCCCAGGATTCCAGCGCGATGCCCGCGAGCAGCGCGCCGGCAGCATCGGCCGCGAGCAGCACGCTGTAGGAGACGCCGGGGTCGCCGTGACCGAGATCGCCGGCAAAGCCCGGCATCTGGGCGTGATAGGCGTTGCCAATCATGAAGGAGGTGAGGCCGGCAAGCCATGTCATCGCCGTCAGCACCGGCTGCGTGCCGATCGCGCGCATCGTCAACATGATGTCGGCAAGGCCGCGCACCGCGAAGCGCCGCACGGCGACACTCTTGTCTCGTACCGGCGCCCAGAACAGCCATAGCAGCATCGGCAAGTAGAACAGCGTGTTGAAGATGATGCCATGCGAGGTGCCGAGTGTCAGCATGATGATGCCGCCGACGGCAGGTCCGACCAAAATGCCGAGATAGCGCGCCATCGCGTTCAGCCGCACCGCGCTTGGAAGATCCGCGGGGCCGACGAGGTCGTAGAGCAGGAGCTGGTTCGGCGTCTGCCACAGCACGCCGGCGCAGCCATGGATCACCAGCAGCAGCATCGCGTGCCACATCTCGATCGTATCGGTGATGAAGAAGAAGCCCCATCCGCTCGAGGCCACGATGAACAGCAGCATGCCGCACTGGATGATGCGGCGCGGATCGAAGCGGTCGGCGAGACCCCCGACCGCGACCGAGAACAACAGGAACGGCAACCAGTGCGACAGCACCGCAAAGCCCGCCAGCGCCGGCGAATGGAATTTCTGGAACACCACCCAGTAGCTGATCACATGCTCGATATTGTCAGCCATCATCGCCAGGACGTAAGCCATGAACTGGAGCCGGTACGGCACCGACTTCATCGCCGCGAACGATCCGGACGCAGCGACAGGATTTTGGGGGAGGGGGTTCAAGAGGGCACCTGGGTGGGACTCTTGGGGCCTTACACGTTCGCCGGTAAGCGCTCAAGATACTTAAGCGCTCAAGCTACTTGGGTGTGCTTGGAGATCAGCCATGCGCTGCCGCCACAAGCTCAACCGTCATCTTGAGGTGCGCGCCCTTGCGCGCCTCGAAGGATAGGCCGCGAGCGCCTGTGGCCCATCCTTCGAGGCTTTACCTTGCGATGCAAATGCATCGCAAGGTTCGCACCTCAGGATGACGGCGGTGAATGTGACAGGCGCCGTAGCTCGGACGGAGCGCAGCGAAATCCGGGAGCGCCGGTCCCGCATTCCGCTTCGCTCATGCGGGCTACGAGACCGCACCTTGGCACGACCGCGCATCTCACATACGCTTCCCGTTAGCCCGCACCACCAAACATAACAAAAGCGGGCAGCGAGGAAACAGCCATGGAATCCATCCGCGTCTGCACCCACGCGGGACCGGGCAGCGAGCCCGTCATCCGCAGCGTGCCATGGCCAAAGGTCGGCAAAAAGGCCGCGCTGATCAAGGTCGGCGCGTGCGGCGTCTGCGGCACGGACCTGCACATTCTGAAGGGACATTGGCCGAAGCCGCTGCCTTGGCCGTTCACGCTCGGTCATGAAATCGGCGGCGTGATCGTCGAATGCGGCGAAGAATTCACCGAGGACTTCATGAGCAAGCCGCTCAAGGTGGGATCGAAAGTGATGATCCCGCCGCTGATGCCCTGCGGCCGCTGCTATTACTGCATCCATTATCCGCAAGTAGCCAACAAGTGCCTGACGCCGGTCTACTACGGCCGATATCTCGGCTTCGACAAAGCGCCTCACATGTGGGGCGGCTGGGCCGAATATGTCTATGTCGATCTCGACATGCTGCCGGGCACCAAGATCTACAAATTGCCCGACGACATGTCGCTGCGGCTGGGCGCGTTGTCGGAGCCGCTGACCTCCTGCATTCGCGCCTTCAACCGCGCTGGCCGAGCCGGCGGCTTCACCTGGGGCGACACGGTGGTGATCCAGGGCTCGGGTCCGATCGGCATTCTCGCCGTCGCGGCCGCAAGGGAGATGGGAGCAGGGCGCGTGATCTGCGTCGGTGCGCCGGAGGAGCCGCGGCTCAAGCTCGCGCGCGAATTCGGCGCGGAGGCGACTGTGAACATCGAGGAGATCAAATCGCCGCAAGATCGTATCGCGCGCGTGCGCGAGATTGTCGGGGGCTTCGGCGCCGATCTCGTGATGGATTGTTCGGGCCATCCGACCGCCGGCCCCGAAGGCATCGAGATGCTGCGCGACGGCGGCACCTATGTCGAGATGGGCCAGTTCACCGACGCCGGCTCGATCGAGACGTCCTGGCACCGCATCTGCACCAAAGACCTCAACGTACTGGGATCCTGGGGCTTTACCGGTAATGATCTTCCGCTCGGCGTCGACATGCTCTATCGCACCCGCGACAAATATCCCTGGCTGAAGATGCAGACGATCTACCCCTTCACGGAAGAAGGCGTCGCGCAGGCGGTCAGGGACGCCATGGCGATGAAGACGGTGAAGTCGACCATCGTGCCGTGGCCGGAATTGGTGGAGTGAGAAATTCGGGGCCCGGATTGCGCTGTAGCGTAAGCCGGGATTCTCGCTTGTGGCTCCTCATATTCCGCTACGCTCCATACGATCTGCGTGCGGACGTTTGGAATGAAAGGCATGACGATGGACGAGACACCCGAACCCGACCAACGCACGCGCTCCCCCTTCCACGCCATCCGCGCGATCGACTACACCGTCATCTTCGTGCGCGACATGGCCGCGATGCGCCGCTTCTACGAAGACGTTCTCGCGTTTCCGCTGCTGCGTGAGTTGTCGCCGAACTGGATCGAGTACGGCTTGGGCAGCAACACGTTGGCTCTCGCGAAGCCGAGCCGGACTGCGGCCGATGCGCCAACACCGGCGGGCAGTGCCGCGCTGCAACTGGCATTCAAGGTCTCCGCGGCCGAGGTCGATGCGTGCGCTGACGAACTCGTGCGGCAGGGCGTTGCGCTGCTGTCGCCGCCGACGAACCAGTCGTTTGGGCATCGGATGCTGTTCTTCCGCGACCCCGACGGCAATCTTTTGGAGCTCTATGCGGAGATCTGAGACTTGCGGAGGCGGGCCGATGTCCAAAAAGTTCCATCGGAAATCCGCGAGTTATTCACGCGGGGGTGAAACTTAGACCCCAGTTCCGGCTTTCAGTTCGCGGGAGAGGTATCGTGAAGCGCATTCTGAAACCGGTCACTTACATCGCGGCCACCATCTACTTCCTGGTGGATGCGGTCTTCATGGCCGTGGCGAGGCCAATCTCGCGCTGGATTGGGCGGCATTTCCAATTCAGGCGATTGCGCGCCTGGATCAGATCGCTGCCGCCTTATCCGTCGCTCGCCTTGTTTTCGGTGCCCGTGATCATTCTGGAGCCAATCAAGCCTGTGGCGGCCTATCTCGCCGCAACCGGTCAGTTCGTGTGCGCCGCGGCCACTCTCATCGTCGGCGAGTTGCTCAAGCTCGTGCTGGTCGAGCGCCTGTTCCATCTCACGCGCGACAAGCTGATGCGGATTCCGGCTTTCGCCTGGGGTTACGGGAAGTTCGCCGAGGTGAGGGCATGGCTGCACGCAACCGAGGCCTGGCGTGCCGTCCGCGCCTTGAGCCGCGCGGCGAAGGACACTGTTGCGCGGGCAAGAGTCAGGCTGGTCGGCGGCTTCGGCAGGCTGGTGACCTCCCGGGATTAGGGCCGGCGCGTCGCTCTCTATGCGAGCTTGCGCGCTGCGGTGGTGGCTTTGACGCAAAATTTCGCTATATGCAGAAAAACGGCCGGAAAACGCTGGATGTAGTGGGTGGTGCCAGCGGTAAGCTTATTCTCGATGGCGCCAAAGCCATGCGTCATAGGCATGGTGATTTGCCCGCGCTTGGCGTAAAGAGCGTGCAAATCAAATCACCACGCGTGCGGCTGGACCATTTGCCGCCTACGCAGCTTCAGGTCGCGCGGCTCAACGTTCCGCGCCTGGACCAACCAAGGTTTTATCCCGTGTCTTTTCCGACCATGAGTCCGCCGCTCGCCCGAGCTTTGGCCGAGCGCAACTACGACCGTCCGACCCCCGTTCAGCTCGCCGTGCTCACCGACGAGGCAACTGACCGCGACCTGCTGGTTTCGGCCCAGACCGGCTCCGGCAAGACGCTGGCCTATGGGCTGGCCATGGCCAAGGACCTTTTCAAGGATCTGCTTGATGGCGCCGAGCGGTTCGAGCGGGCGGGTGCACCGCTCGCCCTGATCGTGGCGCCGACCCGCGAGCTCGCCTTGCAGGTCCATCGCGAACTTGCCTGGCTGTACGAGCATGCGAACGGACGCGTCGTCTCCTGCGTCGGCGGCATGGATCCGCGGCGCGAGCAGCGCGAGCTTGCGGCCGGCGCGCACATCGTCGTCGGCACGCCAGGCCGGCTGTGCGATCATCTGCGGCGCAACCGTCTCGACATCTCGGAATTGAAGGTGGTCGTGCTCGACGAGGCCGACGAGATGCTCAATCTCGGCTTTCGCGAGGACATGGAGTTCATCCTCAAGACCACGCCGGACACGCGCCGCACCCTGATGTTCTCGGCCACGTTCCCGCGCGGCATCGTCGCGCTGGCGAAGCAATATCAGCAGCAGGCCTTCCGGATCGAGGTCGCCGGCGACGAAGGCGGTCACGCCGATATCGAGTACCGCGCGATCCGAATCGCGCCCGGCGATGCCGAGCACGCGGTCGTCAACGTGTTGCGCTTCTACGAGGCGCCGAGCGCTCTGGTCTTCTGCAGCACGCGCGATCACGTCAGGCATTTGCAGGCGGCGCTGCTGGAGCGCGGCTTCTCGGTGGTCGCGCTGTCAGGCGAATTGACGCAGAACGAGCGAACCACGGCGCTGCAGTCGCTGCGGGACGGACGTTCGCGCGTCTGTGTGGCGACCGACGTCGCCGCCCGCGGCATCGATCTGCCGAGCCTCGACCTTGTCATTCATGCCGACCTGCCCAACGACGCCGAAGTTATGCAGCATCGCTCGGGCCGTACCGGCCGCGCCGGTCGCAAGGGGACGAGTATCCTGCTGGTGCCGCCCGTGCGACGGCGGCGTGCGGAAATGCTGCTGAATGTGTCGGGGATCGACGCGGTCTGGGGGACGGCGCCGCAACCGGATGAGATCCGCAAGCTCGATCACGAGCGCATGAAGGACGTGTTGTTCACCGAGGAGACGACCGCCGACGATCTGGCGCTGGCGCAGGCGTTGCTGGCCGAGCGGTCGGCTGAGGAGATCGCCGCGTCGCTCGCACGGCTCTATCGCGCGCGGCTGCCGTCGCCCGAAGACATCATGGATCCGGGCGAGCGAAGCAGCCGGCCGCGCGACGATCGCGGTCGCAACGATGCCCGCGCACCGCGCGACGATGTCCGCACCTCGCGCGGCGATGATCGCCCTGCGGGGCCGCGCTCCAAGGGGAAATCGTCGCCGCGTCACGGCATGGGGGAGGCCACCGTCTGGTTCCGGGCCAACATCGGGCGACGCAAGAATGCGGAAGCGCGCTGGCTGTTGCCGATGATCTGCCGCCGCGGCGGCATCGACAAGAACGACATCGGCGCTATCAAGATCATGGACACCACGACCGAGTTCGAGATTTCCGAGCGGGTCGTGGAATCGTTCGCCGCCAAGATCAAGCGTCCGGACAAGGAAGACAATATCCGCATCGAGTCGATGGCGGATGCGCCGCAGCGGCAGGCGCCTTCGGAAGAGCGGCCCCACGCGCCTCGGCGCGAGAGCGGCGACAGCGACCATCGTGAACGTCGCGACGATCGCCCGCGCGAGCCGGGTGGGTTCAAGTCGCACGGCAAACCACACGGCAAGCCATACGACAAGGCGCAGGGCGAGCGCGGACCGAAATTCGACGATGCTCCTTCCTTCGCAAAGAAAAAGAAGCACAAGAACAAGCCGGGCCACGCAGAGCCTTCGGTCACTTCGTGGCCTGGGAAGAGCGCACCCGGAAAGAAGCCGAAGACGAAAAAGAAGCATCGAGACTGACGGCCGCGTTCCGGCGTCGGCAAGAATGTTGCCGCGGGACTGCACCGTGAAGGGGCATTACGTCGCAGCGAGATCGCGGAGCATGTAGGTCGCGTTGTCGCCGTAGGACGCGAGCTTTGCACGCAGCTCCGCGTTCGCCGTGACGGCCCGAAAGCCGAGGCGTTCCCACAGCGGCCGCGTGGCGTAGACCGACACCAGCGCGAGCGTCGCGATCCCTGACGCGCGCGCGAGCTGCTCGATCGCAGCGACATAATCGCCCGCGACGCCGCCGCGAAAGCCGGGCAGCACCGCGACGTCGTGCACATAGAGGCAGTCCGCATTGCCGGGCAGTTGTTCGAGGAAGCCGTCGAGCGGCGGAATCCGGTGTTGCGTCCAGGGATGGGCGAGTCCGTAGCCGGCGATCTCGTCCTCCGCGGCAAGCACGCGGCTTCCATCGGGATAGAGCCGCATCTTTTCCGCGAACACCTCGGGGCGTTCAGGCAGATCGGGGTGGATGCGCGCTGCGATCGCGCTGATCGCCGGCAGGTCGGATGCGCGCGCGGGACGCCAATGCGGCTTGCTCATGTCGATCCGTGGTTCAGTTTTGATCATCCCAGTTTATTCCGATGCGACGAGGCACGCAGCGAAAAATATCTTTGCCGTCATCTCAGGAATACCACGGCTCGCGCGGCGTCCTACCCCATGCAAGCCCATTGCATGACAGGAGATACCATGACGTCCTCGATCCGCCTCGCGCTCACGCTCGCAATATCGCTCGCGATGATTCCCACCGCATTCGCCGCGTCGCCGGCCGTGATGGATCGCTAGCGCGGGACCGGCCATTTCCGCTGGGCGGCGAGCTTGGCTCACGCAGCCGGCGCCGGCACCAGTCCATAGCGCAGCATCGTCTCTTTCATCTTCGCGGGGTCGGGTGGCGCGCCTGCCGACAGGAGCGCGGCCATCTCCGTGAAATATTGCGTGCCCAGCACCCCGGGGCTCAGGATGCACAGGCATGTCGCCGGCCCGGTCGAGCGGTTGGTAAAGCCGTGCACGATGCCGCGCTTGATGAAGACGGATTCTCCGGGGCCGAGATCGTTCTGCTTGCCATCGATCGTCCAGGTCGAGACGCCGGACAGCCCGTAGATCGTTTCGTCCCAGCGGTCGTGATAATGCGGGATCGGCATCCGCGCATTCGGCTGCAACGTCATTTCGAAAATATCGACGCTGCCGCCGGTGTCATCCTTGCTCTGCAGGAAGCGGAGCTGAAGCGAGCCGAAATTGATGATGTCGGACATGGTCGTTTCGTCCAGGTGAGAGGCTGCATCGAGATCGCGGCGCTCGCTCACGTCGAAACGAGAACTACCGCAGCCCCCTGATACAGCCCGCGTGTGACCGGCCAATTTATCGCACAGGGACCGTTGCAGGTCGACCTGCCGGTTGCGCAAGCGGCAGAACATTCTGGCTCAAACGGCTCCGGGATCGAGCCTCTTAATAGCTCGCCGGCGCTGATCTCAGGTTGGCGCATGCAACAGCAGCAACTTCAAAGATGCAGAATTTTGATTGCGCCGCAGCATCGCACGAGTCGAACTAATTCAAGTCAAGAGTCCGAAAGCGAACCGAAGCTTCGACCTTCGTCGGTCATAGTTGCCTCCGGCAGGGGGCAAGAGCTGCATATGCAGCAGCATCCCACCATCGTGAAAGTAGAGGCACTGGGGTCCCGGTGCAGTACGCACCTGGGCGCGTCGGGGAGTCTTCAATCCATTATCTAGTTTCGCTTGAAAGGATGAATGCCCGTGAGTGATGCCAATGTGAAAGCCGAAACGAATGCCGCTCCGCCGAATGGGACGGCGAACGGAAATGCAAACTTCAAATTCGACATACCGTTTTTCAACATCCAGGCGATCTTCGGCGATCTCGCCGCGCCGACCGCCACGCGGGCCAAGGCAAATTTCGAGCAGATGAAGGCGACTTCCGAGGAGATCACCGAAGCTCTCCGCGATGCCTGTTCGACCAATGCCAGGCGTGCCGCCGACTACGGCACCAAGGTCATCGAAATATCCAACAACAATGCCAGCTCCGCGCTGGAATTCCTCTCCCAGCTTGCAGACGCGAAGTCGTTTGCGGACCTCGTGAACCTCTCCACCGCTCACGGTCGCAAGACCTTTGAAGCGGCTTCCGCCCAGAATCGGGAGCTTTGGGATCTGGCCCAGAAGGTCGCGACCGAGACGGCCGAGCCGATCAAGAACAGCTTCAACCGGGTTCTGCATAGGGCTGCTTGAATCGAAGCTACTGGCCACGTGGATCGGCTGGACGAGCGTCTTCGCGAGAAGAGACGCCGTCCAGCCGATGGCGGCCAGCCTTGCCGTGAGGTGATGCCAAGCTGGAGGGAAATCAGGATGGGTATGGTGATGATCAAGTGTCCGGAAACGGGGAGCGCAATTCCGACAGGCATCGAGATGGATGGCGAAAGGTTTCGCTGCAGTACTGTGTTCTTTTCGCGTACCTATTGCCGGATGTGCGCGGCGACGCACGAGTGGTTCGCCAGGGAGGCCTGGGTTTACGAGTCGGTTTTGGCGAACGGGAAGTCTGGAGACGGGCAGCCGTCCCGCGCCGGCGCGGCGTGAAGGAGCCTTGGCGCATCCTGCGAAACGATCCGATCGATCCTGCGGCTCATCACCTTGTAGCACTCGCATGCGACGACCTCGAGCCGTTGCCTGTCGATCTCGAGTTGGCCGCGTCGATTGGATTTGATCGCCCTTGATGTTCGAAGTGCACTCACGACGTGCGTGACCGTGGTACGGCGGACGCCGAGCAATTCCGACAACGTCTCCTGGGTCAAGGGCAGGACATCACCGCCATCCGTCCGATCGTGAATGTGCAGCAGCCAGCGGGCGAGGCGCGCTTCGACCGAGTGCAGCGCATTGCAGGCCGCGACGTGCAGGAATTGCGTCATCAACGCCCTGGTGACAATCTGAACCGCGCTTGCGACGGCGGGACTGCGTTCGAGCATCGCGTGAAATCGCGCGGGCGAGATCTGCAGTGCGGTCCCGGCCACGCGGACAACCGCGGTCAGGGGGGATCGGACGGGCCCGAGCGCCGTCATGAGTCCGACGGCGCCGTCGTTGCCGATCACTGCGGTTGCGGCCGTTTGTCCGTTCGGCAACTCCATGATGAGGGCGATCGCGCCGCTGCAGGGGAAGTAGAGATGTTCGATGCGGTCGCCCGACCCGACCAGGACTGCGTCGTGCTGGAGCGGTACTTTCCGCAAATGCGGTGCAAGCAAAGCGAAGTCGGCCGGCGGTAACGCAGCTAACAGGCGATTACCAACTCTGGTCGCGTGCTCCATCACGGGAATCGCCCCTCGACGGAGGCCCGGCGGCTAGCAAACGCATCGCCTCCGACCGAGCCGCGTTGCCGCGCAGACACCAGCGACGGCAAGCGGATAAACGCACTTCAACAGATAAGGTTCCAATCACGGATCGCGAGCCTGCGCGCCGGGGGGCCGGCGCGTCTGACTGCAATGAAGATAGGGCGGCTGGCAAACGCTGCGCGCCCTGAGACGAGGGTCACTCCTACCTCAGTCCCTCATACACCATCAGCCCGCGTGCGATCTGCAGCTTGCGGATCGCGCGCGGCAAGAGCTTCTCCGGCTGGTGCAGATAACGCCAGGAGGTGAGGGTGAACGGGCCAAGCGCGCCGCATTCGTCGTCGAACGGCGCAAGCACGCCTGTCACGCTTACCGGCGTATGCGGGCGGGCGTTGAACGGGAGCAGCAACAGCTCGAGATGCGCCTTGCTGCCGTCCTCACGCGTGGCGGTGATACCGGCGATCGCGCCGAGGCTCTCGTCGGCGACAACGGTCGTGATCTCCTCGATCTCGCGGCGGCTGGCCTCGTTGAACAGCGCTGCAAAGCTCGCGTCCTTGAGGTCGCATCCTGCGAGCGCGCAGACGCGCGTGCCGGCGACGCGAAACGGAAAGCCGAGACTGGGCTCGCAGGACAGCACGAAGATGTCGCCCAGCAGGCCGCGCACGGCAGCCGGATCGATATCGGCCCGGTCAGGGGCCCGCTCGGTGCCGCGCTTCTTGTCCCAATACGCGAAGAACTCGCGGTTCGACGGATGTTTCATGACTGAACGCTTATCCCGGGGCGCAACCTCGCGGGACAATCCTGTCCCGCTTCAGTGCAGCCGCGATCCCTGTGTTGTTGTGCAGGAGGGGATTTGCACCGTCCATGCCGTGGAGGCGTTTTCGGCCTCCCTGACGCTGCCTTTGCGTCGTTAACGTTAAATTAACTATGCGCTTTCCGTCCGCCGCCCCGCTGCTATGGTGACCGCAGTCGCAAAGCCTCGCCGCTTTTCTCCAGGTTCTCGGCGAGGCCTGTACACAGGCGTCAAACAGTTTGGTCACCGGCCGCGGGGAGGGGTGGGGATACCCCTCTCTCTGGGTACCGGAAGTCCGACACGGACAGGCAGGGCTTTCCAGGGCCCTGCCTTTTCCTTTTGTGCACTTGCGCAGGGCGGGCAAAGGCGACTATCTCCAAGGCCTGTCGTTAATCCTGTCGCTCCGATCGCGCCTGAAAGCGAAGCTGCCTTGGATTCTCCGCAAGATTCTCCGCCGCAAGATCCTTCGTTGCATCATGCTTCGATGGAGGTCCCGGCTGTCAATGAGGAGGTTCCGCGCGAGCCGATCCTGACGCTGCCCGTGGCGCTGACCGCCTACATCATCCTGCTGGCGGTGATCCATCTGCGCGTGCTGCTGCCGCCGGACCTGGAGAACTGGACCATCGACGTCTTCGGCTTCATCCCCAAGCGCTACGATTCCTCACTGCTTAATTTGGAGATTCCGGGCGGCGCCGGCGCAAAAATCTGGAGCTTCGTCACCTATTCGCTGCTGCACGCCAATCTCACCCATCTCGGCTTCAACGTGCTGTGGCTGTTGCCGTTCGGGAGCGCGCTGGCGCGGCGCTTTGGCACCATCAGGTTCTTCCTGTTCCTCGCGGTGACGGCGGCGGCCGGCGCGCTCGCCCATCTCGTCACCCATGAGCACGCGGTGGCGCCGATGATCGGCGCTTCGGCTTCGGTGTCCGGCGCGATGGCAGCGGCGATCCGCTTTGCCTTCGTTCGCGGCAGCTTCCTGTCGTTCAGCCGATCGGATGCCGATACCGCCGCGAGAGTTCCGGCGCTGCCGCTGTCACGCGCGCTGCGCGACGGGCGGGTGCTCGGTTTCCTCGCGGTGTGGTTCGGCGTCAATATCGTCTTCGGTGTCGGCGCGATCGGCGTCGATAGCGAGACCACGAGCGTTGCCTGGCAGGCGCATATCGGCGGCTTCCTTGCCGGCCTGTTGCTGTTCACTCTGTTCGATCCCGTGCCGCGCGTGCGAAGCGATGCTGCGAATGCGTCATCACAGGACATTTCAGACCGTATTTGAAGCGGCGCTTGCGGCGCCGCCCGAATTCATCCATCATTCTCGTGAAGAATGTTCCGAAGCGACAAGCCCGTAGAGGCAATGCTTCGACAAGCGCCTGAGGGTGAAACCGGCGCCAGGCCTGTTTAGTTCAGGACTGTTAGTTCAAGACTGTTAGTTGAAGACTCCAAGTCTGTTGGTTGAAGGCTCGATGAACAAGTCCAACCGCGAAAAGCGGGCGGTTCGGATTCAGGGAGGCGACAATGACGGTACGTTCGATTCTCAACAACAAGGGCCACCAGGTCATGAGCGTCGAGCCGGACGCGAAGCTGGCGGTCGCGGTCAAGCTGCTCGGTGAGAAGAAGATCGGCGCGGTGCTGGTGATGAACCAGAGCCGGCTCGAAGGCATCCTGTCGGAGCGTGACATCGTGCGGGTGATCGGCGAGCGCGGAGCCGGCGCGCTCGAGGAGCCGGTCTCTCAGGTCATGACCCGCAAGGTCGTCACCTGCAAGGAGACCGACACGGTCGCCGAGCTCATGGAGATGATGACCACCGGCAAGTTCCGGCATCTTCCCGTGATCGACAGCGGCAAGGTAGTGGGCCTGATCTCGATCGGCGACATCGTCAAACGCCGGGTGCAGGAATACGAGACCGAGCAGGAAGCCCTGCGCGACTACATCAAGACGGCCTGATCAGTCTTGCTGGCCGGCTTTCGGCGCGGTGCCTTCGGGCGCCGGCGCCAGCTCGTGGATTGCCTCCTGGATGGACTCCAGCGCTCGCTCGGCAGCGCGGGTGCCCAGGGCGATGAGGTCTTCGGAGCGGTGGAAGTCGAACCAGCCGAAATGGCCGACCCGCGGTGTGATCAGCATATCGGGCGGATCGCCGGCGAGGCGGGCGCGGGTGATCCGGTCCTGCATGATGTTGAAGGCGTCGACCATCACCGAAGAGAGGCCGGGGCGGGCGCTGCCGCCGCCGAAGAACTCGCGCTTCACCGTCTTCTCAGGCGAGAAGAATCTCGGGAAGCGCCGCTTTGACGTCGTCTCTTCGGCCACAGCAATGGCCGGTTCAGGCATCGCGCCGTGCGAATAGACCGTAGTCGAATAGGTGAAGATGTCGCTGGAAAGATTTGCGGCGATGACGATTTCGGCGCCCAGCGCGCGGGCGGCCGAGACCGGCACCGGGTTCACCAATGCGCCGTCGACCAGCCAGCGATCCCCGATCAGGACCGGAGAGAAGATGCCGGGCAGCGCATAGGAGGCACGCATCGCGTCGACCACGCGGCCGCGCGTCAGCCAGATTTCGTGGCCGGTGCGGACCTCAGTCGCGACGCTCGCGAATTTGATCGGAAGGTCTTCGATCAGGGTCTGGCCGACCGCCTCCTCGAGTCGCGTTGCAAGCTTTTCGCCGCCGATCAGGCCTGAGCCGTTGAGGCGGATGTCGAGATAGCCGAGGATGTTGCGCATACCTTGCAGACTGCGCCCCCACTCCTCCAGCGTATCGAGCCGGCCGGCCGCATGGAGGCCGCCGACCACGGCGCCGATCGAAGTGCCGACCACGACGTCAGGCACGATGCCATTGGCCGTGAGGGTTCTCAGGATCCCGATATGGGCGAAGCCGCGCGCTGCGCCGCCGCCGAGGGCAAGGCCAATGATCGGCCGGCGGACGCTACCCAAGCCGACCTTTTCGCCGTTCGAGCTGTTCGTACCCCGACCCTTCAATATATCCAGCACCGAAACTCTCCTACGCCTGGACCCGCCATCAGATTAGGCACCGTACTCGCGCTCCGCCAGAACCGGGCCGGAGCATGGTTTATGCCGGTTTGGGAAGGGCACGGGGCAGGAGTATGGCGAGGGGCGGTGCCCTGTGGGGTAATCACGCAGGCGTCAACCGGGTTCCAAATCAGAACAGGCCGTATTTCTTGGGGTTTCGGAGGCTTGAATTTGCCGCGTTTTCGGTGAAAAGCAGGTGGCATGACTCTCGGGGGTGACGGCATCATCAGATGGCGGCGCGGCGCATCGCTGCTGCCGATGCTGATCCTTGCTGCCTGCCTCTATACCCTCGGCCAAAATACTGCGCAGGCGCAGCTTTTCTCTGATCGTCCGCCGCCGGTGCCGCCCGCTTCGGTGCCCGACCCCGGCGGCGCCGTCAGCCTGGCGCCGCCCTCCGGCCCGGGTGCCGGACCTCCGAGCCTGCCGCCGACCCTGATGCAGCCGACCACGCCCAGCATGCCGCCGCCGGCGGTCACGACCGTGCCGTCCGCCGCGCCGCTCAACGCGGCCGTCCCCGGACAGGGCGTACTGTCGCTGACCGCGAAATACGGCAAGGACACCCCGCCGATCACCAGCGGCCTGGTCTGGCGCGTGTTTGCCGATCGTCCCGACGAGAACGGCACCTTCAAGCTGATCCGCGAGGACCGCAACGCCACGCCCAACATCGTGCTGCCGCCCGGCAATTACGTCGTGCACGTTGCCTTTGGCCTCGTCAGCGCGGTGCGCACAGTCAGCCTGAAGGCCGAGACCGACCGCGAATCATTCGTGCTGCCGGCCGGCGGCTTGCGCATCGAGGGCCGGGTCGGCACCAGCCGCATTCCGCAGAACCAGATATCGTTCGCGATCTACAAGGGAAGCCAGTTCGAATCCGGCGAGCGCGCCTCCCTGGTGCCGAACGTCGCCGCCGGCGACGTCGTGCTGCTGCCGGAAGGCACCTACTACATCATCTCGAACTACGGCGACGCCAATTCGGTGGTGCGCTCGGACATCCGCGTCCAGGCCAGCAAGCTCACCGACGTCACCATCACCCACCGCGCCGCCGTCATCACGCTCAAGCTGGTCAGCGACAGGGGCGGCGAGGCGCTTGCCAACACCGCCTGGTCGGTGCTGACCCCGGGCGGCGACGTCATCAAGGAATCGATCGGCGCCTTCCCGCGCGTCGTGCTCTCCGAAGGCGAATACCGCGCCATCGCCAAGAACGAGGGCAAGGTCTACGAGCGCGGCTTCAACGTCGTCAACGGCGTCGACGGCGAAGTGGAAGTCGTCGCGCGCTAGGGCTTAAGCGGTGATGCCGCATGCGGCTTGACGCTGGCCCGAGTGCCTGGCGAACACTTCTCACTCAGCGCACGAATGTCCCATATCTCATTACCGCCAGTCTCGTCACGTGTGCGGGAAGCATGCTCTCCGCTACTCCGGTTGGTGTTCCGATCAGAATACTTCTGTCAGCGCTACCAAGCTTGGTCGAAGCGCAGATAAACACCAGCACCACCGGCTTATTCCAGCGGCGCCGCGACTTCGTCACGGCCGGTGCAAGATACCCGTTTCCGATAATCAATTTTATTCTCTTTCCATCCCGCTGCGTTATATGTCGGGCATCCCTCCAACGGAGGAGGCCGGAGCAGGCTTGTGCACCTGCGAGACCGGCAAGGAGCAGGGACCAAGCTCGCCGGCATGTTCGAAGTGATCCTCACCAGGCGTAAGCGGTTCGGCTGGCGGTGGCAGGTGTGCGACCAGTCCGGCAAGAAATTTGCCGATGGCTTCGAGCGGACCCGGCCGTCCGCCAAATATCATGGCGAGCGCGCATTGTTTTTCCTGTTGTCGCAGGCCCACCTGCGCAATCGTTCCGCGGCTTCCAGCGAGGACTAGCGGCATCCGCGCGCACGGGGCTCCGTAGCCCCGGATTGTGCTGCGCTCGATGCACTGGAGACGTCTCTGCGAGCGCCGTCAGATCTCTACGACGAGCTTGCCCTGCGCCGCGTGATCGCGGATCAGCGCATAGGCATCGCCGACGTTCTCCAGTGTGAAGTGCCGGGCATCGAGCGTCGGCACGAGCTTGCCGGCCTCAACGAGGCGCGTGGCTTCCGCCATGATCTCTCCGTGATGCGCACGGCCTTCGCCTGAGAGCAGCGGCAGCAGCGTGAACACGCCGGAATAGGTGGCGGCGCGGAACGAGAGCGGCGCAAGCGCATGCGTCCCCCAACCGAGCGCGCTCACGACATGGCCGAAGCGGCGCACGGCCTCGAAGGAGGCGTCGAGCACCTTGCCGCCGACGGTGTCGTAGATGATGTCGAAGCCGCGGCCGTCCGTAAGCTCTGCAACATACGTCGCGATGGCGCTATCGCGATCGATGAAGGTCGCGCCAAAGCCCTCGATGGTGGCGCGCTGCGATGCCGAGCCGGTCGCGAACACATCTGCTCCGAACGCGCGCGCGATCTGGATCGCGATGTGGCCGACGCCGCCTGCGCCGCCATGGATCAACACCTTCTGGCCGGCCTTCAGCGCCGCGCGGTCAATCAGTCCTTCCCAGGCCGTGATGAAGATGAGCGGCAGGGCGGCTGCCTCCCGCATGCTGAGATTGGCAGGCTTCAACGCCAGCAGGTCGGCGTCGACAGCGGCGAATTCGGCGAGCGATCCCTGCACACCGCCGACGCCTCCGGTCATGCCATAGACCTCGTCGCCCCGCTTGAACCGCGAGACGTCACGCCCGGTCTGTTCGATCACGCCGGCGAGATCAAGTCCGGGAATCGCAGGCAGCGGATGGCGCGCATGCGCCGCCGTGCCGGCATGGATCTTGGTGTCGAGCGGATTGACCCCGCTGGCGCGGATCCGCACCAGCACCTCGCGCGGGCCGATCTTGGGCGTGGCGATGGTTGAGAGGCGCAGCGGCGCGTTGTGGGTCTCCAGGACGGCCGCGCGCATCGTCGATTGTCTCGTCATGATCGTCTTGCTCCGTTGTCGGCCTCCAATATGCTCATAATTTTTTGCATGGGAAGGAACTAGAATGTACGATTGTCGTGCGTTTTTGTATGAGGGGGCTTTCGATGGACTGGAGCGATCTGCGCATCTTCCTGGCGATTGCGCGCGAAGGCACGCTCGGCGCGGCCGCACGGAAGATCGGCCAGACCCAGCCGACGATGGGGCGACGACTTCGTGCGCTCGAACAGTCGCTCGGACAGACGCTGTTCCAGCGCACGACGGATGGTTTCGTGCTGACCGACGAGGGCACAGCCGTGCTGCGCCATGCCGAACGGATTGAAGAGGAGGCGCTCGCTTTGGAGCGGCAAGCGTCCGGCGCGGAGACGCAGCTCGATGGCTTGCTGCGCCTGTCGTCGTCGGACTGGTTCGGGACGGTGATGCTCTCGCCGGTGATAGCCGCCTTCGGCAAATGCCATCCCAAGGTAACAGTCGAGCTTCTGACCGATGCGCGCCTCTACAGCCTGCCGCGCCGCGAGGCCGATCTTGTCTTCCGAATTAAACCATTCGACGAGCCTGAAGTGATCTCCCGAAAGCTGCTCCACATTCCCTATGCACTCTACGGCAAGAAGGGCAGCAAGCCGCCACGCGCCGGCGACGGAGGCGGTGTCCGGGGCGTGACCATGAACGCCGAATTCGCCGACATGCCCGATACCCTGTGGTTGAAGCGTACGCTGCCGAATATGGAAATCGCCTCGCGCAGCAACAACAGGCAGGCGCAGGCGGAACTTTGCGCGAGCGGCGGCGGGCTCGCGGTGCTGCCGCGTCCACTCGGCGACCGCGATCGCCGCCTGGTCGCGCTCGACATCGGCGCGACGCCGCCCGGCCGCGACACCTATGTCGGCTATCACCGCGATCTCAGGCGCTCGGCGCGTCTGCGCGCGCTGCTCGATCTCGTGATCGAGCGGTTGGCGGGGTGATCGCTTTTGACACGCTGCCGTAGCCCAGATGAGTGAAGCGATACCCGGGACCGCTCGCAGCGGGAATCCAGGATGTCGCTTCGCTCATCGGGGCTACGAGACCTTGCGGTGCCTGTCGGGCAAAACACACAAATTGTCGGTCAATAGGCAGGCGAAAAAATATTCGCCTTTACAGAATTCGGAATTATCGTATCTTCCGCTCACTCCGGCCCAAGGAAGAGGGGCGTATCGCGATCGTCACGAACGCGGGCCGAGCGGCGGTGGACGTGGATTACATCGGCGCGAATGGTTTCGCAGGGCGGAGAGCCGTGAGCGAAGGCGTCGCGCGCACGACCGGTGTGATCGGCGTACGGCCAAATCGTGTCGTCCTGGCGCCCGGGGTCTGTGCGCCAAGTCTTGCGGTGATGTGTGCAGTCCAACCGGGCACGTACATCAGCCATCCGCAGGGCGACGGGGGCAATAGTGCATCGCTCCCCGGGGAGAACACGACATAAGCCGTTCCAACCATTGCGCAGGGAAGGCCGGGATGCTCCGGTTGCCCTGTTTCCCGCTGTGCATTGTAGCGCAATCTGCCCTTGGCATAGCGGATCAATAGGAGCCAGCCGGCTCCCGGTCTTCCCTGCGCCCTCTTTCAATTGAGGGTGAGGCGACGAAGCAAAGCTCGGGCGAAACATGCCGCGGGGATGCAAGCCCATGTCAATTATTCAACAACGATCCCGTGCCCCGGACGCAGCGCAGCGCCTCTTCGCTGTGCGCTGCAGAGCCGGGGCCCATGCAACAGCGAACGGCGCGGCTTCCTGGATCCCGGCTCTGCGGCGCGTCACTGCGTGCCGCACCGCGTCCGGGACACGAGAAAGACGAGCGTTGTCGTCACAGTTCGTCATTGCGGCGCCGAGATCGCAAAGCTGCTCGCCGATTTCGACCAGCGTGCTTCACGGGCGGCGTAACTCGGACGGATAACAGTCATAGACCAGCGCCTTGAAAGCGGGCGTGATGCGGCTGCGCTCGTTCTGGGTTTGCTGCATCAGGAGGTAGACCATGTCGAGCTTGGGATCGACCCCGAAATAGGTGCCGCTGCCACTGTCCCATTTCAACTCGCCGAGCGAGCCCGGCGGCGGCGGTTTGGCGTTGCCGGGATCGGTCCGCACCGCAAGGCCATAGCCATAACCGAAGCCGTCGCCCGGAAAATAGAAATAATCGCGTCCAACGCCGGAGCCGGGCCCGACGTGATCCGTGGTCATGGCTTTGAAAGCCGCGGGGCTCAGATAGCGCTTGCCCTCGAACTCGCCGCCATTGAGCAGCATCTGCGAGAAACGCTGATAGTCGGTGATGGTCGAGAGCAGCCCGCCGCCCCCGGATTGCCATTCGGGATGGTCGAGGCGGTCGCGCTCGGCGGCAAGCAGAATGAAGTCATTGGGCAGCGGCCGCGCCATCCGAGCGAGCTCGTCCGCGCTCGCCAGCGCGAATTTGGTGCTGCTCATGCCGAGCGGATCGAGGATGCGCTGCTTGAGGAATTCGTACAGCGTCTGGCCCGAGATGATCTCGATGACGCTGCCGAGCACGTCGGTGGAATGACCGTAGCGCCACAGCGTTCCCGGCTGCCGCGCCAGCGGCAGCTTTGCGATGCGTTGGGCGAATTCCCTGTTGTTGAATTGGCCTTCGAAGATGTCGGCAGCCTTGTAGGCCTGCTCGACCCATTTGCCGCCGATATAATCGTAGCTGATGCCCGAGGTGTGCCGCAGCAGATCCTCGATGTTGACGGGACGGACCGGGGCCACGAGATCCAGATGCAACGTGCCGTCGGGATTGGTGACCTCCAGTCCCACCTTGGTGTCGGCAAAGAGAGGAATGTATTTCGACACCGGGTCGGTGAGCGCAAGCTTGCCCTCGTCGATCAGCATCATTGCGCCGAGGCACGTGACCGGCTTGGTCATCGAATGGATGGCGAAGATCGTATCGGGCGTCATCGCGAGACCTGTCCTGGTGTCGCGCACGCCAAAATTCTTCAGATAGACCGGCTTGCCGTGCTGCTGCACCAGGACCACGGCGCCCGGCAGCCGGCCGCTCGTCACCTCGTTGTCAAAATACTTTGTGATGCGGTCGAGCCCGTCGGACGACGGAGCGGCGATATCGGCGGCGCGGCTCCGCGCCATCGTGCCGGCCAGCAGCGCGGCTCCGACCAGAAATTCACGACGCTTCATCCAGGCTTCCTCCCTCGCCGGGATCAAAGCCGCAAGACGTCGAAGGCGTCAACACGCCTTCGATTAAAATCGCGTCACGATTTCAGAAAGGACCGGTCGCGGACGGTCATCGCTCTGCTTGGTCGGGGTGCCGATATGGACGAATCCGGCGAGCTTCTCGTCCGGCTTGAGGCCGAGGCCATCCAGCACGTCGCGATCGAACGAGAACCAGCCGGTCAGCCAGCAGGCGCCGTAGCCGAGCGCGGTCGCGGCCGTGACGATGTTCATGACGCTGGCGCCGGCCGACAATTCCTGCTCGAAGGCCGGCACCTTCGGATGCGGCTTGGTGAAGCTGACGATGCCGATCACCAGCGGCGCATCCGTGAGGCGCTTGCGCTCGGTCTCGACATCGGCGGCAGGCGCGCCGGGATTCTTCCGGGCAAACACCTTTGCGATCACCTCGCCGGCGCGCTGACGCGCATCGTCCTCGAAAATGATGAAGCGCCAGGGCGCAAGCTTGCCATGGTCGGGCACGCGCGAGCCGATGGTGAGGATGGTCTCGAGCTCGGCCGGGGAGGGCCCGGGTCCGGACATCTCGCGCGGCTTGACCGAGCGGCGGGTCTTCAGGAGTTCGATGGCGTCAGGCACTGCGATATCCTCTTCGGCTGGTCGTCGGGCGTGCCATGCCGAGATAAGCATGCACGCCCGCAACCGAAAGCGGGTTTAGATCGATTTCAGGAATCAGGCCGCGCCACGCGCCCGCTTCACATCCGGCGGGGTCGCCTCGTCGACGAGGGCGGCGAGCGCCTCCACCGTCGTGGTCACGTTCTGGCCGTCGCTGCCGAGCCGCCGGATCGAGACCGACTGTGTCTCGGCCTCTTTCTTGCCGACCACGAGCAGTGCCGGAATCTTGGCCAGCGAATGCTCGCGGACCTTGTAGTTGATCTTTTCGTTGCGCAGGTCGATCTCGGCCCGAAGTCCCGCACGCCGGACCTGCTCCAGAACCTGCTTGGCGTATTCGTCGGCCTCCGACGTGATGGTGGTGACCACCACCTGCACCGGCGACAGCCAAAGCGGGAAGTTGCCGGCATAGTGCTCGATCAGGATGCCGATGAAGCGCTCCATCGAACCGCAGATCGCGCGGTGCACCATCACCGGCGGCTTCTTGCCGCTGTCGTGGTCGATGTAGAACGCACCGAACCGTTCCGGCAGGTTGAAGTCGACCTGCGTGGTGCCGCATTGCCAGTCGCGGCCGATGGCGTCGCGCAGCACGTATTCGAACTTCGGCCCGTAGAAGGCGCCTTCGCCCGGATTGATCTCGGTCTTGATGTGATTGTTCTGCGTCTGGATCTCGCGCAGCACGGTGGCCATCACGCGCTCGGCGTGATCCCACATCGCGTCGGTACCGACGCGTTTCTCCGGTCGGGTCGACAACTTCACCGTGAGATCGCCGGTGAAGCCGAAATCGGCGTAGGTCGACAGGATCAGCTCGTTGATCTTCAGGCACTCGTCGGCGAGCTGATCCTCCATGCAGAAGATATGAGCGTCGTCCTGCGTGAAGCCGCGCACGCGCATCAAGCCGTGCATGGCGCCGGACGGCTCATAGCGGTGCACTACGCCGAACTCGGCGAGCCGCAGCGGCAAATCGCGGTAGCTCTTCAAGCCGTGCTTGAAGATCTGCACGTGGCCTGGGCAGTTCATTGGCTTCAGCGCAAACCAGCGCTTGTCTTCGGCTTCGTCGCCGGCCGACTGCGCCGCAAACATGTTCTCGCGGTACCAGCCCCAATGGCCGGAGGTCTCCCACAGCGACTTGTCGAGGATCTGCGGCGCGTTGACCTCGCTGTAGTCGCCGCTCAGGCGTCGGCGCATATAGGCGATCAGCTGCTGGAAGATGGTCCAGCCCTTGGCGTGCCAGAACACCACGCCCGGACCTTCCTCCTGGAAATGGAAGAGGTCGAGCTCGCGCCCGAGCTTGCGATGGTCGCGCTTTTCGGCTTCCTCGATCTGCTTCAGATAAGCGTCGAGGTCCTCCTGCTTGGCGAACGCCGTGCCGTAGATGCGGGTCAGCATCGGGTTGTTGCTGTCGCCGCGCCAATAGGCGCCGGCCACCTTCATCAGCTTGAAGGCGTTGCCGACCTTGCCGGTCGAGGTCATGTGCGGGCCGCGGCAGAGATCGAACCAGTCGCCCTGATAGTAGATCTTGATCGGCTCGTTGCCGGGGATGGCGTCGACCAGCTCGACCTTGAACGCCTCGCCCTTGTCGCGGAACACCTGTTTGGTTTTTTCGCGATCCCAAACCTCTTTCGTAAAAGGCTTGTCGCGCGCGATGAGCTCGCGCATCTTTTTCTCGATTGCGGCAAAGTCTTCCGGCGTGAACGGCTCGTTGCGGAAGAAATCGTAATAGAAGCCGTTCTCGATCACGGGACCGATGGTGACCTGCGTGCCCGGCCACAGCGTCTGCACGGCTTCGGCGAGCACGTGGGCGCAGTCGTGGCGGATCAACTCGAGCGCGCGCGGATCGTCGCGGTTGATCAGCTCGAGCTTGGCATCGGCTTCAATGGGATCGTCGAGGTCGGAGACCACGCCGTCGAGCGCCATCGCGACCGTGCGCTTGGCCAGCGACGGCGAAATGCCCTTGGCGATCTCGAGGCCGGTGATGCTCTTGGCATATTCACGCCGGGCGCCGTCCGGGAAGGTGAGAGTGATTTTTTCCGGTGGGGTCACGGGTCTCAAATTGCTGAGGCTGTATTGGAAGCCGGATTCGGATTTGGCTTGTTCGGCCTTGGTCTGTTCGGCCTTGGCTTGTTCGGACCTGGATTGGTCCTTGGGCTGGTCGGTCATTGCATGTCTCCTGAGGCTCACTCCTGCGAACGAGCGCAGGTAAGCGGGAACGAGCGATATATCAGGCGATTCGGCCTGCGCAATCCGGCATTTCCAAGAAACTGGCGCGCAAAAGCCGGGGCGCCGCACGAACTATTCCGGGCGACGCCCTTTAACCGGTCGCAGGTCTGCTCTACATGCATCTGCATGGAAAATGCACCCGCCGGCCGTTTCGCGCCTACTGCCCTGATGCTCGGCAATCTCGTCACCGGCTGCTCGGTATTGGCACCGGCGGGCATGCTGCCGGAATTGGCGACGGGACTCGACGTCAGCATCCACGCGGCCGCGCTCCTGATCACCTTCGGCGCCATCATCCTGTGCATCGGATCGCCGCTGACGGCCTGGCTCACCAGCCGGATCGAGCGCCGGACGCTGCTCACCACGACGCTGGCGGTGCTCGCCTTTGGCAATCTCGCATCGGCATTTGCGCCCGACTACACGAGCCTCCTTGTCATCCGCCTGGCGATGCTCGCGGTCGGCGCGCTCTACACGCCGCAGGCCGCCGGCACGGCGGCACTGATCGTGCCGGTGGAGCGTCGCGGGAGCACGATCGCCTACATCTTTCTCGGCTGGTCACTCGCTGCCGCCGTCGGCCTGCCGCTGATCACCTTCATCGCCAGCCGCTATGGCTGGCGCGCGGCCTATGGCGGGATCGGCGCGCTCGGCTGCATCAGCTTCCTGCTGTTGCTGATCCGGCTGCCGGCGGGCTTGAAGGGCACGCCGGTGGACCTGACGACCTGGAGCGCCGTCGGCCGCGACAGGACGATCCTGCTGCTGCTTGCGATCACGATGCTGCAGATGGCCGGGCAGTTCGTGGTGTTCACCTTCATGGGCCCGCTGCTCAAGAAGCTGACCGGCGCCGGGCCCGATGCGATCGGCATGGTGTTCGCTCTCTATGGCGTCTGCGGCTTCCTCGGCGTTGTCATCGCGACCCGCATCGTCGACACCTCGGGACCCTATCGCACCTCGCTGCTGTTCACCTGCCTGCTGCTTGCGGGGATCACGGGCTGGGCGCTCAGTGCCGGCACGCTCGCATTGATGGCGGGTGCGGTCGCGATCTGGGGCCTCGGCTTTGCCTCGACCAATTCGATGCAGCAGGTGCGGCTGGTCTCGGCCGCACCGTCGCTGGCATCGGCGACCGTCGCACTCAACACCTCCGTCCTCTATATCGGCCAGGCTGTCGGCTCTGCCGTCGGCGGACTGCTGTTCGCCCGCGAGCTCCTGCATACGCTCGGCTTCGTCGCGGTCGGTTTCGTCGTGCTGGCGCTGATCCTGGTAGTCCTGACCCGGCCCCGGCCGGCTACCGCCGCCCCGGCCTGAACGGAAGGGTTTTCGTGTGCGCAAGGCGCTTGGCAAACCGCGCGCAGGAGCGGTAGAAGGCGAGGCATGGGGACCAAAGAGAGTTGACTGAAATGAGGATGATTCTGGCGGTTGCCGCGGTGCTCTATTCGGCCTCCGCGTTTGCGCAAGCCGACAAGCCACCACCGATGGTCGGGGACAAGCCGTTGATGCAGGTCAAGCCCAAGGGGACCAAGGCCGGGATCAAAGAGGCAGCCGCCAAGCCGGCCGCGGCGCCGAAGGGCAAGCCACAATCGATCGCGGCGCGGCTCCAGGCCTGCCTCGACCTCGATGACGGCACCAAGGACCGGCTCAACTGCTACGACGCGGTGATCGCGCCAACGCCGAAGCCGAAGCCGCCGAAGGCCAAGGGCTACGCCGATTGCCGATTCTTCAAGGAAGAGGACGAGCGGCTGGCCTGCTTCAACGGCTTTGCCGAGAGCATTCCGAAGCTGCCCAAAACCTGAGGCCAACGAGCTGCGGTTCGAGCCGGACGGTCAGTCGCTGATCAGCGACTCGACGGGGATGGATTGGTGGAGGCCACGCGCGTCAGTGCGAGTGATGGCGTCGCTGACATTTTCACCAGCACGTCCTTGAGCGGGTCCCGCGTCCAGGCGCGGGTCACATAGTCGCGATGGGTGATGCCGTCACCGGTTTCGACGAACACCACGCTGCCGGGACGCAACGGTCCGTCCATGTCTTCGGAGACGCTGATGCCTTTCTGCCGCAGCGTGCTCATCAGCTCGCGGTCGCGCCGCGCGGTGTAGCGGGTGTAGGAGCTGACGAAGAAGCCGGAGCGGTGGCTCTCGATCCATGAGGCGAACTTGTCCATTTCGCCGTAGACGGCGTCGAGCAGCACGACGCCGCGGACGCGGTCGCTGATGCCGCCGACCTCGAGGCTCCAGGCCGTCGGCAGGAAGCCGCCGCTGTAGCCGACGATCACGATCGGCATATTGGCGAAGGCGCGCGCGCTGTTGGGATCGCCGGTGAGCCGGGCCAGATGGTTCGCAGACTCCTCCAGGAAGCGCTTGAGGCCGCCTGCCTGCCAGAACTTGCCGGCGCTGGAATCGGCGGCGTCCACCGCCATTTGCGGAGCAAGCAGGATGGCGTTGGCGCCGGAATCGGTGACCTGCTGCGGCACCAGCTGCCGGTCGCGCACGTCACGCTCGAGCGTTGCGCCGTTGCCGTGGAAGAACACCACGATCACGCCTGGCTTACGCACGTCGAAATGTTCGGGCACGTGCATCAGCACGCGGTTGTCGCTGTAGGTCTCGTCCTGCCAGAACACGCGCCCGGAATAGCTGCGGTGGCCGCGACGCTCGCCCTTGGCGATGTTGAGGAACGGCGAGTCGGAGGCGGGGTTGTTGCCGAAATAGGGGAATGCCGACGACTTCATGCTGACGAGCGTCGTCAGGTCCTCGCGCACCGGACGCTGGTAGGGGGCCTGCGGCGCGAGCGAAGCGATCCTGTAGGGCGCCTGCTCCGGTTGTGGCTGCTGCACGGCGCGCTTGGGCGAGAAGTCCGACATCTGCCGTTGCAGAAAACCCTCGCTTGCGGACGGGAAGCGCTCCGTGAACTGCGGGGCCGGGAAGCGATCCTCGAACGTGTCGCTGCTTGCGACCTGCTGATTTGTCTTCGCAACGATCTGGACGTTGGCCTGCGAGTTCGCCGCGAGCGCCGCCGGATTGGGCGCTTTGCCGCATTGAATCAATGTGAGCGACAGCGGCACCGAGGCTGAGATCAGAGCCATCCGGAGCGCACGACCGCGCGCGCCGGACGTCGTCCGGTCGGCACGAATGTCAGCTTTCAGTTTCGGAACGGCCCCGACCATCCACCCATGACCCCAAGTCATGACCACAAGTCCATCGGCAATCATTAAGACAACTGAGCCGATGGGCGTTTAGGCGACGTTAAGTGTCCGGAGAAACTTCCCCACATCCGGAACGCTCAAAAGGACCACGTAATCGTGTCGCGATTGTGGGGAAAGGAGACGGGACGTCCCGGTGTTTGCGCAGGTTTATTGCCCAAGACCGCGCAGCAAGGGTGCCCGAGTACCGATTTAGCCCGCCTCATTTAACCCTTGTTAACCCTGCTTGAATTGACTGGCTCGAACTGCACGATGCTTCCCACGAGGCGTGACGCCTGAGGTTGAGGACCCCGATGACGGCATCAGATGCGGGTACCGCGGCCTGGACCGGCCGGCTGACCGGAAGCGGGTCGGGAGTCTCCGTTCTGGTCGCAACCGCCATCGTCGTTGCCGACATGATCGGGGTCGGCGTCTTCACCAGCCTCGGCTTTCAGGTCAAGGACATCCCCTCGGGCTTCTCGATCCTCTTGCTGTGGACCATCGGCGGCATCGTCGCGCTGTGCGGGGTGTTCGCCTACAGCGAACTCGGCGCGATGTTTCCGCGCTCCAGCGGCGAATACAATTTCCTCGGCCGCACCTATCACCCCGCCTTCGGCTTTCTCGCGGGCTGGGTGTCGGCGACGGTTGGCTTTGCAGCGCCCGTCGCGCTCGCCGCAATGGCGTTCGGCGAATACGCCAAATCGGTCGTGCCCGGTGTGCCGCCGATCCCGCTTGCCATCGCCGTGGTGTGGCTGGTCTCGCTCGTGCAACTGACCGGCGTCAGGCACTCCTCGACCTTCCAGTTGATCTCGACCATCCTGAAGGTCGTACTGATCGTGGCCTTCCTGGTTGCCGGCTTCATCATTGGCACCCCGCAGCCAATCGCCTTCACCCCGCAGGCTGGTGACCTCGCACACATCGTCAGCGCCCCCTTCGCGATCGGGCTTGTGTTTGTGATGTACTCGTTTTCGGGCTGGAATGCCGCGACCTACATCATCGGCGAAATGAACATGCCGCAGCGGGACCTGCCGCGTGCACTGCTCGCGGGCACGCTGATCGTGCTCGTGCTGTACGTCGCGCTGAATGCGGTGTTTCTCTATTCTACGCCGGTCGGCGCGCTCGCGGGTCAGCTCGACGTCGCCAGCGTCGCCGGCAGTGCGATCTTCGGCAACCTTGGCGGCCGGATCGTCGGCGCGATGATCTGCTTCGGCCTGATCTCCTCGATCAGTGCGATGATGTGGATCGGCCCGCGCGTGATGATGACGATGGGCGAGGACATTCCGGCGCTGCGCGTGTTCTCCCGCAAGTCGACGAGCGGCGCGCCGGCCTATGCCATCCTGTTTCAGCTCGCCGTCGCCAATCTGCTGCTGTTCACGCGCAGTTTCGAGGCGGTGCTCGATTTCATCCAGTTCGCGCTGCTGTTCTGCTCGTTCTTCACGGTCGCCGGCGTCATCAAGCTGCGCATCACCGATCCCGATTTGTCGCGGCCCTATCGGGCCTGGGGATACCCGTTCACACCGCTCGTTTTCCTGCTCGTGACCGCGTTCATGATGTACTACCTTTTGACCGAGCGGCCCCTGCAGTCGCTGTCGGGAATGCTCGTCATGCTCTCGGGCCTGTTGATTTATGCTGTTTTCCGCAGGCGGCCGGTCGCCGCTGGCACGTCATCACATCGCGAATAGACATGTTTCGACCCATGAGAATCTCGGCCGTCGCTCTCGCCTTGCTGGCTGCGGGCGTTTCGTCCGCGCGTGCCGCCGAAGTCACTTTCGACGATACCGCGCGCTTCCTTGCGGGCATGCAGCCTTCGGCGGATTCGCCGCTGGTGCCGCTCACGAAGGACCCGGGCTGGCAGCGCCACGCAAAGTTCTTCGACGGCGCCTTCGCTCAGCTCGAGCAGCGTCAGCTCGCGAAGATACGCAACTGGTCCGATGTCAATCTGGCGGCACCCAGGCCGACCGTGTTCTATTTGTTCAGCGGCCCCGACTTCCTCTATGCCAACGCCTTTTATTCGAAGGCCAGCACCTACGTGCTCGGCGCGCTGGAGCCGGTCGGTGCGGTGCCCGACCTGACGCGGCTGCCGCGCGGTTCGGTGGGCGCCGCGCTCTACAATGTCGAGCGATCGCTCGGCTCGATCCTGAATTTTTCCTTCTTCATCACCAAGCAAATGAAAGTCGACCTGCACACCAACCAGGTCAACGGCACCTTGCCGATCCTCTATGTCTTCCTGGTCCGGTCCGGCAAGACCATCCGCAATGTCGAGATGGTCGCGCTCGACGACAAGGGCGGGATGCATGTCGGCAACGACAATCCAGGACCGAACGCGACGCGCGGCGCCCGCATCACCTTCGTCGGCAGCGACGGCGAAGTGCGCACCCTGTATTATTTTTCGACCGATCTCTCCAATTCAGGTGCACGCGCGGCGGGCTTCCTGAAGTTCTGCGAGACGCTCGGGCCCGGCAACAGCCTGATCAAGAGCGCGTCCTATCTCCTGCACTCCGGCAATTTCACCGTCGCGCGCGACTGGCTGCTTGCCAACAGCGCGACCATCATCCAGGACGATTCCGGCATTCCGCTTTCCAGCTACAACGCGCGGCAATGGCGGTTCTTCCCGTTCGGCCGCTACCTCGGGCCGATCAGCGAATTTCCCGGTCGCTATCAGGAGCGCTACGCCAACCTGTTCACGCGCGCCCAGCCGATCGATTTCGGCGTCGGCTATCGCTGGCGCATGCATGAATCGAACTTGCTGCTGTCGGTGAGGGTACCGGGAAGCGACACAGCGCCGGATGCGGAGACGACCTCATCCGCAGAGCCATCGGCGAAACCGCCGCGTCCGAAGCGGCCACGTCCGCCGGAGCCGATCCCACCACCGCTCGGACGCTTTTTCTGGTCCCGCTGATTACCAGTGAACGCTCTGGCTCGGCACGATGAACGCCGTCGTGCTGGGCGGCGTTGCAATACTCGTCGCCAAGTACCAGCCGGAGCCGACGACGAGCACCAGCAGGGCGATGATGGCGATCATGTCGAGGGTTCTGGGGTCGTGGCCTCTCGAACCACCCCGGGAACCCAGCCCAAGGCTGAAGCGAGAATGAGGGCTGATTTTCCAGCGCATTGTTGTTTCCTCCCGTGGGAGCATCACATCAACGCGAGCGGAGCATTCCGGTTCCACTCAAGGCAGCGCTCCATCCTGCTTAGGGGCGTTGACGCCGCGCCAGCGGGCGTAACGCCACGGCAAATACCAGCGCGCGCTTTGTGGTGCGGTAAGGGGCACGTTGTCGATGCCCGAGGTACCGAACGGGTTGCAGCGGATCAGGCGAGCGAGCGTCATCCAGCCGCCAGCCCAGAGCCCGAACCGTTCGATCGCCTCATCGCCATAGATGGAGCAGGTCGGCAGGTGCCGGCAATTGTAGCCAACCAACGGCGAGAGCGTGTGGCGATACAGCCAGATCAGAGCGCGGCCGAATCTGCGCGGTAGCCGGAACGCGCCCGTGACGGGAGTGGAACAGTGCTCGCAGGTTGAATGCTTCATGGGCGCTTTGCCGCGATCGTGAGCGAGGTGTTGCGCGGTTCCGATGCAGGGAACTGTAAGCTGTTGTTTGTACGCCACATTTTACGTGCTTTTTGGGAGCAGTGCAGCAAGTACCGGTGGACGATCTGTATTCCCCCGGATACCATTTTTGTGACGTTCATGTGAGACTCATTGGAACGTCGGAGCAGGGCTTACCTGAATCGCTTTAGGAGCCTTGGGGAAGGGACCGGTTTGAAATTTCTGAAGGCGCTCAATCTTCGCGGCTGGTTGCTGGTGGGAGCCGCTGCCTGTGGGGTCATGCTGGCTGGCGCCATCGCCACATTCGGGTCGTCGGCCCGAGCCGGTGTTGCCCTCGAAGAGCGCAAGCTGCCAATGAAGTTTGGCTGGATCGCCTGCGAGCCGAATTGCCGCGGATGGGTCAGCGCGACCGGCATCATCACCGCTGATACGCCCAGGGATTTCGAGGAATTTTCCCGCGGACGCCAGCTCGGCGGCGCCACTGTGGTGCTCGATTCCAGCGGCGGTTCCGTCAACGACGCGATCACGCTCGGCCGGCGCTTCCGCAATCTCGGACTTTTGACCACGGTCGGCATCAGCGTTCAGAACCGCGGCGGCCAGTCGGCCCGTCCGGCGGTCGCGCCTGAGGCCTATTGCGAATCCATGTGCGTGTTCCTGCTGCTGGCCGGCAAGAAGCGCTACGTGCCAGACGCGGCCCATGTCCGGGTCCACCAGATCTGGATGGGCGATCGCGCCGACGATGCCAGGGCGGCGAGCTACAGCGCGCAGGACCTGATGATCGTGGAGCGCGACATCGGTCGGCTCGCCAAATACACATTCGACATGGGCGGTGCCGGCGATCTGCTGTCGCTCGCGCTCAGCGTCCCGCCGTGGGAAGATTTACACGAGCTCGACGCAGGCGAGCTCAAGCTCACCAATCTTGTGACCACTGATCTCGTGGCCGACGTGCTGCCGCATGTGGACATCTCAGCGCCGGCAATGGCGGAGCTTGCACCGAAGACGCAGGCGAGGTTCGGCGCGGAATCGGAGCAGCCTGCCAAGTCGACCAAGACGGCGGAAGCCCTGGTGCCGACGGGCGGCGTAGCCAAGCCGGGCACGGCGTCGCAGAAGTAGCCTCGAATGTCCGATTTCGTTTCCGGGGTCTCTGGCTACGAGCCCGGAGTCAGCCTTGCACTGGAGCCGGCTGCTTGGCCTTGGCCTCGACCTGACCGATGGCATCGACCACCGCATCGAAGGTCAGGAGCGTCGAGGCGTGGCGCGCCTTGTAGTCGCGGACCGGCTCAAGGAATTTGATCTCTTCCCATTTGCCTTCAGGAGGCGCGCCGTTCTCCTTCAGCATCTTGCGAACAGTTTCGCGTAACTCACGGAGTTCGCTCGCAGTCGATCCGACGATCTGACTTGCCATGATGGATGAAGAGGCCTGGCCCAGCGCGCAGGCCTTCACGTCATGGGCGAAGTCGGTGACCTTGTCGCCCTCCATCTTGAGGTCGATTTTCACGGTCGAGCCGCACAGCTTGGAGTGGGCGGTCGCGGTGGCATCGGGATCCGACAACCGCCCGAGTCGCGGAATATTCCCGGCTAGTTCGATGATCCGCTTGTTATAGATGTCGTTCAGCATGTGATGGAGTCCAGCACTTCCTCACCCGATCGGCCTTGGCGGGCGGCGTCCATGGTCCTATATAGTGCTGGAACTGGCGGAAAAACAGCCCAGCGGTGCGCTGGCGGTCTTTCAGATCTGCGCTGCCAGCGTGATGACCCAAGGACCTTTTTCGTCAAAGCTGTTCTCTACAGGCGTCCGGCGGCTTCGCCGCCCCGTCTGCCGG
This sequence comes from Bradyrhizobium sp. LB14.3, assembly GCF_040547985.1. Taxonomy (NCBI): domain Bacteria; kingdom Pseudomonadati; phylum Pseudomonadota; class Alphaproteobacteria; order Hyphomicrobiales; family Nitrobacteraceae; genus Bradyrhizobium; species Bradyrhizobium sp. LB14.3. Next base: position 263,102 of record NZ_JBEPQT010000003.1, read on the forward strand.
TGACACTCCGGCCGCAAGGCCGTCGAACGGAGTAGACATGGACGCTACAATCAAATCCATCCGCCCCAGCAAGCCCTCCGATCGGCAGCCCGAGAGCCGCCCGGCAGAGCTTGATCCTTCCGAATTCCTCGCGGCTGCCGTCCGCGCCGACCAGCCGCGCCCGGCGCGCGCCGAGGCCGAGCAGGCGGTGAAGACGCTGCTCGCTTATATTGGCGAGAACACCAACCGCGAGGGCCTGCTCGACACGCCGCGCCGCGTGGTCGAGGCTTTCGACGAGCTCTACCAGGGCTACCACCAGTGCCCGGCCGAGGTGCTCGATCGGACCTTCGGCGAGACCGCCGGGTATGACGATTTCGTGCTGGTGCGCGACATCGAGTTCACCTCGCAGTGCGAGCACCACATGATGCCGTTCTACGGCAAGGCGCACATCGCCTACACGCCGGTGGAACGCGTGGTTGGCCTGTCGAAGCTTGCGCGCCTTACCGACATCTTCGCCCGCCGGCTCCAGACCCAGGAGCACATGACCGCGCAGATCGCTGCGGCGATCGACGAGGTCCTCAAGCCGCGCGGCGTTGCCGTGCTGATCGAGGCTGAGCATACCTGCATGTCGGTGCGCGGCGTCGCCAAGCATGGCGCCTCCACCTTCACCAGCCGCTTCACCGGCATGTTCCGCGACAATCCGGCGGAGCAGGCTCGTTTCCTGTCCCTGGTGCGAGGCACGCGCTGACCTTGCGAAATTGACCGGCGAGGGCGTTGTGTCCGCTCACTCCCATGAGACCGAGGAAGGGCTGTCCTTCCAGCCCCTGTTCGACGCTGCTGGCCTCGTGACCGTCGTCGCGACCGACGTCGCGACCGGCGACGTGCTGATGGTCGCGCACATGAACCTCGAAGCGTTGCGCAAGACCATCGCGACCGGCGAAGCCTGGTACTTCAGCCGCTCGCGCAATGCCTTGTGGCGAAAAGGTGAGACGTCGGGTCAGACCCAGCGCGTGGTCGAGATGCGTACCGATTGCGACCAGGACGCGGTCTGGATCCGTGTCGAGCAGATCGGCGCGGCGTGTCACACCGGCCGACGCTCCTGTTTCTATCGCAAGGTCGAGGCCGAAGACGGCGGCGCCAAGCTCGTCTTCGTCGATGCGGAGCGGCTGTTCGATCCGGACGCGGTCTACAAGAAATAGTCCTACCGTCATGCGGAGGCGGGGCTGGCGGCCGAATTAACCCCGCATTAACCATACCTGTCCCACGGTGAGACGACAGGGCGCCGAATTGCCGGCGCCGCTCAACGCCGCGCGGGGCGGGCCCTTCATCATGTCGGTCGACAATTCCAGTGGCTCGCAGACCGCGGTTCTCGATCCGTCGCGGGCACGCGTCGCCGGTGCGATCAAGCAGGCCTCGAACGTCGCGGGCGTCAGCTTCCAATACATGCTGACCACCGCCAAGATGGAATCGGATTTCGATCCGAGCGCCGGTGCCACCACATCGTCGGCGCATGGGCTCTACCAGTTCATCGACCAGACCTGGCTCGGCACGGTGAAGGAGGCGGGCGCCCAGCTCGGCTATGGCAATTATTCCGACGCCATCACCAGGACCTCGTCGGGCACCTACACCGTCGATGATCCCGCGATGAAGCGATCGATCATGAAGCTGCGCGACGATCCGGAGGCCGCATCCAGCATGGCGGCTGCGCTGACGCAGTCGAACAGCTTCAAGCTTACTGGACTGCTTGGCCGCAGGCCGAGCGACAGCGAACTCTACATGGCCCATTTCATGGGCGTCGGCGGCGCCGCAAAGCTGATCGCCAATGCCGAGGACAATCCGCAAGCCGTTGGCGCGCGGTTGTTTCCCAATGCGGCATCCGCCAACCGCTCGATCTTCTACGCCAAGGACGGCCGCGCCCGCAGCGTCTCCGAGGTCTATTCGGTGCTGGATGCACGCTATGCCGGCGCTGCAAATTCGAAATCGACCCGCAGCGCGATGGCGGCGTATGGCGACACGCCGTCGACCACGCAGGTCGCAAGCGCCAACGGCGTGCAGCCCGTCGCGCCGGTGATCGACAACGCCGCCTATCTCCAGACCTTTCCAAACACACGCGCGATGACGCCGGCGAGCGCCATGGCGCCAACGACGGTCGCGGACAATGCGCCGAGCACGCCAGTGTTTCGATCGCTCTATCAGCCCGGCGATGCAACGCAGCCGGTCTCGACGACCGTGCAGAAATTGTGGGGCAACAATGCCTCGCTCAATTCGGTCGCACCCGCGACCTCGGGCGCATCGGCAACGCCCGACGTTCGGCCGCCGCAGCCGCTTGATCTCTTCAGCGATCGCAGCGGCACGTTCTCGAGCTAATATCTGCACTCGTGTCCCGCACAAGGCGCAACGCGTAAGCGATGCGCCGCAGAGCCGGGACCCATGCCGCACAGACGGCTGTCGAAGCGCTTCGGTTCCATTAACAAAACGTCAATAAAACCAAACGGTTATGGTGAACGCTTTGTTAAGCGTCGTGGTTTATTTTGTGTTGCAGGTGACAAGCCGTCACCGCTTCGTCTTCGTTGCGTTAAGCCGGAAGCAACATGATCGTTCGGCAGTTCATCAATTGGATCAGGACGGCGCCCGCCGGCGAGCGGGCCGAGGCGACACGGGCGTTGGCCCGGGCCTGGCTGATCTCAGACCTTTCCCGTGACGACCGGGTTGCCGCCGAAGGCGCGCTTCTGATGCTGCTCGACGATCCCTCGCCGCTGGTGCGGCAGGCGATGGCCGAGGCGTTTGCACGCAGCACCGAGGCGCCGGCTGCAATCGTGCGGGCGCTGTCGGCGGACCAGCCGACCGTCGCGCTGCCGGTGCTCGAACATTCTCCGTTGCTGATCGACGCCGATCTCGTCGACATCGTCGCGACCGGCAACGACGAAGTGCAGTGCGCGGTCGCCCGCCGCATCGCGCTGCCGGTATCGGTCTGCGCCGCCATTGCCGAAGTCGGCTGCGCGGCGGCAGCGCTCGAGCTGATCGAAAATCCTCATGCCGAGCTTGCGCCGTTCTCCTGGGATCGCATCGTCGAACGTCATGGCCATCTCGCCGCGATCCGCGAGGCGATGCTGGTGCTGGAGGATCTGCCGTCCGCCACGCGCGCCGCGCTGGTGGCGAAACTCTCCGAGACGCTGGCGCAATTCGTCGTGGCCCGGAACTGGCTCAGTGCCGACCGCGCCGAGCGCATCGCGACCGAGGCGCGTGACCGCTCCACCATGAACATCGCGGCGCGCTCGCGCGGCGAGGACATGCAGGGTCTTGTCCGGCACCTGCGCATCACGGGCCAGCTCACCGCGGGTCTTGTTCTGCGCGCGCTGCTGTCGAGCAATCTCGACTTGTTCGACGCGGCGCTGGCTGAACTCGCCGATCTGCCGCTGGCGCGCGTGACCGCACTGCTGCACGATCGTGGTGGCAACAGCCTGCACGCGTTGCTCCGCCGCGCCGGGCTTCCCGAGGCGACGTTTGCCGCATTCCAGGTCGCGCTCGATGCCTGCCACGAGCAAGGCTTTGTCGACAGCGACGACAATGCGGCGCGGCTGCGCCGGCGCATGGTCGAGCGCGTGCTCACCCATTGCGAGACCGACCGCGGCGCCACCGAGCCGCTGATGGTCCTGCTGCGCCGCTTCGCCACCGAATCCGCGCGCGAAGAGGCAAGGCTGTTCTGCGACGAGCTGGTCGCGGACGAGGCGGTCGATCCGGTGTACGACGAGCTGATCGCGGCGTAACGAGACCCGCAAACGCAATGACGAGGAAAGAGGTGAGCCGCTACTCCGCCGGCGCGATGCTCGGCGCCAGGATTACCTCGAGATGCTCGGGGCGGTCGCGGTTGACCTGGGCGAGATAGTCGTCGGCGACCTTGCGCAGGCGCCGGCTGAGCTCGGCGGAGACGCTGATGTGGTCGAGCTTGGTGTTCTCGTGCACGATGGCGAGGATGGCGTTGATGTGGTGCGTGAACAGCTCGGCCGGCACCTTTTCGAGATCTGGCGCATGCTCGATGACGCGGCACAGGCTCTCGGCAATTCCCGCCGCCGCCGGATAGCCGAAGGTCGCGGCATCGCCCTTGACGTCGTGCGCGGCGCGAAAGAGCTCGTCGCGCCTGTCCTTGGTGAAGCCGTCGTGCCGGATGGCGACGTAGGCGGCCGACAGCCGGTTGATCTCGGTCACCATCCAGTCCTTGAACTCGCTGGCGAGGCCCGCGAGCGCCTGTTCGGCCCGGCCGACCGGATCGTCCATGTCCTTCTCTTCGACACGGCGCAGGACCGTACGCAGCGGGTTGGGCTGCGTGATGATTTGATGCGTGGCGAAGGCCGTGACCTTGATGTCCCTTGCGCTGTTCTTCGCCATGATATCGGCCTCGACCGTGAGAGACGTTGCGCTAGATAGAGGAGCGGGCCTTGTCGAGCAGCGAGGGCTGCTGCAGCACCTCGTGCTTTTCGCCGACGCGGCGCTCGGGACCCATATAAGCGGAGATGGTGTTGCGGCGCCGGTCCGGGCCGAAATAGGTCTTGGTCTTGATGAAGGGGCGGGGACTGGCGACCACGTTGAGGATGCGCTGGTAGAGCCCCTTCGCCGAGATCGGCTTGGCCAGGAATTCGGTGACGCCGGCATCGCGCGCCACGGTGACGCGGCGTTTCTCGGAATGGCCGGTCAGCATGATGATCGGCGCGTAGGGATTGCCCTTGGATTCCGGCTGCCGGATCATCTGCGCCAGCTCGAGCCCGTCGAAGATCGGCATGGCCCAGTCGGCGATGACGATGTCGGGCACGTAATGGCTGTACATTTCCAGCGCGGTTGCGCCGTCTTCGGCTTCGTAGACCTCGCGCGCGCCGAAGGAATGCAGCAGCGTCCGCAGGATGCGGCGCATGTGCGGATTGTCGTCGCAGATGAGGAAACGCAGCTTGTTGAAATCGATGCGAAACATGGAGCCCGGGCCGAAGCGGTCAACTTTCGTTAACCATATCGCGCCGACGGTTAACGAAGGGTTGCGATCGGCAGTCTGACGAGGCGCTCAGGAGCCGAACTGCTCGCGCAGAATGCGCTCTTCCAGGCTGTGACCGGGGTCAAACAGCATGCGCATCGAGATGGTCCTGTCGGACAGCACCTCGACGCGGCGGACGTCGCGGACCTCGTCATGGTCGGCGACCGCCGCCACGGGGCGCTTGTCGCCCTCCAGCACCTCGATCACGACATAAGCCGTGTTCGGCAGCAGCGCGCCGCGCCAGCGGCGCGGGCGGAAGGCGCTGATCGGCGTCAGCGCCAGCAGTGCAGCGTTGATCGGCAGGATCGGTCCCTGGGCGGACAGATTGTAGGCGGTCGAGCCGGCCGGTGTTGCCACCATAATGCCGTCGGCGATCAGCTCGGTCATGCGTTCACGCTCGTCGATCAGGATCCGCAGGCGCGCGGCCTGGTAGGTCTGCCGGAACAGGGCGACCTCGTTGATGGCGTGATGCAGGTGGACGCGGTCGTTGGCGTCGGTCGCGCGCATCAGGAGCGGGTTGATCTCGGATTCCTTCGCCGCGTCGAGACGGGCCCGAAGATCGACCGTCGAGTACTCGTTCATCAGGAAGCCGACGGTGCCGCGGTGCATGCCGTAGATCGGTTTGCCCGAGCGCATGTTCCGATGCAGCGTCTGGAGCATGAGCCCGTCGCCGCCAAGTGCGACCACGACGTCCGCCTCCTCGACGGTGCAATTGCCATAATCCCCCGTCAGCTGGCCGAAGGCCGCTTGCGCCTCGCTGCTCGGGCTGGCGACGAAGGCGATCCGGTCGTATCGCGCTGGCTTGGTCATGGCTTCCGGGGCAGGGCCGCTGGAGAAAGTTCCGCCGGGCTCGTCTATACGACCTGGGCCTCGATTGTCGAGGATGACCGCCTTTCAAAGGAGACCGCCAACTGCCCATCCCGATCTGAGGGCAAAATCGGGCCGATTTGCGCCCAACCGGGCTCTCCAGGCACCGCTGGACCCATGATCCCCCAAACCGTCGCAATTCCGCGCTACCCTTGCGGTCCGCACCGGTGCTCGCAGCCGGGCAGGGAGAACGATCATGGCGACGAATATGCCGGCGCTCCGCCGCGCGACCCTGGTACTGGCGGTGTCGGCTTTCGCGCTCGCGGGATTTGCGCGCGCGGACGATCCGCCGCAACCGCGCGCCGAGACCGCGGCGCCAGCCGGACAAAAGGGCGGACGTGGCGGCGCCGCACAAAGCCCGTCTCAGAATTCATCGTCATCCGCCGAGCCGCACCGTCTCCCCTCGGATTCGACCACGAAGCAGACGCTCGATCTTCCCGGCCGTACCCTCAACTTCGCCGCGACCGCTGGTTCGATCCGCGTGTTCGACGGCAAGGGCGAGCCGCTGGCCGACATTGCCTATACATCCTATGAGCTTGACGACGCCGACCGTGCGACGCGCCCCGTAATGTTCCTGTTCAACGGCGGCCCCGGTGCGTCCTCGGCATGGCTCCAGTTCGGCGCGGCCGGGCCGTGGCGGCTACCGCTCGATGGCGAAGCGCTGTCGCCGTCCGCCTCGCCCGAGGTGAAGCCGAATGCGGAGACCTGGCTCGATTTCACCGATCTCGTCTTCATCGATCCCGTCAGCACCGGCTACAGCCGCTTCATCGCTAGCGGCGAGGATGCGCGCAAATCGTTCTACTCCGTTGATGGCGACGTCAATGCGATCGCGCTTGTGATCCGCCGCTGGCTGGAGAAGCACGATCGGCTGACTTCGCCGAAATACGTCGCGGGCGAGAGCTATGGCGGCATTCGCGGGCCGAAGGTGGTGCGCCAGTTGCAGCTCCAGCATGGGGTCGGCGTCAGGGGATTGATCCTGGTGTCGCCGCTCCTGGACTTCCGCGAGTTCACCGGCACCAGCCTCCTGCAATATGTCGCGACGCTGCCGAGCTATGTCGCTGTGGCGCGCGAAGCCAAAGGGGCGGTCAAGCGCGCCGATCTCGCCGACGTCGAGGCTTACGCGCGCGGCGACTTTCTGGCCGATCTCGTCAAGGGCGAGGTGGATAAGGAGGCCACCAACCGTCTTGCCGACAAGGTCGCCGAGCTCACCGGTATCGACCAGGCGGTCAGCCGCCGGCTCGCCGGCCGCTTCGATGTCGGGGAATTCCGCCGCGAGTTCGATCGCAAAGGTGGCAAGGTGACGGGCCGCTACGATGGCTCGGTGCGCGGCTTCGATCCCTACCCGGATTCGAGCAGTTCTCGGTTCGGCGACCCCTCAGGCGATGCGCTGCAGGCGCCGCTGACGAGTGCCGCGGTCGACGTCCTGACGCGAAAACTCAACTGGCGGCCGGACGGCTCCTACGAGGTCCTGAACGGCGCCGTCGAGGGCAAATGGGATTTCGGCCGCGGCATCAACCCGCCGCAGTCGGTGTCCGAGCTGCGCCAGATCCTTGCCACGGATGCCAAGCTGAACGTGCTGGTCGCGCACGGCCTTTTCGATCTCGCCACGCCCTATTTCGGATCGAAGCGGGTGCTCGACCAGTTGCCGGCCTTCGCGACACAGCGGGTGAAATTCATCGTCTATCCTGGCGGCCACATGTTCTATTCGCGCGACGGCTCGCGGCAGGCGTTGCGGAGCGAGGTCGAGACTCTCATTCGGGAGTAGGCCGTCGCTTGCGCGGCTTGTATCTCCGCGCGATCTCACGCGCCACGACCTTGGCCGGCTTGATGTTGGCGCCCGCGATCCAGACGTCGCTGACCTTGCCGCGCTTGTCGCGGATGCGCCGCACGGGCTCGCCGTGGCTGGAATAGCCGGCGGCCCAGGCAAGCTTGCCGGTGTCTCGGCCGGTGACCTCGATCTCGGCAGCGTCCATGAACGGGTTGTTGAACTGGGGATTGGCGACCAGCACGCGGTTGCCTGCAGGCACGAGGTCGCTCGCGCCCCAGATCGTCCACCAGCGCCCGGTCCAGTCTCGCACGCGCCGGTCGGGTGCGCCGCGCGTTTTAAACACGTGCAGGATCTGCATCGCGCCGTCCATCCAGAACGGCGCCGCGCCGTCGATGGAGTTGCTGAGGATGCTGATCGCGAGCTCGCAAGCGGGGATGGAGCAGGTCCGCGAGATGTAGCCCTGAAAGCCGCCGCCATGGCCGAACCAATCCCAGCCGTCGGTCTTGCCGGCGTTGACGCCGAGGCCGTAGTAACCTTCGAAGCTCTGCGGCACGCGCCAATGGTTTCGCGTCATCTCGCGGCGGCTCGCGACCGATAGCACGCTCTTTTTCGCATTGGGCGCGAGCTGCGCGAAAAACCGCGCCGTATCGGCGGCGGTCGCGACGAAGCCGGCGGCCGATGCCATGGCGTGCGCGGGATTGTCGCCGGGGATTACACATCGCTCTCCGTACGGCAGCTTGCGGGTGTGACCGCGCGCGAATGCCGCGCTCTTGGGAAGCGGCGCGTCCGGCTCGGTCTCGCGCAGACCTGTGGCTTCGATGATCTCGCGCTTGATCCAGACCGGGTAGGGCTCCTTCGTCACGGCCTCGATGAGGAGACCGATCAGGCCAAAGCCGTGGTTGGAATATTTGAAGCGCGTGCCCGGTTCGATCGCGGTCGGCAGCTTCAATTCCGCCGCCAGCTCCTTGGCGTTGAGATAGGGACGGTTGTCGATGAACTGGCTGGAATCGGCGCCGTCGCGCGTCAGTCCCGCGCTGTGCGAGAGCACTTGCGCAATTGTTGTTTCGGCGACGCGCGGATGCAGGCCGACGACATATTGTCCGATGGGATCGTCAAGCCGGAGCTTGTGCTGCTCGCGCAGCTTCATGATGCCGGCCGAGGTAAAACTCTTGGAGTGGGAGGCGATGCGAAAGCGGTGGCGCGGGGTGAGCTTCTCGCCGGTGTCGAGATTGGCGAGGCCGAACGCGTGCTCGGCGACCACCTCGCCGCGATGGACGAATGCGACCATAACGCCGGGCTGTTGAAACGTCGTTTGTTGGAATTCGATCCAGGAGCCGATGTAGTCGATCGCGGATCGCAGCCACTTGTCCATTGCGCACCAATTTGCGAGGGGAGGATTGGTGCGGAAGGCTATCCGAGAACGCAGAATGGGCACAACCCTGCGGTTGTGCCCATTTGCTTCATTCGAAGATGCGGCGTCTTTAGTAAACGAGGGTCGCGCCGGTCGGCTTGTCGAGCGCCGTGGCAAGCGAGCGATACTCGGAGCTGTCGGTGCCGGCGAGCGAGGCGATCTTGTTCAAGTGATACTGCGCCTGCTCCCGGTTGCCCTGCTCGAGCTGCCAGAGGCCGTAATACTGCCAGGTGCGGACGTGGTTCGGATCGTCCTTCAGCGCCAGCTCGTAATAGATCTTCGACGATTGGTAGTCGCCGATCTTGCGATAGGAATAGCCGATCAAATTGGCGACGTCGGCGACGTCGTCGCGCTTGAGCGACTTCAGCTGGCCGATCGCACCCGTGTAGTCGTGATTGTCGTAGATCGTGGTGTAAGCGGTACGGTACGCGGCAAGGAATTTCGGATCGCTGACGGAGGAGCTCTTCTTCTTGCCCTTCTTGGTCGAGGTGTCCGACTTCGGCGGCGACGAGGGTTCGTCGCTGCCTGCGGCATAGGCGCTGGTCAGAGCCGGCCCGGCCGCCAACGTCATGGCGACAAGTCCTGGCACAAGAAGCGTTGAGAGTTTGCGCATCTAAGTTCTCCCGTATGAAGCGTGGCGATCCTACACGATTGCCCAGAGACCGGAACACCCGGCGCGCAAAAACATTCCCCGCCGCCCCGGTCTATTCGCCCTGCCGCAGATGACAAACGTGTCATCGAGATGAACGGAAACCTGCAAAGGGCTTCAGACTGGGTTCAGCGCCCGCCGCCTAGGCTCTCACCTATGATCGAAGGGTAGGCGAGAGGGTGCCGCCTCAAGATCCTTCCAAGAGGAGACTAACCATGTTGAAGACCATTTCCGCAGCCTTGCTCGCAGCTTCCGTGATTGCAGCTCCGGCCTTCGCCACCGAAGCCGGAAAGACCACCACGACCACGCCGGTGATCAAGGCGGACCAGAGCCAGACCAAGGTGTCGACCACCGCCGCGAAACCCGACGCCGGCCTCAAGGCGGACGCCAAGGTCTCCGACATCAAGGCGGGCGCCAAGGTGGATACCAAGTCGAAGGCGATGAACGCCAACGCCGCGGTCACGCCGGACCAGCACAAGACCGTGCGCACGCATCGCCACCATCACAAGCATCTGGCGGCGAAGAAGTCTCTGAAGACGCAGCCGGACGTGACCAAGCCGGCGACAATGGACAAGCGCAGCTAACGACTGATCCGGCGCGGCGACGTCGTAGCATTGCCCAGTCGCCGCGTGAGGAATTCAGGCCGGCCCGTCGATTTGGCGCCTGCGCGAAAGCGCAGCCGTCGGCGGCGGGCCGGTGCGCTATCGGCAAGGCTCTTGGCGGCAAGGCTTGTGGCGGCAAGGCTTGTGGCGGCAGGACGTGCGAGCAGGACCGAATTCCCTTCGCGCAATCTTGAGGCTAGAACAGCTTCTGGTCTGATTGAACGGAGAGCGTAAGCGGTGGGGCAATTGGCGAAACGAGCGGTACGCCTGGCATTGATCCTGGCATTGCCGTTGGCGCTGGCGGCATGTTTCGGCAGCGACGGTGACCGTCCAACCCTGATGGACGGGACCCAGGCCGGCGGGCCGCAGCCGTTTCCCGACAATTTCCGCAGCGATACGCTGGCCTTGATGCGCAGCTATCTGAACAACCCGGTGGGCGTGCGCGACGCCAGCATGGCCGAGCCGTTGCAGCGCGAGGTCGGCGGCCGCCAGTTCTATGTCAGCTGCCTGCACTTCACCCCACGCGAAACCGACGGCACCTACAAGGCCATGCGGGAACGCGCCGTCATTTTCGTCAACGGCCGGGGGGACCGCGTCGCTGATCGCGCCAGCGAGCTGTGCGCGGGCGCGGTTTACGTACCCTTTCCGGAACTGGAAAAGATGACGCGGTAGCGCAAAGCCCGCCTTCATCGGCTGATGGTAGGACAGGGGCCGCCGGAGCTGCCGGATCACATTTCGGCGAGCTTTGAACGGGGTGGTTTCGCCTTGCGACAAATTGTTACGCAGATCTTTGCGCAGGCTGGGAAGACAGCCGGTACAAGGCTACGTGATGGAACAAAGTCGCGTTGTTGCCGCTCTGTCACAGTTGCGAACGATCAACGTTCCGGCATCGCCGCGAAGCAACCCAATTCACGCCACGTTGTTTCCTGAGTGTCGTTAATGAAAGAACGGGGATGATCATGAAAACGATTTTGCTGGGCGCAGTCGCTCTGCTTGCGCTGGCCGCGCCGGCCGCAGCAGCGGATATGCAGGCGCGCACCTACACCAAGGCTCCGGCCTATACGCCGCCGCAGGTGATCTACAACTGGACCGGTTTCTACATCGGCGGCCATGTCGGGGGCGCCTTTGCCGGCGACAGCAGCTTCCAGTCGAGCGACGCGCGCTTCCTGGGCGGCGTGCAGGGCGGCTTCGACTACCAGTTCGCGCCCAACTGGGTCGTGGGTATCGAGGCCCAGTATTCCTGGCTGCCGACCAACAATAACGGTGTCACGTTCCCGCTGGGCTCGCAGGTGACGTCCAATACCGACCAGATCGGTTCGGTGACTGGCCGCATCGGCTACACCTGGGGTCCGGCGCTGCTCTATGCCAAGGGCGGTTACGCCTGGCGCAATGGCGGTCTCGGCGTCAACGTCGCCGGCGTGCCCCAGACATTCACCACCACAGGCAACAGCAAGGACGGTTATACCGTCGGCGCCGGCCTCGAATACATGTTCGCGCCGAACTGGTCGGCCAAGGCCGAGTACCAGTACTACAACTTTGGCAGCACGACCTTCACCTCCACCTCCGGTCCGCCCGACATCATCGGCGTCCGGGGCCGGGACGACGAGCATACCGTCAAGGTCGGCGTGAACTACCGCTTCGGTTGGGGCGGTCCGGCAGCCTCGCGCTACTGACGCGCCACCAACGACCACGATCTGACAAAGGCCGGCTCCCGCCGGCCTTTCGTCTGCCGGGCCCTCGTGGGCCAGCCTTTTGTTTGCATTGCATCAACCATCTGGCGCGTCATTTGCAGGCGAACATTCCAGCGCGCGCCTTCTCACGCGCGTCATGGAGCTCGGGTAAAGCAAAAATAATTTTTGCCGCTTACGGAACTCACGCGCCGGAACGCATTATATGACAATTACCGGGTTGGTGGGACGACGGACATGCGTATCTTGGTGTCGGCAGTGGTGCTCTCGTGCTTCGTCAGTTTGCCGTGCGCTGCCCAAACAATCCTCAAATTCGAGCCTCTGATGCTGGCACCCTATGAGGTGGCCTTCGTCAAGGACGCCTCGTGCTCCTCCGGCAAGGTGCTGAAGGTCACCGGCGCGATCCGTGGGCTACATCGCCGGAAGGCCTGCGTGGCCTTGGCGGGCGAGCAGGCCTCGCTGGCAACCGCGACGCCCTGAGACTTTTCCGAGCTCTGACTTTCTCAGGCGTCCAGTCGGATTCTACGAATTCAGCTCGAGCTCCAACCTGGACTGGCGATCGGCCTCGGCCTTGTTCCTGGCGGGGTCCTCACCCTGTGCGGCCTGGCAGGGCTTGATCTCGTAATCGTTGTCGAGCACCCGGCGCGGGCCAAGGCGATCGTCGTCGGCACTGACATCCACGACGAGGCCACTCCGCTGCGCGAGCTTCCAGATATCGGACTCATCAGGGTAGGCCTTGCTGATCTGGGCATCGTTGCAGAACAGGGCGTAAGGCATTCTTCCCGCTCCCGGAAACCGCGATAACGATTTTGCGGGGGAGGGGTTCCCGTCGGCCGGTTGATCACATGGCCGTGATGTGCGGCGCCGGGCCCTGAGTCCTTAACGAGTCCTGAATCCCGAAAAAAAGAATCCTTGGGACTCGTTTGGCGGAATCAGCGGATGTTTTCGGCCATGACGAGCGACCCGAAAACCTCCTGCGGGCACATGCTGCTGCCCCTGACGCTGGCGCTGTTCGGCGCCTGTGCGGCCAATCTCTGGCTGGTGTGGTCTTGGCTGTAGGCCCGCGACAGAGGCCCGGCTTTACTTTTCAGCCGCTGGACGGGGAGAGACGTCGCGGATGGCGGCGCGCAGTTTGGTCAGGGTGGCCGTGCAATATTCCTCGCGCTCGCGCTCGAACCGCTCCTGATGCTTGCGGAAATTGGCGATGCGGGTCTGCATCTCGGCTCGGACCTCGTAGCGCGCCGCCCGCGGCGTCAAGACAGGCGAGGGCTGCGCCGGCGGAGCGGGCCGAAGCGGTTCGATCTCGACGACGGTCTCGAGGGGGATGATCTCCACCGACGCGGCCGCTGCCGCCATCGGGATCTCCGGCGGATGGAGGTCATCCGTTTTGCCGGTTACCGATTGGACGAAGGCCATTGTCTGCGCGATCAGCGCGTCGCGTTCCCTGATCCACTTCATGGTGCACCTTTGTTGGGGCTATTTCAGCAAAGCTGGCCAGCCGAATCAAGAAGGTGTTTGTTGGGGATTGCATATTTTTCCCGCCCGCCTGACAGTGGGGAATGGATGCCAAAACGGACCATTCGGACGAAGCGGACGGCCTGAGGCTCGTTCGCGCGTTCCTGTCGCTGCCGCCCGACAAGCGGGCGGAGGTGATCGCGTTCGTGGAAGAATTGGCGCGGGCCCAAAGCCGGCCCGAGGAGGGCACGGAGGTCTCGCCGGGGTGAGCGCTATCGCTCCCGCGGATTGACGTTGGGCTCGAACGGCGCCCCGACCACCCGAACGGGTGTCGGCGCGGTTACGTCGGTAGCAGCCCTTTCGGCCATCTGCTGCGCCGGAGCGGGCCCCAGTGTCAGCTCGAACAGCGCAACTGTGCCAGCCACGACGCCACAGCACAGCGTGACTATCGACAGCAGAAACATGTTTCGGTTTTCTTCTCGGATCCGCATGGGCCGACAACGGCTGAGGCGAGCAACCGGTTCCGCGCCGGCCCTGTCGGGATCATCGCAGCCGTCCCAATTTTCTGCCAACGCTTAATCCCTAGCGTCGGGCATTGGAACCGCGGGACATGGAAGGTCGCGCTGATCGTGGCCGTGATGGGCAGCGTGCTTGCCGCCGTCGCCGCGTTCGGGACGCGCGAACTTTCGGCGACCGTCGACGGCTTCGCCGAACTCTCCGCTGCGCAATCTTCCGCGCTCAACCTGACGGGGGCCCAGCGGCGCGCCGAGACCTATCATGCCGCGCTCTACGCGGTTTTCACTGAGGCTACGGAGGCGGGCAATGCCAATCGCCTCAAGACCGCGATCCAGAACCGCGATGAAACCCCTCAATTCCTGGAGGCGGCGGAGCAGGACGATCCGGCGCGCGCGGGCCAGATCAGGAGCATCGGCGACCAGTTGAAGGCCGTGTTCGCCGGCTGCGATCCGGTGCTGAAGTCCGTCACCCAGGCCCGCACCACGACGGAGCGCGTCAGCGCACTCTCGGTTGCGGCGACGCGCATCGGCGACGTCGTCGAGCTGATCAACACCATCGCCGGCCAGACCAACCTTCTGGCGCTGAACGCCACGATCGAGGCGGCACGTGCCGGCGAGGCCGGCCGCGGCTTCGCGGTCGTCGCCGCCGAGGTGAAGACGCTGGCCGAGCAGACCGCGAAAGCGACCGGCGAGATCAGCCAGCAGATTTCCGGCATCCAGACCGCGACCCAGGAATCCGTCAACGCGATCCGCGACATCTCCGCGACGATCGAGCGGCTCTCCGAGGTGTCGTCGACCATCGCCGCGGCCGTCGAGGAGCAGGGCGCCGCGACCCAGGAGATTTCGCGCAACGTGCAGCAGGCCGCGCACGGCACCCAGCAGGTCTCAACCAACATCACCGACGTGCAGCGCGGCGCGGTCGAGACCGGCTCGCCTCCTCGCAGGTGCTTTCCACCGCCAAGTTGCTGGCGACCGACAGCAACCGGCTGAAGGACGAAGTCGGGAAGTTCTTGCGGACCGTGCGCGCCGCGTAAGTCTGCGCGGCGGCTTTGGTCGCCGCGCGCGCTATCGCGCCAGCAGAAAACCGAACGCGATGACGAACAGCACAGCCGTCATGATGACGGCCGTCGCCGCGCCGGCGGCGATTCTGGCCTTCTCTTTGGCTGTGGTGGAGCGCATGGGGCCCAGACGCGACGGATGACCTAAGCAGGCTCGCTTACGGACCATTTCGGACCGCTCGCTTTGCCTGTATACTGCGGTTGCGCCGGAAGTCACATCCCGTCCCATGATCGCCAATCGTCCACCTGTGCTCGCCCATGAGCGGTTCGCCGCCGACCGCGACAGTTTCGCGGGCCTCGACCTCGTCGCGCGGTTCGAGCAGACGAACCTGTGGGGCGCGACCAGTTCGGTGTCAGGCCTCGGCTCGGAGGATGCCGCAACCGCCGCGATCCGCGAGGCGCTTCCTTTATTGCTGCAACGGCTCGGCGTGCGCTCGCTGCTCGATGCGCCTTGCGGCGATGCCGGCTGGATCGGCCGCATGAAGCTCGATCTCGACTACACCGGCATCGACATCGTGCCGTCGCTGATCGCGGCCAACAACGGGCGCGCGGCTCGCGGCGAACTGTCCGGCCGATTTCTCGTTGCCGACATCACGCGCGATGCATTGCCGCGCGCGGATGTCGTTCTGTGCCGGGACTGCCTGGTGCATTTGAGCTTCGACAACATCGTTCGTGCCGTCGACCGCTTCCGGACGAGTGGCGCGCGTTTCCTGCTGGTCACGACGTTTCCCGAATGGGACGGCAATCGCGATTGCGAGGACGGCGACTGGCGGGCGCTGAACATGGAGAAAGCGCCGTTCGATTGGCCGGCGCCGCGCGAACTGATCAGCGAGCGTTGCGAGGAGGGCGGTGGCGGCTGGCGCGACAAGAGCCTCGGGCTGTGGCGGCTGGATGAATTGCCGGATGGAGCCCGCATTGCCACGGATGTGTGACAGGCGCGAGCGGAACGTCCATTGCCTCAGTGTTGGCCGTCGCGATACACTTGTGGTTGTGTGAAGCGATCTCGCATTGCGGTGACGATGCCGGAGCACGCCATGAGGACGAGTTTTGTCGTAGCCGCTCTGTTGATCTGGTGCTCCGCGCCGGCACTGGCGCAGCAGGACGGCGCTGCGCTCTACGCAACACAGTGCGCACAGTGTCACGACGGCGATGTCCAAAACCGCGTGCCGGGCCGCAGCGCCATGCAGGCGATGTCGTTCGATCATGTGCTGGAGACTTTGACCTCCGGCAGCATGTCAGCGATGGCGAAGGACCGCAGCGACGGAGAGCGCCGTGCAATTGCCGCCTTCGTCACCGGCAAGTCCGCGACCAGTGCCAGTGCGGTCGACGCGGAGGGACGCTGCATGCAGCAGGCCGGCCGCTTCCCGCAAACGCTGGACGGCCCGCGCTGGAACGGATGGGGCGTTGACGTCAACAATAGTCGCTTCCAGCCGGCCGACATGGCCGGTCTGACCGCGGAGCAGGTGCCGCACCTGCGGCTGAAATGGACTTATGCCTTTCCCGGCGCCTCGGTGTCCTTTGCGCCGCCAACCATCGTGGGCGGCCTGCTGTTCATCGGCGGCACCGACCGCAAGGTGCACGCGCTTGACGCGCGAAGCGGCTGCACGCTGTGGACATTCGCGGCCGATGCCGCCGTGCGCGCCGCGATCAGCTTTGCACAGCTTCCGGGCTCCGATCAGTTCGCGATCTTCTTCGGCGATTTGCGCGCCAACGCCTATGCCGTGAACGCGCTGACCGGCACGGTGATCTGGAAAACCAAGGTCGAGGAGCATGCGGCTGCGCGCATCACCGGCGCGCCGACGCTGCATTCCGGCGTGCTCTACGTGCCGGTGTCTTCGCTCGAGGAAGCCGTCGGCTCGCAGGCCTCTTACGAATGCTGCACCTTCCGCGGCAGCGTGGCGGCGCTGGACGCCGCGACTGGCAAGACCGTCTGGCAGGCCTATACGATTCCCGAAGTGCCGCATCCGACCGGCAAGAATGCGAGGGGCACGCAGCTATTCGGCCCGTCCGGCGCCGCCGTCTGGTCGGCTCCGACGATCGATCCGAAGCGCAGCGCGATCTATGTCGCGACCAGCAATTCCTACTCAAATCCGCCGTCCGCAACCAGCGACGCGATCCTCGCCTTCGATCTTGCGACAGGAAAGCTGCTCTGGAAGCAGCAGGCGACGCCGAAGGACGCCTATGTCGTGGCGTGCTACGGCGCGGACAAGACCAATTGTCCCGAGGATCACGGACCCGATCACGATTTCGGCCAGTCGCCAATTCTCGTGACCCTGCGCGACGACAGGCGCGTGCTCGTCATTGCGCAGAAATCCGGCGTCGTGCACGCGCTCGATCCCGATGACGGCGGCAAGATCCTGTGGCAGACGCGGATCGGGAAGGGCGGCCCGCTCGGCGGCAGCGAGTGGGGCTCGGCCGCCGACCAGGACCGCATCTATGTCGCGAACTCCGATGTGCGCTTTACGCGCGACGGCACGCGGCGGCTCGATTCCACCCAGGGCGGCGGTCTGTTCGGGCTCGACCTCGTCAGTGGAAAGATTGCAATGGAAGTGCCGCCGGTCGCCTGCGGTGACCGCCCCCAATGCAGTCCCGCGCTGTCGGCGGCGGTGAGCCTGATCCCGGGCGTCCTGTTCTCCGGCGGCGTCAGCGGCTTCCTGCGCGCCTACGCCACCGCCGACGGCAAGCTCTTGTGGGAGTTCGACACCGCGCAGGATTTCAAAGCCGTCAACGGCGTCCCCGCTTATGGCGGCGCAATCGACGGCCCGGGGCCGGTCATCGCCGGCGGCATGCTCTACACCAATTCCGGCTACGGCCAGTGGAGCGGCGTTGCCGGCAACGTACTGCTGGCGTTCGAGGTGGAGAAGAAGTGAGGGCCGTCATCGGCGCGATTTGCGGCAGGACAGAACCAGCACCATCGCCCATGCAGACTCTGCTGGAACAAAACACCGGGCGTTCGAAACGTGAGGAAGCGGAGGTGCTCGATGATTGATGTCAGATGCAGTTGTGGGACCGTCAGGCTTTCGCTTCCGGGTCCATCCAACCTGGTAGTCGCCTGCCATTGTGTCGATTGCCAGCGCCGAACCGGCGCGCCGTTCGGCGTCGGTGCCTTTTATCCGGTTGAGGTCGCACGATCTCGGGCGCGCCGAAGGAATACGTCCGGCCAGCCGCAAGCGGCGGCAAGGTGCGCTTCCATTTCTGCACCGATTGCGGCTCAACCGTCTATTGGAAGGCGGACAATCTGCCCGCGCTGATCGGAGTCGCCGTCGGCACGATTGCGGACCCGAACTACCCGGCCCCGATCAAATCGGTTTTCGAGCAGTCGAAACATGCGTGGGTCGAGATCGACGGCGCCGAGCATCTTCAAGGCGGGAGCGCGCGAAAGTCGTCGAGCTGAGAGCCGCGCGTCAAAAGCTGGTGCCGGCTGAGGGGATTGGTCAGTTTAGCCGACAGGAAACACCGGGGATTGTGACTTTTGGTGTTTGGTCGGAGGAGGAGCGCCCGCGGGCCGGTTCGTCCTCGGGCGTCGCCCATAGGTCCTAGCGTACAAATTGCGAACGAGGGTGTTCCGCCAAGCGAACGCCCTCGTGCAATATTGTTGCCCCTTGGAACCTTGGAGGACCTGAAAAGATTTCCGGTACAGCGAATCATGAAGGAGGATTTTCATGAAGCGCCACCGGTTCAAACAGGACAGGACGCTAGGCGAGCGGCTTATCAAGGAAGCGCGGCTAGCGAGAGAAAAGGCAGATCAATTCCCGGCAGACGACGCGGAGCGTGAAGTGTTTTTGAAGAAGGCCCGCGAATTCGATGCCGGCGCCAACATTGACGGATGGCTTAACTCGCGCGGATTGCAACCGCCGAAGTAAGGCGTATGATTCTGGCTGATTTACAACTGAGGGAGGTGCGCTTGGCAGCCGACCTAGTTTTGAAACTTGCCATCGTTGGACTGGGCGTCTTTTCGACGGTCTTAGTCTCTATGTTGTATTTCAATCTGTAAGAGAGAGGCCGCCTCAAAAGGGGCGGCCTCGCCGTTAACAATCAGTACCGGCGATAGCCCCGGTGATAGCCATACGCACGGTGGTATCCGTAACCTCGACGCACGCCATAGCCATAGCGACCGACGCCGTAGCCATACCGTCGATAGACCGGTGCCGTGCGGACACAGCCGTTCGGACCACAAACCAATGCGACGCTCTCAACGTTTGATGTTTGTCCGAGAGGGGCGAGCGGCATAGCCGATGCCGCACTAGCGGTGAACGCGGCGCCGCTGAGCGCGATTAGTCCAACGAGTGCGAACTTGAGTTTCATGGTGTCCTCCTGTGGAGCGCTGGAACGCATGGCACGGTAGGAAGTTGCACATGAACGAGGGATGAGCAGGAACTTAATTTCCGGCAACAATCGTGAACCGGGACGAACGTCTGCAGAATTTCTACCGCGCGACAAATTGATCCACTTTTACAAATCACATTCTGTGATTCCGCCGGGCAGCGCACGCCGGGCCTTTTTCGTGCGCATAGCCCCAATAAGGACCATGTCTAATAGATCGATTTCATTATCTACCTGAAATCCACTCTCGCTGCGGCTTCAAGGAAATTGCTATCGGCCCAAACGCCTGCTTGGCCGCGGCGGGCACCCCACTGCACTTGAGCGATTTAAAGCCAACTTGGAGCAAATCTCGGGGAGCGGGGACAAGGTGGACCATCAGATTGGCGCTGCTTTCCGCGAGTTGGTCGACAGCGTCATTGTTATGCCGAGGAAGGCCGGGGAGCCTTACACAATCGAGACCCGTGGACGGCTGGCAGCGTTGATTAGGGACAAAGGGAGCCCCGATCGGTAAGGCTGCAATGTCGGCTAAATCGCTGGTGCCGGCTGAGGGGATTGAACCCCCGACCTTCGGTTTACAAAACCGGTTGCCTGTAAACAGGATATCGCCTGGAGGGGCCCAAAGCGCAAAATATGTTGACAGTTTAATAGGTTATTAAGGAGCCTAAGATTGGACGCTTGTGGAACGGGCCTTCGGTCTCCATACTTATGTATCCCCGTGTATCCCCAAAAGGCCCAGGAAATGGCGAACAAGCGATACGCGCTGACGAAGGATTTGCTGAGCGAGGCCGGGACGAAGCGCGACGCGGACGCTGAATGCCAGTTTGCGATCGATAATCCCAGAGGCCTGAGCATCCGCGTCAGGGGCGGAGAAGTTGCTTACTATGTGCAGGCTCGCACGCGTGTCCGAGGCCAAAAGTCCACGGTCGTAAAACGGCGGCTTGGTGCGGTGGGAGACTTCACGTTCGCCCAGGTGAAGAAGATCGCCACGGAGGCAATATTCGCGATCAAGAACGGGCGCGATCCGGACGCCGTCATCGAAACCAGGCTGATGGGTGGCGACGAAAAGTCCGTCGCTGTCGCAGTTGACCGCGCTGAAGCCTTAAAGGGAGAACTGTGGACTTTCGAGACGCTGATCAATCATTACGCGCGACGAACGAAAAGCTCGAAAGATGGTGGTCGAAATGAAGCAGCCAAATTGCGCCTTGCACCTTCGTCCATTACCGAGCTCGAGACCCGATTGCGAGATCGGCCGGAAAACGCCGAACTCAAGAAGCGCTACGTAAAGGAGCTCCGCCTCGAAGATCTTGAAGAGGTTCGGGACCGCATTGATGCCAGCGGTTCAGGTCCCTCGGCTGGGGCAAAATACGTCGATCTCGCAAAGCGGGTCCTGCGCTGGGGACTCAAGCAAAAGCGGCGCTTCACCGGCCTCGAGCCGACCGCGACGTGGTGGGAGGCATTATCCCATGAATATGAAATGGAAGATCGCTCGAAGCGTTATCTGACCCCGGCGCAGATCGGGATGCTCATTGCGCTTCTGGAGGCTGTCAGACCTTTGGGGGGCAATAACAACGATGCGGTCCTGGGTGCCCTGCAGGTTTCATGGATGATCCCTCAGCGGAGCTCTGCTCTGGTAAACATGCTCGCCTTGGGCTCCGATCGCTGGATTCCTGATCCCGCACCGGAGCGTGCCGGCTGGCGCGTTTATACCTGGAAACCGGATGAGGTGAAAAACAAGCGCGAAATCAAGCTGAGCGTCCCGCCGATTGCGATCGAGATCCTTGAAAGAGTGGCGCGGTACTCGAAGCAACAATTGGGCGCGGTCTCCACTTGGGCGTTTCCGCAGGATCGCAAGAAGTATCGCGTGCGCGCTCTCGCTGCTAAGCAACGTAAGGATAATCGCGTACCGGCCCATCTGGATAAAGCGATTACCCCTTCCTCACTCAATCACGCGCTCGATGCCCTAGCTGGACGCAAGCCGGGATGGCCGGATCTGCTCACTGTCGTCGGGCTGCCCAACCGGATTGGCCCTCACGACGAGCGTCGGTCCGTTACGAGTTTCTTCGAGAATTTCGGCGAAGGTGCATACGCATCCGCGCTCCTGGATCATCGCGTGAGCGGTGCAGACAAGATGTCGCGCGAGGTCGCTGCCATCACCCAGAGCGTTTACAGCGCCGCCGACCGGGTGGTGTTCAAGGGCGAAGGCATGCTGATCTGGATGGAAGCGGTATTGCCGGCCTACGAAGCTGCAAAGAAGGATCCGCGCTTGGCGAAGGCAGTTGAAATGCGAAAGGCCGCGTTGACGAATGGGTTGTCGGATGAGAAGGCGAGCGGCCGATCCAAGGCGCGTCCTGCGGGCACGCTTGCCTCCGCTTAGGAGCGGGGGCGAGTCCCTTCCCCGCTACCAGATCCACCGTAACCCCTTGATCTCCCAGACTTGCCGATCGAAGTCTCGACGCTAGGGATGTCTCATTGATACATCCGGAAGCAGGGTCAATCAATCGCACGTCGAAGTGCGGTAAGTCCTTCGATAACCTGAAGGTCATCGGTTCAAATCCTATCCCCGCAATCAAAATTTCATATGCACATTGCAGGACGGAATATCGGAGATCGCTGGGCCGTAGGGCCCGCTCTTGCGAGCCCCTAGGGGCTCGCCATTATGCGCCAAGGCGCTCTTCCCCTTGTCGATCAGGTGGATACCATCTTCGCCAGGTTGTTCATCGATATACATCCCAAGCGTTTGTCGCTTATAATCACAACTGCGACGTCCTTTTGAGTCGCGCCGATCCATTGCAACAAAGCCATTCTTATGTCTGCAGGTACTGTCTCCGCTCCCACGATTCGAAGGCTTTCAATCCAAAGATACCGTTCGATTAAATCGATGGAGTGGCACCCGGCCGCTGGGCTCAATCTCATTCTCGGAGGCGGTGATGTCGGCAAGACGAGTATCCTCGATGCGATCGCGCTTCTCTTCAGTCCTTCCAATTCCAGTTTCGTGCCCGACACGGATTATTATGGTCGGCAGGAGGAAGACGGGTTCATCATCGATGCGGTAATTTCGCTGCCTGACGATAGCAAAATCAACGGCCTTCTGAAGGCTGCATGGCCATGGGACTGGGATGGCAAGAAACCCGTCGTGCCAAGCATCGACGGAGACGGTGCCGCCGCTCACAACGAACCTGTTTACTGGCTGCAGGTAACAGGCACACCCGAGCTGGACCTGGTTTATGAAGTCAAACAGCCTGATGGCACATCGGAAAACATGCCATTGGGGTTGCGGCGGCAACTTGGTCCGGTCCGGTTGAGCAGCGACGATCGCAATGACCGGGACCTACGGTTTGTTCAAGGCTCTGCGCTTGATCGTTTGCTGGCCGATAAGACACTAAGGTCCAGGCTCAGCTCCAAGCTCGCAGAAACCAACGTTGTCGATGCTCTCAGCAACGATAGCAAGGATGCACTCTCCGCGCTGAGCGGTGCCTTTGCCGTCAAATCTCTGCCAACGTGCTTGGATCTCTCGATCACGGGTGCTCCTGGTATCTCCGTAATGGCTCTGATTGGGCTGACAGCTCAGGGCAGTGGGGTGCAATTGCCACTCAGTAGTTGGGGGGCGGGGACCCGTCGCTTGGCTGCTTTGGCTATCGCCGAACAAACCCAAGGCGCCACGCCCATCACCTTAGTCGATGAAATCGAGCGTGGCCTGGAGCCATATCGGCAGCGGGCCCTCATCGGAAAGCTGGGATCAAGCAAAGCGCAGGCGTTCGTCACCACGCATAGCGCCGCCGCGATATCAGCAGCATCGAACTCGACGCTCTGGTACGTCGACTATAATGGAAAAATCGGCAAGCTTGAGGGCGCGAAGGTTGCGCAGCAACGAGTGAAGGACCCGGAAGCCTTTTTATCGAGACTTGCTGTTGTATGTGAAGGCGTCACCGAGGTTGGATTCGCGAGCACATTATTGCTTGGTGCGCTCGGCACCCCGCTTGAGCAAGCCGGCATCCGTATCGTGGACGGAGGTGGTCATGAAACAACGTTGGGTTTGCTCGAAGCGCTCGCAGAAGGCGGTTTGAGTTTCGGTGGGTTTGCTGACGATGAAGATGGCAAGCATCCGACGCGATGGAAAAAGTTGGAAGAACGGCTTGGGAAGCTGCTGTTTCGCTGGCCGTCCGGCTGCCTGGAAGAAAACATCATCAAGCTGATTCCAGAGACCAGTCTTGAAGCCCTCATTCAAGACCCCGCTGGCGAAAAGACCGGACGGCGGCTCCGAAGCTTACAAGAGCGTTTAGGGTCCGACAGCAAGGAATTTGCGGTTCTCAACGAAAAGGCCGGGGCGAACCTGCGGCAACTCATCATCGAGGCCGCCACAGGAATAGTCCCAGTTGGCAAGGAAAGCGAAAGAAAGCACTACGAGTCGCACTCACAAGATTGGTTCAAGAGCCTTAGTGGCGGCCAAGAACTGGCAAAAAAGCTTTTCGCTATGAACCTTTGGCCTTCGCTTAAGGATCAACTGCTTCCATTCGCGAACGCTGTCCGGAAGGGCGTCGTATTGCCAGAAATAATGGATATCACCTTGTGAGCGACGATACCGTTCGGAATGCTCTCCGATCGGATGCCCGGCTTGTTGTCGTGGAAGCGCCAGCAGGCTGCGGGAAGACGCACCAAGGCGCAGACTACGTCGGAGAGGTCGCCGGCAATAATCGCGATCGCGTGCTCATTCTGACCCATACACATGCTGCCTGTTCGGTCTTTGCCAAGCGAACCCGGGGGATCGGTTCGCATGTGGAAATTAGGACGATTGACAGTCTCGTCGCCCAGGTCGCTACAGCCTATCATCTCGGGCTCGGCATCCCGGCCGATCCCATGATTTGGGTACGCCAACGGCCGGATGGTTATGCGCAGTTAGCGGCGCGGGTCGCTCAGCTGTTTCAGAAATATCCCATGATCGGCAGAGCCGCTGCAAAGCGTTACCCGACCGTCATTTGCGACGAGCACCAGGATTCGAGTGCAGACCAGCATGCGATCGCGATGGCATTGCATGGCAACGGCTCGCGCGTGCGGGTCTTCGCTGATCCCATGCAAAAAATCTTTAAGGAAGCCAACCCTTACTCCTGGGATGACCTAGTTGGAGCCGCTGACCGCATTGAAGAACTTGATCATCCGCACCGCTGGACCGACGGCTGTCCAGAACTTGGAAAGTGGACGTTGGCAGCGAGAAACGCTCTGAAGGCAGGCGCTAAGGTTGACCTACGGACCGCGCCGCCCAGCGTGAAAATTGTAGATGCGATCAACATTGCCCAGAAAAATCTCGACTATCGTCTTGGTTCAAATGATCGCCGTGCTGTCGATGCTTTTGAGAAACGCCAATCTTCGCTGCTTGTTTTGACGCGCTATAACGAGACCGCACGTACGCTAAGGAGCTTCTTTGATCGGCGCATCTTGCTGTGGGAAGGCTACACGCGTTCGGCGTTGGAGGTCTTTGTTCAGCAACTAGAGAAAGTCACTGCGCCTGAAGAGGTAGCTGTAGCCATCATGAAATTCATGGAGGCGGTTGCCGTAGGCTTCAGCCTCTCAGAATTCGGAAAACGGCTTGAGGACGAAATAGTCGACCGCTGCTCAAAGAACACGCGAGGCAAGCCGGCGATGATCCAGGAGCTTGCGAGAGTCGTGCTCGAATCCCCCGATCACAAGGGCGCCGCCAAAATGCTTACCCGCCTGCATGAATTCACGCAATCAGAGCCTCACTTCAAGAACGTCAAGTTGGATTGCCATCGCGAGTTCTGGGACGCCGTCCGCATAGGCCGGTTTGATAACCCAACTGATGGTTTGGCTGATCTGGCTCATCGGCGCGCTTACGCCCGCCCGCAGCCACCCGAACGGGCGATCAGCACCATTCACAAGGCGAAAGGTCTAGAATGCGAGAGCGTGATCGTAATGCCGTGCGACGCAAAGTCGTTTCCGGACACGGCAGAAGCGCGTTGCCTGCTGTATGTTGCACTCAGTCGCGCAAAGAGCGAACTCATGCTTGTCCTATCCCCTGTCAAACCCAGTCCGCTTTTCATTCGCTGAGGTGCAATTCGATGACGGAAGTGCCCACCCCAGATCGAGAATTGATGAATACGCCCGAGGCTGTCCTGGAGGCTCCTTCGACCTTCGCGGCATGCCTGAATGCACATGGGCTTTACAACACGCTACAATTTGTCCTTCGGCTAAGCCCCCGGATCCATCAAATACTCGATGCCATTCCCTCGGGAGTCTACACTACAGGTGAGCTGGATCGTGAGGCTATTCCGCAATCAGGTAGAGCGTCTCGATCATGCCTTGCGAAACAGCGGGCTCCTTATCAAGGGCGGTGGTGACGCGAGAGCGGATTGGACGGCGTTGGCCGCCGAGCTCGGGGAGGGTTCTTTGCCGAGGTTAACCAGACCGGCATTGCTGCCGAATTGATTGCACAACCTCCCCGCAAGCGTAGAGCGCAGAAGATCTGCGCAGGCCGGACGGAGTCCGGTACGGGCCGCCTGATGGTCAACCCCAGAACACGCGCTTGAGCGGCGTGCTGGCACTGATGAAGATTGACCCTTGGAATTTTGCCGACAAGACGGGCCTCTCGGGATTTGGCTCGTGGCGGCAGTATCTGCCTGGTTTGCGAAGCAATCCACGCAAGTGCTGAGGTCCGGCAAATGTTCGCACTGCCAATTTGAAATGCTTCGTCAAGGAATTTCGGGCGACCCTCAGGGTGGGCCTGAACCAAATGCTCGGATTTAAGGCCCGCTATAGGGTCAATTTCTAAATGGCGCCGGTCAATTTCTAAATGGCGCTCCATCCCGAAGAAATCTGTCCAGGGACAATTTGCTGATCCGGCCGGATGGGGCGGCCCATCGAAGCTTCAGGTATTGGCCGACCTCAAGCGCGAAACGATGCCTTCTCGTGAGCCCATCCGTGTTTGAGGAAGGTTGCCAGCCCGTTTTCGAGCGGTCGGGTGTAGGATTCGCTATAGTATCTAAATACCGAAAGCGCGCTCAATCGCGGCAAATCACTGGATAGTCATGCAAAGCAGCTGGCGTCTTGCCGAGAGCCCGCGTTGAATCGTGACTGGGGAGAGGTCCCTTATATGTCGGGCGAGGAGGTCGGCATCTTTGAATAGTGGATCGTGTCATATTAGATTTGGGGTTGTGCAGAAGAGGAAAGGCTATACCGCCCTTGCGCGCTTCGCCTATCAAACAAACGGCTATGTCAATGACGGGGGTCGGCGCGCCGATTACGGGAAATATCGCGGCGATCACGACGGAGGATTGATACTTTTACCCCACGGCGCCTCCGAGGAATTCGCCGACTTGGGCAACTTCATCATGGCGGCGTCGGCGAGAGACGTTCGGTCCGACGCACAGTGCGGCAGGACGATAGATTTCGCGCTGCCCAGAGAATTACTCCGGGAGCTTTTGCGGCCCGTCGCAGCATTTGTTTTGGCCCAATTTGCGGTCGAGGGAATGGCCGCTCGATTGGACATCGAGTACCCGGTCGCCTCGGACGGGGACTACAATCCCCACTGCCACGCCTGGGTCTCCCAGCGAGGCCTCGAGGCCGATGGTTTCGGCAACAAGCGTCCGGAGTGGGACCGACAGTTCCTGCGGGATAAGTCGCGATATGCGCGGGCACTTATAGCAGGGCGCCTGACGCTGGCCTGCGCATTGCTCGGTGTCGCGGCGTACGTTGATCCTCGAAGAAACGAGGAGAGGGGGCGGCCTCAGCCTGAGGAGCGGGTTCCAACCCAATTCTGGCGCATGCGCGACCGCGGGGTCTATGTCCCGGGGCTCGAGAAATTGATCGATACCCGCGGGGAAAATAAGCCGGTTAAGGCCGGCCGGCGCTCGGAATTGGAGTTCAGCGACAAACTCCAATCGGTCACGGTCAGGAATGCCGTTAGCCAACGCCATCCGCCGAGCGATGAAGTGCGGCAGTCCCGAATTAATTTCGTCGTGCCGTTTGCGGTGGAGGAGGGAGCCGAAGTACGCGTGACCAAAGAGGACAAACCCGAGATCGTGCTGACGACACGCGACGGCTCAGTCGTTTTCGACGGCGCGATATTGAGCTTCGAGGGAGTAGCGGGGACGGCGCGAGCACGGCTGATTGTCAAACTGGCGCGAGCTTTGGATTGGCCAGCAGTCGTTGTGGAAGGGAACGCCCAATCCACCGACCAAATTATTACGGCGGGCGTGATTTTAGGCGTGACCGCTATCAATACCTGCGCGAGCGAAGATGCTTTGAAGCTAATCAACAATCAGTTTGGCCACTTGCTTGCTGACACAGTACGTCCGTTGGATCCGTTGGCGGTTGTCGACCAGCTCCTCGCGGCGTACGTTCCGCCTGCGAAAGTCGAGCCTGTGGACCCATCTTCGGTAGGGCCGCAGAGTTCCGAGCCGGCGTCCGACCCTGAAATGCGTGAAACACTTGAGCCTTCCTTCGACGAGGAGAGTAGGTGGCAGGACGACGTACCCTGGCAAGACGATCCTGACGAACTTGATCATGCTGAGTTTGACGACGAGGCGGAGCCAGAGACTGATCCCAATTTCGACTATGACGAGGAGCCCGAGCCGGACCCCGGTGATGCCTAGAAAAGAAGAGCGGCTGCCGGGCTCGGTTCGGGGAAATTGGGCTGTGCAGCGGCCGCAATTTCGAATCTTGTCGGCAACCGCGACTAGGACCCCTTTCACAAGCGTCCGCTTTAGGTTGCTACGCCGCCGACGGGGCGCGCGCGGGGCGCCGACCGGAGCTCGTGAACGGTAGACGGTTTTATGCGCCGCTACGCGGCGGCTCGGTGTGATTAGGATGGCGCCGGTTTGCGGCGGCTGAAAAGCTGGAAGAACAGATGCGCCGCAAAGTAGCGGCAGGTGGTCGAGCGCATCGACATCCGCAGCTTTGGCTTCTCTGCAAGCGCGAGCAGTTTCTCGTCCAGGCGCTGGGCGCCGTGCGCCTTGGCCAGCGCCGTCGCCATGGTGAACTGGACCGTATAACCGGCCACGATCGCCTCTCGGCTGAGAATCATCCATGCGTCTTAACCGACAACTGGCCCGCCATTGATCAAAACGACGGCGGTCCGCTTAAACGATGTGGACGCCCTCATTCGGCAAATCCAACGAAGACGCACTTCCGCGTGCTCAATGAGGAGATCGCTGCACTTCTGTTGGCGGCAGTTGCCACTTCGAAATTCTCTTTTATCCAAAACATGGCTAAAGGGCAGATGTCCGATATCGTGCAAAAAGAGCCAAGCGACAGCGCGCCGGAGCGTCGTCATTCACAGCGGACCCGCCGTCCTCTTGGCTGCGCCCGACTGCAACCGTTACTGCGGGATGCGCTTCGGGCGTCCGACGCGGGGCTGCTGCTGCTTGGCCTGATCCGCCGCGGCATACAATCGATCAACGAAAGCGCGATCCTCGAACATAGTGGTGATAGTGCTGACCAGTGCGATGACGTCGTGCTCATCGCGCAAGACGGGAGTCCAGCCTGCGTTGCTAACGGCCTTGACAAAATCCCGCGCCAGCGCGCCGCGGGCCGCTTCGAGCTGCTGTTCGGCTTCCTGCAGCGATCGCTGATAGCTGTGAGACATCCTTACATTCCCCTCCATTTCCATTTGCGGGCCAATCCCGCAATCCAGATATTTTAAGTGGAGGAGCGGCTGTCAAGTCGCGCAATTGAGATTCCATTGGCGTGTAGTTGGCGTTGCTTCAAGGACCGATATTCGCGCTATCCACTATGGGAAGGCAGCGCCTATATCTCTCAACCCGGTTTAGCGTCGCATTCCATTCGATACGTATCTCACTAGAAATTCTGAAACGAAGCTCGGAAGACCTTACTGCGTGGTTGGGCAAGAGGCAGCAGTTAACACGATTTAACGATGTTCTGTCGTAAGGCTTGTGTCTCGATGGGCACGGCTTACTCTTGACGTGTCCGCCGCTCCTGAGAGTGGTTGTGCAGCCCGTGGAGAGGCTGCCGGACCTCCGTACCCGAGGCCACTTTGTGGTGAAGGCGTGAAGGCTTCTCCATCGACGACTTAGCCTTCTCTCGGGATTGCCTCGCGCACCCATGAAAATCCTCTGAAAACGACGCCTCTGAGGCGTCAATCGACGCGCAGCATTGTCCTTGCGCGATGCGATTGGCGTCGTGGTGGCCTAGCATAGGGAGACTAGTCTTCGGACTAGTCCTGCGAATGACCGTGCATGCCGACGCCGAGGAAGCATCTGGACCTGGTCCCGACACCTTTGACCAAGGGGCGGGATCTGACGCCTGTGACGAAACCCAATTTGACGAGAAAGTTGCCGAACTGGGCCTTGAACCGATGAAGGCCTACGTCCGCGTCGCTCGCGGGAAGAAGGAAATCTCCGAAGCGGCTGAGGCCAAACGAAAGTACCGCGCCCGCCGGAAGGCAGAGGGGTTCGAGCAATACGTTGTCGAGGTTCCTAAGGAGGCGAAGGACGCCGTCTACGAGGTGGCACAGGCATTCGTCGCCGACAAGACCAACAGCAAGAATGTCCGCTCTACCGTCCTGTCAGTCGCCTCAAGCGAGACTCTGCTCGAGCTGGTCCAATTCTTTATCGATTCGGGAGTCGACGCCTCGTCAATCATCGAGCTGATCAGGCGCGGGGATTTGGCCAAGACGGCCGCGATCCGTGCGGCTCGGCCTGCGCTGCTTGACGACATCGCCGGCCTGGCGAAGACCCATGAGCACTTTTTCTCTGTTCTGGATTGCCTCGTCCGCCATGCGGGGGATATCTCGGACGCTTCTGCCAAGGGCTTGTTGGAGGCGGCCATCGCCGCGTCCGGCTGTCCCGAGGCTCTGCGCTTCATCGAAGTTCGCCAGCGTGGTGGCCTCCGTGCTCGATTGCTGGGCTGGGCGCTTGGAGGTGGGCGCTAATAGGGAAGAAGTGTGGCCGCCCCAGGTTTATCGACGGCGTTGCTTTCCCGGACCCCAGGGTAGGACTAGTCGTGAGACTATCCTCCCTCTAGTCAGACTAGTAGTAGGATTAGTCCTGCGGCTCCTGAGACTAGTGCTAGAGACTAGCCGTTTATGGTACTTCGCGATTCAATTTATGATCACGTCGTTGTTGAGGCCAACATGGGTCGGCGCGTTTGCGACTCAACCGCTAGATCCGCTTGAAAATCGATCGAGCGACGTGATCGCTCGAACCGCGATCTGGACGTCTTCCCTCTGAAAAACCTCCTTCCGGAGATAGTCGAGCTCGGCTTCGGTGAAGTCGGCGTCCGCATCGACGTATCGCTGGGGCTGCATTTGCGCAATGGAGACGTTTGTTTCGGGCCCCGCGCGCGTTTGAGGCCGCCTTTCCTTCAGCGGTTCTGCTCCAGCTCACCGCCGGCCGTGGTGCTCACGGCAATTGTTTTCTACAAGAAAGATCGCTGGCCTGAAGTCCGGTTCCGTGATGCGCCTTTCCGGATCTCGCGGACAGGCTTCCCACCCGATCACCGACTTTCTGAACGTCGCTCAGCATCCGATCCGAGTAGCGTTCGTAGGCGGTCAACTTGACATAAGAGATATCGGGATTCGGTTTTCTGTAGACGCGCTCCCGAAGGAAGGCGATCTCCGCCACGACGTCTTCTTCGCCAAGCTCGACGAACCAGCATTTCGGTCTATCGGGCGAGCCGGGATGCCATCTGTACCCTCGTTGCTTAAGAACTTCCCGTGCGGCGAACGGGGTGTCGCCGGCCAAGATGCGTGCGGTCGTCCTCCGCGCCGACGCGAGCAGCGTCGCGAACGCCGCCGAGCCGCTCCTCGGCAGCTTCCGTCGGAGGATCTCGATGCCGGCGTAGCAGTCGTCCGCGGCCCTGTGCGAATCGAAGAAGAACCCGAAGCCGGCGGCGATCTGTCCTAGCTTCGCTCCTTCGAACCCCTCGGCGGACCAGTCGAGCTCCTTGAGCGAGCAGGCCCAGGGCTTGTCTCTGAATACGGGCCAAATTCGCTCGCAAAAGGTTCGGTCGAACGCGCAGTTGTGTGCGACGACAACGGCGCACTCGCGTGCGGCGGCGTCGACGGTGGCGGCGTCGATCGACGTGCCCTTCACGGCGGCGTCGGTAACGCCCGTAAGGCGCGACACGGCCTCGGGGATGGGAAAACCGGGATCGCGCAAGCCTGAGTAGGCTTGGCCGACCCAGACGATCTCGCCGTCGGCGCGGTAGCCGAATGGCACCATGGCGAGCTCGATGACAGTATCTTTGCCTGCGTCGAGCCCGGTCGTTTCCACGTCGACGAACAGCCCCCGTCGAAAAAGGTCGGCCGGCACCGGAGTGGGGGCGGGCTCCGCCAGCCGCCTCAGAACCCGAAACCGGCCCGAGGATTCGAGCAAGGCAGCGATCTCCTCCAGATCGCAGTCGCCTATGTCGATCGGAAAATGCTGGCTCATCACCGAATCCTCGACCTTGCGAGGAGATCGGCGACAGCGAGCCCGTCGATGCGGCGCGCTTGCAGCAGGATCTTCACGATCTCTTCGAGTACGGGACGATGCGCGGTCAGCTTGGCGAGACAACTCTCGGCCGCCTTCTGAAGTTCTTCGTGCGCCGCCCGTCTGACTTCGGGATAACTCATGAGCTCCTCGGTGTCGTCGTGCGATCCGAAGAACAGCAGCGGTACAGGACCGGCCAGCCCGAGCGAGCCGACCATGGCGGTGGCGGTGGCGGTCAGGAGGTGGATATCCGATCCGCGGCGTCCGCCGGCGCCGTGCGAATATTCGGACAGCAGCAAGCTCTCCGCGGTGCGTCCTGCGATCAGAGTTTCCAGCCGAAGACGATAGTCCGAGTAGGTACCTGCGAACGGCGGAGACTTGGTGCGCACCGTGGCGCCCCCGCGCTGGCCGACGGCCGCGATGTTCGCTAATACGTTCTCCGGCGCGCCGAAATTGAGCACGTCCATGAGGATGTGGCCGGCTTCGTGGATCGCGACCCGCCGTTGCGTATCGAAGTCGCGGTCCTCCTCGGGCGAGACTACGGCGCGCAGGTCCGACAACATCAGATCTCGCGAGGCATGGCGCGCAATGCGCAGCGCATCCTTGACGATGCGTTCGACGTCGGCGCCCGTGCTACCGAGCGACAGCATGCAGATCTCCTGGAGATCGTCGTGGACGAGCCGCCCGCCGAGCCTGTAGCGATACATCTTATCCAGATCGTTCAGGTCGGGCAGACCGATCCTGATGATGCGGTTCAACCGACCTGAACGGAGGATCGCGGGGTCGCATCTGCTGAGATCGTTAGACGCTCCGAGCAGAATGAGGCCCTCGCGACTCGACGTCGCGCCTTCGCGGCCGCTCGAGATTCCGTCTAGCTCGGAAATGAGCCCGTTCACACAGGCCGTAACGTAGTCCGCGTGAGAATGGCGCAACTTGGATCTGTCGGCGAAAGAATCGCATTCGTCGATGAAAACGAGAACGGGCCGGGGCTTTGCCCTAGCGGCGGCGAAGAAATTGGTCATTTCGCGCAGGAAGTGGCCAAGGTGGCCTTCGCCTGCACCCTGGAATTGGCTGTGCGAGCAAGAAGCCACCTCGAGCTTGATGCCCTGTTCGGCGGCCGAGCGTTGCATGGCCAGGGGGAGCGTCGTCTTGCCTACGCCGGGCGGTCCCACCAGGCACGCCCCGGCGTCGATCGCCGACCAGGGCATACCGGCTTTCCACATTTTCAGATCCGTGATTACCGATTTTGCCCAGCTCACCGCCTCGTTCATGCCGTGCAGGTCGTCGAGCGAGATGGCCCGAACCGACGCCGGCGCCCGCTTCAGGCCGACGAGGCGTTTCAGCTGGGCGAGGCATTCCTCAGGCGACCGGTCGAACCGGATGCCGATTGAAAGATCGGTGGCAGTGAGCAAGCGCGCGGCATCCTCCTCCAGCAATTCGCGACAAGGTTTGCCGGTGACCACGCGGATCGCCAGCGCAACGATGCGAGCATCGATGGGCGGCAACACGAGCCTGATCGGGTCCGACTTCAGCACCACGGCCGGCAGGTGCGATTCCGCATCGGGCGAGATCGAGACGAACGGAAGCCCCAGGCACAGAGCGGAGAGTGCCTCCTTCTCGAAATCGCTCGTGTCCGTGGTCTTGCGGGGCTGCGTCATGGTCAGGCAGACCATGTCGAAATCTTCCCGCCGGCCCAAGTTGCCGGTATCCATCACCCGCACGCCGTCCGGAAAGAGGACCTTCTGCCAGTTGCCGATTACGACCTGCAGCAGGTCGCGCTCGGCGACGTCGATGGCGACCACCGGCGCCGCGAGCTTCAGCCCATCGAGCGCGTCTTTGCGACCGTCGAACAGGCGGCCGAGGAGGAGGCGCGCCGCGACCCTGGCGGCGGTCACCGGGTATGCGGGACCGGGCTTGGACCTTTCGGGAAGCGTCTCCACCTCCTCGCCGTCGAGCAGCTCGATGGCATGTCGGCGGCTGAGGTGCGAGAACGACAGCCGGTCCGAAGCCGTCGACGGCGCCCTTCTTCGGCCCTTGCCTGCATTCTTCGGAGGCGTGCCGCTTCGTTTCATCGCCTTCACGAAAGCGGCGCGCAGCCTGAATTGCGCAGCGTCTCGCCAGTCGTCCCGATAGGCCTCGAGCTCGAGCGGGCCCATGCCCGCGACGTTCTTGGACGGCGTCGTGTCGTCGGGTGCGGCGATGGTGTCCGACGCCGCTGGGATTTTCGGCAGGGTACAAGACGTGGTCAGGTCATCACCTTAGGGTTCGGTTGAGGTCGAGGTCGGTGTCGTTCGCCAGCGACCGCCAACGACTTGCAGCCGACGCCGGCCGTGTCGAAGTCACCGACGACGAGAACGGGGAGGCGCTGGTCGCGAAGCCTGCTGACGCTCAGGTGTCGTGTTCCTTGCGGGGCGGCGCGGACCGCTTGAGGCAGGACAGCATGTTCGCCACCAGCCACGAGGTGGCGAGCTGCTTGCGCAGCCGGGCCGGGAGCGGCATCTGCCGAAGCTTGACGGAGAGCACGAGCGCCGCGGCGGGGTCGTCGAAGGCGCAGGCCAACAACACGGTCATGGCGAAGTCGACCTTGATGCCGATGAAGCCGGGCGACTTGCAGTCGATCACCATGGCGATGGCGGCCGCAGAGTCGCCCGCGATCGCGCGACGCCACTCCGGGATCGTGGTGGTCGTCCCGCGCACGAATGCCGTCACCTCCGCCTTGAAGGCGGCGTCGAACTCCTCGGCGGGGACGCTCCGCCAGTAGCTCAGCACGCGGCGCCGTCCGGAGCCGTGGCGGCGGGCCGGATCGTGCCGTTCGTTGTCGTACTGCTTCAGGTCAGCCTCCATCGATCGCGCAGCGGACCGCGCGTTCGTTGCGATTGATGATGATGCGCGGATCGTTCTTGAGAAGATCCACGGCGGGCCGTGCCATGCCTCGCCGGGCCACGCCCCGGCACGGGGAGCTATTTGACCAATTCTTCCACCTGGAAGCGGCCGAACTCGGGGGTGTAGTCGCCGAGGCCGTACAAGCCGGCCATGCGGTAGAACGCGACGATATCCTCGCGGTCGAGGAGAGAGGCCAGGAAGGTGCCGTGGATGACGGCGCTCCAGCCGTCGAACATGGGGCGGGTCCTGACGGTGAGTGAGCCGCTGCTGCGGATGCGGACCGTCGCCCGGTGGCGGAAGCGCTCGTCCTTCCACAGTTCGGCAGCGGTCTTGGGGCCGTCGTACTGCAACAGGGCAGCGCCGTCGGCGCGGAAGCCGGCTTTGGTGGTGTTGCCCATCCTGGTCGCCTTGGCGCCGTCCACGCACACGGCCTTGAGCATGTTGGCCGGCAGGCACGGGGCGCCGTTGTGCAGGTACAGCGAACCGTGGAATTCCAGTTCGGCGATCCTCAGATGGTCGGCCTCGGTCTTCTTACCCCGCTTGTTGGTCGCCGCATCGATCTGCTTGGCGATGGGATCGAGGGGGTCGCCGAG
This sequence comes from Bradyrhizobium sp. LB14.3, assembly GCF_040547985.1. NCBI lineage: Bacteria > Pseudomonadati > Pseudomonadota > Alphaproteobacteria > Hyphomicrobiales > Nitrobacteraceae > Bradyrhizobium > Bradyrhizobium sp. LB14.3. Next base: position 298,353 of record NZ_JBEPQT010000003.1, read on the forward strand.
GCGCGAATTGTGCATCAGCATGGGGCCGATGCCGATCAGACGGAGGGCGATGGATTCGGTGCTCATGTCTAGATCTCCAAGGGGGTGCGGTAGTCGAAGAGAGCGGGCGGCGGCGGCGCCGCCGGCGTCGGCGGCGGCGGCTTGAAGGGCGACCGCGCGTACTTGCGGAAGCGCTCCATGCCGGTGACGCCGAGGTGGCAGGGATGGCAGAGGGTCGTCAGGTCCTCGGCGAGTTCGCAGCGGAAGTTCCTGTAGGTGCGGTGGTGCACCTCCAGCCTCGCCTCCCGGCGCGAGGCGAAGCACAGCCGGCACCGGTGCCCGGATGCCTCGAGCTCGGCCAAGCGGGCCGGGCTGGTTTGCCAGGCGGCGCTGCTGATGTAGCGTCCGTACGCCGATGCGCGATCGGCGGCGGATTCGGCAGGGGCCTCGGAGCACATGGTGGAGATGGGCGTGTCGTCGGCGGAAATGGCCTGCGCGGGGGTGATCGGCTGCGGCTGGCCGTCGGCGTCGGGGAAGGTCATCAAGGTCCTCGTTCTTTGCGTTGATGGGACCGTAGCACCACTGATGCACAAGTGCACCAGGAACGTACAATAATGGTTAACGGAAGGCAAATTGCGTCTGCGCGCGTTTGGCTGGGGATCTCTCAGGCTGAACTTGCGCTCGCCTCCAAGGTGGCGAAGCGAACGATCGCGCACATCGAGAATGGCGGTCGCATTCCCCACGACCGTACTCTCAAGGCACTGGTCGATTGTCTGCAGGAGATGGGCGTCGAGTTTCTGATGGACGAACACAACGCCGAGCGGGGGGTCGGCATCCGCGTAAGGGAGGCCAAGCTGCATCCTTTGATCAAGGAAAGCCGCGACGAGGCGCCTGCGTGACCTTTGCGGGTTGAGGCGCAAGCACGCTGCCCAAGCCCAAGAGCTCTTAGTATTCGTCGCCTTGGCGGCGAGGTGTCGTCGAAAATTCAGCTTCTGGCTGCGTACTGCCGCAAATGTTAGCCGGCGAAGGGAGGCAGCTGCGGGTCAAAGTGCGACAGCTCAGGTCGAGCAACCTAATCCGCGTTACCGCCACGAGCGGACATCCGGCAGACCTGACCCAACGTCGCAAAGTCGACCCCAGGCGTGCAAGTTCTCTTGCCGTCTTCTGCGGTTTGTGCGTCGGCAACTAAGCGGCCGATGCGTTGGCCTGCTCAAAGCGGCCATTGGGCGAGGCGACCCGGATCGGACAGCCGATGTGTATTTGTTGGTTCATACCTGCGAGCAGTCAGGTGCCGGTGCTCGGCAAAGAGTAGGCGATCAAGGAATCACCGATCGGCGTCTCCATGAAATGATGACCGCCGGCCATGATCACGAGGTACTGACGACCGCCGGCCTCATAAGTGATCGGGGTGGCTTGGCCGCCGGCAGGAAGTACGTCCTTCCAGACGGTTTTTCCCGTCTTGATATCGATGGCCCTGATCAGATTGTCGGTTGTCGCTGCGATGAAGATCAGGCCGCCGGCGGTCACGACCGCGCCGCCATTGTTAGGCGTGCCGATCGTGATCGGTAGCATCGACGGGATCCCGAACGGGCCGTTCGTTCGGGCTTCACCCAACGGACGATCCCACAGCGTCTTGCCGGTCTTCAGATCGATGGCGCGAATTCCGCCATAAGGCGGCTGCTTGCACAACAATCCTGTGCCGGGCAGTCGCCAGCCGGCATTGACGTTGATCGCATAAGGGGACCCGAGTTGCGGATCGCCGGCGCCTTCCTGCCCGCCGATTTCGCCGCGCGCCTGGTCTCGCGGCGCCCAACCGAGACGATTGGCTTCGTCGCGTGGCACCAGGCGGTTATAGTTCGGCATGTCGTTGTAATTCGCAACGATGACCTGGCGAACGGGATCGATGGCGATGCCGCCCCAATCGGAGCCGCCATTGTAGCCCGGATATTCAATCCAGTGGGGACTGGCGGTGGGCGGTGTGAAGATGCCCTTGTAGCTCGCCCGGCGAAACTGGATGCGGCAGATCATCTGATCGATCGGCGACATGCCCCACATATCCTGCTCGGTGAGATCGGCCTTCCGCAAAGTGTGATAAAGGGAATACGGCTGGGTCTTGGCGCGCTGCGCCGGCTCGACGCCGCCTTGTGGCACCGGCCTCTCTTCGACGCCGACGAGCGGCTTGCCGGTGCGTCTGTCGAGCACGAAAATATCGCCGCGCTTGCTCGGCAGCACGAGCGCCGGTACCGGTCCGCCGTTTTCCGTGGGGAAGTCGACCAGCGTGGCCTGAGAGCCGAGATCGTAGTCCCAGACGTCGTTGTGCACGGTCTGGAAGTGCCAGGCGGGCTTGCCGGTGGTGACATCGAGCGCGACCAAGGACGTGGCGAACTCCTTCTCGCGCTCGGAGCGGCTGCTGCTCCAATAGTCCACGGCCGAAACGCCGAGCGGCAGATAAACGAGGCCCAGCTCCTCGTCGCCGGAGGCCGTCGTCCACATGTTGGGCGTGCCCCGGGTATAGGTCTGGCCCGCCGGTGGGGGCGCGCCTGCATCGGGCTTGACCATGTCCCAGGCCCAGCGCAACGCGCCGGTTTGTGCGTCGTATCCCTGGATCACACCCGAGGGCGCGTCCCGCTTTTGCCCGTCGAGCACTTCGTGCCCGATGACGATGATGCCGCGAACGATCGTCGGCGCCGAGGTGATCGCAAACATGCCGGGATCGTGCCGGCCAACGCCCGTCGCGGTGTCGACCTGTCCGTCATACCCGAAGCCCTCGCATCGCTTGCCGGTCCTCGCATCGATCGTGATGAGGCGCGCATCAAGGGTGCCTTCGACGATGCGCTTGGCGCAGGCGGCGCCCTGATCGGCATTGGGAAGCTCGTAATAGGCGAGACCCCGACAAGCCGCGGTGTACGGAATGAACTCGTCCGGGACACGCGGGTCAAATCGCCAGATCTGCTTGCCGCTCTTGGCGTCGACGGCAAGAACGAGGTTCTTGGGGGTACACACGTACAGTGTATCCCCCACCTTGAGCGGCGTGTTCTCCGCGCCGTAGGTGCCTTTCGTGTTCTTGGTCGGCAGGTCGCCGGTATGGAAAGTCCAGACCTTGGTGAGCTTGCCTACGTTGCTCGCCTTAATTTGGTCGAGCGCCGAATAGCGGCGCGCGCTGTAGCTGCCGCCATAGGCGGGCCAATCTGCGCCCGCCTTCAGAGGCGAAGGATCGGCCATCGCGCCTGTCGGCGACGGCATCACAGACGGCGCGGCGCTTGCCGGCCGGAAAGCTCCCGTCATCAACAAGCTGGTGGCCACCAACAGAAGCAATCCGACGACGATGGTCGCTGCAGGTTCGTATTGGTGGCGAATCGGGTGAAGCTTCGGGGTCAGCGCCAGAACGAAGATCAGCAACACACCCGGGCCGACCGTCCGCGGGACCAGCGCCCAACCATTGGCGCCAACTTCCCAGAACGCCCAAGCGAGGGTGAGCAGGAAGAGGAGAAGATAAAGCCATGCGCCTTCAACGCGCCGGCGGGTCAACAGAATACCCGAGACGATCAGGATGATTCCGCTGGGGAAGTAATAGAAGGAGCCTCCGAGCCACAGTAGCCACGCACCGCCGGCCCCGAGCACGAGGCCGATGAGAATCATGACGGTTCCAAGAATGAATGCCGCCCAATCTGCTGCGCGATATGTCTGAGCCATGCCGGGGTACTCGTCACGTGTTCGTTGCTCAGATCCAAGGTGCGTCCGCCGCTTTGGTTCCTGCATTTGCAGGTACGCTTCCGGACCAGGGTGAGCCCTTTGACTCAGGAAGCAGTGGACTTAGGGGCCCCTCAGAATTGCTCTTTTGATTATCCGCACGGGAACGTCAGCCGTAATCCAGGGTTTTGGTGTCCTGAAGGCTGGCTAGGGATCAACGTGAGCGAAAATGCAAGCCGCAATGTCGACAGGGCGAGCCCCGTTAGCTCCGGGCCTGTGCACAGGTTCATCTCCGTCGCAATGGCCGTTTGGCACAGGCTAGGCGACCACAATATTTCGGTCCTATCCGCCGCCGTTGCGTTTTACTCCTTTCTCTCGATCTTCCCCGCCATAGCCGCGCTGGTGTCACTCTATGGGCTTGTCGCCGACACTAATGACATCGTGCGGCAGCTCAACGCGCTCCAGGTGATCCTGCCGGGGGAAGCGACCGCGCTCATATCAAAACGGTTGAAGGCGCTCGAGCAGGGCGTGCACCCGCCTTTCAGCGTCGGGCTGTTGGTGAGTGTCGGGATTTCGATCTGGAGTGCGCGGTACGCGACCGGCACGCTCATGACCGCTCTGAACGTAACTTACGCGGTCCCGGAGGAGAGGGGGATCGTTCTCTTCAATGTTGTTGCTCTGTCGCTGACCGTGGCGTTGATCGTCCTGGCCGGTGGGGCCGTGATCCTGATCGCGGTGATGCCGCTCCTGCTCAGCTACCTGCCGATACCGACCGGCTGGCAGGCTACCGCGATGCGGATACGGTGGCCGCTGCTCGTGGGCATGATCATCGCCATCGTCGCTCTGCTCTACCGTTACGCACCCAATCGAACTGAACCAAGATGGGACCTTGCTTCGGCCGGCGGGCTTTTGGCGACGACCGGATTGATTGCCGGTTCATATGCTTTCTCGGCGTATGTGAGCACGTTCGCCGCCTACCAGAAGACCTACGGTTCGCTCGGCGCAGTCGCCGTGTTGATGACATGGCTCTGGGTCGCGGCCTATTCCATCTTGGCGGGCGCCGAGCTCAACGCCGAGATCGGAAGGCGGCTGTCTCGGCGATAGCTTTTGGCGGATCATCGTCGCCCGGCAGAGGCAAGAGCTGTTCGGTGAATCGCCCCATCGGACCTGCCCGGACCATCTGGGTAAACAGCTGATGTCGGCGTTCGACATCCTCCCTATCGCTGGTAGCGCCAATCATGCGACGAGCGTCCGCAAGGACGAGCTCAGCGTGGTGGGCTAGTGCCGAAAGCCTGTTGGGATCGCGCTCGCAGCTTGCGACCTGAGTCATCACCTCGATCATCCGGATCGATATTGCAGGTTGGGCGCCTGCGCTTTGCCGGATCATATGGAACATCGTTCCGAGCAATTGATCATATTGCACATGCGGCACCACCAGGACTGGCTGACTTCCCCTGATTGACACTCCCGTCGGGAAATGCAGGGGTACAAGATCGCACAGAGCCGCTCCCAGCCGGTCGAGGACCGCTAGGGCGGTGTGGGGGTCATTGATGCCGGGAGAAAGTGCCCTTACTGCGACCTCAACGAGCTGGCGAACGGCAAAGCGCAGATCGGAAGAAATGCTATTCGTTGCGCCCAGCGCCGTCGCATTCCGGATAGCCGCTTCGGCACCGTCGACGGGAGGATTAACCAGAGCGACGGTCGCCCCCGGAAAAACATAGTCGCCGGGACCGATCAACAGCCGAATGGTGACTCTATGCTTGGCCGCCCAGGTGGCCAGGCCCTCTTCGTCCAGATGCTGCAGATAACCGCGCCGCGAGTCCTTCAGGGGCAGGGAGCCGATCCAGTACTCACCCGGCGGAGGCTTCGGCTGCGGATCCTGCACGGTTAGCTGGCGCATAGCGCTGCGAAGGTCTTCGCTGACGAGTTCGACGACGGTTTCAACGTTGATCCGGCCGGCGACGTGACCGACGAAGTAGACGAGCATCGCCACGCAAGCCAATGCGAGCAGAATTCCAACGCTCAATGATAGATGAGGGACGAAGCCGCCTTCCGGCTCTGTCCGGATGCTTCTCAGCACGACGAGAGCGTAACAGAAGGTGCCGAGCAGCATCCCCAGCGTGAATTGATTGCCACGATCGCGCGTGAAATTACGCAGCAGCCGCGGCCCCATCTGACCCGCAGCGAGAGACAACGCGGCAATTGTAATAGAAAACACGGTTCCCGCTACGCCGATCGTCGCGCCGGCTACGGTGCCGAGCAGGGTGCGAGCACCGGTCGCGCCGCCGTCGTACAACCAGCCCTGTAGATTTGATAGCGAGACCGCGTCGCTTTGGTCAATATGAACGAGAGTGAAGGCGCCGATCAGGCTGGAAAGCACCATGAGCATGGGCACCAGCCAGAATGTCTCGCCAAGGTCGGCCAGCAGTTTTTCAGCGCGGGCGAGCATATTTGAGCCGCATGACCGAGTCGAACCTGGACCTAACAGCCGGGAGGCTGGAGCGGTTCCGCCGAACCGCTCCACCTCAGAAGATTATCCGTTGCTGGGGTACTTGAATTCAGGCGCCGACTTCAATTGGTCGGCCGTCGTGTCCATGGTCGCGCTCCACTTGTTGGCCGCATGATCGAACTTCAGATTGATTGCCGAAGGCCGCACCGCAACGTAGTGGTCGCCAATGCCAAGGAACCCTCCGACCGAGAGGATATAGCCGTCGATGCCGTTCTCGTTTAGCGCGACGTCCTTGATCGTGCCAATGTCCTGTTTGGTGTTGTTGTACACCTGCAGACCCATCAACTGCGAGCTCAGGCCGTCCTTCGGCGGCACCGAAGTGAAGGCTCCGCCCGGGCGATCCGAAGTTGCGTTAGCGCTGTTGCTGGACGAGTTTGTATTCGAAGAAGACTTCTGCGCGTTAGCGCCGATCGTTTTCACCTCGGCGAAAGTATTTGGACCAACGAACATTGTCACCGGATTTCCTGACCGATCTCTGGCCTCCACCAGGAACGACTCCGGCCGTACCTTGACGTCGGTGAAACCTGCCTGCTGCAGGTCGCTGACCATCTGCTGCCGAACGCTCGCTTGACTAGCGTCGGACTGGACCGCGTCGCCCTTGTTGCCCCCCTTGTTTGCCATGCTGTTTTCCGTGCGTTGGTCGGCCGACTGATTGCGGCTCGAGCTCTGCACGACGCTATGGTCCCCAGGACCGGTAGCTTGCGGAGCGCTTTGTGCCATCGCAAGCGATGATGCGCCGACGAGAGCTGCCACCGCCAAGAATGAGGTCGCTTTCATGTATGGATCTCCTTGCTCGAGTTCAAATGGCGTTCGTAATGGCCGGCGCCGGCAGAACGCCGTGTTGCTCAGGGACATGGATGCCGTATGCCGTCGTAACCCATGTAAGTCCCGGAGCTCGGGTCGTACGACTTGTATCGCTGGGAGCAGTAGGCGTTGTTCTCGGCAGCTTGCGCCCGGCTGTTGGCGACGGCGCTTCCAATCGCCGCACCTGCCACGAAGCCGCCTAACGCTGGACCCCAGCCGCCGCCATAGCGGTGCCTGTAGCCGTCGCGCCAGTTATGACGATGCCAAGCATGGTGACGGTCATGCCTCCATTGAACTTCCACCAGGCTCGGGTCGTTTTTGGCTATCCCGCTCGCAGCCAACATGGGTGCGGCTTGCGCAGTAGTTCCGACCGGAATCGCGAGCGCCAATACGGCCGCGGCGACGTGCCATCCGCTTGTTTTCATAAACTCATCTCCTCGTTTTCATTTGCCTGAAGGAAATGCGCGAGCTGCGGTGCCGTTGCAGAGACAGTTGGTACATAAGTGTACCCCGGCCGGGAGCACCTGTTTACTGCAGCAGGAGTAACGCTGCGGTCAAAGTACTACTGGCCCCGTGCGGCAGCGGACCAAGTTATGCGTCTACGATTCGGATCCGGGTTGATCACCGCGGCATCACCGATAGGATAAGCGAAAATCTCGCAGGGGCTTGCTGCTACGTCATTGGAGTCCCAATGCGAATAGCCATAATCGAAGACGAATACTTCATCGCCGACGATCTCGCGACCGAGATCCGGCGCAGCGGTCATGAAACAATTGGCCCATTTGCCGAGCTGAGCCCTGCTTTCCATGCAGCGGGTAGCGCAGCTATCGACTGCCGCGTCTCTCGACGTCGACCTGCACGGGCGGGCGTCCTTGGAATTCGCAGATATCCTTTTGAAAAGAAGCATCCCGTTTCTGATTTACACGGGATACAGCCGCGAAGTCATATCCGGCCGATTTGCCCCATACGTGGTTGAAAAGCCGATTCCAGCTCGCGATGTGGTTGATAGACTATGTCGCCATGTGCTTGTACACGGCTCGCTAGGACCGGTACGTCGTCCGTGATTGCCCAGACATCAGCCGGTAGGATTGGGTGCAGCAACGCTACGGCGAGACTTGCTTCATGAGTTCAGCTGAAAAGGACTTGAGGCGCGCTCGCTTCTGATCCTCGGACAAAACTGCGTTGTGTCGCACCAGAGGGCAGTAGAGGGTTAATACAAAATTGGTGATCTGTGCTGCCGACGCATTCGGATGAGCCATGCGCACGCTGCTGACAATGCTGCGTGTTGCACGATCGCCGCGCGCTGCAAGCATAGCTTCGAAGGTCTCCGTTTGTGCTCTTGTTTCCTTGATCGCGGCGTCGGTATCGCTCGGATGGTAAACGGGGCATTCGAGTGCGGAAGCTAAGATTGGGTGGCCGAGCAGGAGTGCGGTGGCGAGGGCCAACCAGGGAAGAACGCAATCAGAACGAAACCGCATCTGGGACTGCCTCGCTGCTGAAGCTAAGAAGATAATTCCCATTCACTGATCAAAAAAGACGTCGACACCCCGGAGACTGTCCGGTCGCGAACAAACATTTCAGTTCGCTTGGCTTCTGGCGCAGCGCGTACGCAGGCGTGCCGACTTTCTGTCGGACATAGAACGTTCTGATCGGAACGCCGAATGCCCAGAACAATTGTCGGCAGAACGATTGTCGCTCGGCAAGTCCGAGAGCACCTTCGAAGTGGGTGGGATTGCAGACTTGTGCATACCTCAACTGTAGATAAGGCCGCAGGAGCTTGGCATGCTGAAGTGGGCGTTGATCTTCTTTGTGATATCGATCGTAGCCGGATTGCTCGGATTCAGCGGAATCGCCGCCGGTGCGTCCACTATCGCCAAGTGGCTATTTTTCGCAGCTGTTGCGATTTTTCTGGTGCTCGTGCTCCTCGCCTTTTTCGCGGGGGAGGTGATTTTTTAGCGCTGATCGACGGGGGCTCGGCGCGGCCGGTAACCGCGACGGTCTGCTCCGAAAGGGGTCCCACTTCGATCTTGGAGACACGGCGGGGCGATGGGCGGCGGCGCCTCCGATCTGCCAAGACGCAACTACTTTGGAGCTTGAACGGTTGCCACTGTTGAGCCCGCCTGGCGTTGCATTTCAAGAAAAGAAGTATGCAAGGGCCAACACGACGTAAACTCCAATGAGCATTACGCCCTCGAACCAGGTCGTCTCGGCGTCTCTCGTGATGGCATTCACGATGAACGCGGTGCCGGCGATTGAAAAGAGGTCGACGGGATTCCGGAAGACAAGGGTCATCGGCTTCCCGATCACCCATGAGAAAATGACGAGAAGCGGGGCAACAACCAGCGCAATCTGAATGGCGGATCCGATGCAGAGCGTCATCACAAGTCCCATCCTGTCGCGCCGAGCGAACCAAACGGCCGCAAAGATGTCCGAGCTGGTGCCCACAAGAGCGAGCACGACGACGCCAAGAAAGAGTGGTGTCAGACCCGTTGATTTGGCCGCTTCGGTCAGGGCGCCGGAGACAAATTCGCTCTGAAGGGCCGCCGCGCCGGTGCATGCCAATAACACGATCAAGCATGTGGTTGTAGACCACGCCGATCTAGCTGAAGCCTCCTCATTGGTCGCGAAGACATTCCGGTGAGTGATGAGGGTGAAGACAAGATTCCCGGAGTAGAGAACTAGCAGCACCATGGACACAGCCAGGCTAAGCAATTCGTCGGAGGCATTCACGTGATTGACATGACGGATGTTGCGACCCGCGTAGTCGAACACTGCGGGCAGAATGAGAGCGATCACCGACAGGACGAGCATGCTCGACAACAACCCAGCGCGCGCTTGGGTGAAGCTCTGGCGCTCGCGATTGAACCCGCCGGCGACGATGGCCAGACCCAACCCCAACAAGCAGGTCGCCGCTATGGACCCGGTGATCTGGGCGTGGACCACCTCGACATGACCGCGCGCGAGAACAAATAGCGCAAGAATGAGTTCGGCCAAGCTTCCAAGACTGACGGTCAGGAGACCGCCTATGGCAGGACCGGTGTGGGAGGATAGCTGGTCGGTTGCTACGCGAATCCATTCAGCGAGCACAGCTATTGCGAGAACGCCGGATCCGAATATCCAGATCGGAGAAAGGTGAAAAACGTACTCGCCCATCGGGGTGAGCAGAACCAAGACCAGCGGCGCAACGCGCGCGATGGTACCGTACTGCCCTAAGATAGTCGTTGCTCTGGAGACGTTGGACTTCGGCAAGCTGGCGTTTGGCTCCTGTCGATCCCGCAAGGCTCCTACCTTCGATTTTAGCGGACAGATCGGGCCATTCCGGCGTGGCTTCTGTACCCAAAGCGCGTCGCATCCGAATCCCGGCAGCTTGCGACGAGCAACGAGGTGAGAGACTTAGGGTTCGCTGCGCCGGCCTGAACTCGGTACGCAACCGGGCAAGGGAAGCGCATTGCGATGCCCAGGCCCTCATTCTCTTGAGCCATCATTCACCAATTGCTTGTGTATCGGGCATTGGCTGCACCAAGGGAGTTCTCATGTGCGGATAAAATCACGCGATAGCAGCTGCAGGACAATTGCTCGAGTCGCGACTGATCCAGAATCGCGACTTGAGCGCGGCCTTGCTTGATGATGCCTCGCGCTTCCATTTCGCCCATTGTCGACGTGATACCTGCGCGGCGAACTCCAAGGGCCTGTGCGATGCATCGATGCGTGAGCGGGATTTGGCGGGAGAACAACTTATCCTCTGCAACGAGAAGCCACCGCGCCAATCGTTGCTGCAAGCTGTGACGCGAGTTACATGCAGCCAACTGCGAGCTTTGGATCAGGGTGGCCTGCACGTACCGTAGCAACAGCTTCTGGATCTCGACATCCCCCCTCACCAAATCGATCAAAGCATCGACCTGGATGCGCAAGGCTCTCCCGGCAACCTGAACCATGCAACGGTGAGGGGAAACGCGCATGCCAAGGATCAAGGGGATGCCGATGAAGTCCTTCGCTCCAACAATCTGTATCTCGACGGGGAGGCAGTCGCCAGCCCTAGCGGTCAGCGAGGCCGCGCCATGTTCCACAAAATAGGCATACTGCAGTGCTTGATTGCGCTCCTGCAGCATTTGCCTTGGTCTCAGTGTTACCTCCTCGCAGAGTTCGACTAGCCGGCGGCGTGATGATTGCGGGAGGCGGCGGATCAGATCGTTGTTTGCGTGGTGCGCGTGCGGCGTTTGATCGCTCTCTCGTGACCGTTGCAGAGACGGCGTCGCACTGTGCGTCCGCACGACGTTTTCGAGTTCGTTGCTGAGCATTTCGCGTCTCCTTGGAAACGGCTATTCACCAAGATGTGGGGCGCGCGCGGGCCTCCTCACAGTCGGGCTTAGGTGAAGACCCGTCAGGAGAAGCCTGACCAGGTCCTCAAGGCCTCGATCGTGAGCTGCCTCTGATGCGCGAGCAACGAACGAAGTACGTCGGCCGAGGCATGTAATAGCGTTGCCAGGATGTGCACGCGTGGATCTGCGGTGCGTTTTCCAAGGCCGATTGATCGCTGCACCTTTTCGTTGGCACGGCAGCGGACCATTCGCTTGATGGCCGGCCAGAACTTCGAGCTTCGGAAATGATTATACGAGCAATGATATCGTTGGCACGTGGATCGCAGGAGCGTTGAATGGACGCAAAGAGCAGGATCACCCTTGCAATTGTCGTAGGTACAATCCCGACCTCCGTTCTGTTGGGTCCCTCATGGGCAGAGACGGCGACGCAGACTGCCACGGAACAGTCGGCGCAGTCCGAGCAGTTCGTCAACACGGTCTATAATGGCTCCGTGCTTCGCGACTGCTTGGGAGCGCGGTGTTCTCGTTGAAAGGTGAGTATTTGGGAGCTGTCCGGAACGTGACCTTGGCAGACGACGGGCAGATTGATTCTTTGCTCGTCGAAGGCTTCAGAACGAAAAATGAGCCGGAGTTCATCTCCCGAATTCCTTTCAACCGGGTGCTGCGCCCGCTTCACGAAGGAGCTATCGTGGCCGACTTTTCCGATTTGAGGTCGCGAGAATACGGCCTCTTTGTTGACACTGATCAGGCCCAAGCAGAGCCGCACGAATTCTCGGTCTCCAAGGTCATCGGCCGCAGGCAGGTCAAGGCTATGGCTATGTCTCCGACCTCGTTTTCGACAGCGGCGGAAAGCTCGCGGCGGTTGTGATATCCTGCGAGGCGTCCGTTGGCGGGGGCACCTATGCCTTCCCTTACCCGGGCCAAACGGGGCGATGGCGCCCGAACCTAAGCTATTATGGTCTGCCTTACGTCACAGCAGAGCAAGCAAACAAAGCCGGTCTGTGGCTCGATATGAAGGAGTTTCAGAACTCGTGAACCACCAACGTCCGCCTGATGGTCCCCGGCGGTGTGCCTCACGGAGAGGCGCATGGCTTCACGAGCGAACTGGTGCAGTCACCTTTTTGAGCGCAGCGAAAGTTCTCCTCTCCCAAGCTTGCGTTCGAAGGTGGCTGCATCAGAGCGCTTCAATGCGTGCGGGGTAGCAGAAGGTACCCAAAAGTGCGTGCGTTAGATGCGTACGAGAACATCAGCGAAGGTCAATGCGAACATCGCGATCACGAAAACAAGCCCCGAGATCGCCGCGATCCGGATCAGCGGCTTCGCTGAGGCGAGTTGCATGAAGAGCAAGACGACGAGGGTCGATTTCACCCCCGCAATGATGATGCCGCTGGCTGTCGTCATTCGGCCCATGGGAACATAGGCGACGACGAGGCTGAGCAGGAGGAGTGCGAGGAGCGCTGCCCAGATCAAGAGGTTCCTCGCCCATAGGCGGCGCACAATACCGCCTGATTCACCTTGCCTGTTCATGATGCACGCCCCGGCAAATAGATCAGCGGATAGAGGAAGATCCAAACGATATCGACCAGATGCCAGTAGAGGGCTGTGACCTCGATCTCGGGATTGTCTTTCGCCGGGAGTTGGCGCCGGAGCAGCACCCAGAACAAGCGGCTCACGAGAGCAATCCCGATGGAAAGGTGGATCGCGTGGACGCCCGTGACCAGCCAATAAAATCCATAAAACAGCTGCGCTCCTGGCAGAGACAATGCAAACCCGGCTCCCGGTACGAGCTGCTTATCGATGTCCTCCTTGTACTCGAAGCCCTTGATGACGATGAACGCGAGCCCGAGCAACGCGGTGAGCATGAGGCACACGAGGACGAGCCGTCGCAGTCGCGCAGACGTTTCGGACGCTTGCGAAGCCATGGCCATGGTGAGGCTGCTCGTCAACAGCACGGCGGTATTGATCGTGCCGTACCAGATATTTGTCTCCCTCCCGGCTGCAGCGAACGCCTCTGGATGCTCGATTCGACAAACCGTGTAAGTCAGCATCAGCGCCCCGAAGAACAGCGTCTCGCTGGCGAGGAAAACCCATATGCCGAACTTGCCTGCCTCGCGCTGCCGGCCGAAATCCAACCAGGGTTCTCTCAGCAGTGCGCTTTCGTCGCTCATCGCGTTTCTCTTGCGTTTTGCATTTCGGGGGGATCGGTTCCAGCCGACATGCCTTCGGCGTGGTAGTCATACGGCGCGCGATCTACTCGGGGCTGCCTGTCAAAATTCTTCGGGGGAGGCGGAGAACCCGTGGTCCACTCCAGCCCTGTCGCGCCCCAAGGGTTCTTCGCAGCCTTTCCGCCGTAGAACAGGGACCAGGTGAGATATCCCAGAGGCAACAGGTAGGCGATGGCAAGGACCGCCGCTCCCGCAGACGACATGACATTGTAGATCTGAAACTCCGCCGGATAGGTATGGTAGCGGCGCGGCATGCCGAGGTACCCGGCGAAGAATTGCGGCAGAAATGTCATGTTGAAGCCGGCATACATGAGGATGGCCGCGAACTTCGCCCAGCTCTCCGGATAGAGCTTGCCTGTGACCTTGGGCCACCAGAAGTGGAGCCCGGCAAAGAAGGCGGACACCGATCCGCCCACCATGATGTAGTGGAAGTGCGCGACGACGAAGTAGGTGTCGGTGACATGGATGTCCACCGGGATCGAGGCGAGGAACAGCCCGGAGAGCCCGCCGGTCGTAAACAGACCAACGAAGCCAAGCGCATACAGCATCGGCGATTCGAAGCTGATCTGACCGCGATACAGCGAAGCGGTCCAGTTGAAAACCTTGATTGCCGACGGCACGGCGATGATGAAGGAGAGGAAGGAGAACACGAGGCTGGCCAGGGCTGACTGTCCGGAGACGAACATGTGGTGGCCCCAGACGAAGAATCCGACGCCCGCAATCGCAAGCATGGCATAGACCATGAAGTCGTATCCGAAAATTCGCCGCCTCGCGAAGCATGGGATTATTTCGGACACGACGCCCATCGCCGGCAGGACCATGATGTAAACCGCCGGATGCGAGTAGAACCAGAACAGGTGCTGGAACAGGATCGGATCGCCGCCGCGAGCCGGATCGAAGATCGGCAAGCCCAACACGCGCTCCGCGATCACGAGCAGGAGCGAGATGGCGAGCACCGGGGTGGCAAGCACCATGATCAGCGACGTCGCGTAGATCGCCCAGACGAACAGCGGCAGCCGGAACCAGGTCATGCCGGGAGCACGAAGCATGTGGGTGGTCGCGATGAAGTTCACTCCCGTGGCGATGCTGGCAAAGCCGACAACGAACACGCCCGCGGCCGCAGCGAAGACGTGGCTGTTGGAGAACATCGACGAATAAGGCGTATAGAACGTCCAGCCGGTGTCGACGCCTCCGGCGACGAGGGCATAAACGGTGAAAGCCCCGGCAGCGACGGTCAAATACCAGCTGAAAAGATTGAGGCGCGGAAACGCGACATCGGGCGCGCCGATCATCAGCGGCAGCAGGAAATTGCCGAACGTATTCGGGATCGACGGCACCAGGAAGAACCAGACCATGATGATCCCGTGGAACGAGAACAGCTTGTTGTAAGTGTCCGACGTCAACAGCCATCCGTTCGGCTGGAACAGCTCGAGCCGAACGGCGGTGATTGCGGCTCCTCCCATGAAAAAGAAGAACGTAATGGTGATCGCATAGAGGATTGCGATGCGCTTGTGGTCGGTCGTGGCAAGCCAGGACGAGATCGTCGAGCCGTGGCGGAGATAATCGGGGCGTGGCGGAAGCGGCAGCTCCCCGGCGAGCAGGGCGTCAGTCATTTTGCTGCTCCTCCCTGAGCGAGCGGATGTAGGCGGTCAGGCTCTGGATCTCTCCGTCGTCGAGCAGCCCTTTGAAGCTCGGCATGATCGGCTCAAATCCGGCCACGACGTCGCGGTTCGGCTGCAGCATCGAATCGCGGATGTAGGCATCGTCCGCGGAAACGGTGCGTCCATCCGCCAGCTGCACCGCGCGGCCGTAGAGACCCGTCAGGCGCGGCGCGTGGACGTTCGAGGAGACGGCGTGGCAGCCCGAGCATCCCTGCGACACGAACAGCCTGGCGCCCTCATGGGCAAGATCGTCGCCCTCCGGCTGCTGGACCAGCCATTTGGCATAGTCATCCTGTCGCATGATCACGATCTTGCCGCGCATCATGGAATGGTTCGTGCCGCAATACTCAGCGCAGAGCAGTGGAAAGGTGCCGGTTTTGCTGGCCTGAAACCAGATGTCAGTGTCGCGGCCAGGCAGCACGTCCTTCTTGACCCGAAACGCGGGGACGAAGAAGGAATGGATCACGTCCTGCGAGCTCATCAGGAGATGGACGGGCTTATCCAGCGGCACGTGAAGGGCATTGATCTCACGCGCGCCGTTCGGATGTTGCGTCTTCCACATCCACTGCTTGGCGATGACGTGGATTTCAAGTGCGCCCGTGGGCGCGGCAAGGCTGCTGAGGTCAGCGGAAGATGCCCACCAGAATAGGAAGGCGAACGTCAGCAACGTCGCGACGGTCCAACCGATTTCGAACTCGCGGCTGAGAATCTCAGGCATCGGGCCGCGCTTGGCGGGAGATCCGCGCCGATATCGAACGGCAAACAGCAGGATGAGCCCGAAGACGAGGACCACGGTCGCCCCGGAAAGGAAGAGCAGAAGATAGAAGATGTGATCAACCGTGACGGCGTGTGTGCTCGCTTCCGGCAGCCTGAATAACGAATTCATGCCGAGGCTCCCCGACGCCTGCTGCGGACCAGCATCAGCCCGACGAGGGCGGCCATGATGGCAACCGTGGATGCTCCGAAAATCTGCAGGACCGTTGTGATCCTGCGGGTGT
Organism: Bradyrhizobium sp. LB14.3; assembly: GCF_040547985.1. Classification (NCBI taxonomy): domain Bacteria; kingdom Pseudomonadati; phylum Pseudomonadota; class Alphaproteobacteria; order Hyphomicrobiales; family Nitrobacteraceae; genus Bradyrhizobium; species Bradyrhizobium sp. LB14.3. The sequence goes on from NZ_JBEPQT010000003.1 coordinate 314,538, forward strand.
AGAGTCCGTGTACCGCGTCAAATCCATAGCAGAGCAGCGCGATGCGTCCGGAGAGTCCACCGATCCGCCCGTCACCGGCATCCAACAGAGCGAGGCGAAGGTCACCGGGCTGCAGCGCGAGGCTGGACAGCGCGCGGACGACCCGTCCGTCGGGCGCGAGCGTGACGAAGGCTGCCGGATGCGCAATCGCGTTATGCTTATCGTCGGTTTCGGTATGGTATCCGATTGCACCGAGCAGCGCGGCAACAGTCTCCTGCGATCCTGTCAGGACCGATGTTCCCGTGCCCCCGATCTGTCCCTGGGTAAAGCGGCGGGCGTCGTCAATGGTGTCGCGCGGATCGACGCCGACAACGACGAGGCTGTAGTCGCGTCCTGCGATAAACCCGGTCTGCTGCAGCGCCGAGCTTGCGATCGTCAGCGCAGGCCCGCAAATCTGCTTGCAGGTGAAGTCCGCTGGAAGGAGCAGGGTCGGACGTCCGTCGATCGCATCGCCAAGGGTGACGGTGTAACCGCCGACGGCCCTAAACTGCAGGGATAACGGAACGCGGGCGCCCTGAGGAGGATCGAACCCGACGCGCCCGATCTGCTCCTCGGTCAAACCGGCATGCGCGAGCCCCGGCCAGAGCGCAAGGGCCATGATGAAGATGGACCGCCTCATGGATTGCCTCCACTCGCACCTGGCGGAGGTGCGGGTGCGGGTCGAAGGGCGTCGTAGGCGTGCTGGCCCCGTCCTGCGACCAGCTGCATCGCCTGATCGATCGGGATGCGGGCGATGTTGTGGTCGCGATCGACCCAGGCATAAGTGGTGAGCCTCGCTCGCTGGGCGGCCTCGAACCGGGTCAGGTCGTCCTCCGGCGAGGTCTGGAGCTCGGGCGAGGGAAACCGGTTTTCTAGGCGGGGCGTGAATGCGCCCGGCGCCTCGCTATTCAGGAACAGCAGAATTCCCGCAATCGCGGCGCCCACGAAGAGCAAGAAGCTGCCGACGATGGCGAGAACGGCGCGGTTGTCTATGCCGGCCGTTTCTGGCAGCGCGCGGCTGCCCATCTCCTCATTCGGCATGGCGCACCTCTGCGGATGCGGTGCCCTGCCCAAAGAGGACCGAAGCCACGGTCAAGGTGAGGAGGGCGCCGAGAGCGGTGAGTGCAACATGAACTTGCGCGGAAAATGCCGGCACCAGGAGCCAAGCGAAGTGCATGACAGTGCCGAAGAACAGCAACAAGCCGACTATGCGCAAGCCTGCAGGGCTGCGGCGCACGTCCTCCAACAGCAACATCGCAAACGGAAGCACGGCTCCGGTGACGAATGCCACGAGGAGAATGTTGGTCCATACGTCCGTGCTGCGCCTCAGGAACCACTCGGCCTTGTGAGGTAGATCGCCGTACCAGGCCACCACGTATGTCATGTATTCGAGGTAGACGACGCCCAGCAGCGTTGCGATCAAAAGGCTGCCGATATCGCTCAGCGCTTTGCCATCGACGTTCGACGTTGCAAGCACGGCCACAACGGCCAGCGCGGCGAGCAGCTGCTGTATTGCAATCATGGAGGCGAAGGCGGTGGAAACGTAATGCGGTTCGACGGAGAGGAACCAATCGACCGCAACCATGCTGATGGTAAGCCCGAAGAACGCAAGTCCGAGCGCGGCCAGTAGCCGTCCACCTAGTTTAAGACCGAAAGTCACTCCGAGCACGGACCATCCGATCAATGCGATCACGGCACGCAGGACAAACCACGGCTGGCCGAGGTACCAGCGCGCAATGTCGGGCCTGATCTGGCTGGCATCCGCGGCCCAGGGGTAGATGTCAGTCAGTCCGGCGAGAACGGGGACGAAGGCGATGGCGACGAGGGGCACCATAAGTGCGAGGGGTCGCAGCACCGGTCCGGCCGCAAAGCCCCAGCGGCCGCCGGTCAAGCGATGAATCAGCAGCAGCGTCATGCTGCCGATGGGGGCGCAGCTCCAGATCGCAAATCCCAAGAGCCAGCCCTGGAGCAGGCTCGGATAGGGGCCGAGTCTCCCGGCCGCGAGCACGAGGCCAGAAGCGAGCAAGATCACCACGAGGCCCGCTGCAATTCGCGGCGTCCAAATTGCTCTGAGGGCAGGGCGGCGGAGCACGGCGGTCACGGCAGCTTGCTCCTCAGCTCCGGGACGTCGACGACGTCGGCGTGTTGCGACTGCTGCAGCGCGCGGATATAGGCGGTGATCGCCCAGCGGTCGCGCGGCTCGACGCGCGCAGCGTAGGAATACATCACGCCGTAGCCATGAGTGATCACGTCGAAGAAGTGTTGAGCATCGGCCGAGCGGAGGCGCGCGGAATGGTAGGACGGGGGTGCGGGAAAGCCACGCTGCACGATCATGCCATCGCCGTGGCCGGACAACCCGTGACACGGGGAGCAATAGATATCGTAGCGCTCGCGGCCGCGGGCCAGCAGCGCCATGTCGACCGCGGGCGGCTTGGTGATCTGCTGCAAACGGTCGAGATCGCCCTGTGCAACGACCCCTTGCGGTAAGGTCTGGGCTTCGGTGCCATCCTTGAACAGCGCAGCCTTCGAGAACGTGCCGTAGCGATTCTGCTGAGACATGGAATGATCGCCACAGCCGGTGAGCGCCGATGATAGCAACAGCAGCCATGGCAGCGCGCGGGCGGTCATGGCGTGCGCAGCTCCGTGACCGCGACGGCGCCGGCGTCGCGGAGGACCGTCCTCAGCTCGTTCGGGTCGCCGTCAGAAGCGGCCAGCAGGAAGTAGCGATCCTGCGTTGCGCGTTCGAAGCCCGGAATCTCGAACATTGCATCGTGGAGACGAGGCAGGCGGCACGACCAAAAAAAGGTGATGGCGCCGGCGAGCGCGGCCGCGAGGACACCGACCTCAAACGGCACCAGCAGGAACACCTGCCAGGAGTTCAGTGGCCGGCCGCCGCTGTTGATGGGATAGTCGATCACCGCGCTGTACCATTGCAGTGCGAAAGCGAATGCTGCAGCTCCGAGGCCGCCGGCAAGCATCACACCGCGAATTGCGGATCGGCCCTGCCCAAGCTGTTCGGCGAGCCCTGCGATCGGATAAGGCGCGAATGCTTCGAGTGCGGCGTGTCCCGCGGTACGCACGCGCTCTAGCGCCGCCTTCAGCGCTTCACCGTCGAGGAATTCCGCCACAAGCTTAGCCGTCATGCCGCGGCCTCCTGATGGGCGAGCTCGCGCATGTCGAACATCGACACGCTCGGTATCAGCCTGATGAAGATCAGGAACAGAAAGGCGAAAAGGCCGAGCGGCGCGACAAGAAAGCTCCAGTCCCAGAACGTGAAGTGAAACGTCCGCCACAGGGACGGCATGTAACCGTGCGAAAGCGTGTTCCAGACGATGAGGATGCGCTCGAGCCACATTCCTATGTTGATCGCGACAGCAACAGGAATCAGAATGAAGAGCGACCGTCGCGCGAAGGGCCACCATAGCAACTGCGGGATCAGGCAGTTGCAGGCCAGCAAGGCCCAGTACAGCGGCGCGTAGGTTCCAGTGAACTCGAAGCGAACCACGTCACGGTCGGCATGCTCACCGCCGTACCAGCCCATGAACCACTCCGTCGCATAAGAATAGAACATGACGATCGAGGCCATCAGCAGGATGCGGGCCATCACCTCGAAGTGGCGGCGGTTGATAATCGCCTGAAGGCTGAGGCCCCAGCGGATCGCCGCCGCCAGCACCACGACCATCGCGAATCCGGAGTACATCGCGCCGACGACGAAGTAGGGTGGGAAGATGCTCTCCTGCCAACCGGGCATCAGACTCGCCGCGAAGTCGAGACCGACGATCGAGTGCACCGAGCAGACCAAAGGCACGCCGAGGGCAGCCATCGTGGTATGCAGTGTCTGCAATCGGGACCACTCGCGCGCCGAGCCGCGCCATCCCAGCGCAAATGCGCCGTAGAGCAGCTGGCCGGCACGGCGGGGCGTGCGGTCGCGCATAGTCGCGAGGTCGGGGATCAGGCTGACATACCAGAACAGAATGGAGAACAGCAGGTAGCTGACGATGGCCCAGAAGTCCCACACCAGGGCACTGCGCCATTGCGGCCAAAGCGCCATGGTGTTCGGATATGGCGCGAGCCAATAGGCGTAGATTGGTCGACCGAGGTGAACGATGGGCATCAGCCCGGCGATCGCAACCGCGAACAGCGTCATGGCTTCCGCGAAGCGATTGATCGAGGCGCGCCATCTTTGTCGGGTCAACAGCAGCATCGCCGAAATCAATGTGCCTGCATTGCCTATTCCGATCCACCAGACGTAGTTGGCGATCGCGACTCCCCAGACGATGGTGGAGTTGATGCCCCAGATGCCGATGCCCTGGTAGAACAGCCACGCGATTGCAACGAACAGCCAGAGCACGAACGGCAGGGTGATCAGGAGGGCCAGCCACCATGTTTTGCCGAACCCGGTGAAGAGCGGATCAGCCACCGCCTGGGTAACTGAGGCGTCGCCCGCCCGCGCGGCCGAGATCCAGCGGTGCGCCGGTGGATGCTGGGGAAGGAGAACTTCGCTCATGTCCGCCCCTCCGGGTTCAAAGGTGCGGGATTGCGCACATCGGCAAGATAAGTGGTGCGCGGCCGCGTGCCGAGGTGGCCGAGCAAGGCATAGTGGCGCGGGTCGGCCTTCTTGTGGTTGATCTCTGCGTCAGCCTGGTTCAGGTCTCCGAAGCTGATGGCGCGGGTCGGACACGCGTTCTGACAGGCTGTCTGCACCTCGTCTGGACCGAGCGGCCGGTTCTCGCGTTCCGCGGCGCGACGTGCGCCGCTGATGCGCTGGACACAGTAGGTGCATTTTTCCATGACGCCACGGGCGCGAACGGTCACCTCCGGGTTCTTCTGGCCGCGATAGGATTCCGCGCCGAGATTGCCGTATTCCTCGCCATCGGCATAACCGAAGAAGTTGAAGCGACGAACCTTGTAAGGGCAGTTCGCCTCGCAGAAGCGGGTGCCGATGCAGCGATTATAGACCTGCGCGTTGAGGCCCTCACTGTCGTGAACGGATGCGGCAACAGGACAGACGGGCTCGCACGGGGCGTGCTCGCAATGCATGCAGGGCACCGGCTGAAAGCCGATCTGCGGACTGTCCGCCGAGCCAAGATCATAGCCATCGACGCGCATCCAGTGCATGTCGCGCCCCATCGCGACCTGCTCGGGACCGACCACAGGGACGTTGTTCTCCGCCTGGCAGGAGACCACGCAGGCATTGCAGCCGATGCAGACCGAAGTATCGATCACCATCGCCCAGGCATGCCCGTCGCCGGGCTTCACGCTCGGCGGCATCAGGCTGGGTGGATCCGGGTCGACTGGCCCTGGCAGCGGCTGGCCGAGCTGAGACAGCGGATAGAGTTCGCGCACATCTTCCGGCGTCCGGACGATGTTCTGCGTCGTAAGGACCGGCTCACGGCGCCCCGTCGGCTGGATCGAGACCTGCGGAAGGTGCCATCGGTTCCCGGCTGTCCGGAGTGTATAGGCGTTGGCACCGACGCCATTGCCGACCGCGCCGGCATTCTGCCGCCCCCCGCCGAGTGTGAGCGCGCCGACGCCCATGGCCATCCCAGGTTCAGTCATCACGGGCACCTCGATCGTTCGGCCGTTCGCGGCGACCGTGACGACGTCGCCGGACGTGACACCGAGGCGGGTTGCCTCATCCGGATGCAGCGCGAGCGCATTGCCCCAGACCTGCTTGCTCAGCGGTTTCGGACATTCCTGGAGCCAGGCGTTGTTGGCGTATGAGCCATCCCAGAGGCAAGGATCAGGGCGCAGAACCAGGCTGATCTCGTCATCGCGCTTGTCGTGAGGCTCGGGATCCGCGAGTGGCGGCAGGAGCGGAGCAGCGAGGGAAAAAGCAGTGGCGCCGTTTCCTGCAATGATCCCGTCGTGCAGCACGCGCCGCCACCATGCCTCGAAATCCGCGGCGGCCGCGGTCGGCCAGGTCTGCCGCACCAATTCGTAAGCGCCCGCGTCTTCTGCGCCGCTCAGCCAGGCGAGAAGCTCGTGCTCGCTGAAGCTCTCGTAGAGCGGCTTGATCAGAGGCTGGATGATGCTGGCCGTCCCGTCACCAGCCCGCAGATCCGACCACGTTTCCAGCCGATGGCTTTGCGGGACATGCCAGTTGGCGATTGCCGCGGTTTCGTCCGCGTACTCGCCCATATGAAGGCGAAAGGCTGCTTTCTGCGCCCGGGCCCCGAAGTGCAGATCGGATGGTGCGTCATAAGCGGGATTGACGCCGATCATGACGAGCTGACGCACGCGGCCGGAGTCCAGATCGCCAGCGAGCTGTTCAAGCGTTCCCGCCTGCTTGCCGGATGGCGTGCGATCAATGGGATCGATGAGCCGAACGGGCGCATCGAGCTGGGCATTGATCCAATGCACCAATGCGTGGACTTCCCTGGACATTGCCGGGCCCGCGATGACGAGCGCCTCGCCCTTGTGGGAGTTCAAGTCGGCTGTGATCTTCCGAAGCAGCAGACGTTCGCGGTCGGCAAGTTCGGTGGCGCTTGCATTCGCGCCGAGCTCCCGCGCGAGGCTCGCCGCGAATCGTTCGATCGCCTCGGGACGAAGCGCCAGACGTTCGTCCGCCTTTGCTCCGGTGAGCGTGAGTGCGCTCTCAAGACAATAGAGACGCGAGAAGGCATTCGGCTCGCCGCGGCTAATTGCGTAGCCGCGGCCAATCCGTATCTGATCGGGGCCATGCCCGAGCGGATCGGCATCGAGCGCGACGATCACCCGGGCCTTTGCGAAATCGGCAATGCTGCGCACAGGCTGGCCATAAGCGAGCTGCCCACCTTCATGCCCGTTATCGTCGTCCGTTGGATCGTACGCGTGCCACGAAGCGGCCGGGAACGCCTGAAGCAGGCCATCGATCTGGCGCAGCAGAGTCGGGGAGGTGGTTCGCCCGGTCAACAAGCGCAGGCCTTTACCCTGGCTGCTGCGGGTCTCGGAGAGTTCGGTCACCAGCGCTCGGTTCAACGCTTCGCGGGGCGCAATCGCGCCATTGTGCAGGATCGTGCGCGAGCGGTCGGGATCATACAGCGAAAGAACGGCTGCTTCAGCGAAAACGTCCGTGGCACCCAGGCTGCCCGGATGACGCGGGTTGCCTTCCACTTTGATCGGCCTGCCGTCAATAGAAGTCACGATCACGCCGCGACCGATCCCCGCCAACGGAAGTGTCGTTGCGAATTTCAGCGGTTCCCCGGGAACGATGCGCTCTGGCATCCTGACATAGGGCAGGATCTGCTCGTCGGGTTTGCTGCAAGCCGCGAGCCCACCCGCCATGCCGGTCGCCAGCAAGCTGAGCGCCTGACGGCGATTGAGCTTGCTGCGCCCGGCAGGATTTGGCCGCGTCGGCAATTCCTTCAGCGGTGGCATATCGTGCAGTCCGTCAAATGCCTCGTGTTGATGTGATAGCGTGCGGCAAGCTTGGGCCCGACCTCGGCCTGGTTCTTCGGGGTCTGCCAGGTTGGATTGAAAACCGCTTCGCGTGGACGCAGGTAACGTTCAGGAGCGCGGTGACAATCGAGACACCATTGCATCGTCAGCGGCGCGGCTTGGCGCATCAGCCGCATCCCGCCCACGTCGCCGTGACAGGTGGTGCATCCAACCCCTTTTGCGACATGGACCGAATGATCAAAATAGACGTAGCCGGGGAGGCGGTGCACGCGCTCCCAGGCCATTGGCTGGTTCTTGCCAAGACTCTCGCGCACCGGCGCGAGCATCTGCGCGTTGGTCCATATCTGCGAATGGCAGGTCATGCAGGTCTCGGTCGGCGGGATGCCGGCAAAGCGCGCGTTCTCCACCGAGGTGTGGCAATACCGGCAGTCCAGGCCGAGACCGGAAACGTGATGCTCGTGACTGAACGGCACCGGCTGGTTCCGCGTGACGTTTTGGTTGGTGATGTAAGGGGATCGCATCACCTCATAGGACAGTCCCACCGCAAGCACCGGCATCGCTCCAATCGCTGCGATCACCACCGTCGCAATCGTGTTCGCGCCGGGACGAAAAAGCTGCATTCATCGACCCCCTGCCGCACGCCTTGCTCACGCGCGGATTCGGACCGGCACCGACTTTGCGGCCGGCGTCTTCGAATGGATGTCGTGGTGCGACAGCGGGATCAGGGGATTCATTTCCGGATAGTAGGCTCCAAGGCATCCGTCCGGCAGCTTGAACGGCGTCACTTTAAGCGGCCCAACCTCACGCTCGATGCCGTCTTCTGCGTCGCTGACGAGATAGACCATCTGCCCATCCTGGAGTCCGGCACGTGCAATCTCTTCGGGGTTCATCAGCAGCACATCCCGTGTGCCCTCGATCCCCCGCAGGCGATCGCTGTACCCGTAGATCGTGGTATTGAACTGGTCATTGCTGCGCATCGTGAGCAGCCGGAATCGGCCGGGGGCGTCCGCGAAGCCGGTGGAGCTGAGAGTCTCCGGAGCAGTAAATTCCGCCTTGCCGGTTTCCGTCTTCCAGATCCGCTCGCGCGCGGAGTTGCCGCGATAAAACCCGCCGGGCGTGAACATCCGTTCATTGAAAGCGTGGAATTGGTCCGGGTAGGTCTCCGCGATCTCGTTGCGAATGAGATCGTAGTTGCCGACCCATTCGTCCCATTTCAGCTTCGGGTTCGTGGGCAAGGTCGCCGTGGCGAGACCTGCGACGATGGCCACTTCCGATTTCAGGTGCTCGCTCGCAGGCTTGCGCAACCCGATCGAGCCCTGGATGCAGCTGAAAGTATCCTCCATGCTGACGGCTTGCTGCCCGCTTGCCTGGATGTCTTCTTCGGTGCGGCCGAGGCACGGCAAAAGATAGGCGGCCTTGCCCTGCACGAGGTGGCTGCGGTTGAGCTTGGTGGCAATCTGGACCGTCAGCTCCAGTCCGCGCCAAGCTTGTTCCATCTTCGATCGCTCGGGAATGGCACGGACGAAATTACCGCCGAGCCCGATGAACGCCTTGACCTTGCCGGCGAGGACGCCTTCGCAGGTCTCAACGGTGTTCATGCCCTTGTCGCGTGGCGGCTCGAATCCGAATTGCTTGGCGTATTTGTCGAGAGGGACCAATTCAGGCTTCTCGGAGATGCCGACGGTACGCTGGCCCTGGACGTTCGAGTGTCCACGCACGGGCGAGATGCCGGTGCCATCTCGTCCGATGTTGCCCTTCAGGAGCAGCATGTTCACCAGCATCGCCACGTTCTCGAAACCGTGCACGTGCTGGGTCAGGCCCATGCCGTAGATCCCGATCACGCGATCAGCCTCGACATAGACCTGAGCTGCGCCTTCGATGGCCGACCGGCTAAGACCGGATGCGGTCTCGATCTCGCTCCAGTCCGTTGCCCGGACCTTGGCCTCGAACGCTTCGAAGCCGTGGGTGTGCTGTTCGATGAAGGGGGCGTCGAGAACTCTCTTGCCCTGCTGTTTGGCTGCGTCGTCCGCGGCGAAGACGTGCTTGCAAATTCCCATGATGACGGCAATGTCGCCGCCGGCCTTCACCTGGTGATACTGACTGCTGATCTGAGTCGCCTTGCCGGTCAGCATCTCCGTCGGATTCTGTGGATTGACGAAAGTTTCGAGGCCTTTCTCGCGGACCGGATTGAAGGTGATGATCTGGACGCCGCGCCTGGCTGCGTCCTGCAACGGATGCAAAAACCGCGGACTGTTCGACCCGGTATTCTGACCAAAGAAGAACATCGCGTCACAGTTGCTGAGATCGTCGAAGACCACAGTGCCTACGCCCGCGCCGATCAGCTTCTTGAGCGCGACGGACGTCGTCTCGTGACACATGTTGGAACTGTCAGGCAGATTGTTGTTGCCGTAGACCCGCGCGAACAGCGCGTACAGGTACGATGTCTCGAGGCTCGCTCGCCCGGACGAATAGAAAATTACGGATTTCGGATCGAGTGCCTTCAGCTGCGCGCCGATGGCTTGAAATGCTTCGTCCCAGCTGCATGGCACATAACAGTCAGTAGCACCGTCATAGCGCAGTGGTTCGGTCAGGCGGCCCTGTTGTTCGAGATCGTAGTCGGTCCATGAGCGCAGCTCAGTCAGTGTATGCTTGGCGAAGAAATCGGGCTTGCACCGACGCGTGGTGAGCTCCCAAAGAGTAGCCTTGGCGCCATTCTCGCAGAACTCGAAGGCGTGATAGTCGGCCGGCTTGGCCCACGAGCAGGAAACGCACATAAAGCCTTTAGGCTTGTTTTGGCGACGGAGCGTATTCAACGCTCCCGGCGAGTCCCACTCCTTGCCGAAGATTCGGGCTATTCCCTTGAGCGACCCCCATCCGCCAGCTGGACCGTCGTATTCCACCGTCTTCTCGGTGTTCTCGTCACCAGTTTCGCGTGCTCGCGTCATGATCTTGCTTCTCTTCGGGAACCGGCTGGCCTGTGCCTCGGCAACGTATGTTGGTGAGGCGGGTTCCTCGGTCCGCGTTTTTTGACATCAGAGGAAGCACAGCTGCGCTCGAGCGAAATTTGCAGTGTGCTCAACACCATGGACGGAACTGAGCCTCTGTCTCTCCGGGCCGACGATAGTTTGCGCGCTGCCGTACAAAGAAATCTCGAGCTGGAACCGGGCTCGCCGGAAGAGGTTGCCAGACGCAAATCGGGAGTCGGGACGTGGATGATCGCTGCACACTGGACAAGCCGGAGCTGGTTTGGCGAGGCAGCCGACCAATCCCGTCCTGGCGCAGGGTGGCAGAGGAGCGGCCGATCGCGCTCACTTACAACGGCTCGACTTATGCGGTGATGATGGCCTCGCCCGCCGACCTCCTGGATTTCGGTATCGGCTTCAGCTTAAACGAGGGCATTGTCGAACGTTGCAACGACATCATCAGCGTTGACGTCGTCGAGCTCGAGCTCGGTTGCGAGTTGCGGATCTGGCTTGACGACTCCCATTGTGATCGCCTTGCCACCAGGCGAAGAGCGATGGTCGGGCCGGTCGGCTGCGGCCTGTGCGGAATTGAAAGCCTGGAGCAAGCTTGCCCGCCGCCGCCGCGCATCGTCAGCCGGGGTGGATTTCGCCCCTTCGACATCCTGTCAGCGATGCGCGCCCTGCGCCCGCTCCAGCATCACAACCAGGCGACAGGGGCCATGCACGCTGCGGCGTTTTGGGACGGCAATGCTATTCGATCGATAAAGGAAGATGTCGGCCGCCATAACGCCTTGGACAAACTCGCGGGAGCGGTCGCCAGGGCCGGCCTGGAGACGTCACCGGGAGCTGTACTCATCACCAGTCGAGTCTCCGTCGAACTGGTGCAAAAGACAGCAAGAATGGGCGCGCCGCTCCTCGTCGCCGTATCGGCGCCGACTTCGCTGGCGATCGAGACCGCTGAGAGGGCCGGCGTCACGCTCGTCGCGATCGCGCGTGACGATGGCTACGAGATATTCAGCCACGCCAGCCGACTGGGGTTCGGAGAGGGAGACTTGGTTTCAAAAGCCGTGCCCGTCCGCGCCTGAATTACTTTCCTGCCGAATTCATCGGAGAGCCTTGGGGAATCCTAGTCCGGGGGTTTGTTCGCTCTCGTACCGACTTCGGGTGACCGAAAGGGCTCCAGTCGGAACGTCTGGGGCTGGCCAGCGCTGTAGCTGTGTTCATCAAAACTAAAGGAGACAGCAATGAAGAACACGCTTTTGGCGGCCGTCTTGCTTACCGCGGCGGCTTCCAGTCCTGCATTCGCGCAAGGTGGCACTAATTCGGCGACATCCTCTCAATCTGCCCCCAACTCGGGCCAGAACACGGTGGTGCAGAAAATCCAGGATGATCTGAAGAAGGCAGGTTTCACCGACATCAAGATCGTTGCCGAATCCTTCGTCGTCCAGGCCAAGACGAAGGACGGCAATCCGATGGTGATGACGATCGGTCCACATGGCATGTCCGTGTTCGAAGCCATGAACACGGCCACGACCGGCTCCACAACCAACTCTCAGGGCACGACCGGGGCCAGCTCTTCGAACAACAACGCGGCTTCGAAGTAGTCCTCCATCTTAGACGAACATCGCTACTGGTCCATAGCGGGCCGGCGATTTTCGCTTGCTGGCGCGGGATGGTGAGCCAATGAAGGCTCGGAGACGTACGCGAGCGTACAGAGATCCGCGAGAACCGGCCAATAGCAGAAGCGTTTGAGCTACGTCGGCTGCGCGAAAGCGAGTAATCCAATGAACGTCAGCGAATTTGTTTGGCACCGGCTCTCCGAGTGGGGCTTGAGCAGGGTGTTTGGCTATCCTGGGGACGGGGTCGGAGGATTGGACGTCGCTCTGGAAGGCGCGAAAGACAAGATGGAATACGTGCAGGTCCGGCATGAGGAGATGGCCGCCTTCATGGCTTCCGCCCATGCCAAGTTTACAGGGCAGGTCGGGCTTTGTTACGCGACCTCGGGGCCCGGCGCGATCCATCTCCTGAATGGTCTGTACGACGCCAAGATGGATCATGTACCTGTGGTCGCTCTCGTCGGCCAGCAGGCGAGGAGCGCGATCGGGGCGAGCTACCAGCAGGAAGTCGATCTGCAGGTCCTGTTTCAGGACGTGGCAGAATACGTCGGACAGGCAAGCGTACCCGAGCAGGTGCGCCACCTGATTGATCGCGCCGTGCGCATTGCCCACAACAAGCGCGCCGTCACTTGCGTGATCCTTCCTAAGGACGTGCAGGAACTGGACTACCGGGATCCGCCGCTGGCGCATGGGGCAACACATACCGGGACCGGTTACGCCGATCCCGCGAAACGTCCCGATGAAGCTTCGCTACGCGCGGCGGCCGAGGTGCTGAACAAGGGCAGCAAAGTCGCGATGCTGGTCGGAGCGGGTGCTCTGACCGCGACCGACCACGTGATCGCCGTCGCAGAGCGCCTTCAGGCCGGAGTCGCCAAGGCCCTGCTCGGCAAAGCCGCACTTCCTGACGAGCTGCCCTTTGTCACGGGTTCGATCGGCTTGCTTGGTACCAAGCCGAGCTGGGACCTCATGAAGAACTGCGACACCTTTCTGATGGTGGGGTCGTCGTTCCCGTACAGCGAGTTCCTGCCGAAACCAGGCTCGGCGCGGGGCGTTCAGATCGACATCGACGGCGCACGTTTGAGTCTTCGCTATCCCATGGAGGTCAATATCGTCGGGGACAGCTCGGCGACCTTGCAGGCGCTGCTGCCCCTTCTGCAGCAGAAGCAGGATTCAGCATGGCGGCAAGAGATCGAAGAGGGGGTGCGGGAATGGTGGCAGACCCTCGAACGGCGGGCAATGGATTCAGCAGAGCCTCTCAATCCACAGCGCGTATTTTGGGAGCTGTCGCCGCGTTTGCCGGAGAATGCGATCATCACCGCGGATTCCGGCTCTGTCGCCAACTGGTACGCGCGCGATCTGAAGATGCGGCGCGGTATGAAAGCCTCGCTGTCCGGTGGTCTGGCTTCATTGGGCGCGGGAACACCTTACGCTGTTGCGGCAAAGATGGCTTACCCTGACCGCACCGTGGTCGCGTGCATGGGCGATGGCGCCATGCAGATGAACGGCCTCAACGTGTTGATTACGATCTCAAAATACTGGAGGAACTGGTCGAACCCTCGGCTGATCTTACTGGTTCTCAACAACCGCGATCTCAATCAGGTCACATGGGAGGAGCGGATTCAGCTCGGCTCGGGCAAGACGCTATCGACGCAGAGCATTCCGGATTTCCCCTACCACCGATATGCGGAGCTTATTGGCCTGAAGGGCATCTTTGTCGATAATCCGGACCGCGTGGGTGCTGCTTGGGATGAGGCGCTGTCCGCGGATTGTCCTGTGGTCCTCGAAGCATATACCGACCCGAACGTGCCGCCGCTTCCTCCGCACATCACCCTGAAGGATGCCAAGAACTTCGTCAGCATGATTCCTTCCGAGCCCGAGCTTGGAAGCGTCCTGAAGAACAGCGCCAAGGAGCTGCTGACGAGCGTGATGCCGGGGAAGGGATGATGCCAGAGGTGCCGATCGAAACGTTGCAGGCGCGGGCGTTCGAGGTCCCGACCGATCGGCTTGAGGCGGACGGCACGATCAGCTGGAGCTCCACCACTCTCGTGCTTGTGGAAGCCGTCGGCGGCGGCAAATCCGGGATCGGCTACACTTACACCGATCGAAGTGCGGTCGGGCTGGTCGCGGGCAAGCTCGCCGGCACGGTCCAGGGCAAGGATGCCTTTGCACCCCAGGCGGCGTGGCTGGCCATGCAGCGGTCGGTGCGTAATCTGGGCCGCGAAGGTCTTGCGGCAACAGCTATTTCGGCCGTCGATGCGGCGCTCTACGATCTGAAGGCGCGCCTTATGCAAGTGCCGCTGGTTCAATTGCTGGGAAGCTCCCGCCCGGCCGTCCCGATCTATGGGAGCGGCGGGTTCACCTCCTATTCCGATGACGGGCTCACTCGCCAGCTGTCCGGCTGGGTCGCGGAGCAAGGCTGTAGATATGTCAAAATGAAAGTCGGCTCGGAGCCGGAGCTCGATCCTCACCGCGTCGACGTCGCGAGGCGCGCGATCGGCGAGCGGGCGGAGCTTTTCGTTGATGCAAACGGTGCCTACGGCGTGAAGCAAGCGCTGCAGCTTGCCGGCGTTTTCACAAGGCAGGGCGTGACATGGTTCGAGGAGCCGGTATCGTCGGATGATCTGCGAGGGCTCAGGGCCATCCGCGAGCGCGCGCCCCCAGGTATGGACGTGGCTGCCGGAGAATATGCTTATACGAACGACTATGTGCGGAGGATGCTGGAAGCGTCCGCGGTCGACGTGCAGCAGGCGGACCTCACACGTTGCGGCGGCGTCACCGGGTTTCTGCAGGCCGCCGCGATTTGCGACGCGTACCACGTCGACCTCTCTGGCCACTGCGCGCCTGCATTGCATTTGCATGCAGCTTGCGCGGTGCCCCGGCTTCGCCACCTCGAATGGTTTCACGACCATGTTCGCATCGAGCACCTGTTGTTCGATGGTGCTCCGCTGGCGCGCAATGGCGCGATCGAGCCCGACCTGACCCGGCCGGGCAATGGTTTGATCTTCAAGGAAGCGGATGCTGCACGTTATGCGGTCTGAGCACGCGAGAATACAAAGAGCCCACGGCCTCACCCCAAACAGAGTGGCGGAGGAGAGGAGCACGCTGACACAGGGGGGTTCATTGCCTGGGGGCCGTTCGCTGTCACGTCCTGACCGCCGCGAGTCCGACAACGTGTTGGCGGCGCGACGGCTCAATCGGGCAGCGGGCACGCTCGCCGCATCGGTCCTTGCCGACAGTGCCGTGGAGCACTACCGCGGCTCTTTCAAGAACAAAGCCATGCTGACGCCGATCGTCGTCGCGGGCCTGACTTTGGCAATGAGCCTGCATGGCACGGCCGACAAGCGCCCCGTCGCTCACAACGCGCGCGACACCTCCTACCTACTGGCAGCTGGAACAGGCCTGCTTGGCACGGGCTTTCACATCTACAACGTCACCAAGAAGGTGGGCGGGTTCAGCTGGCAAAACCTCTTCTATGGCGCCCCACTCGGGGCCCCCATGGCTATTCTGCTGTCAGGCCTGCTGGGCTTCTGCTCGGAGCGGCTGCGCGCCAATGGGCCGCGGCGCCGTCCTCGCGTGCTCAGCCTTCCGGCCGGCAAGACCGTTGCGACGGTTGCAGCGCTCGGCCTGCTGGGCACGAGCGGGGAGGCGGGTCTGCTGCACTTTCGCGGTGCCTTTCACAACCCGCTCATGGCCATTCCGGTCACCCTTCCTCCAATCGGCGCCGGGTTGCTCGGCGCCACCGCCGCCGGGAGCGGAAAGAGCGGGCACCGCGCCACCAGGTGGTGGATGCGGCTGCTCGTCGTAATGGGATTCGCTGGTGTCGGCTTGCACGCCTATGGGATCTCACGAAACATGGGTGGCTGGCGCAACTGGAGCCAGAACATTCTCAATGGTCCGCCGCTGCCCGCCCCACCAAGCTTCGCAGGACTTGCGCTGGCCGGGCTTGCCGCGCTCGAGCTCATGAAAGAGTCGTCCGATGGCTGACAGGACCTCTCAGCGCGGCCCAAGGAATGTTTACCCCGGCTATGACGTCCTTGCGAAGTGGAACAGTCCGTCCTGGAATGACAAGACGCGGGACGTCATCTCGCATCGGCTTGCGGTCGCGAACGAGCCGCGTTTTTTCACGGCGGAAGAATTCGAATCCGTCACGGCGATGGCGAACCGAATAGTTCCGCAGGCCCGCTCGCCTTCGCGTATTCCGGTTGCGGCACTCCTTGATAGAAAGCTGCAAGATGGCGTCCTCGACGGCTATCGCCCAGCCGGTATGCCGCGAGATGGTGAGGCGTGGCGAGTTGGGCTCAATGCCTTCAATGCGGAGGCGCGAAGTTTCTATGGTTTGCGGTTCGCCGAGATCGCCGGGCCTGATCAAGACGCGTTGCTGCAACGCTGCGAGGCCGGTGAATTGCACGCGCGCGAATGGGTCGGCATGCCGTCCGGCGCGTTCTTCAAGCACCGCCTGCTCCACGATCTGGTTCTGGCATATTACTCGCACCCGGCCGCCTGGAATGAGATCGGCTGGGGCGGACCGGCCAGTCCGCGCGGTTATGTGCGTCTCGATTTCGACGATCGCGACCCCTGGGAGGCCGCCGAAGCCAAGCCCGGAGATGAGGTTACCGCTTTGAGGATCAACCGCCATGTCCGATGATCCCCGGCACAGTCCCCGTGCCCGCAACGGTCGCGCGCCCGACGTTTTCCGGCCGGGCCGCTGGGTCAGCATGAGGGAATACGCCGACAACGAAGCGGTGGATTTCGTCATCGTCGGGACGGGCGCGGGTGGAGGAACGCTGGCCTGCAAGCTGGCCGAACACGGCTTCTCGGTCGTCGCACTCGACGCCGGCCCTTACTTCCGTCCTCTGGAGGACTTCGCCTCCGACGAATCCGAGCAAACCAAGCTCTATTGGACCGACGATCGCATCGTCGACGGGGACAACCCGCTGCGACTCGGGAGCAACAACAGCGGCAAGGCCGTTGGCGGCTCGACGGTGCATTTTGCCATGGTGTCGCTCCGCTTCCGCCCGGAATGGTTCAAAGCTCGAACCAAGCTCGGCTACGGTGCGGATTGGCCGATCGATTGGCGCGAGATGTGGGCTTACTACACGGAGGTCGAGCAGGCCCTCAAAATATCCGGACCGATCAACTATCCGTGGGGACCTCCGCGCCCGCGCTACCCCTACCGCGCCCATCCGCTCAATGCTGCAGCCCGCGCGCTGGCCCGCGGCTGCGAGGCGATGGGCATCGCGTGGACGGAAACGCCGCTCGCCACCCTTTCTGCTCCGCGCGGGCTGGCGCATCCCTGCGTCTATCGCGGCTTCTGTGTCGCGGGCTGTTCGACCAACGCGAAGCAGAGCGCGCTCGTGACCTGGATTCCCCGCGCCCTCTCGGCAGGTGCCGAAATCAGGGACCTGGCGATGGTCGGACGGATCGAGACCGACGACAACGGGCTCGCGATCGGGGTGCACTATCACCGTGAGGATAAGTGGCACTTCCAGAAGGCTCGCAATGTGGTGGTGGCCGGTTATGCGATCGAGACGCCCCGGCTGTTGCTGAATTCTGCAACCGATAAGTTTCCGGAGGGACTGGCCAACAGTTCCGGCCTCCTGGGCAAGAATCTGATGGCTCAGGCGAACCAGGCGGTTTGGGGCGTCATGGACGAGGAGGTTCGCTCATACAAGGGACCTCCATCTCTCGCGATCACCGAGCACTGGAATTATAAGGACGAAGGCAAGGACTTCTTCGGCGGCTACTCCTACATGAGTCAAGGCCCTCTGCCGCAACTCTGGGCCAACACGCAGGCCAGCGCGCATGGACTGTGGGGAGCCCGGCTGGTCGAAGAAATGAAGCGCTACAACCACGTGGTTGGCCTGAAGATCGTCGGTGAAATGCTGCCTCAGGAGAAAAATCGGGTCACGCTCGCCGACGAGGTAGACCAATACGGGATCAGAATTCCCCGCGTCACGTACTCCTGGGGCGACAACGACAAGCGCCTCATCGATCATTCGATCGGCTTCATGAGCCGGGCCCTGACCGCCGCCGGCGCCAAGGACATTTGGGTCCAGCACGACGATACCTGTCACCTTAACGGAACAGCGCGAATGGGCAGTCGCCCGGACAACAGCGTGGTCAACGCGGATTGCCGCAGCTGGGACATTCCCAACCTATGGATATGTGACGGCTCGGTATTCCCGACCGTTGGCGGCGCGAATCCGTCGCTCACGATTCAGGCGATCGCATGCCGCACGGCCGACCGGATCCGCTCGCTGGCGCGGCTGGGAGAGATCAGGTTTTAGCCACCAGGCATGGGAGAGGACTCGATGCAGCACAAGCTTCTCAACGACGATGCTCAGCGAACCTTTGCTGTTGTCCTGGACACCGGTGATGAGGCGATGGCGAGCATCCGTTCCTTCGCAGCAGCGCAGCAGCTTGCTGCAGCTCAAATCACCGGTATTGGGGCATTCAGCAGTCTCACGCTGAAATATTTCGATTGGGAGAAGAAGGCCTACCTGGAAAACCGGGTCGATGAACAGGTCGAGGTTGCATCACTCGTCGGGGATGTCGCGCTTGCGCCTTCAGGCGATCCTTCCGTTCACATTCATCTGGTCGTTGGCCGGCGCGATGGCACAGCGCTCGCAGGGCACTTGGGCTCGGGAGTGGTGCGCCCGACGCTTGAAATGATCGTCACCGAAAGCCCGGCGCATCTCCACAAGATGCACGATCCCGACACCGGGCTGGCGCTGATCAAACTGGAGCAATGACGATGACAAGTCTCGGTTCGACGGTATGGGCGATCCCCGAAGGTTACATCCCAAGCGACAGCGTTAGCGATGCTCACGACCTTGTCTCTCACGAGGCGGCCTGCTTCCTGAACGCCGGGGATCGCGAGGTGCAGGTCGAGATCACGCTGTTTTTCGAGAACAGGGAGCCGGTCGGTCCATATCGCCTGAAAGTGCCGGCTCGCCGCACCCTTCACCTGCGCTTCAACGATCTGAGCGACCCTGCACCGGTTCCGCGCGACACCAGCTACGCGTCTTTGATCGAAGCAAGCGCTCCGGTTGTCGTCCAGCACACCAGGCTCGACTCACGGCAGCCGGCGATGGCGCTGCTGTCGACCATCGCCTACCCGGCTGCGCAGCCATGAAAAGCATAACACCGAGTCCACGGAGTAGGAACGTGCCCGAGAAGCCTGCACCCTCGCCTCTTGTTGCCGTGATCACCGGGGCATCCGCCGGCGTCGGACGGGCGACGGCTCACCGTTTCGCGCGCGCGGGCTGCTCGATCGGTCTCATCGCGCGCGACGCCGAAGCGCTCGAGGAGGTGAGGCGAGAGGTCGAGGATCTGGGTGGACGAGCCATCGCCATGCCGCTCGACGTGGCAGATGCCGCCGCGATGTTCGCCGCTGCTGACCGCATCGCCGGGGCGTTCGGACGGATCGACGTGTGGGTCAATGATGCGATGGTGACGGTGTTCTCGCCGGTTTGGCGCGTGACGCCGGACGAATTCCGTCGCGTCACCGAGGTGACCTATCTCGGGTTCGTGCATGGAACGATGGCTGCTCTCCGTCACATGCGGCCGGTCAACCGGGGAACCATCATCCAGATCGGATCGGCCTTGGCCTATCGCGGGATCCCGCTGCAGTCGGCCTATTGCGGCGCCAAGCACGCCATTCGCGGCTTCACGGATTCGCTACGAAGCGAGCTCATTCACGAGCGGAGCAGGATCAATCTGTCCATGCTTCAGCTGCCGGCGGTGAACACGCCGCAATTCGATTGGGCACGAGCGCATATGCCCCATTCGCCCCGGCCGGTCGCCCCCGTCGTGGAGCCCGAGGTGATCGCGAATGCGGTCTACAAGGCCGTGCAAAAGCCTGCCAGGGAGTACTGGATCGGTCTCAGCACGCTCAAGGTCATTTTCGGGAATATGCTCGCGCCGGCTTTGCTGGATCGCTATCTCGCCCGAACCTGTATCGCCGGCCAACAGACCGAGCACGCCATCGATGCCATCCGCCCGGACAATCTTGTTAAGCCACTGCACGGCCTGCATCGCACCCGAGGCAGCTTCGGTTCGGAAGCGGTCGATCAGGCCTTCGTCGCGCCTGCGAGCCTGCTGCGGCTTGGGCCTGTTGCGGCATTGATCGGGATCGTCGCGGTCGCGCTGGCCGCCCAAGCGAGCGCTTCTGAACGCAGACACACTGGGATCGAACGACACCGTGCACGGAACCAGCGATCCAGGTGAGCACGGGCGGTGGCGGAAAAGCTCATCGAAGATTATGGGATGATCGCGGACGGCCAGACAGCCGCCCTGGTTCACCGCAACGGTTCAATTAATTGGCTGTGCTGGCCGCGCTTCGATTCGGATGCATGTTTTGCGGCTTTGCTCGGCACGAGGTCACACGGCTATTGGAAGCTCGCACCGGCCGGTGGCAGCACTTCCTGCAGCCGGCGCTATCGCGCCGATACGCTCATTCTGGAGACCGATTTCGAGGTGCCGACGGGCCGCGTCCGGCTGATCGACTTCATGCCCATTCATGACGGCGCATGCGCTGTGATTCGGATCGTGCTGGGCCTCGCTGGAACAGTCGAGCTGCGGAGCGAGCTGGATCTGCGCTTCGACTATGGGTCCTTGAGACCCGCGCTGGAAGTCGGCGACGATCGGGCGGTTGCGTTCGTGGGACCGGATCTCGTGGTGCTGCATTCTCCCGCGAAGCTTTCTCGCCAGGGATCGTGCATCCTTGGCGAAGTGGAAGTGCGAGAAGGCGAGCAGGTCGCCTTTTGCCTTCGCTATGGCAGCGCCACAGCGCTGCCGCCCCCGCCGCTGGCGCCGGGCGCCGCGCTGCATGCGACAGAAGACTATTGGCGCGGTTGGATTGCGAAGTTCGACATCGAGACGCGGTGGCCTGAGGCTGTCAGGCGCTCGCTCTTGACGCTCAAGGCTATGATCTTTCGAGCTTCAGGCGCCATCATCGCCGCTCCCACCACCTCGCTTCCGGAAGCGCAGGGTTCGCACCTGAATTGGGACTACCGTTATTGCTGGCTGCGCGATGCGACCTTTACACTCAGCGCTCTGCTGGGGGCTGGCTATCGTGATGAAGCCAAGGCGTTCCGGGACTGGCTTCTCAGGGCCGCCGGCGCCGAACCGGAGAAGATCAGGATCATGTACCGGGTCGACGGCTCGCGCCGGTTGGAGGAATGGACCGCGTCCTGGTTGCCCGGATATGCGGGCGTTGGACCCGTGCGGATCGGAAATGCGGCCGCTTCCCAGCGTCAGCTTGACGTGTATGGCGAACTTCTGAACTCCATAGCTGGCGCAGCCAAGGCCGGGATTGCGCCTACGGAACGGGAAAGCGAGCTGATCACAGCTGTCGTCGATCACGTTGAGCGCGTATGGGAGCAACCTGACCACGGTTTATGGGAGCTGAGGGGGGATTCGCGTCACTACACCTATTCCAAGGTCTCAGCCTGGGCTGCAGTGGATCGTTTCGTCAGTTGCACAGATCTGCATCGGGCAGCCGATCGCCCGTTTCTCCAGCAGATGGCCGCGTTGCGCGACCGGATGCATCGCGAAATATGCGAAAAAGCTTTCGACAGCAGGCGTGAAACGTTCGTGGAGTACTATGGAGCTGATGGGGTTGACGCCAGCCTTCTGAACCTTCCTCTCCTGGGCTTTTTGCCCGTAGCCGACGAACGCATCCGCAACACCATCAAAGCGATCGAGCGCGACCTCGTGCACGAAGGCTACGTTCACCGCAGGTCATCAGGGGCGATCCGTCAAGGAGCTTTCCTGGCGTGCAGCGGGTGGCTCGCGGAATGCCAGCTTATGCAGGGGAGGCGGGCTGAAGCGGAGAGAACCTTCGAGCACCTGTTGCATGCGCGAAATGAACTGGGGCTTCTAGCTGAGGAGTTCAACGTTCGTGATCGACGCCTTGCTGGCAACTTCCCCCAAGGATTGAGCCATTTGGCTTTGGTACGCGCCGCCCTTCGCTTCGAGGGAAGCGCCTTAAACAGGGGCGAGGCACAGGGAAAATAGTAGCACGCACGAAAAGGGAACCGCTGCCGACCGGAGTGCGTACTCTCTCAAGACTGGCGGACGCTTTCTAATCAGTCTCCGGACTAGGGGAGCAGCGCAATGCGGGATGGTCAGGCGACAGGCCCGGATTTGGCGTCGATTGTGCTTAAAGACACCGTTCGGCCCCTGGGTTCACGTAACAAGCTGTTGCGCTGCATTCCAGAGACGGAACTGGCAGTGCTTCAGTCGATGGGGACGGATGTCGAGCTCAAGCCGCGTCAGGTCCTCCACCATTGGCGCTTGCCGATGGAGTACGTCTACTTTCTTGGCAGCGGCCTCGTATCCGTCTCAGCCAAGGTCGAGGCTGGGCGCTTCGTGGAGGCTTGGCTGGTCGGCTCGGAGGGAATGATCGGGGCGCCTTGCGTATTGGCGCCAGAGGATCCGATGCCGCCGCACCGGCGGGTCGTTCAGGTGGGCGGAACGGCACTGCGAATTCCGGCGCGGGCCTTTCTCGCCGCGCTCGACGATCTTGGGGTGCTCCGCGGAGTGATCCTCTCTTACATCAATCTTGTCCTGTTTCAGACGTCACAGGCGGGAGCCTGCAATTCGCTCCATTCCGTCAAGCAGCGACTTGCTCGGTGGCTTCTCGTTGCGGCGAACGCAATGGGTTCCAGCGAGCTGCCGATCACGCATGCCGTCTTGGCTCAATTGCTCGGGATTCGTCGAGCAAGCGTCAGCGAGTGTCTCGAAGTTTTCGAACGGGCCGGCATCATCCGCAACAGCCGGGCCGCGATAACACTGCACGACCGGGATCAGCTCGAGCACTCGGCTTGTTCGTGCTCTGGATTGATACAGCGCGAGTATGATCGGCAGATCGGCCGCCGTCTGCGTGGTGATAATTGAACGTCGAATACGAGTTCTGCAGAGAGCTCGCCCGCGATAAAGCTCTTGATCTTGGCCAACTCCAAGGCGCGAGTTGAACGAAAGCGATCTTCAGAACGTTTCCTTCTCCGAGCAACGGAGGAGCCATGATTCCAGTTTGGCTTAGAGATATGGCGCTGGCTAGTTTGGCTGTCGGACTTGTCTGCGCGATCGTAATCGCGATCGACCTGATCCGCCATCCACAGCGCATGTGGATCATGAACGTCGTCTGGCCAGTCAACGGTCTGTTCGGCACCGTACTGACCTTGTGGATGTACTACCAGTTTGGGCGGCTTGCAGCGCGTGATGCGACTGAGATAAATGAGCACTCCGATAGCAAGAAGGGCACTCCTTTTCCTGTCATGGTGGCAAAAGGTGCCATGCACTGCGGAGCCGGATGTACTCTCGGGGACATCATCGCTGAAAGCCTTGCGCTTGCATTTCCGGTGATTGCGATCTGGGCCGGATGGAAAAGCGTTTTTTCAGAGAAGATGTTCGCGATCTGGGTTGTGGATTACCTGTTCGCGTTCGTGCTCGGCGTCGCATTTCAGTACTTCACGATCAAACCGATGCGCGACTTGTCACCCGGCGCAGGAATCGTCCAGGCTGTGAAGGCAGACACTCTCTCCCTAACTGCTTGGCAGATCGGCATGTACGGCTTTATGGCGATCGCGCAGTTCGCGATCTTCAGGAATCTCTTCGGGGTGAGGCTCGAGCCGTCGATGCCGGAGTTTTGGTTCATGATGCAGATTGCGATGATCGCGGGATTTTTCACGAGCTACCCGGTGAATTGGTGGCTTGTAGAGGCAGGCGTCAAAGAACGCATGTAGGGGCAAGCTCCGATCGGTTGAGGGTGTTGCTTTGACGACCCCGAACACAATTAGCAACTCTTTCCGCTCGCGACCCTTTGACCAAACGGGGCGCCCGCGCTCAACAGGGAGAAGTATCATGGCGGCGCATGCAGGTGAGACAGCCCAAGAGACTGGAGACTTCAGGTGTGAGCGATGTCATCAGGCCACTCACGTCACAAAAGGACACAAGATTCCGAAATGCCCGCATTGTGGAAGCACGAGCTTTGATACTCGGCGGAACGAGCCGTAGGTACGCACGTCACTCGGAAGCAGGACGTCAACACAGCCAATCTTGCACCGTGATTGCCCTCTCGAAGTCTTTCGAATGGCTGACGGACATCCTGTTCTGCGATCGGTGGTTCTGTCCCGACGTCGACAGCAGCCTCTCCAACGAAATGTTCGTCGTCGCCCGGCGCGCTTCTCCACTGACTGAATGCGGCCGGGCACTTTGCTACAGGCGCAGCGTCACCACCGATGGTGCGCACGGATCACGCCGTGATGGTGGTGCCGATAGTGCCGCGGCGCCCAGCCGTAGCTATGACGCCAGGGGTGCGCGCGCCGGACCGTATATCCCCACGGCCTCGGCGCGGACCAGCCGTAGCTATAGCGCAAGGGGCGCGGGCCCCAGGCGTATGGTCGCGGCCCCCAACCATAGCCACCCCAGTAAGGTGTATAGGCGTAAGCCGGATAGTACCCACGGTAGCCGTAGGGGTATCTGTAACCATAGTATGGCGGATATTCCTCATAGTACGGGGTCGCAATGGCGGAGCCGATCAAGGCTCCTGCCAGCAGGCCGGCGCCGATCCCCCAGCCGCCATGCCAGCGAATCTGGGTGAGATTATCCTGCACCGCCGACGTGTGCTGCGTCGGGCTCGCGGCAGCCGAGAGCGCGGTCAAAGGTGCAGCTTGGGTACTGCCGACGGGAGAAATCGCGATGAGGCCGGTGAGAGAAAGGGCAAGTGTAAGTCTCCGCATCTGTGGCTCCTCTAGCTTCAGAATGCGGTCTCAACTTGAGCCTGCTATGTTGGTTTCTCGCGTCAAGAGTTCGGGACACTTTGTCGCGCCGAGTGCCCGGCCGGAGTCGCGAGTGTACGACACCGTACAAACTACACAGCCTCCGCTCTTTTAGTGGTGTTCTTCAACGAGGGAAGCCGGTCTACTCTCGCGCTCCAGGAACGCTTCAACATAGATCATGCGGACGGCAACGAGCAGGACAGCGATCAAAGGCGTGGCAACGATCAATCCGATCAAACCGAAGAGAGTGCCGAGAACGGTTTGGGAAAGTATCGTAAGTGCGGGCGGCAGCGAGACGGTTCGTTTCTGAATCCATGGTGCGATGACATTTCCCTCCAACAGCTGGACCGTCAAAAACAAGAGAGCGACCCAAGCGGCAAGGACAGGAGACTGTGCCAGAGCGACAAGGATCGCCGGCACTGCTCCTGCAAGTGCCCCGATGTATGGTACGAAGTTCAGAAGGGCCGCCAGTAGGGCCAGTGATAGTGGCAAAGGCGAGCCAATGAGGAGAAGGCCCAATCCGAGCAGCACGCCCACGATCAGCATGTCGACGAGTTGGCCGAGAAACCAGAGCCTAAGCGTAGCACCGAGCTCTCCGGCGACGTGGCGGCCGCGTGGTCGCCAAGCCATTGGAAGCAAACGAAGCGAGCCTTCAAGATAGAGTTGGGGCGAGGCAGCGAGAAATACGGCTGTCGCCGCCGTAACGACGAGAGTGCCACCTATGCCGAGAACGGAGCCAACGACGCCTGTGACGTAGCCGGTCAGGCCAGTGCGCAGAGACTTTCCGGCGATCTGCAACTGTTGAGCTAAGATCGAGCCCCACGAGCTGTTTTGCAGTTCGTGCCATATCCGCGATAGTTGGGTTCTCAGTTGCCGGCTGATTTCGTCGGCTTGATTGAAAATGGCGCTGCCCCTCCACCACAGCAGCGCACCGAGTGCGAGGCCTGTCACGAGAATGACGGAAATCAATGCCGTGTATGGCCCGAGGCGCGTTACGCGACGGACCGCGTCGCTGGCGCCCCGCAAGACGCAAGCGATGACCACGGCGCTGAACAAGAGCAACAGTATGTCGCGAAGCAGCCAGACCGAAAGAGCGAAGAATAGAGCGATTGCGCTTACACGAAGGGTGCGCTCGATATGCCGGACATGAACAGTCAACTTGTTTTCCAAGTCGTCTCCTTTGTCGGAGCAGTCCAGTCTCCGAAGCTCGAGATTGAAGTTGCGCAGGCGAGAGTGCTCGGAACATCATCGCGGCGATCCCGTCGCGATGAATGTAATACTCTGTCGCGGCCTCAAATGTTCTTGTACGCAAGCGAATAATTCTCGTCCCAAGACCACCGAAGCACCAGAGCGAGCTCGGGGATCGTGTGCCGATCGTCGTTCGTTTTTGAGGAGATGGCATGAACAGCGTTCTAATCTCCGGGGTTGGAATTGCCGGGCCCACGCTTGCCTATTGGCTGAAAGCAGCCGGCTTTCAACCGACGCTCGTCGAGCGCGCCTCCACGCTGCGGAGCGGAGGCTATGTCATCGACTTCTGGGGGCTGGGCTACACCATCGCCGAACGGATGGGATTGATCCCGGCGATCAACCGCGACGGCTACCACGCTCAGGAATTTCGGATCGTAGATGAAGCTGGCCACCGGCTGGCCGGCTTCGGTATCGACGTTTTCGCCGAGTTGACGAATGGAAAATACGTTACTCTTCAGCGCAGTGACCTCTCGCGCATGCTGTTCGAACGGATCAGCGGCTGCGTTGAAGCCATTTTCGGAGACGAGATCATTCTCGTCGAAGAGAAACCGGATGGCGTCGAAGTCCAACTGAAGCACGGCGGCAGGCGCAGGTTTGACCTTCTCATTGGGGCAGACGGCCTGCATTCGGCCGTTCGGAAGTTGGCTTTTGGACCGCCGCCGCAGTTCGAGCGACATCTGGGGTATATCGTGGCCGCGTTCGAAGCTCCGGGCTATCGGCCGCGTGACGAGGATGTGTATTTGATCTACGGTCAACCGGGCCGCATGGTAGGCCGCTTTACGCTGCGTGATGATCGTACGTTGTTTCTCTTGATATTTGCTGAGCATCACTCAGTGTTGCCGGAAACGCCGGCCTCGCAAAAGGCGCTCCTTCGTGAAATCTATGGCGGAGATGGCTGGGAGTGCGATCAGATGCTCGCCGAACTGGAGCGCACTGGTGAACTCTACTTCGACACCGTCAGTCAGATCAGGATGCCCAACTGGTCACGAGGGCGGATAGCACTCATTGGTGATGCCGCCTTCTGCGTCTCGCTCCTGGCAGGTCAGGGGGCGGCGCTGGCGATGATTTCAGCCTATGTTTTGGCCGGCGAGCTTGCCATGGCCGGTGGACGATATTCCGAGGCGTTTGCCACGTACGAGGCGCGGTTGAAGAGTTATATAGGCCGGAAACAGCGGGGTGCCGAGCGCTTTGCTGGGGCGCTGGCGCCGAGAACGCGCTGGGGAATGCTCTTCCGCAACGTCGTGGTCAGAAGTTTCTCGATACCAGGCGTGGCGAGGCTCGCAATTGGGCGGGACATCGCCGACGAATTGGAACTTCCTGACTACTTGGCGCCGGGTGCCATGAAGTAACGCCCACCAGAAGGGAGGTGCGATCGTGGGGATGTGGACGCTCGATTGACGCGGTTGTCCCCAACCTGTCGCAGGAACCACTTTTCGGAACCGGGAGTTCGTATCCTCGTATCGTACGCCCGGGTGACCAAATGGCCTCAGTCCTGTCTTACGGCACAAGAAAAGCCCTGATCGGCAGCAGCGTTGAGCGGTTTGCTGAAGAGCGGAAGGTTAGCCTTCTCGTGCTTTGCGCGCTTGCGTTGATGATCGGTGTCCTGACCGGGCTTGGTGCCGTCGTCTTTCGCGTTCTGATCGCGCTAGTGCACAATTTGTTTTACAGGGGCACGCTGAGTGTCGCTTATGACGCGAACATCAGTGAGGGTCCCAGCCCTTTTGGGGACTTTATTCTACTCGCACCTGTGATCGGCGGCCTCATTGTCGTCTTCCTCGTTCGGCGCTTCGCTCCCGAGGC
The DNA here is from genome assembly GCF_040547985.1 of Bradyrhizobium sp. LB14.3. NCBI lineage: Bacteria > Pseudomonadati > Pseudomonadota > Alphaproteobacteria > Hyphomicrobiales > Nitrobacteraceae > Bradyrhizobium > Bradyrhizobium sp. LB14.3. The sequence continues at coordinate 342,348 of NZ_JBEPQT010000003.1, forward strand.
CAAGGGTCATGGCGTCCCTGAAGTGATGGACTCGATATTTTACAAGCGCGGCAAAATTCGCGGCGCGGTGGCCTTGGTAAAGGCGCTGGCATCCGCAGTATCGATCGGGAGCGGCGCCGCGGTCGGGCGCGAAGGGCCTATCATTCAGATAGGCTCAGCTCTCGGCTCTGCCTTTGCCCAATTCATCGGGCTTTCGACCCGGCAGAGGATCACGCTGCTCTCCGCGGGCGCCGGCGCAGGCATTGCCGCAACCTTCAATACTCCGCTGGGCGGCGTGCTGTTTGCTCTGGAAATTCTTCTGCCGGAAGTTTCAAATCGAACATTCCTTCCAGTCGTCGTGGCCACGGGCGCTGCGACGACGATCGGGCGCATCCTGATCGGTCCGGATCCGGCCTTTTCGGTTCCGGATATGCAGTTCAGCATGGTTGCATCCTTCAATGCGCAGGAAGCTGTCGCATTCGTCCTGCTCGGCCTGGTGTCTGGAGCGGCAGCTTGGGCGTTCATCCGTCTGCTCGTCTTTATGGAAGATGGCTTTCCGAAGCTGTCTGGTAACGAGTATGTTCAGAACATCATTGGCATGTCGTCCATCGGCCTGCTGATGGTGATGCTCACGCATGCCTTTGGTCACTCCTACGTCGACGGAGTGGGCTACTCCGTCATTCAGGAGATACTGGACCAAAAGATGACAGCGGCGGGGCTCCTGGCGCTGCTGTTCGTGCTGAAGCTGTTGGCAACGACGGTCAGCCTCGGTTGCGGGGCGTCGGGCGGAATATTCTCGCCATCGCTTTACCTTGGGGCCAGCTTGGGGGCCGCCTTTGCCGCTGCAACCAATTCAATCCTGCCTTACTCAGGGCTGACGCCATCTTCGGCCGCGATCATTGGAATGGCGGCCATTGTTGGTGCAGGTACGGGCGGCGTCATGACGGCGATCGTGATGGTGTTCGAAATGACGCGCGATTACGCAATCATCGTTCCAGTTATCGTTGCGGTAGCGTTGGCTGCAGGCGTGAGGCGTGCACTCGTCAACGAAACGATTTACACGGTCAAGTTGCGCCACCGCGGGCACCGCATTCCAAAGGAACGGCATATCAACCTCTATCTGGTGAAGCAGGCCCAGGACATCATGGAAAGGCGCTTTATCGTCGCCGGGGTAGGTACGACACTAAGACAGGCTATGGCTGCGGAAGATATCAATGATGCACTTCCTATCGTGGTTGAGCGCGAAGGCCGGATTGTTGGGCTGATCCCGCCACGTTCCGGCTTATGGGCGGAGTCGCAATCCAACCCAGTTGTCGCGGTCGAGCAATTCGTCGAGCGGCGGATGGTGATTTGCCGCGATCAGGACCTCTTGAGTTTGGTGTTTGCCAGGTTGAAGCGTCATCGGGCCGGCGCGGCAATCGTTGTCCGCTCTGCCTCCCGCCCGCGCGTGAACGATGTCGTCGGCGTCCTCACCAAACGCGTTATCGCAGATGCCGTCATCGACAGCTACGAGGATTGAAACGGATAAAGTGAGGGCTTGTCGCTTGAACGACAACTCGAGACGAGACTTATTATCCGACAGTCCGCCTTGCCACCCAGCCTAGGGTCGAGCCTTGAATGATGATGCTGAACAGGACGACCCCATAGGTTGACGCGAGCATGGCGGCCTTGGCCGGGCTATCCGGCATTGATAGGGCGAGTGCAACTGAAATCCCGCCTCGAACGCCCGCCCAGGTGAGAAAGGGCGCGTTGCGCAGGGAAAGCAGTTGAGTCCATCCGAACAAAAACGGTTGGACTGAAACAGAGACAAACCGGGCGAAGAGAACGAGTGGAATCGACGCTGCTGCCAGGCCAAGGCTGCGAAGATCAAAGCGCAGTATCAAGGTCTCGAGCCCGATAAGCAGAAAAAGGACCGAGTTGAGGATTTCGTCGATGAGGCTCCAGAGTGCGAAGAGATATCCTTGTGTCCGCTCGCTCATCGCATATCGCGGTCCTCGGTCGCCGATGAGGAGGCCTGCGGCGACCATGGAGAGCGGTCCGCTGACGTGCAGATGTAACGCAAGTGCGTATGTTCCGGTGACGAGCGCGAGAGAGATCAGTACCTCTATGGCGTAGTCGTCGATGAGTCGCATCGCGCGATACGCGATATAGCCAGTCAACAAGCCCAGCACTATTCCACCACCAGCTTCGCGAACGAGCAACTCAGTGACATCGGCAGCCGAAACTTGAGCGCCGTCTCCGGTGCTCGCAAAGCGAAGCATGATCGTGAACAGAACAATCCCGACGCCGTCGTTGAACAATGCCTCGCCTTCCGTCTCGATCTGCAGCTCTTTCGGCACTTTGGTGTTGCGAAGCGTACTCAGGACAGCAACGGGGTCAGTCGGGCTGATCAATGCGCCGAACACGAATGCCCAACCCAATGATACGGGTAAGTTCACAAGGCCGCAGATGAACCAGAACATCAGGCCTACGAGGACGGTTGAAATTGAGGTGCCGAGAACGGCCAGAATAAATACCGGAATGGCGCGGCTTCTGAGTGTGTCCAGATCTACGTGCAACGCGCCGGCGAACAGCAGAAATGCAAGCATTCCGTTGACGACGACTTCGGCAAAGTCGATCTGTCGGAGTCCGTCGGCAAGTTGGTTTAGCAGATGAACTGTGGGAACCGCTGCATCCAAACCGATCATCAACAGCGACGTCAGGACACTCATCAAAAGAAGACCTACGCTGCGGGAGAGCGGCAGGAACTTGTGATTCAGCCAGCCAAAGGCGGCAGACAATGTGAGTAGAACGGCAGCAATATCCATCAGCGAAAGCACGACAGGCTCCCTTGTGCTCTGGCGAGAGTGCCTGTTCACTCCCTTCCGATGCCGCTGTTCGCTCTAACCGGTGACGGTAGAGCGTTCGAGATAGCGACTTTGAGACGTGAATAAGCAAAAGCAACTTCGGCAGTTCCTGCGGGACATCTAAGCGGATTGGGATAAGCCTCAATTCCAGGCTCCTCTCAGCGGCGGGGGCAGCTATCCATTTTCTGCATCTGCGGCGAAAGATCGCGACGACGTTTGTCAGTATCATCGTTCACTCCGCATTCATTGGACCGATCTAGAAGTGCGGAGGGGGCGTACGACAAGGAAAAACTATGAAGAAAATCGCCTATGGATTTGCGGCCGCTGCTCTGCTTGCTGGCACTCAGTTCTTGGTTCCTGCCAATGCGATGATGGCGCCACCGGTCGGCGCCGCGGCAACATCCGAGACGAGGCAGGCTGGCTATCACTATCATCATCATCGGAGGGTCTGCACCGTGCGGACCGTAGTCAAGCGCGGCTATCATGGTCGGCGTATCGTCAAGCACGTGCGTGTCTGCCGATAAGCGCTTGGAGGGCCGTCGATCGAGGCGGCTCTCACCAAGAGCAGTCTTTGCGCAGTGAGATGGGTGCGCCGCACTTTACATCGGAAGCTGACGCTCAACAGTCCGGGAAAATCGACGTGCCGCGATCTCCAGCGCCGCGACACAAAGAGCCGTGAACAACATACCGAGGACCAGGAGCACAACGACTGTATCCATGATCGAGCGAGTTCCTGCAAAGGATCGGGACGATGAATCCGACTTCGCCATTTCTCGATGTCGGTTGCCACACGCCTAGGTCAAGCAATCGCGTATGCCGAGAACAGAAGGCAAGTGAGATAGATGCAAGCGAGGCAAATGCCCGCGGTTCTCGCCGTGCGGGCATCTAGCCGCGAGCTCGTCCGAGTGGCGAGCCCGGGCAGTTTCTCATACTGTGCAAAGAGCTGGCGACCGGCACGTCCTCGAAAAAGTACATTTCTCATGTGTGCCTCCACACAAACCTGATCCGATCCAACAAGGTGCGGAGTGCAGAAGCCGCAAAGAACGGTGTTCCGGCTGGCGATCCGCATTGGTTCTCTCGTCCGCTTCACCGAAGATAGTGGACGGCGTCCCATCGGGCAGTCAGGAGATGAGCGGGGCTTGTCGGGATAATCCTGACGTCGGTATGCCGGGCGCAGGGCCGTTTGGCCCACCTACTGCCCGCTCAAACTTGATCGGCACTCTTTCCCGAATGGCCCAACCAGCCAAGGGCCACGCCGTAGCGCACTATGTCGGCACGCGTGAACAGCCCGAGCTTTTCGACCGCCCTGGCCTTGTAAGTTTCGACGGTCTTGATGCTGATGCTTAGCTGATTGGCAATTTCCTTGTTGCTGAAGCCTTGTGCGATGAATCTGAGAACCTCACTCTCGCGCGGTGTCAGCTCGCCGGCTGTGGAAGCGCCGGAAGACGAGTGGGCGCCCTGCGCGGATGGTAGTGCTTTCTCCGCTATTGCTGGATCCAGATACAAACCACCTCCAGCGATCGCGCGAACTGCGCGCTCGAGCTCGTCGGCCGCAGAGCGCTTCAGCAGATAGCCGCGAGCTCCCGCTTGCAGCATCGGCTGAACGTAGGCGTGATCCTCGTGCACGGTCAGCGCCAGAAGACGAACTTGAGGAAGCTGCGTCGCTAGGGTGCGAGCAACTTCGAGGCCACTGATACCGGGAAGTGAAATGTCCAGGATGGCAATGTCCGGTGTGGCCTGGCGAATGATGTCTAGGGCGGCCTGTCCATCCGTTGCTTCCCCGACGATCTCAATGTCATGCACGTCCTGAAGCAACGCCTTCATTCCGGCCAGAACAAGCGGATGATCGTCAGTCAACGTGATCCGGATCGGGCACATAGCCCATCTCCTCTATTGGCACCGGTATTCTCATGAAAAGAGAGGTGCCGTGGCCGGGTTCAGATTCAATCGCCAAAGATCCACCGAGCAGCGTGAGGCGCTCCTCGATGACGGACAGGCCCAATTTTGCGTGGCGGCTCTCGCCCTGCGAGAATTCCTGAAAGTCGAAGCCGTTCCCGTCGTCTTCGACGACGATCCTAAGCTCAGTTGTGCGTCGGTCGATGACCACGCTGACGTTTCGAGCTTGCGCGTGTTTGACCACGTTGTTTACGGCCTCCTGGACGGCGCGGTAAACCGCGATTTCGACGTCCTGGCCGAGACGATCTCTTCTGCCCAGAGGCTGAAAATCAACGCTGATCCCGAACCGGCGCCGGATCTCCGCGCAGAATGCCTCCAGCGCCTTGTAAAGTCCCAGGTCATCAAGGGCGGTCGGGCGCAGGTCAGAGGCGATTTGATGGATATCGCGCCCAATCCCTCTCGCGAGTCCTTGCAGCCAATTGAGCCTCTCCAATCCGAGCTTGCGTTTGGCGCTCGTGCCCAGAAGCGGCTCCAGGTTCTTCAGACCGAGAAGTAGACCTGTGACCGTCTGGCCGATCTGATCGTGAAGCTCTCTTGCGATTCTACGGCGTTCATTTTCTTCCGCTTCGGAAAGGCGTCGAAGCAGTTGTTGTCGCTCCAGCTCAGCTCGCTTGGTCTCGTCGATATCCAGAATGACGCCATATACGACGTCCAAGTTCTTATCATCGATGCGAGACAGCCGTCCGCTGGCCCGCAGCCATCGGCTGTGAGGGGGAGCGGTCCGGAAATCAGCAATCGCCACGTTTCCCGAACGGCAACTCAGCAAGGAAGCCTCAAAGTTCCGCTGGTCGGCGGGATCAATACAACTCAGTATCCGATCTATCGGAAGGATCGTATCTCCTTCGGAGCGCGAACCGTCTATCCGGAGCATCTCCCGGGCGCGGGGCGACACGATCGCTTCTCTGCTCGCAAAATCACAGCTGAACACGCCGAGATCTGCGGCATCGATCGTCAGCCTCCGTCGCTCTTCACTTGCGCTGAGTGCCAATGCAGCCTGCGCCTCTTGCTCGCGCCGGCGAAGCGAAATGTCGCGTATGGTGTACCAGGCCAAAGTCAGAGCCAAGATGAAGCTCAATACCCCACCCCCGGCAAGGAAAATGGCTGAGCGCTGGACGGGACCATTCAGTTCCTGCGTCGGTATTCCGAAATGGACCGACCATCCGCTGGTTCCGGGGATGACTTTGTAGATCGAGTCGACTTGTTCGCCGGCGGGCGTGGTTTTGAGGTAGCCTCCTTCTGGCGCTGAGGCTATCGCCTGGCGGACCGTAGCGCTGGCAGATTGTCCGAGTTCGGATTGTTCACCGAAGGTGCGGGCGACGATGTTCCCCTTGGCATCGACCACGAAACCCACCCAGCCGGCCGGGGCTCCTGCGCTCTTCAAAATCTGGCTTATTGCATCGGGCACCAGGGCCACCGTGAGTACAAACTTCAGTTGCCCATCGCGCTCAACGGGGGCCCTGACGGCCACCACGCGTTTGCCGGTGATGGGACCACGTGGCCCAATTCCGCCGATCGCCGGCTTTCTCGTTTTCAGGATCTGTTCGAAATTCTCTCGGTCGGCGGTGGCGCGCATCCCATCTCCGAGTGGACGGCTGACATCAAGCACCTGATTTCCCTCGGGATCGACGAGCTGAATCGTCTGCCAAAGAGGACGTGCTTCGTTGATACGCGTCGCTTCTCGATAGAACGCGTCGAGGTCCGGCTTGTCGAGTGTTGCGGAAGCCGCGACGGTCTCGGCGATCTCGAGCTGGAGACTGATCTCGGAGGCAAGCCGGTTGACGACGCTATCGAGCGTCTCCACGGCGGCGGCCTGAGAACCCCTGCGCTGCTGCTGGGCGTTCAGGAAAACGACCCAACCCGCGAAAAGCGCAAGAGGCATCGCTGCCGCGATGAAGACGAGGATCAAGGGGCGGCGGGCTGCGCGCCGGGAGATTGAGGTGGGCGCCTCCATGCGGGTGGGTATCAAATGAGACAGCAAAACGCCCACGTCTGGCACTTTCTCGATGTTTCTGGTTCTTGTCAGGTTTTTCCCGACGGTTACTATCGGTCACCCTGACTCCCAGGATCGCTCGATACATCCCATCGTACAGGCAATCATTGTAGCGGTCTAGAATTGGGCTTGACATGGAACATTCTTCATCGCCGCTGCGGTTGATCGAAAACCAATTCAACCCGAAGCGGCTCGGCCTTGACGAGCCCTTCTGCGGCACTAGCCGCAACGAACTCGTCTCCCGACTGTCGGCCTCATCGCAGTGCCGGTTGCTCGAAAGCTGCGAGACAGTGTCTCTGAACAAAGGACAAATTCTCTACGATCGCGGCACTCCTCTTCGCTACGCGTACTTCATCGAGTCCGGCGGGTGTTCTGTCACGACCCGTGCGGGCGACTGCCTGCCGGTAGAGATCCATACGCTCGGGATGAAGGATTTCGTCGGCGTGCCGTTGGTCCTGGGCATGCAAGTGTCGCCGCACCGCTGCAGCGTGAGAGTGCCGGGTCAAGCGAGTCGGATCCAGTCCGATCAGCTGATTGCTTTGATCAAGAGCGACGTCGAGCTTGAAAAGATGCTTTTAGGCTATGTTCAGGCGATCCTAATTCACAGTTCGCAACTATCAGCCTGCAACTCCAGGCACACGCTGCACCAGCGCCTCGCGCGGTGGCTCCTAGTTGCCAGCGACAGGCTCGGATCTCGCGAGGTACCTTTCACGCATAGTTACATAGCCAACGCTCTCGCGGTCCGGCGCGCCGGCGTTACGGTCGCTCTCGGCAGTATGGTGCGCGACGGGGTGATTGGATGTCGCAGGGCAGGGATCGTTGTCACGGACGAAGCCAGGCTGAAAGCGATGTCTTGCGATTGTCAGGGTATCATCCTGGCGGCCCACAACCGTCCTTGTGCGGTGCCGCCCCTCCGCATTGCATATTCGTGAACGCGATTCCCGACTGCGTTAAGTCAAGTGTCCGGCAGCGAACAGAGTCCAGATATTCTTGAAGCGATAGAGGCGGAGATGTCATCGCAAGAAAGCCGGATCCGAACCGATACCGAAGTTCTGGTGGGAGCCTTGGAGGAGGCCCAAAGGCTTCTTGCCGTTTACGAGAACCCTTGCTGCAATCGTACCAGGGACGACATTATCGCTATGGTCGAGTTCATCATATGTAACCCTTCCGTGACACGTGCAATGCTTCGTCAGAAGATGCGCGGCCGTCTCAAGCTGGTGGGATAAGTCTCGTGCGGCAGCGTACCTTCGCATGCAGGAAACGAAACTTGCGGGCGTGCGATGAGTTGACGATGATCAACAGAACTAGGAGCAATCGTCATGAAGACATCAATTTGCATTCTTGCCTCTGCGATGCTGCTGGCTACGCCGGCCATGGCGCAGTCACCCCACAACAACGCGACGACCGCCGCGCCCAACATGCAGCCGGCTGCCTCGACCGCCTCCATGCCCAAGGAAGGCGAATGGCGTGCATCGAAACTCGTTGGTGTGAACGTCTATAACAACAGCAACGAGAAGATCGGGGATATCAACGATCTGATTCTGGATGCCAGCGGGCGGGTTGCCAACGTGGTGATCGGAGTGGGAGGATTTCTTGGGATGGGTGAGCACAACGTCGCCGTGGCGTTCGATCAGCTCAAATTCGCCAAGGAACCGGTAAAGACGGCGTCCAACGATGGCGCTGGAAAGGCCGGCACTACAAGTTCTACGAGCACAACGGGAAGTGCATCAACGTCGGCCCGGCGAAGCGACAATTGGTATCCGGACCACGTGGTGCTGAACGCCAACAAGGATCAGCTGAAGAAGATGCCCGAATTCAAGTACTGAGCCGATTTCGGTCTGTATTTCCAGCATGCTTATCGGCGGTGTCATCGGAGATGACGCCGCCGCAGTTGTCTTGGATCCGGTCGGCTTAGATTTAGTAGCAGGAAAAGCAGCCTTGAATTTCCGCATTGAATCGATCAGCTTGCGTGCCGCTGGCTGAGGTCGACGATGTCCGATGAAGCACTGCCGGAACAGGTAGAGGAGCTTGTCCGGCGCTACATTCGCTCTGTGGCGCAGCTCGAAGCCCTTTTGTTCTTCCATAAGCGGCCGGGCGAGCGTTTTGACGCAGAAACGCTCGCTGCACGCCTTTACGCGGGCAAGACCGAGACGGCCGATGCTCTCGCGTCCCTCGCGAGGGATGGCTTCCTGGACGGCGCGGCAGGGATCTATGCGTTTGCGCCGCGGCCCGAATTGCGGGCTGTGATCGATCGCTTGGCCTTGGCGTATTCGCGGCATCTGATCCCGATCACACATATCATCCACAACAGCCCACACCGTATCCAGGCATTTTCAGACGCCTTCAGGATTCGAAAGGATTAGTCATGGCTGCGGTGATTTACACGCTTTGCGCGATCACGAGCGGCTTTTGTGCCTGGCTGCTCGTTCGGGCATATATCGATAACAGGTCGAGATTGCTCCTCTGGAGCGCGGTCTGCTTCGCGGGTCTGACTTTCGAAAATGCTGCTCTGTGGATCGATAAGATCGTGTTTCCTCAAATTGATCTCTCCGCCGTGCGTCTGTCGATCGGCCTGCTCGCCATGACGGTCCTGCTTATAGGCATGATCTGGGAGGCCGAGTGATGGACCATTTGAATCCCGTTCTTTCAGGTGCGACGGCATTCGCATCGCTCCTGGCGAGCATATATTTCCTGAAGTTTTGGCGTAAGACGGGCGACACCTTTTTCCTGTTCTTTGCCGCTGCTTTTGTGATCGACGCCGTTGCGAGATTTGTCCTGGCGGTGGTGCAAGTGACGAATGCGAGCGAGCCGGTCTACTTCATCCCGCGCCTGATCACATTCGGTCTGATCGCACTTTCGATTGTCGGGAAGAACGCGCTGCCGAAGAATCGCAAGTGACGCACGAATTCAAGAGGCGCTGACTTGCAAAAATGCTGTGCACGAACAACCGCTTTCGCGCTTTGAACGAAGATACCTTGGACAGGTCATGCCGTCAGGAGAGGCGGACCCCAGCCGAGGAACGATGGGGTCCCAGCTCCGCCGCGCGCCAATTCACCCGGACCTTGGTGGGCTGCTGTGTGGGACAGGAGTGATCTTGAGCGGAGCGCGCACAGCTTGCTACCTGACGAAACACGGTACACTTCCGTACATTAGACAGCCGATCTGCCCCGCTGCCGCTTGCTCGCGGGCGACCTCGGAAGGATATTGCGCAAGGGGGCTTTCATGATCAGAAATTCGAGTCAAACGACACTCAATGTGTTTCCGCAAGCATACTGCCTGTCTTGCGAGGAAAAGACGCCGCATCGGCATGAACGGCTGGCAATCCACGGCACGCAAGTGGCACGCGCGATTTGTCTCGCCTGCAACAACCAGCGTACGGGCTTTGAGAAGGGGAAGCGGCTCGCCAATCCGACCTAGGAGCCGCCGTCCTTTGGTGCATGTTCGCGTATTATTGCTTACGAAATCGGCAGAGTTTCCAAATTCGCTGCGAGGGCTGCGTCTGCTCGACGGCTCGAACAATCATCTCCATCCAGCCGGCGTAGCTCCAGAGTGACCCCGATATCGTACAAGGAGTTCTTCCGCTATGGCATTTTCGGCCTGGCGGTAGCCGCAGTCGTGGCGTTCGGTATCTCACCATTTACCGGAGGAATCGTACAGCAATGGTCGCGCAGCGATGTTGAAGCCAGATCCAAGCTGGTCTTCAACGCCATCCAGCCGTTGCTTAGTCGTGATGTGGAAGACCAGGCGTGGGACCGGCTCTCGGACCTTTTCAAGAGAGTGGCGCTTGACAAGAAGATTCTCGCGGTTGGATTTTGTGATCCGGGAGGCTCGTTGCTCGCGCCAACACCGGAGATGCCGGCGAGCTTCTCCTGCGAAAAGTCGGCCAAATCCGAGAACGACAGTTTCGCAAGCATCACCAGCGGGGGGCGACGAATTCTTGTAGCTGCGTTTCCGATCTCGAGTAGCCGAGGTCGTTCCTACCTCGTCATTCTAACCGACCTCAGCTTCGCGGCGGCCAGGTCTAGCCAGGTGCTGGCGTATCTGCTTGCAGCGCTTGCCGGCGTCGTTCTGGTCCTGACCGTTGGCACGATCATTTTCGCCGTCCTCATGATGCGCGGCTGGATGAAGGCGTTGCGACGCGCGGTCGAAGAGGTCCGTCGAGGTGCTCAGGGAGTGCCACTCCGATTCGGTGGCTCGTCTATTGATCGAGAAATTCACAAGCTGTTGCGTAGCGCCGAACAAGTTACGTTTACACGCCAGATCGAGTGGACGCCAAAATCGCTTCAGGAGGTGCTGCAAAGCGTCCTCCCGGGGGCCGAAGTTCTCGTCCTTTCCAATCGGGAGCCCTACATTCACAACACTTCGGAAGCGGGGACTGTGGTGCAGCGGCCGGCGAGTGGATTGGTCTCGGCCCTGGAGCCGATCATGCGTGCCTGCGGTGGCACTTGGATCGCACACGGCAGCGGCAGCGCCGATCGGGAGACGGTCGACGACAACGATAGGATCCGCGTGCCCGAGGCAAGTCCGGCCTACACGCTTCGGCGCATCTGGATCTCCGAGGAGGAACAGGACGGATATTATTACGGTTTTGCCAACGAAGGGCTCTGGCCCGTGTGCCATATCGTTTTCGTGCGCCCTACGTTCAGGTCCAGCGACTGGCAGATGTATCGGCAGATCAACCAGCGCTTTGCCGATGCAGTCGTTGCCGAGGCGCGGACCGCGGACCCCATCGTGCTGGTCCAGGACTATCACTTCGCGCTTGCTCCAAGAATGATCCGTGAGCGCCTGCCGAGGGCGACGATCATAACCTTCTGGCACATTCCATGGCCGAATGCGGAAACATTCAGCATCTGCCCATGGAAGGCGGAGATTATCGAAGGATTGCTCGGCAGCACCATTGTTGGATTTCATACCCAGTTTCACTGCAACAACTTCATCGAGGGTGTGGATCGCTTCGTGGAGAGCAGGATCGATCGCGAAGTGCAAGCGGTCAGCCTTGGAGGACATGAGACCAGAATACGTGCTTATCCAATCTCTATCGAGTGGCCGCCAAGAGAACTGGAAAAGCTACCACCTCCCGGGGAATGCCGATCTAGCATCCTTGCCCAGTTCGGATTGGCGGAGAATACGAGGCTGATCGTAGGCGTTGAACGCTTCGATTACACCAAAGGCATTCTTGATCGCATGCGGGCCGTAGACGCGCTTTTGGCGCGAGATCCGGCCTGGACAGATCGGCTTGCATTCATCCAGGTTGCAGCGCCGACACGCAGCAAACTCAGCTCATATTCGAAGCTCCAGGCGGAAGCGGAAGTGCTTGCTGCCGAAATAAACGAGCGGCACCACGGTCGCCAACCCGTGATGCACTTGGTCGCGCGGCACTACGAGCCGTCAGATGTGTTCCAGCTGTTTAGAGGAGCCGATGTCTGCATCGTCAGCAGCCTGCACGATGGAATGAACCTTGTCGCAAAGGAGTTCGTTAGCTCGCGAGAGGACGATGCTGGGGTCCTTATCTTATCGAGCTTCACTGGGGCGTCACGAGAATTGTCCGAGGCTCTCATTGTCAATCCCTATGACATTGGAGAAATGGCATCGGCGATCAAGCTTGCACTTACTATGCCGGCGGAGGAGCAGGCCGAGCGCATGAAGCTCATGCGGCAGCAGGTGAAGGAACATAACGTCTATCGCTGGGCGGGCGCGATGCTAGTGGACGCAGCGAGAAGTCGCACCCGCGAGCGGGTTCTTGGTCTGGCCGCTAAGGCCCCTCACGGCGTGAAGCCGATCTGAGCGAGTCTCTTTAAAAGCGGTCTTCCAAGAAAATCGGTACGAAAGCGTACTGTCCGCTCTTTCCAAAACGAATAGCTCGGTCGCACTCTCGTGCTTGCGACTTTTTGCTCCGTGATGTGGAAGGCGAATATGAACATCCTGATTGGAGCTGCTATGCTTGCGGTAGCAGGCATCCTGATCTTCATTGGGCTTCCCAATCGGACCGGCGAGCAACCGAAGTTCCTGCGCTTTGAAGCAGCGCTGGTTCTGTATCCTCCAATGATCTTGTCGTTCATTGGCCTCGGCGCTGCGGCCCTGATTTCAGGCATGCTCACCAGATAGTCGCCTTTCGAGACATAGAGACGGCCCTCCAAACGGCCCAAAATGCAATCAGTCACGGCGTGGCTTGGAAGCCATCGTCCAGGAGGCGGATGCGTGGCCCATGCCGGCAATCCCAGGCATCAGTCAAGACGGAGTAGAGTTGGCCTCGCGGGCTTAGCCGTTGGAATTCGGCCCGCCAGAGTGCCGAAACGACCTCAGCAGGCGATTCAGTGCCGGGCTCGCGGCGCGGCGGAGCTCCTGAAGATTTCTCTGCGATAGTGCCCGCAGTTTCTGTTCACCTCTCCCGGTCAGTTTGAGGTGCACACGTCTGGCATCCTGCGGGTCGGCAACCCGGCCTACTAGCCCAAGCTTGGCCAAACGATTGATCAATTCAACCGCCGAGTGAGGCCGAATCAGCAGAAAGCGCGCAACATCACCGACTGTCGCAGGACCCGGGCGCACGAAGCCCTTGATCCCAAGCAGCGCCTGATGCTGCGTCGGCGTCAATCCCTGCTTTGCCGCGGCTGCCTCGCTGAAGGCCAGAAAGCTCCGGATCTCGTACCGGAACTGCGCAAGCGCAGCATAGTCGGAGTCACGCATCGGCTCGGTGGCTGAGGACCGCCCGGACCTGGCCGCAGTCGCCCGTTGCGTCCTCTTCATCTGAACCATGCCGTGCCGCCTCCGTGCTTCCTACCCGGCAACGCGAGCCGTTAGCCAAAGTAGCAAGCAGGAGCGCCCGGACCAAGCAGCGGGAATTCCGGATGCACAGCTATTGCGCCCCTACTCGAAGCTCGACAGCAGGATCTTCACCAGGATGATTTGAAACGCGATCGGGATGCGGACGCTTTTCCGCCGGATCGAGCGCTGCAGCGCACCGGCGATCTCGGCGCTGGTCAGGCTGCCTGCCGAGGCATTGGCGATCAGCTCGCTCCACATCTGCGACAGCGAACCGCCGGGCGGGATTACCGGCTTGATAGTCACGCCGCAGCCCTGCGCCCATTCCACGATCTCCCGCATCGTATGCGGCCCGCAATTGCGCGCCGTCGCGAGACGTTCAGCCGTGAGCGCCCGCAGCAACTCGCGCGATGGCGACCAGTTCCCTTTCGGCGGCTGCTCGCCCTTGAGCTCGACTGCGAGCTCCTTCAGAACGTTCTGGGCACGCACGCTCAGCCGCTTCATCGGCCCGGGCACACGCTTCGCCTGAACAGAGCCGACTGCCGGTCCCCGCTCACCTGTCGTTCGATTGCGAGGCTCGGGCATGCGCGAGGCATCGCCGGACTGTGGTGTCGCCCCCTGTCCGTTCACCTCTTCCACGGACCACGCCGCGTCCTGCCGCTCCGAACCTTGCGGCCATGACCGTCGCTTCCGGGTACCCGCCACTCTCGTTCGCCGCGCCATTTCTCTCGCCGAACCCGCCAGTCTCGTACTCACAAAGGCTAATATATGTCGGGATACGATCTGGTTTCACGACATAATTTTAGTCGTTCGACCAAAGACGAAATTGACAGAAGGCGTTCACAAGCAATGCTTGCGTCCAAGAGCTACACGCGGATGTGACGTGCCCGGCGCGGGCAGGCCCTTGAGGCCGACTGCCGCCGGACAGGTCGTGCTTTGCCTGCAAACAAGAACGATGTTCGGAGGAAACGATCATGACTGACAATCTCATCCGCCGCGGCCTCTCGCGCCGTGGCCTGCTTCAGACCACCGCGGGCCTCATCGGCGGCGCGGTTCTGCCCGGGATGCCGGCGTTTGCCGAGGACAAGCTGGCGATCGGCTCCTACCCCGCCGGGGTCTCGGGCTCCACCGCCTTCATCGGCATCTCCGTGCCGCGCACCGGCACCTATGCCGTACAGGGTGAAGACGAGCTCAAGGGCTATCAGCTCGCGATCGAGCACATCAACAGCGGGCACGACCTGATCAAGAAGATATCGCCGAAGACCAGCAAGGGCGTGCTCGGTAAGGAGCTGAAGTTCGGCGTCGCCGATTCCGCGGCCAAGCCGAACGAGGCGGTGCAGGCGCAGCAGCGCTTCATCAGCGAGAACAAGGCGATCATGATCACCGGCGGCACGTCGAGCGCCGTTGCAGTGGCGCTGAACAAACTCGCCCAGCGCGAACACGTCATTTTCGTGTGTGGCATTTCCGGCTCGAACGATACCACCGGCAAGGATTGCGTCCGCTACGGCTTTCGCCAGAACTTCTACGGCCAGACTGCGGCTGCAGCGATCGGCCCGGTGATGGTACGTGAGTTCGGCAAGGGCAAGAAGGCCGCGTATCTCACGCCTGATTACACCTACGGCCACACCGTCACCAAATCCATGCAGGATTTCCTCGCAACAGCGGGCTGGACGACGACCACCAACCAGGTGGCGCCCCTCGGCGCACCCGACTACTCCTCCTATCTGCTGAACGTCGCGAATTCAGGCGCCGATGTGCTCATCAACGTCAATTGGGGACACGACGCCGTGCTGTCGACACAACAGGCCAAGCAGTTCGGCGTGCTCGACAAGATGAAGCTGGTCGTCCCCTACCAGGTGCCTTTCATCGCGCGCGAGACCGGCGGCCTGATGCAGGGCGTCTACGCCGCCACCGATTATTGGTGGACCATCGAAGACAAATTCCCGCTCGCCAAGATGTTCAACGAAGCATTCGAGAAGAAGTACGGCTACAAGCCCGAATGGGGCGCGGAGAACGCCTATGTCAGCTTCGCGCATTGGGCGCACATGTGCGAGCAGGCCGGCAGCTTCAGCCCGCCCGACGTGATCAAGGCCTACGAGAAGGGCGAGACGATCCCCTCCCTGGTGGGCGAAGTGCATTACCGTCCCGAGGACCATCAGTGCGTCCGGCCGGTGATCATCGTCAAGGGCAAGCAGCAAAAGGACATGAAGAACAAGGAAGACTGGTACGACGTCGTCGAGATCGTCCCGGGGGAAAGCCTGATGCAGAAGCCGGACGCCTTCGGCTGCCATCTCGGCGACTACAGCTGAGACCTCGCTAACCCCTGTGGCGCCGCGGACTGCACTCCGGTCCTGCGGCGTCACCCTTTTTTGGACGCGCACCATCGCGCGCCACAACAGCGATTGTCGCATGATAAGTTGGCCCAACCTCGTTTCGCAGCTTTTCAACGGGCTCGCGCTCGGCGCCCTGCTCGCGCTGATCAGCTCCGGCCTGACCATCATCTACGGCACGCTCGGCGTGCTCAACCTCGCGCACGGCGCGATGTTCATGATCGGCGGCTATGCCGGCTTCGTCGCCTACCAGTACACGGAGTCGTTCATCCTCGCCGTGATCGCGGGCTCGCTGTTCGTGATGCTGCTCGGCGTTCTCATGGAACGCGTCATCATCCGCCATTTCTATCACCGCCCGCACGAGGATCAGCTGCTCGTGACCTTCGGGCTAGGCATCTGTTTCGTCGAGCTCGTGCGCCTGATCTTCTCGAGCCAGTCGCAGCTGGTGCCGCCGCCGGCCCTGTTCCGGGGCATCACCAATCTCGGCTTCATGTTCTATCCGACCTACCGCCTCGCCGTCGTCGGCATCGTCGCGGTCGCCCTCGGCGCACTGTTCATCGTCCTCTACCGGACCCGGCTGGGCATGATTGTGCGCGCCGGCATCGAGGATTCGGTGATGGTCGATTCGCTCGGCATCAATGTCTATCGCGTCTTCATGGTGGTGTTCGGCATCGGCGCAATGGCCGCCGGCTTTGCCGGCATCGTCAACGCGCCGGTGGTGTCGCTGACACCGGGCATCGGTGACGACATCCTGGTCCAGACCTTCGTGGTGGTGGTGATCGGCGGCGTCGGCTCGTTCCCCGGCGCAATTCTCGGCGGCCTGATCGCCGGCGAGATCATCAGCGTCACCTCCATGTTCAACCCCGGCTACGCCTATGTGATGCTGTTTGCGGCGATGACGCTCGTGCTCGTGGTACGACCGCATGGCCTGCTCGGCGTCCAGGGCCGCGAGTAAGCGATCTCCTGATGCTCAAGCAACGCCCCTTCCTGATCGAAGCCCTGACCGCGATCGGCTTGATCGCAGCCCCCTTCGTGCTGCCTCATCTCGGCTTCGCGCCGAACACCGTGAACAGGATCCTGGTCTGGGGCCTGTTCGGCCTCGGCTTCGACATCCTGTTCGGCTTCACCGGCCTGCTCTCGTTCGGCCAATCCGCCTTCTACGGCACCGGCGGCTTCGTCGCCGCCTACCTGCTGACCCGCGCGGGCTTCGGCAACGTGCTGGGCGCGCTGATCATCGGCATGATCGCGGCGGCCGCGACCGGCTACCTGATCGGCCTGATCGCGTTGCGCCGCACCGGCATCTATTTCGCGATGATCACCGTGGCGATCGCGGAGGTGTTCTTCTTCGTCGAGTTCAATCCACTTTCCGATTTCACCGGCGGCGAGAACGGCCTGCCGGGGGTACCGACGCCGAGCTTCGATCTCGGCTTCACCTCCATCCACTTCACCAATGGCTGGTCGCTCTATCAGTTCATCGCGCTGTGCTACTTCGTCGGCGTCGTCATCGCCCTCAGGATCGTGCGCTCGCCGGTCGGCGCGATTCTGAGTGCGATCCGCGACAATCCGTTGCGCGCCACGGCCGTCGGACACAACATCCATGGCTACAAGCTGACCGCCTTCGTGATCGCAGCCGCTTACGCGGGCTTCGCCGGCGGACTGCTCGGCGTGCTCCAGGCCTTCATGCCGCCCGACGCCTTCACCTTCGACACCTCGGGCCAGCTCGTGATGCAGACGGCCATCGGCGGCAGGGGCACGCTGTTCGGACCGCTGGTCGGCGCAACCGTTTGGCTCTTCCTTCAGGACTTCCTTCAGTCCGCGCTGGGCCTCGGCGCGGCCTGGAAGCTGGTGCTGGGTGTCGTCTTCGTGCTGCTGGTCTGCTTCCTGCGCGGCGGCATCATCGGCGGTCTTGCCGATCTCTACCGCCTCGTCTCCGGCAAGCGAAAGCGAACGGATGCGGAGATGGAGCAGGAGGCCGCTGACGCCGAGGCCACACTGCAACCCCCACCGGCGCCGATGCAGGCCAAGGAGGTCGCGCATCCCGCCTATTCCGGGCCGATCCTGAAAGCCACCGGCCTGACCAAACGCTATGGCGGCCTCGTCGCCAACAGCGACATCGATTTCAGCGTCAATCAGGGCGAGCTGCGCGGGATCATCGGCCCCAACGGCGCCGGCAAATCGACCTTCTTCAAGATGCTGACCTGCGAGATCGCGCCGAGCTCCGGCCAGATCGTATTCGAGGGGCGAGACATCACGGGATTGAAGGTGACCGAGGTCTGCCAGCTCGGCCTCACCAAGAGCTATCAGGTCAACCAGCTCTTCACCGGGTTGACGGTGCGGCAGAACCTGACGATCGCCGCGCTGGCCGAGCTACGTGGAAAATTCCGGCTCGACCTGTTCCGCAAGCTCTCCAGCGTCAAGGGCCTGACCGAGCAGGTGGAGCACACGCTTGCCCTCGTCAATTTGAGCCGCCGGGCCGATACGCCGGTATCCGAGCTCGCCTATGGCGAGAAGCGCAGGCTCGAAATCGGCCTCGCGCTCGCCACCTCGCCGCGCCTGCTGCTGCTCGACGAACCGCTTGCGGGCATGAGCCCACGCGAGCGCGTCGAGACCGTCAAGCTGCTCAAATCGATCGCGCGAGGGCGCACCATGATCATCATCGACCACGACATGGATTCGCTGTTCGAGCTGGTCGAACGCGTAACGGTGCTCCAGGAAGGCAAGGTTCTGCTCGACGGCACGCCGGAGGAAATCAAGGCCAACGCCGCCGTGCAGGAAGCCTATCTCGGCGGAGTTCACGGGGAGATCGCCGCATGAGCCTGATCGAGGTCAACGGCCTGAACAGCTATTACGGTGACTCCCACATCCTGTTCGACGTCGCCATGCACGTCGCGCGTCACGAAGTGGTGGCGCTGCTCGGTCGCAACGGCGCCGGCAAGAGCACCACGCTGAAGAGCCTGATGGGCGTCGTGACGCCGCGTAGCGGCAGCGTGAAGTTCGATGGCATCGACATCGCCGGGCGCAAGAGCCACAGAATCGCGCAGGCCGGCATGCAGCTCGTGCACGAGGAACGCCGCATCTTCGGCGGCCTGTCGGTGGAGGAGAACATCATCCTCGCCGGGATCACTGCGCCGAAACGCTGGCCGCTCCAGCGCATCTACGAAATGTTTCCGCGGCTGAAGGAGCGGCGCAACAACCGCGGCACCGAGCTCTCCGGCGGCGAGCAGCAGATGCTCGCGATCGCACGGGCGTTGGTGCGCGACCCCAAGATCGTGCTGCTGGACGAGCCGTTCGAGGGGCTCGCGCCCGTCATCGTTCACGATCTCGTCAAGGCCTGCCGCGAGCTCGCCGCCGCCGGCCAGACCATCGTGCTGGTCGAGCAGAATTTGGCGGCGACGCTGGCGCTGGCGAGCCGGATCTACATCATCAACAACGGACACATCGTGCACGAGGGGCCGGCGCGGGAGCTCAAGGCACAACCGGAGCTGCTCCAGCGCTATCTCGGCGTCTAGTTGATTTCACCGAGCGCGACGCGACGACGCGGAGTCTTGACGACCTCGCGCTGAAATCGAAAAAGAGGAACACGTCAAATGAAATGCATTGCGGTAAGAACGGTTCAACTGTTGCTGGCGGCGTCAATGTCGGTGACGACTGCACACGCGGCCGAAAACAAGGTCGTGATCGGCGATATCGACGATATGTCCGGCCTGTATGCCGACGTGATCGGCCCCGGCGGCGTCGAGGCGGCCAAGATGGCGATCGAGGATTTTGGCGGCAGCGTGCTCGGGAACAAGATCGAGTTCATGGTGTCCGATCACCAGAACAAGCCCGACGTTGGAGCCCAAAAATTGCGCGAATGGGCCGATCGGGATGGCGTTACGATGATTCTCGGCGGATCGAACACGGGAGTCAGCCTGGCGATGAACAATGTCGCCAAGGAGAAGAAAATTCCGTTCATCGCTATCGGCGCAGCCGGCGCATCACTGACCGGCAAGGACTGCACACCCTATACGGTCCACTACGTCTACGACACGACGGCGCTCGGCAACGGTACCGCCAAGACCATGGTCAAGCAGGGCGGTAAAACCTGGTTCTTCCTCACCGCCGACTACGCCTTCGGCACCCAGTTGCAGGAGTCCGCCTCGAAGGTGGTTGAGGCCAATGGCGGCAAGGTGATCGGCGCCGTGCGCGTTCCGCTCTCCACGTCGGACTTCTCAAGCTATCTGCTCCAGGCCCAAAACGCAGGTGCGCAGGTGCTTGGACTCGCCAATGCCGGCAACGACTTCACCAATTCGATCAAGGCTGCCGACGAGTTCGGCATCGCCAAGACAATGAAGCCGGCCGCATTGCTCGCCTTCATCAGCGACATTCACAGCCTCGGCCTCAAGACCGCACAGGGCCTGTACCTCACCACCGGCTGGTATTGGGATCTTAACGAGAAGACCCGCGCCTTCGCCAAACGCTACTATGAGAAGACGAAGCGCGAGCCCACCATGAATCAGGCGGGCTACTATTCGGCGACCATGAGCTACCTCAACGCGGTCAAGGCTGCCGGCTCCACCAATTCAGAGAAGGTCATGGCGGAGCTCAAGAAGATGAAGATCGACGACATGTTCACTAGCAACGGCAAGATCCGTGCCGACGGCCTGATGGAGCATGAGATGTATATCATGCAGGTCAAGAAACCCGATGAGTCCAAACAACCTTGGGACTATTACAAACTGGTTCACACGATGTCGGGCGAAGAAGCATTCGGAAAGTTGACCGACTCGGCGTGTCCGCTGGTTACACACTGATAGTCGTGTTCCAACCGCGTCGTCGCACAAGAGGAGCGCACCCGCAAGTGCGCTCCTCTTGGAGTACGTAACAGCGGGCGTGCGCGGCGGCACATCCGCGGCGCTTGCTCTCTCGCTGCCGGACAGCCGGACCAAAACTCCGATCCTGGCGGCAACCTATGGTGTCGTGTTGCTCAGCGCTGCGCAAAGCCCCTGTAGAACTCCCCGCAACACCAGCCGGAGCGGGGATTTCAGTACGCCGGGGACGACCCGTCAAGCGCAAGGGCGGAGCCTGCCAGGCGTTTTAGCGCGCCGGTACCGCTCCAGAGCCTGAAAGGATTCCGAGCGCCTGCGAGCACACACACCCGGAATGAGTGCCGCCCGAGAGGGCGGATGATGCAGCTGCTGCCGCCTGATCCTCTCCACGGCCGACTTTCCGGACGCCGTGTTCCGTCGTGGAAGGTTGAAATGACGCCCATGCGATGTATAACCGGGGTTCGGGTGTTCGCTGTATCGACAGCGACAGGAAAGCGATGGTCGGGCCGCCACGCGGAGATCCTGCGCCCGTGAACCACAATCCTCCGTTTGACGATCTGCCGAAAGCCCGGCGGCTGGCCGAACAGGCCCTCAACACCCTTCAGCGGTTCCTGCATGTCGAGGCTGTCAGCGGTGCGGTCCTGCTCGCTGCCGCCGCCGCTGCACTGATCTGGGCGAATTCCCCAGTGGCTCACAGCTATCACGATTTCTGGCACCTTCCGGTGACGATCGCCCTGGGAGAATTCGTCTTTTCACGCTCGCTGCATTTCTGCGTCAACGACGTGCTGATGACCGTGTTCTTCCTCGTCGTGGGCATGGAGATTCGGCGGGAAGTCCACGAAGGCGCGCTGAGCAGGCTGGACCAGGCCATGCTGCCGCTGGTCGCGGCGATTGGTGGCGTCGTCGTCCCGGCACTGATCTATCTGAGTCTTAACGGCGGTCCGGATCGAGGGCAGGGCTGGGCCGTGCCTACGGCGACGGACATCGCCTTCGCAGTCGGAGTGCTCGCCCTGCTCGGACGAAGAATCCCGGTCAATTTGCGGGTCTTCCTCCTTGCTCTGGCTATCATCGACGACATCATTGCAGTGCTGATCATCGCGCTCTTCTACACCGCAGGCCTTCAGCCTGGCGGTTTCGTCGTGTCGATGATCGGCGTTGTCGCCGTCCTGGGCTTTCGCCGGATCGGGGTCGGCTCTGCGCTTTTCTACGTCCTACCTGGTTCTCTGGTTTGGATCGGGTTCATGGCGGCTGGGATCCATCCCACCCTAGCGGGTGTGCTGCTCGGGGTGATGACTCCCGCGCGCGCCATCCCGATGCGGGAACCACCACTGGAGATGGTCTCTCGCGCTCTCAAGCAGTTGCGAAGCAGCGATGCGGTCAGGGCGAAGGATCCGCACAGGTTGGCCCAACCCCTGCGGGACCTGCGCGTGGCCCAACGGGAGCTACTGCCGCCGGTCTCTCGGGTGCAGACGGCGCTGCATCCGTGGGTGGCATACGTCATCATGCCGATCTTCGCGCTGGCGAACGCCGGCGTCGGCCTGACGAGCGTCGATCTACCCGCCGGTGGACGTTTGGTGATGCTGGGCACAGCGCTCGCCTTGGTCGCCGGCAAGCCGCTTGGCGTCGTCGGCGCGACTTGGGCGGCCGTACGACTGAGCTGGTGTCGGTTGGCTCCGGGAGTTTCCTGGGCTGGGGTCTGCTTGGTCGGGCTGCTGGCCGGGATCGGTTTCACCATGTCGATCTTCATTTCGATTCTCGCCTTCGCGGATGAAGGACTCCTGACGGCGGCGAAACTGGGCGTCCTTCTCGGCTCGCTTGTTGCAGCGATGCTCGGCCTCGGCTGGGGCTTCAGCCAAGTCCGGCTCTTGTGAGGTGTGACCCTTGCCCTTTAGAGCCCCGCATGTCTCGTTCGTGTCGTTTGCCGTCGAGGTCCAATCCTCCGGAGTGACCCAGGTGATGATCGTCGAGACGGACCTGCATCTGAATCCACGGCATCCCGCCTACGACCGCTTGGCCGTGACGCACTGATCACAGCGGCAGAGGCGTACACGAGCGCCAATGTGGAACGTCCTTCTTCCATTCGGCTCATTTCGACCCGCAGCGGGGAAATCTACGGTTTCATCAGCCGCGGCCCTGCTACGACTCGTGAGCTGGAGGCCGGGTGACCGAGGCGAGGTATTTGAGTGCGGAAGGGTAGCATTGCTCCGGAGGCGAGAAGAATTGGTAGGCGAATATGAAACATGTGCCGTCTTTGCTGGGCGTGGTCGTCCTGTTTTGCATCGTCTTCTTCCTGACGAGAGCGTCTCTTTCGACGCCTCAACTGGCAGGTGGCATTTGCATCGCTCTCCTCGTTTATGCCGCCACTATGGTTTGGCATATCCGCAACATCCTTCGGTGATCGAGAGAGGCGGCCAAGGCGCCGAGCAGCCGATGACCCAGGTCTCGGACCCTCGGAGATGCCGGCGCTCAGGCCGCTAGTCGCACCGGCAATCGCGCCAGCGCGCGGATGCCAAGCCGCTTGTGCCACCTGATGTCTTCGGGCCCACGGGCAAGCCGCAAGTCGGGAAAGCGATCCAGGATGCGCTGAATTCCTATCGACGCCTCTGCGCGCGCGAGCTGGAAGCCGAGGCAAAAGTGTACGCCGGTGCCGAACGAAAGGTGCGGATTTGGGTGGCGCGTAATGTCGAACGTGTGGGGCTGCTCGAACCTTGCCGGGTCGCAGTTCGCTGCGGCAAGGAATGCCGCAAACATCTCGCCGCGCCGGACCTGGCGTCCTTGCCAGATCAAATCCCGGGTTGCGAAACGAGGCTTGGTCATCTGCACGGGGGAGACGTAACGAAGACATTCCTCGATGCATGTGGGCATCAGGCCCGGGTCTTGGCGCAACCGGCTCAACTGGTCCCTATTCATGAGCAGCGCGTAGAGACCGCCCGATATCAGATGTGTAGTGGTTTCCTGTCCCGCACCGAAGAGCAGGAAGATCATGGAGACGATTTCGTCCTCGCTGAGCGTGTGGCCTTCGATCTCCGCCTCGCGTAGCGCAGCGATCAGACCCTCAGGCCGCGCCCCGCCACCGGGTCTCGAAACGCGTCGAAGGTAGCGCACGACGCTGATCACACCGGGGATGGCGCGGATCACCGCAAAGACATTCGCAGTGTCCTTCAACCCACCCAACCAGTTCTTGAACCGCTCGTGATCCTTCTCCGGCAACCCTAGCATCGCGCAGATTACCGAAAGGGGCAGATATCGGCAGAACTCTGCCATGAGATCGGTCTCGGGCTTGCCGTCCAGCTTGTCGAGCAGCCGATCGGCCGTCTCAACGATCGTCGGCTTGAGAGCTGCGATCGTGCGCCTCTGGAAGGCGTGGTCGACGAGGGCACGCAGGCGACGGTGCTCCGGATCGTCGTGGCCGAGCATGTTCGACGCAAGAAGCCCGAGCGTCCCCGGGAGAACTTTCAATATCCGCTCTTGCGTTCTGCTTCCGGCGTTGGCGGGATCGCGCGCGAAGTCCTGGCTGTTTTTCAACAGTTCTGCGCAGCTCTCATGGCTCGCCGCGAGCCAGGTGCGGCCGACGATCGGCAATCTCAAGCGCACCACCGGGCCTTCGGTTCGCATGCGGTCGAGCGTCGTAAAAGGGTTCGCGTGAAAATCCGGGGACAAGATGTCGAACCGTCGCTCGTCGGACATGTCTGCTTCCGCGCTTCTGCTTGTTGTGGTTGGAAATTGAGCGGTGCTGCGTCTCGAAGACAGCCTACTTCAGGCCTTCAATCCTTCACGTCACGCCGGCGCGGGTGGTGCGTTTCGCGGCCCGGCCGAGGGTTGGACACACTGAAAAGTACAGCAGCGTAAATCCCCGCGCATCCCAGGCGTCGTCTGGATGTTCGGCAAGGATAGCACGCGCGACCGGACTGCGGCCGCGCAGGCCTGCAGACTGCAAGGCTGAAGGGGAGCGTTGGATCGGAAGAGCAAGCGGATCCATTCAAGCTGCCTCGGCGCGTGCGCGTCTTGCGTTCAGTGAAAGTACCGGAACTGCACAATGTATACCGCCGCTCCGGCGAAGTATCCGAGAAGCGCGAGTACGCTGATTTTTCGCATGTACCAAATGAACTGGATCTTCTCGATTCCCATCGCGGCAACGCCCGCAGCGGAGCCGATGATCAGTATCGATCCGCCCGTGCCGGCGCAGTAGGCGATGAATTCCCAAAGGAAACTGTCTGGTGGATACTGGCCCATTCCATACATGCCCATCGATGCTGCGACCAATGGAACGTTGTCGACGATGGCGCTGAGCAGCCCCAACGCGAGCACGATTGCGTCGGTGCGGCCGATGCTTTGATCCAGCCAAGCTGCAAGGGCGGCCAGGATATGGGTGTGCTCCAGCGTGGCAACGGCCAGCAGAATGCCCAGGAAGAAGACGATTGAGCTGAGGTCGATCTGGGTGAGAGCGTGCGCCACGGTCAACGGCCTTCTCTCCAGCGGTTGCTTCCGGCGATGAATGATCTCGCCGACGAGCCACAATGTTCCCAAGCCGAAGAGGATGCCCATGAAAGGCGGCAGGTGCGTAACGGTTTTGAACGCTGGCACCAGGACCAGGATGGCAATCCCGAGGGTGAACATGACGTTTCGTTCGAAGGCGGGCGTGAACGCATCGTCGCGGCCATCGATCTTGGGAGAAGCGAAAGTTCGCCCCCGCAGCTGGTAATTCACGATGAGCAGCGGGATCAGCATGTTCGTGAGGGACGCGAGGAATAGCGTCTTGACTATGGCGAGAGCGGTGATCTGGCCACCGATCCACAGCATGGTTGTGGTGACGTCTCCAATGGGGGACCACGCGCCGCCAGCGTTGGCAGCGATCACGATCATCGCGACGAACAACAGCCGATCACTTTGCTTGTCGAGCAGTTTTCTGATCAGAGAGACCATGACGATCGTGGTGGTGAGGTTGTCCAACACCGCGCTCAGAAAGAACGTCACGGCGCAGATGAGCCACAGCAGGGTCGTCAACTTCTTTGTGTTGATCTGCGAA
Source organism: Bradyrhizobium sp. LB14.3 (assembly GCF_040547985.1). Classification (NCBI taxonomy): domain Bacteria; kingdom Pseudomonadati; phylum Pseudomonadota; class Alphaproteobacteria; order Hyphomicrobiales; family Nitrobacteraceae; genus Bradyrhizobium; species Bradyrhizobium sp. LB14.3. Next base: position 368,042 of record NZ_JBEPQT010000003.1, read on the forward strand.
GTGATGATCTCGAATCCGTCGTGCGCGTCGATGACCTCGACAATGGTCATGGCGCCCATCAGGAAAAATATGATCCCTGCAGTCGAGCCGATGGTCTCGCGGAGCTGATCGACGATAGCGTCGTGGTCAGTTGCTCCCACGGCATAGATCGTCCAGAGCAGGCCGGCGCCAAAAAGGGCGGAAGCTGATTTCTCTATTTGGATCGGGTGCTCAAGCGCTATAGCGGCATAAACCACGACGAAAACAACGACGAGTGCGACCAGCAAAACGAGCCTCCGAATCCGAATTCGTGGGCATCATGCCCGAACCGGACTGCGCTAAGAAGCCTCATGTGCTGAAAGGCCGCGCTCTGGTACTCTTCGCTCAAGGAGAGAGAGAGAATGACACTCCCAAAAGACAATGGGCCGACATTATGGGGCTCCCGCGCAAACGGCCCGGTGGGGTGGATCGTCAGCATCGTTTCGATACTGATGCTGTTCGCGGCTCTGTACTTGTACGCGGTAAGCTAGGGCCAGCCCACCATCCATCGCTATGGAGGCGCTATTTGGCGAATAATCCTGAAATGACGGCCGCAGCGCCGAGCGCCACAAAAGTTAGGATGACGGGCGGATAAAGAACGAGCGCCGCTCCAAATCGCAGGAAGCGTGGGTGCTCGCCCGCTCTGTTCGGACGACCTATGACGATCAGGATCGCCGCGATCGCGAGCATCGCAGCTCCATCCAAACATTCATTTCCGTGTCTCCTCCGTCTGCGGCCAGCAGACAGCCTCGTTTATAAAAGCGCAAGCGAGCCGTTCGTCGTACGGCAGAGATGCTGATCTCGTTCAACGGCTCGAAGCCGGTGAAGGTCGCGGAGCTCGGTTTTGAAGTCGTTTGTCTGCTACGTTTCGGCCACCACGGACGTAAGAAGCGCTGCTTCTCGCTCTATCTTTCGGATAACTTCTCTGGCCTCTTCCCGGGCGAGGCGGCGCCGATCGTCGAGCATGGGGACTCCCAGCTCAGTCACTCAGACTGCGAACGCGCGCCAGAACTAGGACAAAGACAGTTGAAACCAATCCCCAACTACGCCGTCTAACAATGATGGACAGAGACGACGAGAAAAGGAAAATCAAGGAGCAGCTTGCCACATGCCGGCGGTTGGCTGCGGAGTTCATGGATGGGGTCACTGCTCAAAACTTAGGACAGCTCGCCGCTGAGCTGGAAGGGAGGCTTGAAGAGTTAGAGTGAGCCGAGCAGGCCCGGGAGGTCGTCCAAGAGCAGATTGACGATCAACGGCCGATAGCCGAGAAGCTAGGGCTTCGCCAATTTCGTCACCGGCTTCCTGGGCGCGATGGGTGGTTGCGCGATGATCGGGCAGTCGGTGATCAATGTCACTGCTGGCGCCCGAACGAGGCTTTCGACGTTCTTTGCCGGCGCGTTTCCTGCTGTTTCTGATCGTCGTGCTTGGTGATTGGGTGAGACAACCATACGAAAGGGACGCGCGAGAACATCCATGAGGACAACATGTCGTCCACGATCGAGGCGGTCAGGAGACTTTCCAGCGGACGGCGGTGGAGGCTGTGGCCGCCGAGATCATGGCCGGTCGGCCACCTACAATGGCGCTGACGCAGGCAATCGAGAACGAGGCATAGAGACCCACTTTGGGATCGACGCCGGCGACAGTGGAAAAACAAGGCAACTTAGCGCGAGACGAATTGGCAATCTTTGTGCCGACGGATTGCTCCTCCCTGCGGTCCGGCTGTGGCTCGGGCCCCTTCGGTCGAAAATTCCGCTTGATGTTGCGTCGCAGCGAAGGCATTGTCTGCGCATCGTCGGACCCGATTTTTGGGCGCGAACAGATATTGCAGGCCGTGGTCTCGCACCAGGGTGATCATGAACAAATCCCGATGGCGGCGCTGGTCGCGGTTATGATCATGGTCTCGATCAGCACGTTCAACTGGTCGTCCACATCAACCTGCGCTCGCACCCTCTAAGCTCAAGCGTCGTGATGCTGGCGACCGTCGTCGTCGTCGTGGCCACCGGCGACCTGTCGATGGGCGTGCTCACCGGCGTCGTTCTGAGCGGCGTCTTCTTTGCCGCCAAGGTTGCCCGGCTGCTCGGCATCGTAACCGAGCTATCGGAAGACGGGCGGCAGATCACCTATTTTGTCACTGGGCAGGTGTTCTTCGCGTCATCCAACAGCCTCGTCGATGCATTTGACTATCAGGATGTGCCCGAGCGCGTTCGCATCGATGTGAGCGACGCACATTTCTGGGACATCACCGCAATTGGCGCGTTGGACGACATCGTCCTAAAGCTCCGACGCCATGGTGCCCATGTCGAGCTGATCGGTCTGAATGAGGCGAGTGCGACAATGGTGGAACGGTTCGGCACTCACCACAAGCCGAATGCGCATCAGAGGCCGGCGCACTAGTGCGACCGTCGTGCAGTTGATGCGTGGCGTCCGGCGATACGTTGTATGATGACGTGGGGCTACTTGGTTTGTCTCACGAGAACTGGCTGCCCATGTCCGGCTGTCGCGGCCGCACTGCTCGGATCGGGATGACGGTTTTTCTTGTCGGCATGCTTGATTTAAGCTCGGTTCATTGCTCAAGCAGGGGGCAGACGTGGCGACCGGTGTTGTGAAATGGTTTTAACCTAACAAAAGGCTATGGATTTCTTTAACCTGACAATGGCGGCAAGGACGTATCGACTGAGCAATCTCCAGCAGAATGGAGCGAGAAACGTGGATTATCTCACAGGCCGCTTCGGCCTGGTCGCTTGATGTTTACCACCAGGCGATCGACGCGCCGCGACCTCCAAGGCCACCAGGCCGAAGGCGGAGAGAGCGATTAGAACCACGAGTAGCAGCAGGCTGCCGTACATTCAGATGACTCCTGCCGAACTGTTCCTGTGAGGAGCGCGTGGTTCGACAACGTGCGAGGTTGACGTTGCGGGTAGACTGAAGTTGTCGATCAAGCAATTGCATATGCGGACAGAAGCAGGCAGGTGAGTGTACACGCAAGGCCTATGACTGCAGTCCGAGACTTGCCGGCATCTACACGAGAACTCTCTCGGCTCTACGGCCGGGTAGTCTCTGATGTTGCGCAAAAATTTGCCGGCCGAGGTCCTCAAAAACATACATTTCTCACGGGTCTCCACGGACGATCACTCTAGTCCGAACGGAATATAGTGATCGGCAACTCGCCAGGCAGTCAGGAGATCGCTTCTCCCCCGTCGGGAAAATCCTGACTATCAAGACATCCGTTCGGGCGGGAAGGTTTGGTCGTGAATGTGGCTCTGTGTCAAAGCCTCGACCGGCAAGGGGCATCTGCACTGCTCTACTTGCCTATGCCGCGATCCATGGATTGGCACATTCGTAATTTCCTCCGGTGATCGGGCCAGGGAAGGACGGCGTCTCCGCGAGGCCTAGTGCAACACTGCCGGTGGATGTGCGGCAGCTCGAGCGTTGGGTGCGCTACACGATGGTAATCGAAGAGTGAGAGTATGCTTCAACGTCTGCCAAAGACGGCGCTCGAACGCCGCACAAAATTACGTCCAACGATGGAAAGGCCGCTCTTCGGGGCGGCTTTTCTGTGAGCAAGGAGGAAAAGCAAATGCATCTGAAAGCTCCTATCGATCGTGACACGGAAAGGTCGCGCAAGAGGGCGGTGTGGTTGCGTCAACTAGCCGAAGGGACGGCTCACCCGCAGTTCGCTGAAAAGCTCAAGGATCTGACTGAAGAATATGACGGACTTGCCGAACAACTAGAGCAGGAGGACCAGTAAGGGCCGTCTCGCGCCCCGTTCTGTGAATGCTGGCGACGGATCGAGTGCGGCGCCGCGAAGACCTCTCCTTCGCGCCTTTCATCCTTCACACCGTGCAGGTGCCGACGGCGCGCGGCGTCACAGTGCCGAGAGCGCCAATCTCGCGGTCAAAGGTTAATGTAGCTCGAGCAGAGGCCGTACGTTTTAACGCCGGAAAGTGAGCCCGGGGGTGCGCAAGGATGTCTGCTGTTCAGCAGAGAGGTCACAATGGGTCCCATGCCATCGGGGTTGATTGAGGTGTCACAGCGATCCCGAACAAGGCAGGGAGCATCCGATACTTATCGAGTGGCGGCTGATCGAAGTGATCTCCTTGGGCAGGTCGCCAAGCTATTGCGCATGTCGCGCTAACCCGCGGTTCTGGCAGCATCTCACGCTGGCTTGACACCTCAGCGCAGCGCAAGGCGGCCGGAAGGGGGAGTGGTTATGCGTTTGGCTAAATGCTTGCCGTCCCGGTCCTCACCACGGTACTCCCCCCGAATTTTGGCGGGCAAATCCGGTTGTTGCAAGTTTCCGAGTGTAGCCCCTTGTATCCCCCAACATCATTCGCGGCCTACGACCTGGAAAATCCGGGCTACATTTGTTGGCAAAGTCATTGTAAACACTGGTGCCGGCTGAGGGGATTGAACCCCCGACCTTCGGTTTACAAAACCGCTGCTCTACCGCTGAGCTAAGCCGGCGACGCCTGGAAAGCGGGCAGGGCTCGGCAATGCGCCGAGTTTGTCCCCGTGCGCGCCGCAATATCAGACTTGGTTGGAAAGTGCCAGAACCCGCAAAGATCGTCGCGGGCATGAAACAGGCGGCCCGAAGGCCGCCTGTTCTGATTTGCTCGACTTATGCCACCTTATTGGCAGATGTGCTGGCGGCCGTCGTCGCCCTTGACCCGGGTGCCGGGCCGACAAACGATGCCGTTGCGAGCCGCGTAGGTATCCCAATTGCCATACCAACCTTGTTCGCTGCGGTTGTAGCTGCCGTAGCCGCCGGAATTGTCATAGGCGTACGAGTTGTCCCAGTTGCGGAACGGCGCCGAGGCAACGGCTGCCGCGGTCCCGACGGCGGCGCCTGCAACCGCGCCCGCAGTAGCCACCGGCCCGAAGCCGTTGTTCGCCCTGTTCACATCATTGTAGCGGTTCTGGTCGTGGTAGGCCGTTCGCCGATATTGTCGTTCTTGACGGCTGGTGGCGTAGGGGCTGCCCCGTCCCATATTCTGGCAATTCGCGCTGGGGAACATGGATTGGCAAGCGGCGGGATTGGAGAAGGCCGCTTGACCAAGTGCGGGGCTTGCCAACGCGGTCGCAGCGATCGCGGCCGCGCCGATCAGTTTCAGGCTCATCATGGCATTCTCTCCATGTTGTTAGACCGTTGCTAAGTGCGACCGTCGGCAGCTCGTTCCGCAATTTGGCGCAAGTGCGGTCACATCGGCGTGAACCCGCAGGGGATGTGTATTTTGTGGCATGCAACCCGTCCTTCGAGGCGTAAGCCGCGCGGTGGGCACGTTAATGCTTTGACAGCGCGCTCGCTTGCATTGAAGTGCTTTCCGATCCCTACACGTTAGGCTTACCGGAATTTTGCTGGCATCCCTTAACCCACTCGGCCCGACGATCCGATAGGTTGTGGACTGGATAACCGGGATCCTTTCCATGCGCGCCCTGGCGCTCGCAGCGCTTCTGATCGGACTGCCCGTAACCGCTTTTGCCGGCGGCGGCTTCGATATCGTCGTTCCCGGCCGCCCGGGCGTGCCCATCATCATCAACAACATCGACGCGTCCTATACCGTGATCGAGGGTACCTGGGGCCTGGGGAAGAACGTCCAGGTGCAGCCCACGATCTATGGCGGGCGCTATGTCGCCGAGCGGCAGCCTGCCGACGTCGGCCATTACTACCCGACTCTGGGCCTGCGGCCCGGCTATGGGCGGCTCGAGGTCGAGCCGTCCGCGAACCGCAAATTGCCGAAGCCGGCGGAGAGCTATCACCAGAGCTGGGGCGCGCAATCGGCGCCGCTGCCGGCGCAGATGGACGTGCCCGTCGATCCCCCGCCGGTGATCCTCGCGCCTGAGATCAACGAGCAGCCGCGGCGTCCTCGGCCGCGGCCACGTGCGGAGATGCCCGGCAGGCGGCCGGGTTAAGAAACGACAAAATCCAACAAACGAAAATCAACAGGAGAGAGTAATGCGTCAGATGATTTCGGGACTGGTCGCGGCGGCTGCGGTGATGTTCATCGGGGCCGCGCCGGCCGCGGCCTGCGGCTTCAATCCGTGCCAGCCGGTTGCGCCGGTCTATTCCGGCTGCAACACCGGCTGCGGCGGCTATGGCTATGGTGCCTATGAGCGTCTCGCCGAGCCGACCACGCAGTATTATTACGTCAACCAGGGCCCGACCTATACCGGCCCGGGCGCCTTCGCGCCGTATCCGACCTATCGTGAGGACGCGGTCGTTGCGCCAGCCAACTATGGCTACGGCCGTGGCTATGGCTATGGAAACGGCTATGGCTATCGTGCCGCCGCAGTCGCAGCCGGCGCCTATCCCTATCATCGGCCGTACTATCGTCCGTATCGCTACGGCTACGGCCCGCGCGCCGGCTATCTGCCGCGCACGCACTACGGCTACGGCCCGCGTTACGGCTATGCTCCTCGCCATGCGCCGTATTACGGCGGCCATCGCGTGCTGCGCCGGTATTACTGATCGCCTGATCGGCTGAGCCAACGAAGCGCCCGTCCGCGCGATGCGGACGGGCGTTTTGTTTTTTTAGGGCTTCATCAGCCCCAGCCGGCTTGCGCCGATATAGAGCGAGAGCACGGCGGCGTTCGACACGTTGAGGCTCTTGATCTCGCCGGGCATGTCCAGCCGCGCCACGACGCTGCAGGTGTCGCGGGTCAATTGCCGCAGGCCCTTGCCTTCCGCGCCCAGCACCAGCGCGAGCGGCTCGCGCAGCGTGACCTCGGAGAGATCCGCGCTGCCTTCACTGTCCAGCCCGACGGTCTGGAAGCCGAGCTCGTTCAGCGTGGTCAGTGCGCGAGCGAGGTTTTGTACCGTCACCATCGGTACCAGCTCCAGCGCGCCGGAGGCGGCCTTGGCCAGCACGCCGGTCGCTTCCGGACTGTGGCGTGCGGTGGTGACGATCGCCTTCACCGCGAACGCCGCCGCCGAGCGCAGGATGGCGCCGACATTGTGCGGGTCGGTGATCTGGTCGAGCACCAGCACCATGCCGTCCTGCACCAGGTCCTCGATGTCGGGCGAGGGCAGGGGATCGGCCTCGGCGAGCAGGCCCTGGTGCACGGCGTCGGGCGACAGCAGCCGGTCGATCTCCTGGGGCCGGACGATCTCGGGCGTGACGCCGGTCTCGATATTTTCGTCCGCGAGCCGCTTTGCGGCGTTCTCGGTCAGCGTCAGCTTGCGGATCTGCCGCTCAGGGTTGGCGAGCGCCATGGTGACGGTGTGCCAGCCATAGAGGATGACTGGCCCGTCGGTGTCCGAATCACGCTCGCGCCAGGCCGGCCGGCCGGCCGATTTTCCGGGTTTTTTGAAGGGCTTACCGCCGCCGCGGCGACCTTTCGGGCCGAATTTTCGATCGTTCATAGGTCTGCTTGTGTCATGGGTCCCGGAATATGGCAATTTGGGTGCCTTCGATGGCCATTTTAGCTGGTCGGCTTGGTTGACTTTGCCCCACCGCTTCGCCCATAAACGCGGCCGGTCGCGTCCCTATCCGGGCTCTTGCGGCTTCATGTTCCATGGCCGTCTTCGGTCGCCGGAAAGGTCCGGCCCGATTGTGCTGCCGTCGAGCGGGGGAGTGTCCCGAGTGGCAAAGGGAGCTGACTGTAAATCAGCCGTCTTATGACTTCGAAGGTTCGAGTCCTTCTTCCCCCACCATGCTTCGCCCTGACGGGCTACGCATGGCGCAGCCGAGCGTAGCCCGTCAGGGCGAAGCATGTCCGGCGAAGCTGGAGCATAGCGAAAGCGAAGACGGACTGCTTTCTCACCCCATCATCTCTCGCACCATCGGCATCACCTTCCGCCCGTAAAGCTCGATGCTCGTCATCAGCTTCTCATGCGGCAGCGGGCCCGCCGAATACTTCAGCTGAAACCGCGCAACGCCCAGCGCCTTTGCGGTCTTCGCGATCTTGCGCGCGACCGTCTCCGGCGAGCCGACATAGAGCGAACCGTGCTCGGCCTCGTTCACGAACTCGTCGCGGCCCATCGGCGGCCAGCCGCGCTCCTTGCCGATGCGGTCGCGCATCGCCTTGTAGTCGGGCCAGAGATCTTCGCGCGCTTGCTCGTCGGTCTCGGCGACATAGCCGGGCGAGTGCACGCCGATCGGCTTTGCCGGGCGGCCAAACTCCCTGAACGCGCGGTGATAGAGATCGACGAAGGGTGCGAAACGCGCGGGATCGCCGCCGATGATCGCGAGCATCAAGGGCAGGTCGTAATGCGCGGCGCGCACCACCGATTGCGGGCTGCCGCCGACGCCGATCCAGGTCTTTAGCGTGCCGTTCTCGACCGGAGGATAGACGAGCTGACCCTTGAGCGGCGGACGCAGCTTGCCTTCCCAGGTCACCGGCTCTTGCGACAGCAGGGCCGTGAACAGGTCGAGCTTCTCCTCGAACAAAGCCTCGTAAGCCCGCAAATCAAAGCCGAACAGCGGAAAGGACTCCGTGAACGAGCCGCGGCCGAGGATCACCTCGGCGCGCCCGTTCGAGAGCGCGTCCAGCGCCGCAAAGCGCTGGAAGACGCGGATCGGATCGTCCGAGCTCAGCACCGTCACGGCCGAGCCGAGATGGATCCGCTTGGTACGCGACGCGATCGCTGCCAGCACGGTCTCCGGTGAGGAGATCGCGAAGTCGGCACGGTGATGTTCGCCGAGGCCGATGAAGTCGAGGCCGAGCTCGTCGGCCAGCACCGCCTCGTCGACGACGTTGCGGATCACCTGCGCGTGCGGAAGCATCGCGCCTGAAGCGTCCCTGGTGACGTCGCCGAAGGTATCCAGTCCGAATTCGAGCGGTGCGGTCATTGATGAGGTCTCTGCGGGCGCAACTGGCGCCTGTTACTGTGGGAGGGAATAGCTTTGGGGTGGAGCTAGGCGGCAGTGACCGGCGCAACAATGCTGCTTCGCGAAACGCAGCGTTTCCGCTTTTTCATCGTGTCGGGCTCGCCCGCGCCTTCAGCCGGACCGGGCGAACGTATCGACCAGGGTCTCGCGCAGCCAGCGCTGTAGTGATTGACGGTCGCGACCAGATTGCGCGACGGCCCGCGCGAGGCGAGGAAGAGGTCGTAGGACGGCGGGTCTTGCCGGCGAGGCTCACATCGACATGCCCCGCATTCAGGAAGCTGCGCGAGCTTAGCCGCTTCATCGCCGAGAGCGGATGGCCGCGCCGCACCGGCGCTACCGCCACATCCCGCGCATCCGGGCGCCGATGTCGACCTTCGGGCCCTGCGCCGCTGTGCGGGCCGCGCCCGCTGCGGCCTTTGGCCAGGCGGTGCGTTCGAACAGATGGACCAGCTGCTCCGGGATGAAGCGGGTGCGCGAGGCGTAGACGTGGCGGTCGCCCTTGGCGGCCTGGCCGTGGGTGAAGAAGCGCTGCGGCACCACGAGGTGCAGATCGTCCTTGGCGCGCGTCATCGCGACATAGAGCAGACGGCGCTCCTCCTCGAGCTCGGCGCTGGTGCCGGCGCCGAGATCGGACGGCATGCAGCCGTCGACGACGTTGAGCACGAACACCGACTTCCACTCCTGGCCCTTGGCCGAATGGATGGTGGAGAGGATCAGATAGTCCTCGTCACGAAGAGGAGGCCCGGATTTGTCGCTGGTCGCATCCGGCGGATCGAGCGTGAGCTCGGTCAGGAATTTCTCGCGCGAGGCATAGCCGCTCGCGATCTGCTCGAGCTGCATCAAATCGGCGCGGCGCGTCTCGGAATCCTCGTGGAGGCGATCGAGATGCGGTTCGTACCAGAGCCGCACGCGTTCGAGATCCGTCGGCCATTCCGAGTAACGCAAATTTTCGATGGTGCGGACGAAGTCGGTCCAGTCGGCGCCGGTGCGAGCTGGCACCGGAAGCTGGCCGAGCGCGGCAAGCGGATCGGTGCTCTCCGCCATCTGGTCGAGCACGCGCTGCGCCGTCGCAGGACCGATGCCCGGCAACAGATGCAGAATGCGAAAGCCGGCGACGCGGTCGCGCGGATTCTCTGTGAAGCGCAGCAGCGCCAGCACGTCCTTGACGTGGGCTGCATCGAGGAATTTCAGCCCGCCGAACTTGACGAAGGGAATGTTGCGGCGGGTGAGCTCGATCTCCAGCGGACCCGAATGCGAGGACGTCCGGAACAGCACCGCCTGATGCTTCAGGAGCGCGCCTTGCTCGCGGTTGGCCAGCACCTCCTCGACGATGTAACGGGCTTGGTCGGCCTCGTCATGCACGGTGACGAGCTGGGGTTTTTGCGTGGAGGCGCGGTCGGTCCAGAGGTTTTTCGTGAAGCGCTCGCGGGCGAGGCCGATGACGCCGTTGGCCGCCGCCAGCACGGTCTGCGTCGAGCGGTAATTGCGGTCGAGCGTGATCATCTCGGCGCGCGGCGAGAAGCTTTGCGGGAAGTCCAGGATGTTGCGGACAGTCGCGGCGCGGAACGAGTAGATCGACTGGGCGTCATCGCCGACGACGGTGAGGCCGCGTCCGTCCGGCTTCAGCGCCAGTAGGATCGAGGACTGCAGGCGGTTGGTGTCTTGGTATTCGTCGACCAGCACATGATCGAAGCGGCCACCGATTTCGTCCGCGATCAGCGCATCGCTCATCATCTGCGACCAGTAGAGCAGCAGGTCGTCGTAATCGAGCACGTGCTGGGCCTGCTTGGCCTCGACATAGGCCGCGAACAGGCCCTTCAGCTCGGCCGCCCAGCCTGCGCACCAGGGATAGTGCTGGCCCAGCACCTTCTCGATCTCCATCTCGGCATTGACGCAGCGCGAGTAGATCGACAGGCACGTGCCCTTGGCCGGAAAGCGGCTCTCGGTCTTCGACAATCCGCGCTCGTGCCGGACCAGGTTCATCAGGTCGGCGGAATCCTCGCGGTCGTGGATGGTGAAGGAAGGATCGACGCCGATCCGCTCGGCATATTCGCGCAGCAACCGTGCGCCGATGCCGTGAAACGTGCCGGCCCAGGTGAGAGCATCGCGCATGATCGCGGCATTGTTCTCGCCGAGCACTTTTCGCGAGATGCGCTCGACCCGGCCGGCCATCTCGGCCGCGGCGCGGCGCGAGAACGTCATCAAGAGGATGCGGCGCGGATCGGCGCCGGCGACGATCAGATGCGCGACGCGGTGGGCCAGCGTGTTGGTCTTGCCGGACCCGGCGCCGGCAATGACCAGCAGAGGGGCGCCCACGGTCGCACCATCGGCCACGCCATGCTCCACGGCGCGGCGCTGCTCCGCATTGAGCGTGTCCAGATATGTCGCCACGAATCGCCCCGGTGAAACAGCCAGAGTCGGCCATCCCGCTGCGAATCGCAATGCGGCTGGACGGAACCGATGTTAAGACCTAGGGACAAGACCGCCTTAAGTTCCAGCCCGAAAAGCGCGCACCCGGCATGACCGAGCCCAAGCCCGAACAGTTCGAGATGCGGCGGCTGGAATCACTCAGCAACACCATTTTCGGTGTCGCCATGACGCTGTTGGCCTACGACCTGCCGAAAGCCGCCGTCTTCACCAGCGCGCCCGACTGGAACGATCTCGCCCGGGTCTATTCCGGCAAGCTCGCCGGCCTCGCGCTCAGCTTCATCATCGCCGGCGTGTTCTGGATCAGCCATCACCGGCGATTGGTGCGCCAGCCCGTCGGCAGCCGCGGCGCGGTGATCCTCAATCTGTTCTTCCTGCTCTCGATCGTACTGCTGCCGGTGACCAACGGTCTCTACACCAACTTCCCCTTGAGCAGCGCGGTCGCCGTGCTCTACGGCCTGCACCTGACTGCGATCGCCGGTCTCAATGCCTGGCTGTGGTGGAGGATTCTTGGCGGCTGGCGCCAGGAGATCATGGCCTCGATGTTTCCGCTGCTGGTATTCATCCCGGGCACGATCGTTGCGGCGTTCGCGCCGCATGTCGCGCCCTTCCTGTGGTTCATCGCCTTCGGAGGCCTTCTGATCCAGCGCTTCTATGTCGGGCCGCCGTCCAAGCCGGACGCGTAAGGCGGCTCACCCTTATGTCGCACCGAACCCATCGGCCGGCACGTAGAGCTTGACCGGGCGGATTTCGTAGACCGCCGTCGGATTGACCTGGCGCAGCGTCCGCGCCGCTGCGATCGCCTCCTCGTCAGTGTCGAACTCCATGAGGTGGAAGCCCAGGAGCTGCTCCTTGGTCTCGGCAAACGGGCCGTCCAGCACCACGCCCGCGCCGGGGCCACGCAAGGTGCGGGCCTTGCGGGTCTCATCCAGACGGGCGGCCGGCCCGAAATGTCCGCTCGCCCTCAAGGTCGCCTGAACCTCCAGGACCTTGGTTACGACCGCGGTGTCCTTCTCGGGCGTCCACGACAAGATCTCGTCTTCCACGTGATAGGCCAGGATAGCGTAAAGCATTGTTTCCTCGTTGATTTTGCTGCGCGCAGCTCAAAGGACGTACCACGATGGCTGCGGCCGACAATGGCGGTGAGGAAAATATTGCGTCGTGCCGGCCTCGATGAAGCCGTTCTGAAACCCGATTGCGGGCCCGCGGTGAACGCTGCCCCAAGCCAGGACGACTGATGGCCACAAGAACACGGAAGCCCATCGGAGGCGGCAATGTCGGGTCACACCATCAAGATCATTTGCGACGCGCGGGCGGCGCAATCGGAGCCTGCCGATTTGCACGACCAGAGCGGTCACCATCGCTATTACGGCAGCTCGGTCGAGAATGGCGGCGAACGCATCGTTGAGAGCCGCCGGGGCAAACGCCCGCGCGCCCTCAATGTCTGCGGTTTTTGAAGGCTTCGGCGAAACCGGCCTGAGCGGCGCCCGCCTACGAAAAAGGCGCGGCGGCGAAGCCCCGTCGCGCCCGATTTCTTGCTCGCTGGTCCAGGGCTGAGAGCGCCCCGATGCCAAGCCTTTATTCAAAGCTTAGCGGGCGATCCCAGCGAGGTGACAGCGTTTGGTAAGACACACTGGATCACCTCCTTTCGTTGGTTTCGGAAGAGCTTAATATAGGCGGCAATGCTGCCGTTGTTAAGGGGAGCCGGGTCGGGAGGAACCGAGGGCTGTTCGCAAGGCCGGCAGGCGCCGGCCAAGCCGTTTCCTGAGCAGTTGAGACCGCGGCCCGGCCGTGTTAGGGAGCCCCTGTCGCGGGTGTAGCTCAATGGTAGAGCAGCAGCCTTCCAAGCTGAATACGAGGGTTCGATTCCCTTCACCCGCTCCACGATTTTCTGCGCCACGGCGCGATTTTGCGCGATGGCCTGCGATCCTGTGCGATCGCGCCCACCTGATGGTTGCGCTTACGCGCATCGTATCGATAGTCGGTCACTAGTGGCCTGCGCTCGGTTTTGTCGCGCACTTCGCCAAGACCGCCGCCCGATATCGGCGGGTAGATGGTCGCTGTTCCACTGAGGATCGACAGCTATTTGCGTACTTGAATTGCATGGGAAGGTGATTGGTGCACCGGCAATAGGCGTGCTTTCATTATTCATCCCCGGGCGGATTCTTCCGGCTGGACCCTACAAGCCGGACTTGATCTTCGGACGACCGAAGCTTTCAACTGGATGTATCTGAGGTAATTCGATCGAGGCGCAATCGATGTCGATGATCAGTGAGCAGGCGAGCGCCTCCCACGACAGCAACGAGAGTGCCCAAGCCTGTCCCGCCAGCGATCAAGAACATGATCAACAGCTGATATTTGACCGCGTCTATGGGTTCGACGCCCGCAAGAATCTGGCCAGTCATCATCCCCGGCAAGGAAACGAGGCCGATTGCCGCCATGCTGTTCATGATCGGCATGAAGCCGCTTCTCAACGCGTCCCGTATGATCGGCAGCAGGGCTTGGTGTCGGGTGCCGCCGAGTGCAAGGCAAGCTTCTACGGCGGCTCGTTCGCGCACCAGGCTATTTGTCAGCACGTCCAAGCCCAGGCTTATTCCAGTCATGGTGTTGCCCAGGATCATGCCCAGCAAAGGCAGCGCGTAGCGCGGATGATACCAAGGATCGGGGCGTAGTTCCGTCAGAAGGGCGAACATCGTGACGGTACCGGCGGCGAGCAGCGTGCATCCGGCGCCCAGGCCATACTTCCAAACGCCCGGAAGGCGCCGCTTCTGCCGCGCGACGATTTCCCGAGATGCGAAGAGAACCATGATGACGGCTGCAAGGGCGGTCCAAAGGGGCGACACCGCGGCAAACAGGAACGTCAGCACGTATCCAACGAGGACGAGCTGAACCACCATGCGCACCGTCGCGATGGCCAATTGCTTCTCAAGCTTGAGGCGGAGAGCAAGCGAGAGAACGCCGTCCATGACGACGAGGAGCGCGGGGAGGGCCAGATCACCGTACGAAAGCTGGATGTAAGTCACGGCCGGTTTTCCTCGATGCAGCCATCGGGGTCCATCGCGAATGTCCTTGACCCGACGCGGCGGGCTTGAGCGTTGTCGTGCGTGCTCCAGATGACGCTCGTTCCATTCGCAATGCGTTCGGCGATCAGGGATTCCACGGCCGCGGCGGATGCCGAGTCGAGCGCCGAGGTTGGCTCGTCCAGCAGAAGCACCCGCGATCGCAGCATGAGCGCCCGCACAAGCCCCAGACGTTGTCTCTCACCGGTCGAAAGCCTTTGGATCGGCCAAGGTCCGCAGCCGTCCGGAAGCCCCAGGCGCGTGACCAGCGGCAGGGCATCATCCCAGGTCGTGAAGTGCTCGTGCACAGTGTCGGACCACCAGCCGGGCTCGGCGGCGAGATAGGTCACTCGCTTTCGCCAGGCGGGACCGGACATCGCCTCTCTCAGCGTTCCGTCGAGCTTGACCGTTCCTTCGTTGGGATCGAGGTCCGCGATGGAGCGAAGCAGCAGAGTCTTCCCGACCCCAGAAGGCCCTTGCAGGGCGACGCATTCGCCGTCCTGCAAGTCGAAGGACACGGAGATGTGCAAGCGCTTGAGGCCGCTGACCGTCAGCATGCGTCAAAGCTTAAGCTGCAGCCGATCGGCAACGCGCCTGGCGATCTCCGCCGGCGCCTCGCCCGGGTAGGGATGCACCGAGCTGACGTTGATCTCGCCGAGCACGTAGCTGTCGCTCCCGTCGGCCTGGACGGGGCCGAGCATGAAGTCGGCATCCCAGATGGCTGGCAGGTCACCTCGCGCGATATCCAGCAGCGAGGTTAGCTGCGGCGTCCACTCGTCTTCCATCAGCCGGCGCAGCCGCTGGAAGCGCGGGTCGGCGTTGGACGTGTAGAGCCGCGGCCCGGCCCCGGCGCGTGCGGCCGGCGAGTCGACCAGGGCCTTGACCTTGTGATGGCCGAAGCCGTCGCAGCGATCGCCAGCCATGTAGCAGCGCACCACGCCTTCGCTCAGGCGAGACTGGAACGGTTGGTCGATCACGCTGCCGCCTTCGAAATACTCCGCGCAGCGACGGAGAAAATCATCCAGCGACAGTTCCTTGGGAGTGTCTTTGGTCGCGTCCAGCACCCTGATCATGGGGGAAGTCGGCAGCCTCTCGACCTTCCAGACGCCTTGACCACCGTTACCCCGGTTGCGCTTGATCACGCGCGGACCGGCTGCAAGCCGTGTCGGCAACTCGGCGCGCATCGCTTCGGCGGTTTGATACAGCGCTGTGTCGCTTCCCCACGCCATCGAGCGGGTGCGGTAGAGTACCTCCTTGGTGCCCATCTTGAGGATGACGTCCGGATGAGCGCTCACCCACACGCCCTGCGCGGCGACGTCGCGCAGCATGGCGTCGAGGCCGGCGCGATTTCGACCGTCTTGAATTGGGTTCACCCAGACGAGCACGCCGTCCATTGCGAGCAATTGTTCGCGGACGGCGTCGGCGAAGCTTTCGTCGTAGATCGCGGGGCGCGCTTCGACGCCGACGGCGGCGAGCGCTTCGAAAACGTCAACGAAGCGGCCGTTTTTCGGGGACGCATCTCGACGCGCGACGGCATCTCCTCGCGAGAGGATGGCGACGGTACATCGGGGAGAGGGTCGTCTTTGGGTATCCATGCGCAAGCTCCACGTGTTGCGTGCTGCGCAGAGCTTGGACCGAAGTCTCGGCGGGAGTCTGCTTGATCCCGCTCGGGCAGTCTACGTGAGGTCGCGTGGATCCTTCAAGCCGCCGTTTTTCGGCCTACCGGGTCCCTCTGGTGGCGGAATCGATTGCGTTCCATTCGATCGGTGAAATCTTCGTGACGTTCCGGCGATTGGTTTGGCACCTAAGCGAACGCGGGTTGACAGCCCAGCCATCTGGGCTTTTTATTCGGGCCACGGGGGTCTGCGATCTCCCCGCGAGGCGTCATGCCCAAGAATCGCGTCCTGATCACCAAGGGCGCAGCATGTCAGCATCGTACACCTCCATTTCACCAGTCAAGGAACTCGGTTTGTCGTCGCCCGTCCTGGCGCGGTTGGCCACGATGGTCCGCGCCGCTGATGCGGGGCCTCGATCTGCCTCCGGAGGCGCCGGGCCTGCTCGCAGCCTCGCTCGGCTTGTCGCGCATGTTCGACGACGACCTCGAGCAGTTGAAGCGGGCTTCCTGCTCTATGACGCGTTCTACCGATGGTGCCGCGTTGCGACCAAGGAGACGCACAACTGGCCGACCAACAAGTGAGGGCGGAGGCAAGACTACTTCTGGGGCAGAGACAACCAGGAGATCGGAAATGCGAACATCGATGTTCTATCGGGGAGCGCTCTTCGTGGCGCTTGCGGCGGGACACCCGCCCGTCCACGCCCTGACTCGTCGCCAAGATCCAGGCGGCCGGCTACTCGCAGGTGACCGATGTCAAATCGACCGCCGAAGACACTACGGCCAAGGCGGTGAAGGACGGCAAGCCGGTCACGCTCGTCGTCGACAGCAGCGGGCAGATCAAAGAACGAAACTGAGGTGGAGGAGATGTACGATGAAACGCACAGTCTGGACCCTGACGGCCGTCAGCCTCGCTCTCGCCTACTTGCCATTCGTCTACGCGGCACGCGCGCAAGCGATCGATTGGCAAAAAGTCGACGATACCCTCGGTAGGAAGGCAGCCGTCTCCGACGACGTCCACCGCTACGGCTTCCCGCGCAGCGATCTTTCGGTGACCCTGGACGGCGTGACGATCAAGCCGGCACTGGCGCTGGGCGGCTGGGTGGCGTTCAAGCCAATGCACGGCGGCGCCATGGTCATGGGTGACCTTGTGCTGCTCGAGACCGAGATCAATCCCGTGATGGCGAAGATGATTGCGAGCGGCCTCGAAATCACCGCTGTGCACAATCATCTGCTCCGCGCGAGCCCGGCGACGTTCTATATGCACGTCGCCGGCCACGGCGACCCCGTCAAGCTGGCCTCGGCGATCCACGATGCGCTGGCCGAGAGCAAGACGCCGCTGACCGCCGCGGCGCCGACGAGCCCGCCGCCTGCCGTCGATCTCGATACGGCAAAGCTCGACCACATCATCGGCGTCAAAGGGCAAGCCAACGGCGGCGTCTACCAGTTCAACGTCAAACGGCGCGACCCGATCACGCAAGAGGATATGCCGTTGACCCCAGTCGGTCCGATGGGCGTCGCGATCGGCATCAATTTCCAGCCGACCGGGAACGGGAAGGCGGCTATTACGGGCGACTTCGTGCTGACCGGCAACGAAGTCAACCCGGTCATTTTGGCGCTGCGGACACACGGCATCGAGGTGACGGCGCTTCATAGCCACATGCTGGACGAACAGCCGCGGTTATTCTTCATGCATTTCTGGGCGAACGACGACGCTGTTAAGCTGGCCGAGGGCTTGCGCGCCGCGCTCGACAAGACGCCCAGCACGAAGAGTTGAGCCGAAGTTAGAGCGAGGAGTTTGCCTAATGACAGGACGAGCGAGGAGAAATCGAACGATGAGAAACTTGGCTGCTTGGCTGGTTGTTTGGGCTGCTCTCCTTTCGAGCGAACAGCCTGTTTGGGCGCAAACCTGCAAGATCTGCTCCGAGCAGCGGGCCGCGTGTATGAAGAATTATGCCGGACCGGCATGCAAGACCGAGTATCAGATGTGTCTCAAGTCCTGCAAGAAGTGAAGGAGACCGGTCCGAGGAGCTCGACTGCGACGTGCCTCATCGCGGCACTCGCTGCCGGCATCGGGGGCCTGGTCACCCTCGATGCCGGCTTTGTCGCGGCCGACGCGCTTATTCCGACGTTGACGGCGGCAGCTCAACCGGCAGAGCACAACGCCCCCCTTGAACTCGAAGCAAAGATCTTGCTTGGCGACGTGCGGGGCCGGATCGATCATCTGGCCGTCGACCTGAAGCGGCAGCGATTGTTTGTGGCCGAGCTTGGCAACGACAGCGTTGGCGTCGTCGATATGGCTGCTCACAGCTTGCTTCGAACCGTTACCGGGCTAAACGAGCCCCAAGGCGTCGGCTATGAGCCGACGACCGACACCCTTTATGTCGCCAATGCCCGCGATGGATCGGTGCGGCTCTTCGAAGCCAATGAGTACAAGGCGACCGGACGGATCGAGCTCGGCAGCGATGCAGACAATATCCGGATTGATGCTGCGGCCAAGCGCGTTGTCGTGGGCTATGGTGATGGTGGTCTCGCGATCCTCGACCCGTCCACTCGCGCCAAGGTTCGAAGCGCACCGCTGAAGGCACATCCGGAAAGCTTCCAGCTTGAGCCCGACAGTGGGCGCATCTTCGTCAACTTGCCGGACGCACGCGCGGTCGCGGTGGTTGATGGCGCTTCCGGGAAACAGCTTGCCAACTGGCCCTTAGACAAGGGCGGCAATTTCGCGATGGCGATCGATCGCGACCGTGGCCGCATCCTTCTGGCGTACCGCAGTCCCGCCGAACTTGCCGTCCTCTCGACAGATGGCAAACCGATCACGAGTGCGGAAACCTGCGACGACGTCGATGATATCTTCGTCGATGGGAAGCGCAATCGTGTCTATGTGAGCTGCGGCGCAGGATACCTCGACGTCTTCGAGATCGATGAGGCAGCCTATCGGAGGATCGCGCGCCTGCCCACAGCAACGGGGGCGCGAACGTCCCTCTTTGTGCCGGAGTTGGACCGTCTGCTTGTGGCCGTCCGGGTCGGGCCCGCTGGGCCGGCCGCGATCTGGGTGTTCAAACCAATGCCGTGAGATCGATTTCGTAGGGAGGCGGCCCATGTGCAGACGTAGCCGAGGCTTTCGCAGCTCCACGAGATACCTTGTGCCACGGGTCGCGGTCACTTTGGCGCTGGTCGCCTGGTCTGTTCCAGCTTCCGCCTATCGCCCATTCGACGGCACCGACGCCGCCGTCGCAAAGAAGGGCGAAATGGAGATCGAACTGCAGCCGGTGGGGCGTTTGCGCGATGAGAGCGGCACAAGCCTGATCGCGCCAGCCTGGGTCATCAACTATGGTTTGAGGGATGATTGGGAAGCCGTCTTCGAGGGCCAGGGACAAACACCGCTCTCTCCATCCGGGCCAACCAGCCTGACCGCGGCCGGAGCCTTTCTCAAGCATGTGATTGTGCCCGGGAGCCTGCAGGACAAGACCGGCCCGAGCATTGCGACGGAATTTGGCGTTCTTCTCCCGGATAGTACCGGCAATTCAGGCGCCGGCTTAAGCTTGGCCGGCATTGTCTCGCAGCGCTGGGATTGGGGCACCATCCATCTGAACGCTGAGACGGCCCTTACCCGCGACCATCATGGCGATGTCTTTCTTGGCGCTATTATCGAGGGGCCGTCGACGTGGACAGTTCGCCCTGTCGCAGAAGTCTTCTACGAGAACGAGTTTGGGAAGGAGGAGACGTTTTCCGGTTTGGTCGGCTTGATCTACCGGGTGCGGGACGATCTGAGCTTCGACGTCGCAGTCCGTCATGCACTCACCGGCAGGCACCCGGTGAACGAAATTCGCGCCGGCCTGACCTTCGGCTTTCCGCTTTCCTTCTTCGAAGGTCACGCCGCGCGACAGTCGTCGCCGACGCCGCCGAGATAGGCTACCGGCGATCCGATTTCTCTGGATGGGCGCGCCAGTCTCGGCCGACCGTTTGATGGTTGTCGTCGGGTGTTGCCTGATTGGCGTGCTCATCGTCGCCGCCTTGGGCCTTCCAGTCGCGTCCGATCTTGACGTCTTCTGCGCGGCTGCGATCCTGCGCGCGCGATTGCTCCGACTGCTGGGGCGGCGGTGCCTCCTGGACAGAGGTGGACTGCGCTCGGGCGGCGGCTCCGCCGAATGCGAAGGTCAGCGCGAAAGCGGATAACGCAGCAAGCGATGTAGAGCTTTTCATGGTAACTCCCTTCTTCATCAGAACTGTGCATCAACTCGCCGGAACGCGCATTGTTCGTAAACGAGCACGTCTTCACCTACGCCGCGACTCCGTCTCGTAAAATGCGAGGGTTGCGAGGGTTTGGACGGTGCAGCCGTTTGTGGGGCAGCCGTTTGTGGGGCAGCCATGTTTCCCGTGAATGAAGGATGGCTGAAGATATTTTAGGCGGCGAAATCGTCAATATTTCGGCCTGTGTGCATTGGCCCATTCGCGTGCGTGTTCGATCGGCAGGCGCTGCACGGCCGCGCGAACTTTTTGCGTTGCGGGCTGATTATCTATGCCTTCCCGCCAGCGGCAGAATGCCGGGAACTTTGGATACATCGATTGCCCCTCGGCGGTCATGCTGAAGGCGAACGTACTCGGCAGCAGATAGAAATCCGCTATCGAGAGTTCGTCCCCTAACAGGAAGTGCTTGCCATGCGAAAGCTGGCGTTCAGCTGTCAATCGGCCTGCAAATTTGACGCCTCGTCAATTTTGGACGCCGATCCCCCGGCTTAGGGGGCAATATTCCAGGCCGAATGACAGATGACGACCGTCAGTGCGCTGATCGCGTCGCTGGAGGTTAATCTCGGAAGTCACTCGACGCACCTTTGAAAGGTCCAAACCGATACCAACACCAACCGGGCAGGGTGTCCGAGTCGGTGAATCGTGCGTTAATTTTCCGGGAAAATTTTGCCGCTTGGCTATCCGGCGACTCAGTCAATGACGTCTTCGGCGCACGAAAAAAGCGGGTGCACGGATGCAAAATTCGAACGACGTCGCGAGCACGCGATACTTCGCAAGCGTGTCTTGTCCTTGCTCGTCGTGGGAGCCGGCGTGTTGGGCGGAAGCGCCGTTTTGCTAAATACAGGCGTTACCGCCAATACTTCATGGGTTTCCGTAGTGCAGAACGACGTTCGAGCGGCACGCGCAAACCGTAACTTTTGACCGTGGGTTCGGAGGACAGATTTCGCGGAACGCGACGAAGAAGGGTGTACGCCGAGCCCAGTGCAGGTGCGCTGCGAGCGTCTCACGCATAAGAGCAGCCCGCTCGGCGAAATCATTCAGCCGGACCCGAAGGACTCGGCAGACGTCATCCAAAGAAGATCTGCCGGAACACGTCGCGCCTTTTTCACAATCTCGCGGCAGAGCGCAAGGTACCTCAACTATAAACCGGCAAATTGTTAGCGCAATGTTCAGCCACTTCAATGTGTGACGTGCTGGAACGGCATGGCCTTATGGCGCGCAATTTCGCGAAGATTAGACAATGTCGGGGTCGGAATTCCGATGCGGAGACCAATCTCGATAATCGCTGCAATCGTGGCATCGAGTTCGAGATCGAGACCATATTCAATCTCGTGCATCAACGAAGTTTTTTCGCGTCCAGCGTCTCTCTGGTATCTCAGGCGTCGCTCTGGATCGGCAAATGGTCCAAATCCGAGAGCCATTCCGACTTTCTCAATTTCTCTCATCGCGGAGATTGAGAGCGACTGACCCAGACCTGAAGATGCGATATTGTTGGGCGACACGCCTGTCAAAATGCGAATCGGGTTGATCGATCCCGTATTAATCAATTTTGACCAGAGTTTCGAGCGAATGTCCCTGTCAACAACGCAATCAAGCCACGGGCTCGATAACAATTGCTGCACTTCGGCCGGCACGGGCGAGCCAGGCATCGCCGACCCGATTGTCAATGTGCGCCCGCGATAATGACGAACAACGCCTGGCGCCGGCCGATCGCACGCCAGATCCGAAATCCCGCTGACAATGTTACCAATTGGAGTGGTGGATAGAAGTATTCCATCTGGATCGACCGCTTCAATCGGAATACCGTTCAAGACGCTGTTTGCGGCTGGCAGCCACCACGGAAAACCGCTGGCGACGAGAACAACAATGGCCCCCTGCGTTATCACAGTTTTCAAATCACACAATGCAGAGCGGGTGCGCTCGGCCCTCGCAGCGATGACGATGATGTCCACGTCGGAAACATCGTTCGGATTAACCAAAATGTTTGGCCTGCACCGCAGAGAGAAGTCCTTTGCTTCGATCCTGAGACCGTGCAGGCGTAACTCGGGCGCCGAACGTTCTGTCGCAAGAGCCGTGACACGAAGATTCTCTCGCGTAGACTGGCTGGACAATGCCCCCAAGAGATATCCAGCGATCGAACCGTTTCCCACGACGAGAATATGACGGCCGGATCTCATCGCCGGTTTACTCGCTGTCGATTCGATCGAGCAGTCGCTTATGTGTCGCATCGTTAGGCAACAGACGGCTAATGCGCTCGACCAAGGCTAGCCTGTTCACGCCGATGCCGTGACGGTAAACAAGTTCGGCTCCCTTCCAGCCCGTGGCTGCCAGCGGCGCCAAAGCGCAGAGAACGGCTGCAAGGAAGAAATAGCTCGACGGCTTTGAATGCCGGCTTCTCCACCCCTCCCACAACGCAATCGACCACCACAATACAGCCGTTGCGAGCGCCCAGTTGCGGTGGTCGTTAATCACCGGCTGCTGTTCCGCCCCATGTTGAACCGTAAGAAAGGCCTGCATGCCAGCCGCGACGGTGGCGATCGAAAGAACGGCACCCAGCCACAGATTGATCCGAGCTGCCGTCAAGATCGGTGCGGCCCAACTGCTTTGCGGGAGAACGAGATGGACGACATACAACATCGCGGCGATCACAAAGAGAGCTATTGAGAAATGTACGAATATCGGATGCCAGTTTGGAAGTACTTCAAACATGTTGGTCCTGCGTTTCGGTGGTGGATTTAAGGGTAATGCCGGCTCAATGTCTGTGCTGCGCTTTGGAAGCGCGTTGCGGCCTGCCCGATGTTGGACGAGTTCCGGCGACTCCGCTCGCGAGGAACGCCTGCATCAACAGTTCGAATAGCCGGGCAGCATCTGCATTGAGCTGGGTTCGACGCAGACATGCGATGGCGAATTGGAACCCCAAGCCCTGGATCGTGCAAAAATACAGGGTTGCGGCGTCGGGGATGTTGATGGTCGACGAGATGATCCCGCAGCGAACGGCCTCCTCAAGTAATGCGATAACCTGACTCTCGTAGCGGCGATGAAGATCGCGGAAGCTCTCGTTGATGCTCGGATACTGATGACGAAGGTGATCGGACATCACGAGTTTGGCGAGGCCCGGATATTTATCGATCAGTTTGATGTGACCCAAAAACATGCGCTCAAGTGTTTTCAGCGACTTGTCGCTGTCATGAAACTCGCGAGCCTCCGCCCAGACTGTTTCCAGCCGCTTCCGAAGCCACTCGATCACCGAGGTCCACAACGCTTCTTTCGTTGGGAAGTGACGGAAAACGATGCCTTGGGAACGCCCGATGGTGTCGGCGACGAGTTGGGTGCTCACTGCATCGACCCCTCGTTCGTTCACAAGATGCAAGACCGTCTGCACGATCTGACTCTTGCGATCCTCCGCCAAAAAACGCTCTCGGGGCTCTTGTTTGGCTGCGGCACTGGCCATGCGCGATGTCCTGTCTTGACTAGATAGCATGTACTCACTATCTACCGCGCGAACGCCGGATGTCAAGGCGATTTGCCAGGAGAGGCACCTGATGCCCATGGAAAAACGATCACGAGTGGTGGCGCTTCTGGCAGCGTGCCAAGCAGCATTGCTGACCAACAACATCATCCTCGTCGGGCTGAACGGGTTGGTCGGTTATTCATTGCTGGGGACGGACAAATCCTTGGCGACGCTTCCGGTCACGGCCTATGTCCTCGGCACCGCGTGCTTAACCGTGCCGGCTTCATTATGGATGAAGAGGGCAGGGCGGCGTGCCGGCTTTATTACCGGAGCCATGATTGGCGTGATCGGCGCGCTGGTCGGCGCGTTTGCTGTCTTCGCGGGCAGCTTTTGGCTTCTGTGCGTCGGCACACTACTGATGGGCGGTTACAACGCCTTTGGACAATATTATCGATTTGCCGCGGCTGAGATCGCCGGAGCCGCATTCAGAAGCCGGGCAATCTCATTGGTGCTCGCAGGAGGCGTCGTCGGGGCCGTTGCGGGTCCTGAGACAAGCAAGCTGACCAAGGATCTGCTGTCGGCCCCGTTCACCGGCACTTACCTTTTCCTGGTAGGCCTTGCACTGGTAGCCCTGATCTTACAGGCATTCGTTGTCATCCCGGCAGTTCCGGAGGACGAGCATAAGAGAGAAGCACGGCCGCTTGCCGTCATTGCGCGACAAGGCAACTTCATCCTGGCTGTCATGAGCAGCATGTTCGGTTACGCCAGCATGAACTTCCTCATGACGGCGGCTCCGATCGCGATGGTCCAGCATCATCATGCCTATTCGGACGCCGCATTCGTTATCGAATGGCACGCATTGGCGATGTTCGCGCCCTCGTTCGTGACAGGCTCCTTGATCAAGCGGTTCGGCAATATTCCGATTCTGCAAATCGGGGCGGGGTTGATCCTTCTTTGTATCGCGGTCGCGACCTACGGCGGACTGAGTGTCGCCGCCTTTTGGATCTCACTGGTGCTGCTCGGCGTCGGCTGGAATTTTCTGTATGTCGGCGGGTCGACACTGCTCACCGAAACCTATGCGCCGTCCGAACGCGCCAAGGCCCAAGCCACCCACGATCAGTTCGTGTTCCTCGCAACCGCGCTCTCCTCCGTCGGCTCCGGCTGGCTGCTGCAAAAGGTTGGGTGGCCCGCCATGGCCCTGTGGTCGTTGCCTCTGCCGTTGGTCGTTCTCATGGCGACTGCGCTGCCGTCTTGGCAAGATCGCGTCGGAATGTCCGGTTCGGTAAAGACGCTGGAATGAATCGCGGTCTCCTCTCCTCACATTGAACTGCACGAAAAAGCGCAGGATGGCGTTTTCAGGCGCCTAACTTTCCTTGCCGGGGCCGGTCTGAGTCACAGCGGCAGTGAGCGTGTCGCAAAGCTCGGAAAGCTCGCGACCAAGTTCTCCAAGACCGACATAGCGCGCGAAGGCATCCGTCGGATCAGAACTACGCACGATGACCGCCCCCGTCGGCATTTCCATGACGACCAGTTTCAGCGGCGCCTCGATCAACGCGCTGGGATCGCCATGGAGAAGCCGCAGCATAAAACGAGGATGAAAGAACAGCAGCTGACGCGTAGCGCGAATCTCGTATCCGCCTCTACGCAACAACATTTGTGGATCTATTTCGTGAATGAGCCAGAGGTCTGCATCGGTGATCGCGCGCTTCAGTCGGCTGATCGTTTCTTCGAATGGGTATAATGAAGCCGTAACGCCATGGTCCCCAGAGAGCCCCGAAGCAGGCCCATAATCGACGGCGGTCTTATGCACGAAATTAGACCTCCACGCGGGGAAAATCGAGAGCAGGTTGCGCGACGTGATTGAAGTAATTCGAGAACAAATTTAGCGCGACATGCGCAACGACTTCAGTGATTTCCTCAT
Organism: Bradyrhizobium sp. LB14.3; assembly: GCF_040547985.1. NCBI lineage: Bacteria > Pseudomonadati > Pseudomonadota > Alphaproteobacteria > Hyphomicrobiales > Nitrobacteraceae > Bradyrhizobium > Bradyrhizobium sp. LB14.3. The sequence continues at coordinate 393,609 of NZ_JBEPQT010000003.1, forward strand.
CGCTCCAATGTGCTTCCCGGACTGCCGCAAGCGCGCGGTCATCGACTCGGCCGCGCGTTTCGATAAGCGTCTTCGCAAACGCAAGTGCGGCGGCCACCCTTGGATCGTCCGATTGAGCCTGCCGGTTGGCCGCTAACTCAGCTTCCGCAATTCCAATTTTGCTGCCACGCAGGCTGTGAGCAGACACGCAATATTCGCAGCCGTTGGCTTGGGCGATCAACAGCGCAAGCTGTTCGCGAAGGCGACTATCTAGACGGCCACGGACCAACGCGGCTCGGAACGACAGGTATCCGTCAAGCGCTGCCGGCGAATTGGCCATCGCGCGATAGAGGTTAGGAACCCGGCCCAACTGGGCTTGAGTGCGCTCCAGGAGTTCTTTGGCCTCACTTTTCGCTTCCGCAGCGACAACCAGGGGCATTCTTGACATAGATGACTCCATTATCTGACATGAGCGATGTCACGATTCGAACTTTCGTTCGCGTGCTTCGTGCAAAAGCATTGCGGCGATCTGCTTAGCTGTTTTCGCGGGAGCCGAATCGCCCTTACGCAAAGCGGTGACGATCGATCCGTCGATCAGGATCATGAACTGCTCAGCAAGCGGGTTAGCCGCTACTCCCGCTTCCGCAAGCAGCTTGCGAAGAAATGCGGTCAGTTGCTGCTTGTGATGAGCAGCGGCGACGTGCGCTGCGTGGCTGCGATCTGCGAGTTCGGCCATCGAATTGATAAACGCACACCCGCGAAAATCGTTAGTAGCAAAACGCTCCGCGAGTGCGTCGAACACGGCCAGAGGACGCTTGTCCGCGGACTTTGCCAGTCTCCCGACCGATTCCTCGAGCCACCGTCGCCAGAGTTCGTCGCGTCGCATCAGATAGGCGACGATGAGATCATCCTTTGACTGGAAATGTTTGTAAAAGCTCGCCTTTGCGACCGCGGCGCGCGCGATGATTGCGTCGACACCGACGGCCCGAACGCCCTGGGCGTAAAACATTTCCGACGCCGTTTCTAAGATGCGTTGACGAGGCGATGAGGTGACCATTAGTTGACATAGACAGACAGGTCTGTCTATGTCAACCACCTTCTCGAATGACGTCGCCAGCAATGAGAAGCCTTGGGGACCCGTCCTGTCTCTGCTCGTGACTCGCAAGGCCATTCCGGCAAAGAGAAATTCTGTATTCGGAGACTTCCAAGCTGAAGACGAGGGTTCGATACCTTCACCCGCTCCATCGCCCGAGTTTCTGCACTAATCTGCGATCATCTGGTGCGACCGCGTTCGCTCGATGGTTTCGGGCAAGCGCCGCTATGACCGTCGCTGGGGAGAGTTAGTCTTTGGCGCCGTGCTCCCCGGGGTGTTGGTGTCAGTGCCGTCGGGCGGGACAGGGGCAGATTTCGCCGCGGCGCTTGATCCGCCGTGTTCAGGCTCGACGCGCCGGCTCCCGTTTGTTCCGCCTGCAGGCGACGTCGTCGCAGCTTGCTTGGGACGCTCGCTTCGGTGTGATCGGCGTCGCTCCGGGACCGGACGGACGCCGTAGGCAACGTGCAAATTCTTCAGATCATTAACAATGTTGAATCACAGGGCGAAGCGATTGCCCTAGCGTGAACCTTTCCGCTGGGGCTTTCCATGATCAATACCGCGACCAAAGCGTTGTTGCGCACCGTTCTTGACGAGGTGTGTGAAGGTGTTTCCCGCTATGAGATCGGCGCCCGTACCCACGTGGCGTCGAAGCTTCTGGAGACTGCAAGCAGGGGCGACATCTCTGCGGATTGCCTCAAACAGGCTGCCCGCAATGCCCTCTCTGAAGTTCCGACGATGTGACGATGGCCATGTGGGGGCGGGGGTGAATTTCCACGTTACGGTCCTCAAGATCCTGGTGAGCTACCCGGATGGGTTCGCTGACATGGAGGATCTCAAGCGGGATATGGCCATCCTGGCGACCAGCGGTCGCGACTGGACGGAGCGCACCAGACGGCTCGGCGGGCGGATGCCGGGGCTCGACATCTTTTCGCAAGGGCTGATCGACCGGACAAATGGCGGGTGGCGCATCACGGCCAAGGGCCGCGCCGTGCTCGATCTCTTGGAGGCTCGTCCGCACCAAGCGCCGATCGCCGCCCAAGAACTCCAGTCAGAGCCGGAGCTCGCCCCGGCGATCTCGCGGCACTTTCCGGCGGAGAGGGATAGAGACCGGCTTGCTGCGCGCCGTCGCGGGCGCAACGCCCGCAAACAGGCTCGGGGGTCCTAGCGAGGAACGAGCGTCGCTCCTGTAGCTTGAGCAAACGCCTCGTGATGGAAAACACTCATGCAAAGTTCCGACGCCGCCTTGTCGACCGCCTGTCTGTCACGCGTGACGGACGATATCTGGGTCGTGGACGACGCGCCGATCAGCGCCGCCGGTCTGAAACTCCCCGTTCGCATGACGGTCATTCGCCTGTCGAACGGCGATCTCGTGCTGCATTCGCCGGTGAGATATTCGCCGGCTCTCCGCGGTGAGTTGGAGCGTCTAGGCGCGATAAGGTACCTGCTGGCGCCGAATATCGCGCACTGGATGTTCCTGTCCGACTGGCAGAGGGAGCTGCCGCAGGTGACGACGTTCGCGGCGCGCGGCCTTTCGGCGCGCAGGCAAGTTCGAGCAGCACGCATCCGCATCGATCGCGAGCTCGGAGATACGACGCCTCAGGAATGGAAGGCCGACATCGAAGCCGTCTCTATAAATGCGCCGATGTTTTCCGAGATCGAGCTGTTCGACAAGCGCAGCCGTACATTGATCCTGACTGATCTCGTGCAAAACCTCGATTCCAATGATCTCAGCGCGCCAAACGAGGCTGCGGCAAACCTCCTCGGCGTCTCCAAACCGAATGGCATGGCGCCGGTCTATCTACGACTTCTGCTGCGCCTCGGCGGCCGTTCCGCGCGAGGCGCGTCCGAGCGGCTCGTACGGCTGTCTCCGGAGCGGGTGATCTTCGCGCATGGCGACTGGTTCGAAACGGAAGGGACCGAGCGCCTCCGGCGATCCCTGCGCTGGCTGCTTCCCGCGAGCGCCTCCGGATCTGAGCCGCAGCAAATGATCGGCACGCGCGTCGTCATAACCGGCGCCTCGAGCGGAATCGGGCGTGCCACGGCGCTGGCCTTCGCCGGTAGAGGCGCAAGCGTGGTCCTGGCGGCACGCCGCGGCGAAGTCCTGACGAGCCTCGCGGCGGAATGCGAGGCGCTCGGAGGCCGCGCATTGGCGATCCCGACCGATGTCACTGATGCAGAGGCGGTGCAGCGACTGGCCAGAGAGGCCGAAGACGCGTTCGGTGGCATCGACGTCTGGATCAACAACGCCGGCACGGGCGTTTTCGGGGCCTATCAGGATGCGGATATTGCGCTTCATCGCCGAACGATCGAGGTCAATCTCCTCGGCGCGATGCATGGCGCCTTCGCGGTGCTCCCGATCTTCCTGCGCCAGAACCGCGGCATCCTGATCAATAACATCTCGCTGGGCGGCTGGGCGCCGACACCTTTTGCTGCGGCCTATACGGCGAGCAAGTTCGGCCTGCGCGGCTTCACCGCGAGCCTGCGTCAGGAGCTCAGTACTCACCGCAAGATTCATGTCTGCGGCGTCTTCCCGGCCATGGTCGATACGCCGGGCTTCGTCCACGGCGCCAATATGTCCGGCCGAACGCTTGATCCCGGTCCGCTGCTGTATCAGTCGGAGGACGTTGCGGAAACGTTTGTGAGCCTTGTCCGCGCACCCCGTGACGAGGTCGCCGTGGGCTGGCCAGCTCGCGCAGGCCAATTTGCCTACGCGATGGCTCCGCAGATCACCGAGAATATCCTGGGAGCTGCCTTCCGCTTCCTGCTGTCGCGCGCGCACCCCGCAAAGGGCAGCGAGGGCACCATGATCGAAGCTGGTCCGCAGGGCACATCGATTGATGGCGGTTGGCTGTCACGGAGGCAACTTCCACCCGCCGGGGTGATCAGCAAGGGCTTCGCGGTATTTGGGATCGCTGCTTGCCTGGCCTTCGCCGCCTCGAGGGTTGGTTGTGCGCCCAGACCACACGCGAGAACGAGGCGCGGCCGAGCATGAGCGCCGCGTGCTGCCTTCTGCTATTTCGATCGTTCCGGCAGCGCATAGGCGCGCACGTAATCGCCGAGCTTCGTGCCGAACGAGCCGTGGCCGCCATCGACCGTGACGACGTATTGCTTGCCACCGGCGTCATAGGTCATTGGCGTCGACTGGCCGCCGGCGGGAAGGTGGTCCTGCCAAAGCTGTCTGCCATCGCGAACGTCAAACGCGCGGATGTAGTCATCCATCGTTCCCGTGATGAAGACGATGCCGCCCGCGGTCACGAGCGGACCACCCAGCATGGGTACGCCAAGCTTGAACGGCAGGGGCAGCGGGGCCTGATCGCGGATCGTGCCGATGCGGTGCTGCCAGACCACCTTGTGCGTCTTGAGATCGATCGCTGCGATCTTGCCCCATGGCGGGGCAAGGCAGGGGATGCCGAGCGGCGACAGGAAAATGCCGAGGTCGACGCCATAGGGGGCACCGTACATCGGCTGCACGCCGAGCTCGGTGCCCGGCGGATGCGCAGCGTTCGGCGCGGCCGGGTTGTCCTTTCCGCGCGGCACCAGGCGCGAGATGAAGGGAATGGATTGAGGGTTCGCGATGGCGATCTGGCGCTGCGGATCGACGGCAATGCCGCCCCATTCGAACATGCCGAAGTCTCCGGGAAACACCAGCGTCCCTTGTTCCGACGGCGGGGTGAACGGCCCCTCATAGCGCAGGCGCTTGAACTTGATGCGGCAGGCGAGTTGGTCGAACATCGTGCTGCCCCACATCTGCGCGTCGGTCAGCATGCCGGAGGGGCGGAAGCTCAGCTCCGAAAAGGGCTGGGTTGGCGACAGCCGGTCTCCATTCGCGGCGCCCTGCGGCACCGGCTTTTCCGGCGCGGGCACCAACTGACGCCCGTCGCGGCGGTCGAGCACGAAGATGTCGCCAGTCTTTGCCGGGATGTAGATCGCAGGCCTCACGCCGCCGTTAGAGCGCAAGTCGACCAGACTCGGCTGCGAGGGCATATCCATGTCCCAGAGATCGTGGTGCACGTTCTGGAACGACCAACGCAGTTTCCCGGTCATGACATCGAGCGCTATCAAGGCCGAATCGTAACGCTCGTTTTCGGGCGAACGGCCGCCGCCCCAGATATCCGGAGAGCTCGAGCCGAGCGGCACGTAGACGAGTCCGAGATTTTCGTCGACCGCGGAAATGCTCCACGAATTTGGTGAGCCGGCTGTAAAATGATGCGAGGCCGATGGCATCTCGTTCGGGTCGGGATTGCCGGCATCGAACGCCCAGATCAACCGCCCTGAGTAGATGTCGAAGCCACGGATCACGCCCGACGGCACGCGATCGGAATAGTTGTCGATCACCGCTCCGCCGACGATCAGCACCTTGTCCGTGACGACGGGCGGCGAGGTGCCCTCGTAGAAGCCGAGCGTCTGGATCTCGCTGCCTTGCTTGAGGTCGATCTGTCCTTTGTTGCCGAAGCTCTCGCAAGGCACGCCGCTCTGCGCATCCAGCGCGAACATCCGTCCGTCGTTCGTCGGTATGAAAATGCGCTCCGCACAATTGCTCGGCGCCGGCGTGCCGTCGGCAGTCAGCGCGCCGGGCTTGGTGGCGTGATAGGACACGCCGCGGCAGGTCATGTGCTGGAAAGCCTTGTTGTGCTGAACCTGCGGGTCGAACTTCCAGCGCAGTTTTCCGGTCGCGGCTTCGAGCGCGAACACGATCTGGTGCGGCGAACAGGTGTAGAGGAGATCACCGATCTTGAGCGGGGTCGACTGGTTGGTGATCTCGTCGGGATCGTCCGGGCCCTTGTGGTCGCCGGTGCGGAATTCCCAGGCGAGCTTGAGGTCCTTGACGTTGTCTTTGGTGATCTGGCTCAGCGACGAGAAGCGCGTGCCGAAGCCGCTGCCGCCATAGGCCGTCCAGTTCTGGCCGGCAGCGGCCGGTGCCGGCGCGGACGAGGCAATGGCGCCCGTTGTGTCGCTCTCTGGTATGGTGCCGGCAAGATCGTGGCGATCGCTCGTCAGGGAAATGCCGACAATGACGGCCGCAGCGACCAACACAAGGCCAAGCGCCCATCGCGCGCCGCGCAAGCGAGGCGCCAGACGGGACGCGATGAAGGGCAGCATCAGCCATAGGCCCAGCGGCGCGAGCACGTCGCCGCGCGGCGCCAACGACCAGAAATCGAGGCCGACTTCCCAGATCGCCCACGCCATTGTTCCGGCCAGCAGCGCGGCATAAATCCAGAGCGCCTCGGCACGGCGGCGCGCGAGCAGCCAGCTCGTGAGCAGAAGCATGATGCCCGCGATCAGATAGTAGACGGAGCCACCGAGGGCCGCCAGCCAGGCACCGCCGGCGAGGAGGCCCAGTCCCATGATAGCCACGACCACACTGGTGATGGCCAGCAATGGCGCGTCACGGAACCAGTTCGTCGAACGATGTGTCGGAGTCATGATGGTCACTTCAGCGTATAGAGAAAGGCCGCGATGTCCCGCGCGTCCTTCTGCGGGATACCCATCCCCGGCATGGCATTGCCCGGCAATGCCCTCTGTGGATCCTCGATCCAGTCAGCCATGTTGTCCGGCGAGTTCTGGATGTAGCCGGCGATGTAGGTCCGCGTGCCGATCCGATGCAAGGGCGGGCCGACGTTACCGTCCGCACCGGCAATGCCGGGAATATCGTGACAGGCGCCGCATTTGTATTGCTTGACGAGGTCAGTGCCACGGCGCGCATCGCCTGTGAAATTGTCCGGGCCCGCAGCCTTGCCTTCGCAGGCGGCGGTTGTCATGGCCAGCAGCGAGGCGGCTAACAACCGTGTGCCCGAACTCACCATCGGCTGCTCCGCTTTACCGGTCAGGGCTTTTGGCCGAAATTGAAAGTCTTGGTGGCGGACCAGGGATCTGTCGTCGAGACCTGCTCGGTCGGGACTTGCTCCATTTCAGGCGACAGTGGGTTCGCCGAGAAAGTCCGGCCCCATTGATGGCTCGGCTCGTTGCTGATCTTGCCGATATAGGTGACGAGGTCCCAGATCACGCTGTCAGGCAGCACGCTGCCCCAGGCCGGCATTCCGTTCGGCCGTCCCTGATAGATCGAGAGATAGATGTTTTCGGGCTGCGAGCCGTAGGTAAAGGTGTTGTTGCTCAGCGCCGGCCCCATGCCGCCGCCGCCATTGGGCGCGTGGCAGCCGACGCAGTTGAAGTTGACGTAGTAGGTCATGCCGCGCTGCTCCGCATTGGGATCGCCTTGCACGGGGTTCTTGATTTGCGGTGGATCGGGTTGCGCGCCCGGGAAGAGGGTGGTGACCGGGACTTGCATGAACACGCCTGGCCTCCCGTTGCCGACACTGCCACCGAAATTTGGGCGCGGAGCCAGCGTCGGCATCTGCGCCTCCTGCGACTGCGGCAGAGTCTGTTGGGCAAGTCCGGCGCCGTTCGGCACGGCGGCCAGCAGCAACGATAGGGCGCTCGCGCGCAGGGCTGGAGCAGACATCACTCATGTCCTCCGGACGCCGTGACCGGCCTGTCAACCAGCGGCACCCCGTAACTTCGCAGCAGCGAGGTGATCTCGGGTCGATGGCCGTCGATGAACGCATTCAGCCGGTCGCGCAGGGCGTCGTCGCCTTTGCGCACGCCCATGGAGATGGCGAACTGGAACTGCTGGGGCGCAAAGCGCTTGTAGTCCTGGATCGGCGTGACAGTCAGCGGCACGGCTGAGCGCTGCGCGAAATAGCCGGCCAGCGGCCCCCAGACGGCGGCGACATCGATCCCGCCGCTTTCGACCGCTTCGATCAGGCGCGCCGGCGGATCGGCCTGGCGATAGTCGCCGTAAATCGAGTAGCCGCGGACATTGTCGACAATGCCCTGTTCGCCGAGCGCCTGCGCGGGCGGTGGATTGTTGCCGTCGTCGCCGATCAGATGCACGCCGATCACGAGGCGATGCAAGCGCGGGTCGAGCAGCGACGAAAGATCGAGGTGCTGGTCCTGCCGCGTGACGAACACGTAACTCGATCGATAATAGGGCTTGGTCGTCTCGGCGAGATCATAGCCGGACGGCACACCCATGACGACGTCGCATTTGCCGGCTTTCAGTGTGTTGCGGATGAAGCCGCGGCGCTGCGCCCACCAGGTGTATTGCACCTGCTTGCCGAGGTCTTCGGCCACCATCGCTGCAAGCTTATTTTCAAATCCAGCCTCGGCGCTGTTCGAGAATGGCAGATTGTTCGGATCGGCACAGACGCGAAATTCACCATCCGCCGTTGCGGCCGCAGCGGTTGAGAGCCCGAGCAGGATGACGAGGGGGATGACGGAATAACTATTTCGCAGGCGCATGGCTGGTGCCCTCACCATTCGCGCCGCCGAGCTTGAACACCAGCAGCTCGCTCCCGCCGGCGGTATAGAACGGCAAATCCTGCGTCGCACCGGTAAAGCCAAGGGCGCTGTTGCGCACCCGCGGATCGACCTCGGCGTTCGCCACCACCCCCGGCCAGCCGCCGACGCCCGAAAGGATCGCGATGTATTGCTGTCCGTCGGACCCGCGATAGGAGATCGGCTGGCCGATGAACCCGGAGCCGGCACGGAATTGCCAGAGCACGCGCCCATCCTTCGCATCCACCACTTTGAACAAGCGATCCATGGTGCCGTAGAACGCGACATCCCCGGCTGTCACCAGCGCGCCGCTCCAGACCGGCAGCTTTTCGTGGATCTCCCAGACCTTCTTGCGCGCGACGGGATCCCACGCCATGAACTCGCCGCGATACCCGCCGGGGCCGGCATACATGTCGACGTCGGCGCCGACATAGGGCGTGCCGGCGATGTAGCCGACTTGAGAAGCCTTGAAGCTCATACAGAGGTGCTGGTGCGGCACGTAGAGGAGTTTTGTGCGCGGTGACCACGCCGTCGGCTGCCAATCCTTGGCGCCGGGCGCGCTCGGGCAGATGTTCTCGACCGTCTTGCCGATAAGTGGCGTCTTCTCCTCGTTCGCGATGATCTTGCCGGTCTTCAGATCGACGCCCTTGTAGGTGTTGACGAAGTCATACGCGTCCGCCGAGATCACTTCGCCGGTGGCGCGGTCCATAACGTACATGTAGCCGTTGCGGCCGGGATGGATCAGCACCTTGCGCGGCTGGCCATTCAGTTCAAGGTCGACGAGCACGTTCTCGTTGATCTCGTCGTGGTCGAACAGGTCGTGCGGGTTGACCTGGTAGGCCCATTTGGCGCGCCCAGTGTCGGGGTCGCGGGCAAAGATTGTGGTGCTCCAGAGATTGTCGCCGCTGCGCTGGTTCGCGTTCCAGGGACTTGGATTGGCAGTACCGTAGTAGATCAGGTTCAGATCGGGATCGTAGGAGATCCAGCCCCAGACCGTGCCGCCGCCGACCTGCCAGCGGTCGGCGGGCCAGGTCTTCACGCCGAGATCCTGGCCTTTGAGATTGTCGTAGAACGGCTTGAAATCGTCCCCGATCAGCACGTCCTTATCCGGGCCTGTTGAATAAGCGCGCCAAGCGATAGCGCCGGTGTTCTCGTCGAGCGCGGTCACCCAGCCGCGCACGCCCAGTTCGCCGCCGCTGTTGCCGACGAGAATCTTTCCTTTCACCACGATGGGAGCCATCGTGATCGTTTCGCCCTTGTTGATCTCGCCGAGCTTCGTGTGCCAAAGCTCTTTGCCGGTCTTGGCATCGATGGCTACGGTGTGGTTATCGAGCGTGTTGAGGAAGACCTTGCCATTGTCGAAGGCGAGTCCGCGATTGACGACATCGCAACAGGCAACGCCCGCGGCAGCGGGCTCCGGCTTCGGTGCGTAGGACCATTTCAATTCACCGGTCGTGGCATCGAGTGCGAACACACGGTTGGGATAGGGGCCTGCATAGGGGCCGACCACATACATGGTGCCGTCCACCACGAGCGGCGCCGCCTCCTGGCCTCGATCGGCGCCGACCGAGAACGTCCACGCAAGCTGGAGGCGCGAAGCATTGGTGGCGTTGATCTGGTCGAGTTCGCTGTAGCGAGTGTTGGCGTAGTCGCGCGCCGCCATGGGCCATTGGCCCGGGTCCTTCATGCGGCTGGCCAGATCGGTTTGTGCCGAGGCGGAGGACAGCAATGCGCAGGACGCGCAAACCACACTCAGCGACCGCGTAAGGCCACGCACTAACATTTGTCAAGATCTCCACGGCGGTGATGGGACCGTGCCGCGTTGCAGGTCGGCTTGCGAACGTACAAACGTTGCGCCTCCGCTTGGTTCCAAAGTCCGACGTTGACGGAGCGCTATCTCACGACATTGCCCGAAACGCCCGCGCCGAGATCTACCGCGATCTGATCCTCCTTGCCGTTGCACTTGGGGTGACCAAATCCCGACGGACTTTTGCCGTCAGGCCCGATGTCATAGATGATCGCGTCTTTCATGTTCGGGCTGACGCCGGCCGGCACGCGGTCAAGTCCGAGCAGGTGACGCACGCGCCAGGCGACGTTGTGATCGGCGCAGGAGCTGTCACCGCTGACGCCTAGCGCACCGGCGACGCCGTTGCCGTCGTAGAGTGCCAGCCCGCCTCCGAAGACGATCACGCCGCCGACAGGCCTGCCGACCATCGGATCGTGGGGCGTCCCGAATTCGTCCGGAGTGCCGGCGTACAGAACCTCCGGGGATGGAGGGTTGCTGAGAGCCGCGCCGAACAGGAATCCTCCAGGTTGCGCGCCCGCGTAGAGATTGGCCGTGGCCATCGCCTTGTCCTTCAGGCTGAACGCATTGGCAGTATTGGCCTTTTCGGCTGCGATCGCCCGGCTGCCAAGCCACTGATCATCGGCCTTGCGGCCGCTGTAGGCGACTGCGCAGACAACACCCTGTCGATTGACGACAGCTGCCCATTCGTTGTTGTCGAGGCCTCCGTTGCTCGGGCCGCCGCCCGGCTTGACGCTCTTCTTGAGGATATCTGCGAGCTTGTCATGGTCGACCGGGCACGACATGCCTGGCTGGGGTTGGTCCTGCGCGTTCAAAACTGCAGGCAACAAGAATGCCGCGGTAAAGATAGCCGTTGCCGCCATGACGGATCGTTTTTCCATGTGGCCTCCGTGGAGTGTCGCAATCGGCAGGCGAACGTTCGAGGAGAAGTGGCGGTTCCTATGCAGCGTCGCTCAGCCCGGATGTTGAACGAGCGGCAGGTGGGAGTGGCCATGGTTCGCAGTCAGCCACCGGTGAGCAAAGAACAACGCCGCTCCTGTGTAGAGTATGCCCATCGGCACCCACATGAGGATGCCGGCGAGCTGTTGGTCTTCCAGCGGCGAGAGGCCGAATTCGCCCGCGAGGGCGCCTTGGCCCGGGATCCAGAGCCGCGTCGACACAGTCAGCAAGGCCCCGAGCACGCCGGAATGCAGGATGGTGATGAACAGGCAGGCGACCGCGATGCCGTCGCGAATTCGGATGCTGCGGCCCTGGCCCCGACTGTGCAGCAGCACCCACCAGAACAAGAGCGCGGTCGCAAAAAAGCTGATGTGCTGGAGGCGATGGACCGCGGAATTCTCCAGTGCCCAGGCGTAGAGGGGTGGTGCATGCCAGATCCACAGCGCTGCGCCGTGGAGAATGGTCGCGCTCATGGGGTGGCTCACAAAACGCCACGGCCACGCCAGCACCGGCAGATTGAACATGCGACCCGCCGCCGGGCGAAGCCGGGCTGGCAGGCTCCACAGCAGCGGGCCATTGATCCGGGCGAACGCCATCAGCGGTGCCGCGACGACCATGAGCAGTTCGTGCTCGACCATATGCGCAGTGAACAGGCGCTCGCCGAGCCAGTGCAGGGGGGAGGTCACGGCAAGAGCTGCGACCAGCCATCCGGTCCAGAACGCCGCGACCTGGCGGAAGCTGACGCCGCGGCCACCTCCCGCATGGTGCCAGAGCCGCTGCGTTCCAACATAGAAGCCGATCCCCACCGCATAGAGCGGGGCCATCAGCCAAGGGTCGTAGCTCCACAGCGAGCCGGGATCGACATCCGATAGTCCGTGCGCATCGGCCCGACCCGCGAGCAGGGCAAGCAGCAGTGCTGCAAAGCTCAGCGCAGGCATGGGCTGATCATGAGCGACGCTGCGAGCTGGTTCGCAATCACCAGCGCGAACAGCACGCCGGAGCCGACGCCGAGCCAGGCCATGAACGTTCTGGGCCCGCCACCCCGCGCATCCGTCCATCCAGCCTCCGCGCTGCGCCGAACCGCACGGGCCGAAATCAGCGCGCCTGCAAGCGAGACGATAGCGAGAACCGCGCTCACAATCGCGCCGCTCGTCCTGGTCTTTTCGCAGGAGAAATGCGCGAGGACGTAGACGCCTTGCAAATTGATGGCCCACGCGATGGGCCCGAGCGCAACGCCGGCCCAGTAAAGCAACCTGGAATGTCCGTCAGCGTCGGTCATAGGCGCGGCACCCAATCGAGCAGGACGTAAAGCGGCAGCCAGGCGAGCACGACGAAATTCCAGTAGAACACGTTGTCGGTCACGTCGCTGAGGCGGCGCGGTTTCGCATGGCGCGTGAACATCAGCACGGCCAGCACGACCGTGTCGCCCACATCGGTGGCAAGGTGGGTCGTGTGCAGTCCCAGAATGAGCCACACGATCGAGCCGTAGGCGGAATTATCCCAACGGGTGTTGAGATGTGCGAATTCGAAGCCGCGCAGCACCAGAAGCGCGATGCCGATCGCGGCCATCACGATCAGGCAAATGCGGACCTTTGCGAGATCCTGCCGATGCGCCACACGGCTGGTATATTCGTTGGGTATGATGCTGAGCAGATAGATCACGGTCTCGGCCGTGCCCGGCCAGAGATCGGGCGGCGAGGCGCCGATCGGCCAAGTTGGGTTGACGGCGTAGAGGTAGAGATAGGCGCCGATGGCAATGGCAAAGCCCATGCCTTCGAGCGCCATGAAGCCCATGGCGCCCCACCACGGTCCGCTGCGTGGGCCGTAGCCGTAAGTCGGCAGTTCAGCGACATTGCGGACAATGGTCTGTCTCACTCCTCGTCCTCCTTGCTGCCGGCCGGCCAGAACCAGCCGATCAAGGTGACGGCCATCGGCGGCGTGCCCCAGAGCACCGCCCAGGGTGTAAAGATCGAGCCGATGAAGAACACCGTCGTCGCGATGGCGGCGAGCAGCGGCCAGATGCTCGGCTCGGGCGAAGCCTCGCGGATCTGCGGCTCCGCTTCTGCGAGCGAGGTCAACAGGATTTCGCGCCGCTCGGCACTCAGACCCGCGACCACGGGCAGGCTCTCGCTGTCGGCCCACAGCGGATCGCGGTGCTTGACCACCGGAATGCGGTCGAAATTCTGCGGCGGAGGCGGCGAGGAGGTCGCCCATTCCAGCGTCGAGGCATTCCAGGGGTTGTCGCCCGCGAGCTCACCCTTGCGCAGGCTGTAGATCACATTGACCAGAAGCAGCGCGAAGCTGATCGCGAAAATGAGGGCACCGCCGCTGGACAAGAGGTTCAAATGCGCCCAGTCCATGTCGGCCGTGTAGGTGTAGACCCGGCGCGGCATTCCGATCAGCCCGAGGATGTGCATCGGAAAGAACGCGACGTTGAAGCCGATGAAGGCCAGCCAGAAATTCCAGCGCCCGAGTCTTTCGCTCAGCATGCGGCCGGCGATCTTGGGAAACCAGTAGTAGACGGCGCCGACCAGCGGGAACACAGCGCCACCGATCAGAACATAGTGGAAGTGGGCTACGACGAAATAGGTGTCGTGCACCTGGGTGTCGATCGGGACCGAAGCGACCATCACGCCGGATAGCCCGCCGAGCACGAAGATCACCATGAATCCGATCACGAACAATAGCGGCGTCCGGTAAACCGGGCGTCCATCCCAGAGCGTCGCCAGCCAGCAGAAGATCTGCAGCCCGCTCGGCACCGCGATCAGCATGCTGGACGCCGTGAACAGGCCAGCGCCGAGTTGGGGCAGGCCCGTGACGAACATGTGGTGGACCCACAGGCCAAACGACAGGAAGCCGGTCGCGATCAAGGAGAGAATGACGATGGGATAGCCGATCACCGGCCGGCGCACGAACGTCGCGAGGATCGCCGAGACCATCCCCGTTCCCGGAATGAATATGATGTAGACTTCGGGGTGGCCGAAAAACCAGAACAGGTGCTGCCAGAGCAGGGGGTGGCCACCCGAGGAGGAATCATAGAAGCGGGTGTTGACCAGGCGATCCAGGATCAATGACGTGGACGCGACCATGATCGACGGCATCGCGAACATCACCAGAAAGCTTGTGACCAGCATGGCCCAGACGAACAGGGGAATGCGGTCCAGGGTCATGCCCGGCGCGCGGAGCTTGAACACAGTCACGACGATCTCGACGGCGACCGCGAGCGCCGCGACCTCGGTAAAGGTGATCATCTGCGCCCAGACATCGGCCCGCTTGGTCGGTGTGAACTGCAGGCTGGAGAGGGGAACGTACGAAAACCAGCCGACATCGGGGCCGGCGTTGAACAGGAAGGAGATCCACAGAAAGCAACCGCCGAACAGAAACATCCAATAGCTGAAGGCGTTCAGTCGCGGAAAGGCGATGTTCCGCGTACCGACCATCAGCGGCACCAGATAGACGGCGAACGCCTCCATGACCGGCACGGCGAACAGAAACATCATCGTCGAGCCGTGCATCGTGAAGATCTGATTGTACTTGTCCGCCGAGAGAAAAGTCTTCTCCGGCCCCGCAAGCTGAACGCGCATCAGGATCGCAAGAATGCCGCCGAGAAGCAGGAATGCGAATGCAGTCACGATGTAGCGACGTCCCACGACCTTGTGGTCGACCGACATGAGCGCGCCGACCAGTCCGGACGGCGTGCGCCACACTTTCTCCAGTTGCGTGGAAAGCTGAAGGCCATTCAGGACGTCGTCCCGCAACTCATTCGGTTCAGCGGCCATGCTCACTTGAGCTGCTCCAGATAATGAAGGATCGCGATGAGCTCGCCCGATTGCAGCGGCATCTTCGGCATGAGGTTGCCCGGCTTGACGTGCTGAGGATCGGCGATCCAGGCGCCGAGCGTCGCCGGGGTATTCGGCAGCGTTCCCGCCGTGATGGTCGTGCGGCTGCCGATATGCGTGAGATCCGGGCCGAGCTGCCCGCCGGCCAGTGTGCCGCTGATGTTGTGACACAAGGCACAGCCGCGGGCCCGGAAGAGAGCCTCGCCCTGCTTGCCGAGCTGATCCGCGGGGCTGTTCGCGCTCTGATTCTCACGATCGCGCCACCGGCCGAACTCGTCCGGCGGTAGCGCGATCACCGCGAAGGCCATGTGCGCGTGCTGAAGTCCGCAGAACTCGGCGCATTGTCCGCGATAGACGCCGGCGTTTTTCGCGGTGAATTGCAACTCGTTCTTTTGCCCGGTGATGAGGTCCATCTTCCCGGTCAGGCTCGGCACCCAGAAGCTGTGGATCACATCTGCGGATTCCAGCTCGACCTTCACTGGCTGGCCGGTCGGGATCCGGATCTCGTTCGCGGTTACGAAACTCCGATGCGGACTGTCATCCTCATAGCGAACCTCCCACCACCATTGGTGTCCGATGATCTTGAGCGTGAGGGCGTTCTCGCCCTTGGCGAAGACGATGCGCTGTCCGGCATAGCTGACGAAGGAGAGGCCGAGCACGATCACCGTGGTTGCAACGCCCAGCCCAATGATGACTCGGCCCGTGCGTTCTTCGAAGGCTTGATGGAGATCGAGCGGCTGATCGGCCAAGCGCTTCCGGCGCAACATTCCGAGGGCGAGCACGATTACGACTGCGATCCAGACGATCGCAGCGACCGCGAGAAAGATGAATAGCGTATGCAGGATCTGCTCGGATTGCAGCCCTTGCGGGTCGAGCGTCGACTGCCGGCCGGCACACGCAGCAAGCGGCCAAGTCGTGCACAGCACCAAGACAATTCGCACCCAGACTGGCATAGACGCTCGCGGTTCCCCTTCACAGGCGGGAACTGGCCGATCCTACAAAGGTTCCTATCTGCTGTTGGAGCGAGCCGCGCGCAGCCTTTGCAAGAGAGCTTAGAAGAAAGAAGATATGTCCAACGTTGCTCGTCAGACCGCGAATTTAGAATGGCCATCCCCTGGCGGCGATGAAGATAACCGCATCACCCGCGGCCATGAGCAGCAAGACGGCGAGGACGGCGATGACCGCTCCGGGCTGGACTAACACGCGCAGTTCGTCGAGCATGGGTCTATCCAGTTCCGAACGTCCTCAGCAGCAATGTCCCGGTGACCCGCAGGTTCCTGAACGTGCCAGAAGTCCACGCGTCCGCGCCGGAACGAAGGTTTGGGATCGCGCGTTTTTCCGACAGATGCGAGGGGGCGACGTGCCGCACTATCATTTTGACCTGGTGGATTCGAAAACCGTAGCTGACGAAGAGGGCGCCGACTTGCCGGATGACATCCAGGCTCTCGATGTCGCCGAGGAGATCGCCAAGCGGCTCCTGAAGGAGCGTCCCGAGCTTGAGGGCCGTCACTTCTCGATCCTCGTCACCAATCGGGACGGCGACGAGATCGGCCGGGTACCACTGGATGTCCTGCACTGAAGTTGCGACATGACATGACGTTCAAGCTTGGAGTGATCTCCGACACGCATGGACTACTGAGGCCGGAGGTGGAGCGCTGCCTCACGGGCGTGTCGCACATTATCCATGCGGGCGATATCGGCGCTCCCGATGTTGTGGAACACCTTCGCCGGATTGCGCCTGTTACAGCCATCAAAGGCAATGTCGACAAGGGCGAGTGGGCAAAATGCTACTCCGCAACTGAAACGGTGCGCCTTGCGGGGCGCTTCTTCTACATCTTGCACGATCTCAGGGAGCTGAAGGCAAACCCCGCCCAACGAGGAATCGACATTGTAGTTTCCGGCCACTCGCATCGGGTGAAAATCGACACAATCGGCGGAATACTGTTTCTAAATCCGGGGAGTGCCGGACCGAGGCGCTTCAAGCTGCCGATTACGCTGGCAACGCTCGATCTGGATAAGAGCGGCGAACTGCGGCCCATCGTTCACGAGCTCGGCAGGTGAAAACGTGGAGGTGCCACCTACCAGCTCCCGTCATCATCACCTTGGGCAACCCGGGCCGGATTCGTTCGTTGCTAAGGACAGACGTCAGTACAAGCGCGAGGAACGA
The DNA here is from genome assembly GCF_040547985.1 of Bradyrhizobium sp. LB14.3. Classification (NCBI taxonomy): domain Bacteria; kingdom Pseudomonadati; phylum Pseudomonadota; class Alphaproteobacteria; order Hyphomicrobiales; family Nitrobacteraceae; genus Bradyrhizobium; species Bradyrhizobium sp. LB14.3. The sequence goes on from NZ_JBEPQT010000003.1 coordinate 410,765, forward strand.
CCGTAGCCGCATCTCATTGGTCTGCATGATGGTCGTGAAGACCCGAAAAAGGAGCACGCAATGTCAAAAATGCCCCCCGTACCGGCAGAGCAGCGCAGCGACAAGGGACCCGGTTCAGATCCAAAGACCGAGACCAACGAAAAAATCCCCAGCCGCGAGAACTTCGACACCCAGGGACGTCAAGGCAACATCAAGCAGAACACCACAAACCAAGGCTACCAGCAGGATCGATGATGCCCCACAAGAACTCTGAAACCGAACGGTTCGGTGGACCCGGGTCCTCCCAGCAGGATCGCAAGCATCCTGAAAAGGGAGGGCGCGAACATGAAGCCCCGACGCCGGGGGCTCCCACAAATGACCGGAAATCGCACGTCTCAGGAGGCGGTGGTGAGCGCGATGAGCATCACACGCACGACGATCGTCACAGGAGCTGAGACATTGGCCCACAGGAACGTGCGACCCGTTCCAGAAGACGATGGAGAAAAATGATGCGCAAGATCAGTTCTGCCATGATGCTGGTCGCCCTGTTGGCCTGCGGCTCGACAGGCGCCGCTTGGGGGCAGGGTGGCGGAGGAGGCGGCGGCGGCAGTTCGGGCGGGGGCGGAAGCGCGAGCAGCACCAGTGGCGTCGGCGCCGGGGGCGCTTTGGGCGGGGGGACTTCGGCGACAACCAGCCAAACCGGCAGTTTGCCGTCTGACAGGGGGAACGCCGGCGACGCGTCCCGGGGCACAGCGGCCAGCGGGACAAATGCAGCAGGAACGGCTCAATCGAGCGGGGGCCCGCAAGGATCGACCACCGTCGGCCGACCCGGCAACCTCGCGGGCGGAACCAGCAGCGGACGGATCGATGGAACGGCGACACCAGGTCCGTCGATGCAAGGCGACGCGGAAATCCGGTCTGAAAATTCCCAGGGCTCCACCGTGGATCGAAAGATCAAAAGCATCTGCAAAGGATGCTGACCGGGATCAGGACGCCGGCTTCGCCGGCGTCCAATCAAAGTCTTCGTCGTTTTGACTTTCAGAATCCGGCGAGCACGGCTTGATCTTGAGCTCGTCCTCAAGAGCGGGCTGGCCTTCGCAATCTTCGACCAGCCCGGCTTCGTCGTCCCTTTTCAACGTTTCCTCTTTGGTCGGAAAGTGCGGCTTCGAGACCCCGGACCGCGAATGCTAACGACGCGGCATGGTGCCGTTGGACGGCGGAGTCGTCTCGTTGCGCATGCCGGGAGGACTGGAGGCACCTTGGCCGCCCCGCTCGACATGCGTAATGCCGCCACCGCCGCCGCCGGAGGCGGATCCGCCGGCTCCAGCACCGGCGCCCGCGCCGCCGGCTCCGCCGCCAGCGCCACCGCCGGCGCCGCCCGCGCCACCGGCACCTTGCGCGAACGCTGCGCCGACTGAAGTGCCTGCGAGCATCGCGGCCGTCAAGATCATCAAGATTGTCGTACGCATGCTGTTTCTCCTTGAGCTTTCAATGTCGAACCAATCATGAGCGGCATCGACCGTTCCTACCCACGCAAATTCATTCGGCGTTGCCGTCGTCATCGACGGCACACGCTGTCTCAACGCCGGTATTGCGAAGGCACGGCAACTTCATCGAACCGTTCAGCAAGGGCCTCGAGAGCGGCGCGCATCTCCGGACCTTGCATGGCCGCGCCGTGTCCGGTGATGACGATCTCGGCAGCAAGTGGCGCAAGAGCACGCAGCGACGTCTTCGCACTTTCCCAATCCGGGGTGGCCATCTGGTTGGTCAGGGTGCCGGCCACGATGATCACGTCGGATTGGCGTGGCGATGCTCGCGGCGCGAATCCGAAGCGTTCCGCGTCATAGCGCGGCATTGACATCTGCATCATCTCGACCGCGCAGCAGGCAAGCCCGAACTCCTCCGCTGTTGCCGAAGAAACCCTTGTCGGCAAGATTGTCGCGGATGCTCATGAAATAGGGATCGGAGGCGTTGGCCGGCTGTCCCTGAGCGCTGTGGCTAGTTGGGATGCGACCACACGCTGGGAAACCGCAGCTCGTCGGCGGCGTTCCTGCGGCGACGAACTGTATTTGTGTTCTGTTATCGCAGGTTAGCCTTAGGCGAAAGACCAGAGCCTGCACGGTTACCCAGATATCCGATAGGAACGATCCGCGAAAATTGCGGTTGGGCCGCAGCAAGGCCAATGAGAAGGAGAACAGGAAAATGGCTAACGTAGCACGCGATACATTCGTGGTCGGACTAAGCAATGCGCACGCGATGGAAGTGCAGGCAAGGGAGCTGATGGAACGTCAGTCGGAACGGCTGGATGAATATCCTGAGGTGAAGGCGAAAGTCGTCGCTCACCTTCAGGAGACCAACGAACAGCTCAAGCGGCTCGAGAGATGTCTGGAAGCTTGCGGCGAAAACTCCTCCAGCCTCAAGGATACGACCCAATCCGTGATGGCGAACATGCAGGCCATGGCGCACTCTGTCGCCGGCGACGAGATTCTCAAGAACACCTTCGCCAACAACGCGTTCGAGAATTTCGAGATCGCTGCCTACAAGTCTCTGCTCGCCCTCTGCGGCGCCGCCGGGGTGGCTGAAGCAAAGGATCTGCTCGAGACGTCCTTGCAGGAAGAGCAGCGCATGGCCGCCTGGATCGACTCAAACGTCGAGAAGGTGACGATGGAATATCTGGCGCATCAGCGTCAGGCGGCGTGACGCCATCCGGTCGCCGCTACAGGCAAGCCGCCGGTCCCGCTTGCCGCGAGACCGGCGGCTTGGCGGTTGCTGAACTCGGCTGTTTGTGCAGAGACCTGCAGGAACGATACACACCATTTTAGCTGGGCTGTGATGACGAAAATTATCTTCAGCGACTATCGCAATCCCGCCGCCGAGCAGGCTTACGAGATCGCGTGGGACTTTCTCGCCCGTGGCGGGGCTATCAGCGATGAATTCGAGACGTGCGTGTTCCTGGCGCAGCGTATCACCATGATGGTCGACGAAGGCCAGACCAACCGGATTCGGATGGCCAATCGCGCCATCTCCGAATACGAGCGCGACGTTGAGGACCTCGACAAGCCCATCCGTCGCGCGGCCAATTCGCGCTCGTGGATCACCCCTGATCGGCAATCGTCAACCGGCCGCGTGCATTGGTACGTCCGCTCCTGCGAGGTGCAGCGGCCGGAACAAGCGTCGGCGCTTCGCCGGCTATGCGCATGGCGAAATACGCGATGGTCGCCCGGAGACCATCCTTGAGCGCCACGCGCGGGCGCCACCCCAACACCTTCACGGCTGTGTCAATGACAGGCTTGCGCCGCTTCGGATCGTCTTTAGGCAGCTCCTCGAACCGAAGCGGGGAGCCTGATTCTGTATACGCCAGCACGTCGCGGGCAATCGCCTCGATTGTAACCTCGTGCGGATTACCCAAATTGCAGGGCCCGGTGACTGATGATGGACTCTCCATGAGCAGCTGGAGGCCGCGCACGAGATCGTCGACGAAGCAGAAGCTTCTGGTCTGCGTACCACCGCCATAGATCGTGATCGGCTCTCCGCGCAGTGCCTGCACGATGAAGTTGGAGACGACACGCCCGTCGTTCTCCAGCATTCGCGGGCCGTAGGTGTTGAAGATGCGCGCGATCTTGATCTCGACCCCGTACATGCGATGGTAATCGAACATCAGCGTTTCCGCGGCCCGCTTGCCTTCGTCGTAGCAGGCTCGGGGTCCGATCGCGTTGACGTTGCCGAGATAGGATTCCGGCTGGGGATGCACCTCGGGATCGCCGTAGACCTCGCTTGTCGATGCCTGCAGCACTCGGGCGCCCTTCCGACGCGCGAGCTCCAGCATGTTGATGGTGCCAAGCACGCAGGTCTTCATCGTGCCGACCGGATCTTTCTGGTAATGACGGGGCGACGCCGGGCAGGCGAGGCTGTAGATCCCGTCGATATCGCCCTCGATCTCGACGGGATCGCGTACGTCATGTTCGATGAAGCGAAAATTCGGATGATTGAGCAGCGGCCGGATATTGCCGATCGTTCCCGTGAACAAATTGTCGAGGCAGATTACCGTGTGGCCGCGTTGCAAAAGCGCGTCGCAGAGGTGGGATCCGATGAAGCCGGCGCCGCCGGCGATCAGCACAGTCGGTGAGCGGCGGGACGCCTGGATGCGGGTCTGAAGTGTCATGGCGCTGCCTTTCAGAGTTCTGCGACCTGAAAGGGACGCGATACGGGACGCCGCGCTGTTCTGCGGCACCGCCGATCGGACGCCTCGGCGTAGTACGTCTCGAGCTGCCGGGCGCGGTGGTCGGAGGTGTGATCGGCGATGACCCGCCGCCGCGCGTTGTCTGCGATCGAGCGCCGGTGGTCCTCCGGCATGTCGCGCAGGATTTCAACAACGTCGCGTGGATTCGACGCGAGCAGGATTTCCCGCGAGGGTTCAAAGACAGTTTCGATTCCAGGCCACCGGTCCGAGATGACGGGCGTGCCGCACGCCGCGGCTTCGAACAGCCTGACACTCGGCGAAAAGCCGAGTGCGCGCATGTCGGCGCGGGTGGCGTTTAGCGTGAAACGCTGCTCCGCGTAGAATGTCGGATGATGCTTGGGTGTGAGATGCTCGATGCGGGCCACATTGGCTGGCCACACCACATCCTCGGGATATTGCGCGCCGGCCACCACGAACTGCTCGGATGACAGAGTGCGAGCGGGGGAGAGCAGCAACTGCTTCAGAACCGGTTGCCGGTCCTCGCTGTAGGTTCCGAGATAGCCCAGTGCCCATTTCTTCTCCGCGCGTTGCGGCGCGTAGATATCGGTGTCCGCACTGCAATACAGAACCCGCGCCAGCGGACTGCCATAGCTCTCCTCGATCATGTCGGGTACTGGGCCGCCGGCAAAGGACAGATAAAGGTCGAAACGCGGGATCATCGCCGCGGAAAGATAGTCCAGGCCCTGATCGAGCTTCGCAAGCGTGACCGGCGTGTCGATGTCGTAGAAGGCGGTAAGCCCTCCGGTGTGGGTCGTGACCCATTCGGAGATCGCGATCCCATCGGGCACATAGGAGCCGATGACCACCAGATCAGCGTCTCGGATCATCTTGCCGAAACGCAGCGGGATGTCCTTCAAGGATTGATAAAGCTCGACGGTCCACGCAGAAGGCTTGGTAAGATCGCGATGCTCACGATACCAGGGGACGTCGCGTTCCAGAAACGTGACGTGGTGACCTCGTCGTGCCAGGGCTTCGATCAGGGCGCGGTAGGTCGTGGCATGGCCGTTGCCCCAGGACGAAGTGACCGAAAGACCAATGACGACGATGGTGAGGTTCATTCTGCTGCCTCGATTCGCGAATTGCTTGCGGCAAAGAGATCGTTGAACTGGCGCGCGCGCTGCCGGTAGGTGTGGTGGCTCAGAATGCGCGCACGAGCGCGTCCTGCGATCGCCTGAGCCCGATCGGGGCGCAGTGCGGCAAGATGCTCTGCGACCTCCGCTCCGCTTGCGGCCACCAGGACCTCGCGATCCGGCTCGAGAAAATGATCGATGCCGTCCCACTGGTCGGTGATGAGGCAGGCTCCGGCGCCGATGGCTTCGAACACGCGTGTCGGCGGCGAGAAGCCGTAACGTGCCATGCTGTCGCGATTGACGTTCAGCGTAGCCAGACCGGAGCCGAAGAACGCGTTGTGGTCGCCGGTCCCGACATGTCCGACCTGCTGTAGATTGGCCGGCGTTTCCTTGGTCTCCCAGCCGGAGCCGCCGAGGACAAATCTCTTGTTGGGCAGTTGGCGCGCAACGTCGAGGAAGAACCTCTCGACGCGCTGCTCGCGATCGGGAAGGCGGTTTGCCAAAAGGCTGAGATCGCAGGTGAAACGTGGATTTGGAAGTGCCGGAAAGTGCGTGGCCGGGTCGAGCGCATTGTAGATCGGCACGCAGCCCCGCGCGCCCATGGAGCGATAAGCGGACACGACTGCATCGCCGCCGCCATAAGTCAAAACCATGTCGTAGGACCGGATCGCGCGGCGCAGATGATGTTCCGGATCGTCCGCCATCGTCTCCAGCGTGGCGGGTGCGTCGACGTCCCAATAGATGCGCGTCGCATTCGACGGAATGTCGGTGAGGGCGTTCTCCAGCTCCTGATCGAAAACGCCAACCCCGCTGGCCTTGATCAGCATGTCAGCCGAGCGGGCAGCTCCCTCGATCGAGCTTCGCCAGCCGTCCGGCGTCGCGGCGTAGACGACCACCCTCGCCCAGTGCGGGTCGTCGATGTCGCGGTGGGCCTGGCGCTCGAAAGCGTCGGGCTCGAAGAACGTGATGTCGTGGCCGAGCGCCGCAATCTCCTTCAGCATGCCGCGATAATAGGTGGCGGCACCGTTCCAGTAGGATGAGACGAGGCTGGATCCGAAGAAGCAGATCTTCATGCGGAGGCTCCGATGTATCGTGAGGGCTGTGACGAGCGGCCTGAGGCCCGGAGATCCTGCACGATGCTGACAAGCTGCTCCGCGCGGTGACGGCAGGTGTGACGCTCCTTGATCGTCCGCAGGCCGGCCTCCACTGTGGCGGTCCATAACTCGTGGTCGCCGAGGAGCGCACGAAGCGCGCGCTTCATTTCGGTACCGTCGGCGGCGCCGAGATAGGCGCCTTCCGGGAACAGGCCTTCCGCGTCTGACCAGGGGGCCGAGACCAGTGGAATGCCGCACGCCATCGCCTCGAAGACGCGAATGGTCGGAATGCCCGGAAGCAAGCGGACGTAGGGGCCGCGCGGCACATGGACAGTGGCGCGTGCGCCGGCGAAAGCGATGGGAGCCCAGTGCGCGGGCAGCCACCCGCCATGCCGGATACCTGCCGCCCGAATGGTGTCGAGCGCCGCGTCCGAATAGCGGACGCCATAGACCTCCGCGCGCAGCTTCAGTTCGGCCACCGGTTCGACCAGAAATTCGTTGAGCTCGGCGCTGCGTTCGCCGTCGCCCCAATTGCCGATCCAGACGACATCATCGGTGCGCTCGACATGCGGCAGCGGATGATACAGGGCGATGTCCGCGGCCTCGTGCCAGGTGAAGGCCCGGTCGGCCCAGCCGAGCTTCAGATAGATCTGACGAAGCACCTCGCCGAAGGCGAGCACACCGTCGAACCCGTCGAGGTCGAATTGCGCAAGCTCGTCAGGTGCGCTGACGGCGCGGTGATGGGTGTCGTGGAACAGCAGCGTGAAGGGAGCGCCATGCGCCCGCCTGTGGCCGATGTCTGCGATCAGATCCGGCGAATTCCATTCGTGGACGACGACGAGATCGGCGCCGTGGAGCGCCTCATCCAGATCGAGGCAGGCGTCATAGCGGCGGATGCCGATGCCGGGAAACAGCACCGGAATGTCCTCCATGGTCTGACTGCCACCCTCGCGGATCGCGTTCAATCGGCTCCAGCCGTCGACCGGCTCGAACACGACGACCTCATGACCGAGCGCATGAAGTTCGCGGGCATAGCCGCGCAGGAAGTGGGCGTTGCCGTTGTTCCAGCAGGAGGTGAAGGCGTGGTAGAACAGGACGCATTTCATGCACGCACCTCGATCTGGCTGACCGGCGCGGTCTCGCGATGGGAAGCGAGCAGGTCCTCGTAAAGCCTGAGATAGGCACTCGTCGTCCGGGTCAGGGAATAGGTGAGGGAATGCTCAAAAGCTGCCCGTTGCAGCCGCATCCGCTCGCGATCGTCGGCGCACAGACCTGCAAGCGTTCGATGCAGCGCCTTGCCGTCGGTGGGATCGACGAACAGCGCGGCTCCGGTCCACAATTCCCGGAACGTTGGGATGTCGGACAGGACGAGCGCGCATCCCGCCGCCGCGGCTTCCAGGACCGCGAGCCCAAACGGTTCATAGAAGGCGGGACTTGCGAAGATCGCCGCGTGCTCCATCCGCGCGCGCATGGCGTCGTACGGCAATTGCCCAAGCCAGGTGATACAATGCGATGGGCTGACGGTCGCCGCACCCGCCACCTGGACCGGCCAATCCAGCCCCGGCGCCGCGGCGGCAAGAACCTCGATGTTCTTGGCGCGGTCCCACAGCCGCCCGGCTGCAAGGATCAGCTCCTGCTTACGTCCGAGGGCGCCTCGGGGTGTGATCCCATTCCAGATCACGGCGCCCGGCGATTGAGGATGGTAAATCTGCGCGATCACGTCGTGAAAGGACTGGGTTGGGCATACCCAGGCCTGCGCCTTGTCGAGGGCTGCCGCGACGCGTTCGGCGTAGCTGCGCCATCTCGGCTCGCCCAGCCAAGCCGTATCACGGCAGGCCAGCGCCCAGGAGCCGACGCAGGAATGCGCGACGAGTACCACCGGCGCGTGCCAGTCGAAGGTTGCTTCGCGAAAGCTGTTGAGGTGAATAACGTCCGGCCTGAATTGTGCTTCGAGCTTCGTGAGGATGCGCCGCGCTCGGGCGAGGTCCTGCCCTTCCGGATCCTGCCATTCCAGCGCGAGGTCCGTTTCGATCAGGCGCACTCGGGAACCGCGCAGCATCTCGCGCTGCTCGGCTCGTGCGCGCCGACCCATGGTCACGAGGCCGACATCGGCCCCCGACGCCGCAAGCTGCGATGCGAGAGCGCAGGAATAGGTCCAGACACCCCCGACCGTGTCGGTCGTCATCAGGATCCTGATGTCCGAGCTACGGCTCATGATGCCACCTGCAGTTCGAGAGCCTCGAGCGGAACCGGGCGATCGTTCTGCACGTCGCTGAACTGGTCGAACATCGCGAGATAGTGCCGGTGCGCGCGCTCCCAGGCGAAATCGTCGGGCTCGCCCCACAGCTTTTGATAATCCGGCGAGCCCGGATAGGGATAGAGCGGGACCGGATCGTTGGCCCAGATGCCGGCATCCTGCATCGTGTGGCGCCAGCGCTGCACGATGGGATCATCGTCCTCGGGGACTTCGATCAGGTTGGCCTGCACGAAAGGAACGTGACGGCGCGCTTCGACCAGACGTTCGGCAAGCTGGTCTGTCGTCATCTTGCAGTTCTTGGCAAGCGCAGCACGGCCCCCGACGGTCAGGCTCTCGATCCCCGCCTCTATCGAGACGCAGCCGGCCCCACCGAGCAGAGCCAGCATGTCCGGCTTCCAGAGATCGATGCGGGTCTGCACACCGAACTTCAGCCCGCGTGTGGCCAGCCCTTCCAGCAGTTCCGCGTTCGGAAGAAATATCTCGTCGATGAAGTAGACATATTCGATGCCCTGATGGCGCAGGCCGTCGATCTCTTCGAGAACGACGGAGGGGGGCCGTTTGCGGTAAGCGTTGCGGAAATTCTCCTTGGCGCAGAACGTGCAGTTGTACGGACAACCCCTGGAAGACTCGACCTCGGCGCCTGGCGCCTGCGGTTCGGCTTCGAAGCGGTGATGGTGATGGTGATGCCGCCGGATCATCTCCTCCGGCCAATCAAGCGGCGGTTGATCCCTGAACGCGACGGCCTGCGGGCCGCCATTGACGCGGAGCGATGCGCCATCGGCGAAGCACAAGCCGGGAAAGTCCCGCTCGCCATTGGCAAGACGCAGCAAGGATGCCTCGCACTCGCCCATTACGACGACGTCGGTGCCGAGCTTTCGAAGCGCCGCTTTTGGCACGGTCGAGCCATGGGGGCCCACTGCCACGAGGATCGGAGCCAGGTCGCGCATCGCAATTGCAAGCTCCTGCGGGACGCGGAGCTCGGGAGGGGCGCAGCGCCAGAACAGATAAGTCGGTGCCGTCGTGATGACGATCTGGTCGGGGCCGAACGCGCGCAGCTCGGCTTCGATATCGGCGAGCGAGAGGTCGAACATGTGGGCATCGAGCAGCAGCGTCTTGTGCCCGGCCGCCTTCAGGTAGTGCTCGGAGATCCCGAGTTCGAGCGGAAGGTGAGGAGATCGGCAGCCGAAATAGATGCTGCCGCCAAAATCCCAGTTTGGGTTGATGAGGGCAACACGCGTCATGCCAGCGCCTCGCGGTTGCCCTGTGCCGATCCGAAGCGGCCATCCAGCCAGGTGTGAATGGATCGGAGGCCGTCTGCGAGAGATGTCTGAGGCGCCCAGCCGAGCGCGCTGGAGAGGGCGCGCGTGTCGGTCACGTACCAGGGCTGATCGCCGGGCCTCCAATCGGCAAAGCGATATGCCACCTTGCGGCCGGTCAGATCGGTGATGCGGTCGATCAATTCCAGCAGACTGATCGCATTGGCCGGGCCGCCGCCGAGATTGAACACGCGTCCACGGGCGAGCGCGATGCGATCGAGCACGGCGAGCCAGGCCGAGGCCGCGTCCGACACATGAAGCGCATCGCGGACCTGATGGCCGTCGCCATAGATCGTCAGCTCTTTGCTGCGGATGGCGCTCAGCAGGAAATGCGCGATCCAGCCCTGATCTTCGGTGCCGAATTGCCGGGGCCCATAGATGCAGCTCATGCGCATCACCACAGTCTGGAGGCCGTAGACCCGCGCATAGTCGTGAACGTATTGATCCGCCGTTCCCTTGGAGCATCCATAGGGGCTGTAGAAGTCGAGCGGTGCATTTTCCGAGATGCCGCCGGTCAGCAGACCGCTTGTCGGCGTGTAGCGGCGGCCGGTGAGCGCGATGTCGCCGTCGTCGATCAGGCGTCCGTAGACCTTGTTGGTCGAGGCGAACACGACCGGCGCGGCGCTGTTGTGGAGCCGCACGGCTTCGAGCACATTCAATGTGCCCCGCGCGTTGATCTCGAAATCGGAAGCCGGATCGCTCACGCTGTCGGTGACCGCGACCTGAGCGGCCAAGTGCAGCACGGCGCGGGCTTCACGTACTGCGTCGATCACCGGGATCGGTTCGCGGATGTCGGCCACGGTAATTGTGACCCGGTCGCCATGCCGGGACTTCAGCCATTGCGCGTTCTCACGCACGCCGGCGCGGGCGAGATTGTCCAGTATCAGCACGGGATCGCCGCGTTCCGCGAGCCGGTCGGCGAGGTTGCAGCCGATAAATCCGCAGCCGCCGGTGATCAGGACGGGTCTGTTATCTCGTTCACTCATCACGCGACCAATCCTCGTTGCTGCAGCTCCTTGGTGGCTCGCTCCGCCTGATCGTCAGCGATTTGGTCGGCGAGATACTCCGCGAGCTCCCGGAGACCGTCCTTGAAGGCGACGTGCGGCTCGAAGCCGAGCAGGTCGCGCGATTTTCCGATGTCGGCGAAGCAGTGCCGGATATCGCCGGCACGATATTTCCGCGTTAACTCGGGCTCGATGTTGCCGCGTCCCATGACATCGGCGAGATCCTGCGCGACGGAGAGAATGGTGCGGCACTGCCCCGAGCCGACGTTGAAGACCTCCTGGGTGCGATCGGCTTCGAGCGCCATGCGGCAGGCGCGGGCGACGTCATGTACATGGACGAAGTCGCGCCGCTGCAGACCATCCTCGAAGACGAGGGGGGGCCGGCCGTTGAGCAGCCGCGCGGCAAAGATGGCGAGCACGCCGGTATAGGGATTGGACAGCGCCTGGCGCGGACCGAACGCATTGAAGAAGCGTAGCGCCACCGTCGGAATGCCATAGGCCTTGCCGGTGATCAGGCACATGCGTTCCTGGGCATATTTGTTGAGTGCGTAGATCGAACTCAGCGAGGGCTGCTTTGTCTCCGGGGTGGCAACGGGATCAAGCGGGCGCCCGGTGATATCGCGCAGCTCCCAATCGCCGCGGCGAAGCTGCTCGATCGGCCGTTCGTCGCATGCGATGACGCTCTGATCGGCGCTCCGGTAAAGGCCCTCGCCATAAATGCTCATGGACGAGGCCACCACCAGCCGCTCGACCGGACGCTTGGACAGCGCCTGTAACAGCACGGCAGTGCCGAGCTCGTTGGTCCTGACATAGGGTTCGATGTCGTACATGCTCTGGCCGACGCCTACCGCGGATGCGAGATGCAGGACCATGTCGGTGCCGCGCAACGCGTGCTCGACTGCGGGAGCGTCGGTGACGTCGCCGACGACGAGCTCCGCCTCTTCGGCAAGATAGGCGGGACGCTGGCGGTTGCCTCCGTGGACCTGCGGCGAGAGATTGTCGAGCAGGCGGACTTCATAGCCGGCCGCCAGCAGCACGTCGGCCGCATGCGATCCGATGAATCCGGCGCCTCCAGTGATCAATACTCGCGTCATTCACCGCTCCGTGCCGCCGTGAGACCGATCCTGCGGGATCAATCCGTGATGAGAATGAAAGCGCGCGCTGCTGTTCTGGTCGGGGCGACCGGCGCGCCAGTCACATTTGGAAGTAGAAGCGGTGCAAGGAATGTTCGTTCCTGCGAAACCTACAAACAAACATTTCTCTAACCTGGATCAATAACCCAAGTGAATCGGCCGGCGCTGCGGCTAAAAATGCACGCCACGAATCGGCGCTTGCAGCTCGAGATGTCTTGCGACCGTTGCCCCTATATCGGCAAAGCCGGTGCGTCTGCCGATCGGAGAAGACGACCGCCCGCGCACCGCCAGAATTGGCACTTGTTCGCGGGTGTGATCGGTGCCGCTCCAGGTTGGGTCGCAACCGTGATCGGCCGTGACGATGAGGAGATCATCGTCGCGCACGCGGTTAAGCAGCTCGGGAACGCGGGCATCGAAGGCTTCGAGCGCCGCTGCATATCCCGCGACGTCTCGGCGATGGCCGTACAACGTGTCGAAATCGATGAAGTTGGCGAACAACATCCCACCCTCTGCAAGAGAGGCCAGCCCATCAAGCGTGGCATCGATCAGCGCTTCGTTGCCATCGCCGCGCATGTTCCTCCCGGTCGCGCGATGGGCGAAGATGTCGTCGATCTTGCCGATCGTCACGATGTCACGGCCTGCGCTTTCGGCGAGATCGAGGATCGTTCGCTCGGGCGGCGGGACGGAATAATCCTTCCGGTGCGCGGTTCGCTTGAAGTGACCTGCTGACGTGCCGATGAACGGCCGGGCGATGACGCGCCCGATGTTCAGGGGATCGACCAGTCGGCGGGCAACGCGGCAGACCTCATAGAGGCGTTCGAGCCCGAATGTCTCCTCATGTGCAGCAATCTGAAACACGCTGTCGGCCGACGTATAACCGATCGGTTCGCCGGTTCTGATGTGACGCTCGCCGAATTCGTCGATGATCTCGGTGCCGGAGGCGTGACAGTTTCCGAGGATGCCGGGCAATCGCGCCTGTTCGCACAGGCGCTCCATCAGGTCGCGCGGGAAGCACGGTTCGGTTCTTGGAAAATAGCCCCAGTCGAACGGCACCGGCACACCGGCAATCTCCCAATGACCGGATGGCGTGTCCTTCCCCTTCGATATCTCGCTTGCGCAGCCAAAGCGCGAATGCTCCGGACGGCCCTCCAACCCGGGCGGCACGCGCCCGGTTGCGAGACGGCAAGCCTGGCCAAGGCCCAGCCCAACCAGATTGGGAAGCTGAAGCGGTCCCTCCCGCCGTGGACCGTCGGCATTGCCGACCCTGCACATCTCAGCGATGTGACCGATGGTATCGGCGCCCTCGTCGCCGTAATTTTCGGCATCGGGCGCGGCGCCGATTCCGACGGAGTCCAACACCAGGATCAGGGCACGCATGTCGGTTCTCGGACGGTCGGACGCGAAGACGCCGCGGAAGGCGCGACCCCTGTTTTCGCGCAATAGCGCTCGACCATCTGCGCGCAGAAATCCGCGAACTCGTTCACGTCGAGCGGCGAGCTGGTGTGATGAGGCTCGATACCCCGGTGCTCCGGCGTGAAGCAGAAGGTCACCGCGACCTGAAACTCCGCCAGCGCGTCCATCTGGCGGTCGAACCAGTCGAGCGCGTTGGGACGAAAGCTGTCGGCCCAGGACAGGCCGGTCCTGAGATGCTGCACGCCCAGCCGGCGCATCCAGCCCACGGCGTCATCGAGGCGGTGGTCCTCGAAATGAAACCACTGGCACAGGCCCATCGCAGGTGCAAAGTTGCGGAACAGCTCCGCCGAGGCTTTCGGTGTCCCGTCCTCGCGCAGCAGGCCCATGTGGAAATGCCGGTAGTAGGAGGAGCCTTCAGCCTCCTTATGCCGGGTCGTGGCCTCCCAGCTCGAAGGCAGATCGTAGAGGCTGTACCAGTGGATGCGCGGAGCGCGGCCGATCAAGAGCTCCGCGGTTCGGCTCAGTCCCCAAGCCTGCACCTCTTCGGCGCCGAAAGACGAGACTCCCACCTCCGTCACCCAGACCGGCAGCGAAGTGACCGCCTTGATCTCCTCGAGCTTGGCCGGCCATTCCGCAATCTGCCACAGGTTCCAGTCGAGCGGAAAGCCGTGCACGGCTACCGCATCGACATGATCGAGTACGCCACGCGCCTGCATATTGCGGATGAACGACGGATCGATCGGCGATATGCCGCCGAGCACACGCGGGAGTGTGGGATGGGCGCTGCGGATCGCCTTTCCGGCCGCTAGCGCCAGGTTGGCGAACATGGTCCAGTCCGGATCAATCAGGATGTCCCAGTGCGACTTGTTGTTGGGCTCGTTCCAGATCTTGGCGGCTTCGATCATTGGCCGGCCTCCCGCGATGGATAGACAGGACCTTCCGCCTGCGGCCTTGTTACCCGCTTGCAAAGATAGACTTCGTCTTCCGGATGCGCTGCGATCGCAAAGCCGGCGCTGCGCAGCATGGCTTCGGCGCAGGCACGGTTCGGCACCCACCAATTGGTGGGGTCGTCGGCATATTTGTTCTCGATGAAGTGCAGCTTTGGATAGCCCGGCGAATCGAACTGATCGGTGGTCCAGAAGTCGTAGTTCTTGTCGACCGGATTCACGCGGCTGTCGCCGCGCTGCATCGATTGGAACAGCAGGAGATCGCCGGCCACGTGCTCATGGATCAGGTCGAGCGCCAGCAGAGGGTGCCGCAGATGGTAGAGCACCCCCATGAAGATCACGAGGTCGAACTTTTCGCGCAGCTGTCCGACGTCATAGGCTGACATCTTGCAGAATTCGATCCTGAGCCCGTTCACCTCGGCCGCGAAGCGGGCTTGCTCGAGATATTCGTCGTCGGTGTCCAGGCCGAGGACGCGCTCGGCGCCGCGCCGCTTCATCTCCATGGCGTAGAAGCCGGCATTGCAGCCGATATCGAGTACGGTCTTGCCGTCGAGACGGTCCGGGATGATCCCGGAGAAGCGTCGCCATTTCACGTTGGGATAGTCGCCGAGAAAGTGTGAAGGCGCTGTCGGTACACCCTTCAGGTCCAGATTGTGAAACCATGGCCCGAGCGCATCGACACGCTGGCGGATTTCCTCGCGGGAGAGGGCGCCTCTGCTCATGCGGTCACTCCATTGTTCATTGCGGGGGCTGAGCGGGCTGGCTCGGGCGAACCGCCGGCCAGCAATCGAGAGCGTCCGTTCCCGGTGGAGCTTTCCGCGAGCAACGCCATTGCCGTCCGATAGCCATCGATGGTGCCTACATCGACATAGGATTCGCCAGCTTTGACGCCGAGCCCCTGGCCGCCGGCCGCGATGTAGGCGTTGACGAGTGTCCCGAAATATTCATCCCGGTGGTCGCGCTTTGTCCACAGCGATTGGAGTTCGCGAAATCCGTTGGCAGACATCTTGAAGGCGCCCCATATCCATTTCGACGCTGCGTCCGGCTGCTTGACCTGGATCTCCGTCACGCGATCGCCGTCGAGCACGACCGCATCGAAGAACTCGGGATGTTCGACCGGAAACAGCAGAAACGACAGGTCGGCGGCCGGCAATGCCTGCAAGGCCGCCTTGGGGAACCAGACTGTATCCGGAAGTCCGACGATGACGTCTTCGTCATGGCCGACGACCGTGCCCGCCCTGAACACGGCATCGCACAGCCCCGACGCGTCGGGCTGCACGACGTAAGCGAGCTGGGCGCCGCCATAGTGATCGCCGAAATATTCGAGGATGTCGGATTTGCCGGGGGAGATCACGAAGCAGATCTTGTCAGCCCCCCCAAGGATCAGCCGCTCCAGCAGATATTCCGAGACGGCGCACGGACGGTCCATGCCGTCGTCCCGTCGGCTTCCGACCGGAAGCAGTTCCTTGGAGAAGGCGAGCGGCTGGATGCGGCTGCCGCGGCCTGCGGCCGGAACGATGCCCCACATGATCAGGCCTCCTCGGGTTGTTGCCGGCGCGCGCCGAGGGATGCCGCCTGCTCGAGCAGCGAGATCAGTTCGCCCGCGCGCTTGTCGGAGGTGTGCTGATCCATGGTCCGTTCATATGCGCGCGCGGCAATGTGCTGAAGCTCGGCGTCGGCCGTCGTCAATGCAGGAAGCGCGTCCTTTTCATCGCGCGCGATCAGGATCTCGTGCCCGGGCGCAAAGAATTCATCGATCCCCGGCCAATCGTCGCTGAGCAGTGGGGCCTTGCAGGCAGCAGCTTCGAACAGACGCCCGGACGGGCACCAGCCCATCTCCGCCATGGCCCGGCGCGTGACGTTGAGCGTCAGCCGGGACGACGCAAAGAACGACGCGTGCTCTGACGGCGGCAAGTGCTGCACGAAATAGATGTTTGGCGACCAGGGAAAATCTTCCGGGTATTGCGCACCCCCGATCAGGAAGCGCAGATCCTGCCGTGCCCGTGCGGGTTCGACGAAGAGAGCCTCGAGCGCGCGCTGACGATCCTGCGAATATGTGCCGAGATAGGACAGATGCGCACGGTAGTGCGACTGAGACGGGACCGGTCGATGGATGTCAGTGTCGACATGGCCGTAGAGCGGACGGACGTTGCAGGCGCCGAGCCGGTCGCGAAATTCGTTGCAGATGCGGGGACCGCCGGTGAAGCTCAGGACCAAGGCGAAATCTCGCAGGCCGCGCGGCCCGATATAGGGAACGGCGCCGCCGGCCAAGAGCTTCGCCAGCGTGACCGGTGTGTCGAGATCGTAGAACACGGGCAGCGCGCGACCCTCAGACAGGGTAAGCTCGGTCGCGGCGATCGCGTCGGGACAATAGGAGGTCACGATCGCGACATCGGCATCGCGAAGGTCGCTGCGCGCCAAAGGAAGCACATCGTCCCAATTCGAGAACAGTCGCAGCTGGCCGCCCGCCAGTTCGTGCAAATCCCGCGCGCTGGCGTAATAGGGCACGTCGCGCTCGAAAAAGACGACGCTGTGCCCGGATCGCGCGAGATGCTTGCAAAGCCCACGCCACAAGGTCGCGTGACCGTTGCCCCAGGAAGAGGAAATTGTCAGGCCGAAGATGACGATCTTCACGCTGGCACCCGCTGATTGATCCCGGTGATCTTGATTCCGCGATTATCCACGCTGAGGGTGCTGACGCTGCCGGGGTCGATCTCGATCGAGAGAAAGTCGTCGAGCTCTTTCCGGGAATAATACAGCAGCGCCGCGCGGATCGGCTCGGCATGGCTGACGGCGACGACGGTGCCGGGATCGCGGTCGCTGCTCACCTGCTCCAGATGGGCGACAACGCGCTTCTGGAGCGCCCGCATGCTTTCGCCGCCCGGCGGACGGATCGTTCCGCGTTGTTCGTTCCAGAGCGACCATCGGGGATCCGGGGCGAGCGCCTCGAAGGATCGTCCAGTCCATTCGCCATAGTCGAGCTCGTTGAGCGCGGGCACGATCTCGACCGGCAAGCCGAAATGCGCGGCAAGGATACAGGCCGACTGCATGCAGCGCCGTTGCGGGCTCGACTGTATCAATGTTGGTCGCGGTGAGATGCTTTCGGCGCATCGCGCCATTTCTTCGCAACCGGGATCATCGAGCTCTACGCCCTTCATCCGGCCACATAGCGTCAGGCCGAGGAGGGCGTGATGCCCGTGGCGGATCAGATGAATGATCTTCGCCATCAGGTATACGCCTTGTCGTCGATGAACGCGCGCGTTCGCCGTCCGGCTTCATCGTCCGTGAACTGCTGCGGCGGCGACTTCATGAAATAGCTCGATGGGCCCGTCAGCGCGCCGGCCTGCCCGCGGTCCATGGCGAGCTTGGCGCAGCGGACCACGTCGATCACGACACCTGCCGAATTCGGGGAGTCCCAGACTTCGAGCTTGACTTCCGCGCTCAAGGGCACACCGCCGAACGTCGTGCCCTCCAGGCGGATGAAGGCCAGCTTGCGGTCGGTCAGCCACGGCACATGGTCGCTCGGGCCGACATGAATATTGTCAGCATCCATGGGCACGTCGAACTGGCTGGTCACGGCCTGGGTCTTGGAGATTTTCTTCGAGGTCAGCCGCTCGCGCTCGAGCATGTTCTTGAAATCGGTGTTGCCGCCGACATTGAGCTGGTAGGTGCGATCGAGCCGCACGCCGCGGTCGCGGAAGAGATTGGCGAGCACGCGGTGCAGAATCGTGGCGCCGACCTGGCTCTTGATGTCGTCGCCGACGATCGGCAGGCCTGCATCCTCGAAACGCCGCCGCCAGTCGGTATTCGAGGCAATGAAGACCGGGATGCAATTGACGTAGCCGCAGCCGGCCTCGATCGCGCGCGCGGCATAAAATTCGCTTGCGTGCTGCGAGCCGACGGGAAGATAGGACACCAGCACGTCCGTGCGCGACGTCGCGAGCACTTCGGAGACGTCGGCTTCCGGAACATCCGCAATCGGAATGTCCTCCTTCAAATACTGACCGATTCCGTCCATGACCGGGCCGCGCTGAACGACGACGCCGGTCTGCGCAACGTCGGAAAAGCGATGCGTGTTGTTCGGTGCTGCGAAGATTGCCTCGGCGACGTCTCGTCCGACCTTGCCGGCATGGACGTCGAAGGCCGACGCCACCTGGATGTCGCTGATATGATAGCCACCGAGATCGGCGTTCATCAGCCCGGGCACCGGCTCGTTCGATTTGGCCTCCCGGTAGTAGGAGAGCCCCTGAACGAAGGAGCTCGCACAATTGCCGACACCGACGATGCCGACGCGCACGCGCCGCCTGTCCTGAAGACGAGAATGCATGGATCGAAGCCCTCCGGAAGACATGCAGTGTTGACGTAAGTACGTCGGCGAACGTGAGGAACGTATGTTCGTTCCTGAACTCACGGCACTATGTCCGCCTCACGTCAGATTCCGGCCGGAAAAATTTCGCGCGCTTAACCTGGGATAAAATCGCGGGCAGTTTGGAGGGAACGAAGAGCTTCCAGGATGAAGATGAAGAAGATGATGCTCTCGAGAGAGTCCGACATACGAAAGAACAAATCCTCACGCCCGGCGTTCACGGCGAAACAGTCTGACGCGAGGGCCGATCCATCGCTCGCTCCTTGTCAGCAATCGAGGTGTCACATGTCATCCAAATCACAAACCAGCGAAGCCCAGCAGACCACCAGCCACGACGTCATCCGGAAATGGGCGGAGGAGCGCGGTGGAAAGCCCGCGACGGTCAAGGCTACGGAGGAGGGCGGACACGCCGGCATCCTGCGCATCGATTTCGATCCGCCCGACGAAGGGCTCGACCGGATCGGCTGGGACGAATTCTTCACCAAATTCGACGAGGCCGGCATTGCCTTCCTCCACCAAGACCAGACCAAGGACGGTAAACCGAGCCGCTTTCACAAATTCGTGCGGCGTTGATCGGATCACCGCGAGTGTCGGGCGGTTGGACGGAGGCGATGCGGGCAGGCGACTTCGAACGCGCCTGGGCGATCAACGACGGCGATCTGGCGATGCTCGCGTATCCACCAAAGCACACCGGGCCGCGTCACCTCCAGCGGATCTGGCGCGGCGAGGACCTGACGGGCAAGCATGTGCTGGTCCGCTGCTACCATGGGCTTGGCGACACCATTCAATTCCTGCGCTTCATGCGACCGCTTTGCGATATCGCGCGCAGCGTCACGGTCTGGTGCCAGAGCGAGCTTCTGCCGCTGGTCCAGCGAGCGGCTGGCGTCGATCGTGCCTTTGCGCTCCACGACGGTGCGCCTGACGTCGACTTCGAGGTCGATATCGAGATTATGGAGGTTCCGCATGCCATAAAGGCGAGGCGTGAGCACGTCGAAATGCGCGCACCTTACATATCACTGCCACCGGCGGTCGAGCCAACGCTTCCGCATGAGCGAGGTCTTGCCGTCGGCCTGGTTTGGGAAGTCGGCAATTGGGACAAGCGAAGGACCGTTCCGCCCGCGCTGTTGGGGCATCTTGCCGTTCCCGGCGTAACGCTCTGCTCGCTGCAGCGCGGAGCCCGGACGTGCGAACTGGCAGAGATCGGCGCGAGGGACGTCAGTACGCCTGACGTTACGGTTCTCGGTCATCACCTCCGGCGGCTCGATCTCCTCATTTGCGTCGACACCATGGTAGCCCACCTTGCGGGGGCGCTCGGACGTGACGCGTGGGTGATGTTGCATGCGGATTGCGACTGGCGCTGGCCGTCAGCTGGATCTCACTCCTTCTGGTATCCCAGCCTGCGATTGTTTCATCAGAGGACCCCGGGCGATTGGGATTTGGTCCTTGCAGAAGCACGCAAGGCATTGGTTGCGCGCTCCCGAGGTGTTCAAGGCGTCGTTTGACAACGCGTCGTCTGAAAAGGCTCAAACGAGCGCAACCTCCGCCGTAAGCGGCTTGAGCTGCGACGACGCATCCTCATGGCTGGGTCGAATCCCCAGATAAGTCGGATCGAAACTTGCGAGCCGCACGAGTGCCGGCCAGTCCGTGATCATGACCGTCTTACCCTGCCATTGCAGAAGGTTGCATCGTCGCAGTTCCTGAATGGTGCGATTGGCGTGGACAGGGGAGATGCTGCACGCTGCGGCAAGGTCCGATTGGGTGAAGGGTGATGGCAGTCTGAAATCTCTGGCAAGGCCGACGCTTTGCAGGCGCGCGGTGATCTCGCACAGCAGATGCGCCACGCGCGTCAATGCATCGCGGCTACCCAGGTTCACTGTCCAGTTGCGCTGAATGGCGTGATCGGTGAGCAGCATCAGCAGCAATGCGCGGGACATAGCGGGCGAACGCGCGGACAGATCGTGAAAGAAGCGATGTGGCACGAGAGCGACGATGGCCGGGCCGAGCGCGATCAGGTTGCCGTCAACGCGAGGGCGATGAAGCGTGTGTAGATTGGCGATGTCACCGGGAACATGGATTGACGTGATCTGCCCGTCCGCGCTCTCTGCGTCCTGCCAGGACAGATATCCCTGGAGCAGCAGACAGCACTGGGTGGCATCGTCGCCATGCCGCAGAACGGTCTGACGCGAACCTAGATGGGCAATTGTGCTTGCCATGTCCGCGAGCAGGTGGAGATCGTCGGCAGTTACTGGAGCGAGGCTCGCCAGCCGGTCGGCGAGCTTGGAGAACGCAAATCCTGCCTGCATTGGTGGTCCGATAGCCCCAAAACCCGTCTCCTAATCTGGTCGAAGAGAAGGGTAGAACGCATTAAACTTTGATACGTCGGCTCCGTGTTGCGAGCCAAATTCCGAAGGAATGCAGTCCGCCCGAGTGCCCTCGGCATCGGCGCGCGGCGGATCAGGCCAGCGCACCGGTGACGGCGCAAGGCCAGAGACAAGCGTAGGAACCTTCACCCCAAGGACGAGTTGGCCGTCGGGCAGGGCGAAAGTCATACGAGGCCAACCGTGCAAGCGAGGCCAACCGTGCAAGACAACGTGCGCGTGCACACCACCGCGCAAATCGCGGGCCATCCGATTCATCCGATGCTGGTGCCGATACCGATCGTTTGCTTCATCGGGGCGCTGCTGACCGACATCGCCTATGTCGTCAGTGCCGAGATCATGTGGGCGGATTTTTCGGCCTGGCTTCTGGTCGTCGGCGTCATCTTCGGCGTGCTGGCGGCAATCGCCGGTCTGACCGATTTCCTCGGCAACCGCCTGGTGCGGGCGCAGCCGCCGGCCTGGCCGCACCTGATCGGCAACGCGGTGGCGCTGATCCTGGCCACCGTCAACGCCCTGATCCACACGCGTGATGCCTGGACATCGGTGTGGCCGACGGGGCTCTTGCTTTCGGCGATTACCGTGCTGATCCTGCCCGTCACCGGCTGGCTTGGCTGGGCCATGGTCTATCGCCACCGCGTGGGAGTTGCGCGATGAAATCCTCGATCGCTCGCGCCCTGTTGTGCTCCTCGCTGCTATGCCTCGCCGCCTGCAATGACGGTAGTGGCGATCCGAAGGCGCAAACCGGCGCCAACCCGACGCTTCCCGACATCCAGCAATACCTGCTGCCGCCGATGCACATCGCCCGCATTGTCGGCTGGAAGAAGGACGAGACGCCGGCCGTTGCGCAGGGCTTGCAGGCCAAGGCCTTTGCGACGGGCCTGCAGCATCCGCGATTCCTTTACGTGCTTCCCAACGGCGACGTGCTGGTGGTGGAATCCAAGGCGCCGAAGGCGGCCCCGATCAAGCGGCCCAAGGAAATCGTGATGGGATACATCGAGTCCTGGGCGACATCAGGCGGCGACACCGGCGAGAGCAACCGCATCACGCTGCTGCGCGACAGCAACGGCGACGGCGTGCCGGACACGCAAAGCGTCTTCCTCGACCATCTCAATTCGCCGTTCGGCGTCGCGCTGGTTGGCAACGACCTCTACGTCGCCAACACCGATGCGATCGTCAGATATCCCTACACGGAGGGTGATACGAAGATCACCGCCCCGGGCACGGTGCTGACGCCGCTGCCGGGCGGACCGATCGATCATCACTGGACCAAGAGCCTGGTCGCGAGCCCCGACGGTTCAAAGCTCTATGCCGGCGTCGGCTCCAACAGCAACATCACCGAGAACGGCATGGAGGCCGAGCACAATCGCGCCAACATCCTCGAGGTCGATCGTGCCAGCGGCCGTTGGCGCATCTTCGCGAGCGGCCTGCGCAATCCCAACGGCCTCAGCTTCGAGCCGCAGACCGGCGCGCTTTGGACGGTGGTGAACGAGCGGGACGAACTCGGTCCCGATCTCGTGCCCGACTACATGACATCGGTGAAGGACGGCGGCTTCTACGGCTGGCCCTACAGCTATTACGGCCAGCACGTCGATCCCCGCGTCAAGCCGCAGCGGCCCGACCTCGTCGCCAAGGCGATCGTGCCTGACTACGCGTTGAGCTCGCATGTTGCGCCGCTCGGAATGGTCTTCAACACAAGCGAGAGTCTGCCGGCCGCCTACCGCGGCGGCGCCTTCGTCAGCGAGCATGGCAGTTGGAACAGGCAGGTCTTGAACGGCTACAAGGTGGTGTTCGTGCCGTTCACGGATGGCAAGCCGAGTGGCCCGCCGCAGGACGTCGTCACCGGCTTCCTCAACAACGACAATCACGCGCGCGGGCGGCCCGTCGGCGTCGCCATCGACAAGACCGGCGCGCTGCTGGTCGCCGACGACAGCGGCAACATTGTGTGGCGTGTGACCGCTGTGCATCCCCAGGTCACGCAAAGATAGACCTGAGAACGGGAGGAGTTGGACAATGGGCCTTGCTCAATACGCCATCGTGCCAGTGCAGGACGAATGGGGTGTGCTGCACGACGGCGACGTCAAGAGTAGATACGCTACCAAGGAAGCCGCGTTCGAATCGGCGGTCGCCGCGGCATCCCTGGCGCTTCGCGAGGGACACGAGGTCCATGTCAGCGTGCCTGGCCGCGAAGCCGGCGAGAACGCGCTCGGCATTTGACGGGTCACTCCGAGCAGAGCACTTCAGGAGACTGCGATGACCAAGCCCCGTGAGCCGAACGGCATTGAGCCCTCTCGCTCCGAAGACGACATTCAGCGCGATCAGCTCGGGCCGCGCGGCGTGCCGGATGCACCGGATCCCGCCAAGATGACACCGCAACGCGACAAGAAGACGCCGAAGCAGGTCGATCCCGGCCATCCTGCCTGACGGCTGCCCCGCGGCTGGCGCGGCCGTGCCATTCGGAACCGCCATTCCCGGTCGTCGCATCCGAGGGTAAGACTGGCGTCACAGGCGTGATCTGCGTCTGGCGGGCAGGCGACGACTGGAATGCGGTTTCTGAAATCTGACAGCAGGCTCATCGGCGTCCTGCTGGTGCTCGCGGTTACCCAACTTGTTGGGTGGGGTACAATAGGTCTTCCCGCCATCGTCGGGCGCGCTCTCGCGGCCGATCTCGGCATGAGCCTGCCGGCTGTGTTCGCCGGGACATCCGTTCTGTATGTGTCGATGGGGCTGTGCGCGCCCTGGCTGGCCAAGTCGTTTGCGCGGCACGGCGCGCGAAACGTGATGGTGGCGGGCACGGTCCTCACCGTGCCGGGCTTCATACTGCTGTCCCTCGCGCGCGAGCCGATGCTCTATTTCGTCGCCTGGATCGTTCTCGGCGTCGCCGGCAGCGCCACGCTTTCGACCGGCGCCTATATCATGCTGAACGAGGTCGCCGGGCGGCAGGCCAAGAACGCGATCGGCGCGCTGATGCTGGTGACGGGCCTGTCGAGCAGCATCTTCTGGCCGACCACCTCGTTTCTCAGCGATCAGCTCGGCTGGCGCGCGATGTGCCTCGTCTACGCGGCGATGATGCTCGTCATCAATCTTCCGCTCTTTGCGGTTCTCGCGCCGCGCCGGAAAGTTGCCGGAGATGGTGGTGGACCGCTGAAGTCTTCGCCGCCGCCTGCGATCCCCAGGAGCACCTTCAGTCTCGTCGTCGCCGCGATCACGCTCAATGCCTTTGTCAATTTCGGCATCGGCGCCATCATGATCGAGTTGCTGAGGGCGGAGGGGCTGGCGCCGGCGCAGGCGCTTTTGTTCGGCTCGATGCTGGGCGTGATCCAGGTCAGCGCCCGCGGGCTCGATTTTCTCGGCGGCGGGCGGTGGGACGGAATCACGACCGGGCTCGTCGCCGGCACGGCGCTCCCGGTCGCCATGCTGCTGCTGATGTCGAGCGAGGGCGCGACCTGGGCGGTGGCGGTCTTCATCCTGCTCTATGGTGCCGGCAGCGGCGCGATGGCGGTGGCGCGGGCGACGATCCCGCTGGTGTTCTACGATCAGGCCGAGTTCGCCAAGGCGATGTCGATGATCGCGCTGCCGCTCAATCTCGCCTCCGCCCTTTCTCCGCCGCTGCTGGTCGGCCTGCTCACCCAGTTCGGCAGCCGCGGCGCGCTGGGGCTTACCTTCGTGTTCTCCTGCGCAACGGTGCTGATCCTGGTCCTGCTCGGCCGACGGCGGCCGGAGGTGGTGGCGGCGACCGTGACCTGAGAATACTCGCACTGCGGAAATTCGCTGCGAGGGTGACCTGCGCCGGGCGAGCGGGGGGATGGCCGTATGCCCACAGTGCAGTGCTCAGACCGCCAAAATAGTGTATCCGCAGGAAGCGCGGCCCGCGACCTCGCCGCCGCGCCAATATCCAGTTCCCGGAGGACTTCGACATGTCGGCCCTGCCGCTTTCAGGCATCAAGATCCTTGACCTCACCCGCGTGCTTGCCGGACCCTTGTCGGCCCAGATGCTGGGCGATCTCGGCGCGGAGGTGATCAAGATCGAGCGGCCGGGCACCGGCGACGACGCGCGCGCCTTCGGGCCGCCTTACCTGACCGATCCCGAGGGCAAGGCCAACAACAACAATTCCTTCTATCTCTGCGCCAACCGCAACAAGAAGTCGGTCACGGTCAACATCGCCAAGCCCGAGGGGCAGGCGATCATCCGCGAGCTCGCCAAGGACGTCGACGTCTTCATGGAGAACTACAAGGTCGGCGATCTCAAGCGCTACGGCCTCGACTACGAGACGATCAAGGCGATCAACCCCGGCATCATCTATTGCTCGGTGACCGGCTTCGGCCAGACGGGGCCTTACGCGCCGCGCGCCGGCTATGACGCCATCCTGCAGGCGATGGGCGGCCTGATGAGCGTCACCGGCCATATCGACGGCGAGCCCGGCGAGGGCCCGATGAAGGTCGGCCCGTCGATCGTCGACTACATGACCGGCATGAACACATCGATCGGGATTCTCTCGGCGCTGTACCATCGCGACGCCAATGATGGCGTGGGACAGCATATCGACGTCTGCCTGTTCGACACCGTCATTGCATCGTTGTCGCACTGGCTGCAGATCTACCTCGTCAACGGCAAGACCCCGCCGCGCCGCGGCACCTGGGGCAATGGCGGCATGCCGGCCGGCGTGTTCCGCTGCACCGACGGGGAACTGATGCTGGTGGTCGGCAATGACGGCCAGTTCCAGCGCACCTGCGCCGTGCTCGGTGAGCCCGAACTCGCGAGCGACAAGCGCTTTGTCAAGAACAACGACCGCGTCGTGCACGGCAAGGAAATCATGGCGATCTTCGCCGGCCTGTTCCTGAAGCAGCCGGTGGCCTACTGGCTGGACAAGCTGGAGGAGGCCGGCGTGCCGTCAGGTCCGATCAACAATTTCGAGCAGGTGTTTTCCGATCCCCACGTCCAGTCGCGCGGCATGCGGGTGAAGGTCGACCATCCCTTCGAGCCGGATCTCTCGCTGATCCGCAACGCGCTGACGCTCTCGGAAACCCCGATCGAGACCTACCGCGCCCCGCCGCTATTAGGGGAGCACACCCAGGAGGTGCTCGGCGGCAAGCTCGGCTATGATGCGGACAAGATCGAGACGCTGAAGCAGCAGGGTATCATCTGAGCTTTTGGGAGAAGGGAAGAGGGCCGGCGCTCGCGGAACGTCGCGCATGCCGCCGGCATCCTGAAGAGCCTGGGGGCGAGCGTCGCGACCGCCAAACGAGGCGCGCGCGATGCTCGGGCTTGCCTGAGGCTTGCGGGCAATCCCCAGATAATCCCGGTCCGTACTCACACAGGCTTCCGTTCCGCGCGCGACTCAGATTCGATCCTTCCACTCAGTCCGGGAGGGAACGATGTCCTACACGATCGGGTTTCAGGCCAAGGACCAGAAGGCCATTCTGGCGACCGAGGCGGCCACGGCAAACCAGGCCGTCGCGATCGTTGCCGCGCTGCGGCAAAGCGCCGACGAAATAAAGTTCATTCGCTCGCCGCAGGAAGGCGAAATGGGCATCGAGATGCTGCTGCTGCTCGCCAAGGAAGAGGCCGAGGAGATGCCGCAGCACGCCTAGGCGGTTCGGCGAGCAAACTTCGATCGGAAGCGAAGCATGGCGGCTGCAGGATGATGTAGCAAGCCGTCATCTCGCTTGAACGGAAGGTGGCCGCCCATGAAACGCGAAGCGCTCCGCGTCGAACCGATCTCGGCCTTTCTCGATCGCTGGAAGGCGCCGACCTCGCCGGTCACGCGCGCCGGCAACATGATCTTCGTCGCCGGCCTGCCGCCGTTCGAGCCCGAGACGGGCGAGATCGCGGAAGTGCCGATCGAACGGCAGAGCGAGCTCGTCATGGAGCAGATGAAGCTGTGCCTTCGGACGGCGGGCGCGAGCCTGGACAACGTCATGAAGTGCAACGTCTACTGCACCTCGACAAAACACTTCGCGGCGTTCAACGCCGTCTATGCGCGCTATTTCCCGCAAGATCCGCCGGCGCGGATCTTTGTCTGCACGCCGGAATGGTTTGGCCCCTTCGACGTCGAGATCGACTGCATCGCGATGATGTGAGGTTTCAGCGTGCCGCCACCTTGGACGGCGCCTTCGCCTCCGTCCGTCCCGCCGTCAGCGCCATCGTCGCCACGCTGACGACGCGCGCGACGACGTCCTCGACGTCGTCCAGGTCGCATTTGCCTTCCGAGAGCTTGGTCAACCGCTCGCTCTCGCGGATGGTGTGGTGCGCCATGGCGAGCGCGAAATTCAAGCCCCAATAGATATCGACGTCGCTGCGGTCGGGCAGGGCGCGGCGCATCGCGCCGGCGAATTTCCGCAAATGGTCGATCTCGCGGTTCTTGATGCGGCGGATCGGCGGCACGGATTCGATCGAGGCGCGGATCATGAAGCGCGCCGCGGTGGAGCGCTGGTTCTCCGGGCCGAGGCAGCCGCGCAGCGTCGGGCCGACCAAGGCATGCAGGATCACCTCGATCGACGCGCGGCCGCCGCCTTGTTCTTCCGCCGCCTTCAATTCGCGCAAGCGCTCGCGGTTGGTGGCGATCGAGCGTGTCACGAACAGCTCCGCGATCAACTCGTCCTTCGAACCGAAATGATAGTTCACCGCCGCGAGATTGACACTGGCCTCCGCGACGATGTCGCGCAGCGTCACGTCGCCGAACCCGCGATCGGCATAGAGCCGTTCGGCGGCGGCGAGAATGGCAGTCCGGGTATGATCACTGGCCATGGGTGCCCCTCGGGGAGGGAGTTGCAATTCAAACACTTGTATGAAACTATCGTTTGAAGGCCGGAAAAGTCAATCCGCAATCGGGACTCGTTCGCAAACGCGCGAACCGGTTCCGAAGCATCCGCAAGCCGCGCATTGGCGCTTGCAGGTCGCACGGTGCGGGAGGACAGTCCGGCGCAAATCAAGTTCGCAAAGAGACAACGAGGAGCGTCCCCATGGATTTCGATCTGTCGCCGAAGCAGAAGGAATGGCTCGACCGCGTGCGGTCCTTCATGGCCAAGCACGTGCGCCCGGCGGTGCCTGTCTACAACGAGCAGGATCACAGCGGCGAGCGTTGGAAGGTCATCCCGGTGCTCGAAGACCTCAAGAAGAAGGCGAAGGCCGAAGGCCTCTGGAACATGTTCATGCCGCCGAACGAGCATGAGGACGACGAATTCCGCGGCGCGGGACTGACCAATCTCGAATACGCGCTGCTGTCGGAAGAGATGGGCCGCATCACCTGGGCTTCGGAAGTCTTCAATTGTTCCGCGCCGGACACCGGCAACATGGAAGTGTTCATGCGCTACGGCTCCAAGGAGCAGAAGCGTAAATGGCTGCGCCCGCTGATGGACGGCGAAATCCGCTCCGCCTTCCTGATGACGGAGCCGGCCGTGGCCTCGTCCGATGCCACCAACATCGAGACCAGCATCGTGCGCGACGGCGACCACTACGTCATCAACGGCCGTAAATGGTGGTCGTCCGGCGTCGGCGATCCCCGCTGCAAGATCGCGATCCTGATGGGCAAGACCGATTTCAAGGCGGCCAAGCACCAGCAGCAGTCTCAGATCCTGGTTCCGCTCGACACCCCCGGCATCAAGGTCGAGAAGATGCTGCCCGTGTTCGGCTTCGACGACGCGCCGCATGGCCACGCCCAGGTGCTGCTCGAGAACGTGCGGGTGCCGAAGGAAAACATCCTGCTCGGCGAAGGCCGCGGCTTCGAGATCGCGCAGGGCCGCCTCGGTCCCGGCCGTATCCATCACTGCATGCGCACCATCGGCAAGGCCGAGGAGGCGCTGGAGAAAATGGTAAAGCGGCTCACCTCGCGCACCGCCTTCGGCAAGCGGATCGTCGAGCATTCGGTGTGGGAGCAGCGCATCGGCGAAGCCCGCACCAATATCGAGATGACGCGGCTGCTATGCCTCAAGGCCTCCGACATGATGGACAAGGTCGGCAACAAGACCGCGCAGGCCGAGATCGCCATGATCAAGGTCGCAGCCCCCAACATGGCGCTGAAGATCATCGACGAGGCCATCCAGGCGTTTGGCGGCGCAGGCGTGTCCGACGAAGCGGGCCTTGCCAAGGACTACGCCCACATCCGCACGCTCCGTCTCGCCGACGGCCCGGACGAGGTGCACAATCGCGCCATTGCCAGGCTTGAAGTTCGGAAGTATGCAAACTCTTCCAGTCATTAAGAGGGAGGGCGGAAGCGCGCTCCCGACTTGAAGAAACGACAGGGCATGATCCTTGTTGGATAACCGCTTGACGCAAGTGCAAGAGCGGTTACCGATTAGGATCATGCTTGGACTGAAGAGGGAGCGTCATCGTGGCTGACGGCGTCAGGAAAGACGAAGAGTTCTCGGGCACCAAGCCTGTCGAGGAGCGGCATCGTATCGACGAGATGCGGCTCGAGGCCTGGTTGCGCGACAACGTCGAGGGTTATGAGGGACCGCTGGTCGTGCTCCAGTTCAAGGGCGGCCAGTCCAACCCGACCTACCGGCTTGACACGCCGAACCGCTCCTACGTGATGCGCCGAAAGCCGTTCGGCAAATTGTTGCCGTCGGCGCATGCGGTCGATCGCGAATATCGGGTGATCGCAGCGCTTGGAAAGCAGGGCTTTCCGGTCGCGAAGGCCTATGCGCTGTGCCAGGACGACAGCATCATCGGTTCGGCCTTCTACATCATGTCGATGGAAGACGGCCGGGTGTTCTGGGATCCGGCGTTGCCGAGCCAGACGCCGGAGGACCGCCGAAAAATCTTCACCAGCAAGATCGAGACGCTGGCGAAGCTGCACATGTACGATCCCGTCGCGATCGGTCTTGGCGAGTTCGGCAAGCCCGGCAATTATTTCGCGCGCCAGATCGACCGCTGGACCAAGCAGTATCGGGCGTCCGAGACCCAGACCATTCCGGAGTTCGAGAAGGTCGCGGAATGGTTGCCGAAAACCGTGCCGGAGCAGGCGCGGATCTCGATCGTCCACGGCGACTATCGCCTCGACAACATGATTTTCCACGCGACGGAACCGCGCGTGCAGGCCGTGCTCGACTGGGAATTGTCGACGCTCGGCGATCCCATGGCCGACTTCACCTATCTCCTGATGCAGTGGGTCATGCCGGGTCTTGAGGGCGCCGACCTCAAGGCGCTCAACATTCCGAGCGTGGAAGAGGCCGCGCAGATCTATTGCAACGTCACCAAGATGACGGTGCCTGACCTCAACTGGTACTTCGCCTACAATCTGTTCCGCCTCGCCGGCATCACCCAGGGCATCGCCGGCCGCGTCCGCGACGGCACCGCGGCGAATGCCAAGGCGCTGGAATCAGCCAAGCGCACCGTACCGCTGTCGAAAGCGTCGTGGGAATACGCGCAGAAGGCGGGCGCGGTTTAAGGAATCCGAAGGCGCGGCTGACGGCCGCGCCTTTTTACCTCGATCGCCGCTCTCGTGTCCCGGGCGCGGTGCAGCACGAAGTGCTGCTCCGCAGAGCCGGGACCCAGTCACGTCGTATTGAGCCGTTCGGGACAGAATGACGAGAGAGATGGCCGCATGATCGACCACACCGCGCTCATCACCTACATCCTCATCGTCCTCGGCTTCGTCTTCATTCCCGGTCCGGCGACACTCCTCACCATGGCGCGCGCGGCGAGCTCGGGAACCAGGGTCGGCATCGCGACGGGCGCGGGAATTGCGGCCGGTGACGTGGTCCACACCACCATGGCGATCGTCGGCCTCTCTGCGATCATCGCAACTTCGGCCCTCCTGTTCAGCGTCGTCAAATACGCGGGCGCAGGCTTCCTGATCTATCTCGGCATTCGTGCCATTCTCGACAAGGCGCCGCTCGAGGTGAATGGCGGCGCGCCCGCGATCAGCGCAGCGCGAGCATTCCGGCAGGCCGTGCTGACCGAGGTGCTTAATCCGAAGACCGCGCTGTTCTTCCTCGCGTTCCTGCCGCAGTTCGTCCGTCCCGAGCATGGTTCGACGACGCTGCAGCTCGCGCTGTTCGGCGCTGCCTTCGTGTTGCTCGGCCTCGTCAGCACGGTGGTGTTCGCCGTCGGCGCCGGCCGTCTTGGCAATTTGCTACGCCGCCATCCGGCCGTCGTGAAATGGCAGGGCAAGGTGGTCGGGACCATCTACTGCGCGATTGGCGTGCGGCTGGCGTTGCAGGAGCGCTGAGCGGTATCCGCCGCTCGCGTGTCCCGGACGCGGTGCAGCACGAAGTGCTGCTCCGCAGAGCCGGGACCCAGTTACGTCACCAAGGTATTCAACTCATTCGTAAGATCGCGCCAATCCCGATTGAGCTCTTCGATCAGCTTGAGCTTCCACGCCCGTCGCCAACGCTTCAACGAATGCTCGCGTGAGCGTGCCTCGATCACGGACTCGAAGGTTTCGAAGTAGACGAGCAGAGTTACATCGTGTTGCCGCGTGAAGCCTGGTATGAGCTTGGCTTTGTGCTCGCTTACTCGACGAACCAGGTCGTTCGTCACTCCGACATAGAGTGTGCCGTTTCGTTTGCTCGCAAGGATGTAAACGAAGAAGGACATAGCCATGCAACCGGCCTTGAGGTGTCACGACTTATAATTGCATGAGTTCTGGGCGCGGCCAAGCGCTCTGGGTCCCGGCTCTGCGGAGCGTCACTTCGTGCCGCACCGCGTCCGGGACACGAGACCGTATTTCCGCATGCTCTCGCGTCCCGGACGCGGTGCAGCGCGTAGCGCTGCTCCGCAGAGCCGGGACCCAGTTAGTCGCAGTCACCGATCATCCCTTCGCGCAATGCGCAATGAGCTTCTCCACGAACGCCGCGCATTTCTCCAGCTGCGCCATTTCCACGAATTCGTCCGGCGTGTGCGCCTGCGCGATTCCGCCGGGGCCGATCACCACGGATGGGATATCCGCCATGCTGGCGAACAGGCTCGCCTCGGTGCCGAAGGCGACCTTGGCGTGGTCGTTGCGGCCGGCGAGGCTCTTGGCCAGCGTGACGATGGCGGCGTCGGCGGCCGTGTCGAGCGCGGGATAGTCGAGGATCTCCTCGAAATCGATGCCGCACTCCGGATGTCTCGCCTTCATCGCGGGCTCGAGTTCGGCCGTGGCCCAGGCGACGATCGCATCCGTGACCTCGCGCGACTCGGTGATGCCGATGCCGCGGCATTCGAAATCCACCGTGCAACTATCCGGCACGATGTTCAGCGCGGCGCCGCCATGGACGATGCTGGTGAGCAGCGTCGAGTGCGGAACATCGTAGAGGCTGTCCGTTGACCGCACGGCGGCGAGCGTGACCGCGCGGCGGCGGATTTCGACGATCAGCTCGGCCGCATATTCGATCGCATTCACCCCGTCGGGCGCGATCGAGGAGTGGCGGGCCAGCCCCCGAAACGTCGCGCGCACGCCGTGCTTGCCCTTGTGTCCGATGATGACCTTCATCTCGGTAGGCTCGCCGACGAAGCAGCCGAGCGGCCTGACCTTCTTCTTCGCGATCTGGCCGAGCATCGGCCGCACGCCGACGCAGCCGATCTCCTCGTCATAGGAGATCGCCAGATGGATCGGCGTTGCCAGCTTCACCTCCAGCATTTCAGGCACCATGGCGAGGCACACCGCGACGAAACCCTTCATGTCGGTGGTGCCGCGGCCGTAGAGCCTGCCGTCGCGCTCGATCAGCTTGAACGGATCGTGGCTCCAGTCCTGGCCGACCACAGGCACCACGTCGGTATGTCCTGACAGCACCAGGCCGGGGCGGTCCTCGGGTCCAATGGTGACCCACAGCGAGGCCTTCTGTCCGGTCTCGTCGACGATGCGCTCACCCTTGACGCCGAGCGCGGCGAGATAGCTCTCGATATGCGCGATCAGGGGCAGGTTGGAGCGATCGCTGATCGTGTCGAAGCCGACGAGGTCGGCGAGCAATTTTCGGATACGGTCGGGTCTTGAGCTTGGCATTTTCACGTTCTTGTCAGGAGGTGGGAAGCTGACGCAGCTTGCATGAACCATACCAATGTCGCGGGTGTTAGGGCAAACCAGCACAAATCCGTCCGGGCGACGAGATGTTGTGTGGCCCGTCGGGCAAAACACCCAAATGCTCGGTCAACCCGCATCACCAAAGATATTCCGCTTTACCGAAATTCGGAAACGGCGTATGTATCGCCGCAACCCGGCCCAAGGAAGAGGGGCGTATCGCGATCGTCACGAACGCGGGCCGGGCGGCGGTGGACGCCGATCACATCGGCGCGAATGGTTTCGCAGGGCGGAGAGCCGTGAGCGAAGGCGTCGCGCGCACGACCGGTGTGATCGGCGTACGGCCAAATCGTGTCGTCCTGGCGCCCGGGGTCTGTGCGCCAAGTCTTGCGGTGATGTGTGCTGTCCGACCGGACCGCGCGCATCAGCCATCCGCAGGGCGACGGGGGCAATAGTGCATCGCTCCCCGGGGAGAGCACGACATAAGCCGTTCCAACCATTGCGCAGGGAAGGCCGGATGTTGGGCTTCACCTGTATGCCGCTGTGCAATTTTGTTACGACAACTTCGCACAGTGGACCGCGGGTGCCAGCCGGCACCCGGTCTTCCCTGCGCTCTCTTTCATTTGAGGGTGAGACGACGAAGCAAAGCTCGGGCGAAACACGCCGCGAGGATGCGATCCCATGTCAGGCATTCAACAACGCTCTCGTGCCCCGGACGCAGCGCAGCGCCTCTTCGACGGTGCGCTGCAGAGCCGGGGCCGATGCAACAGTGAACGGTGTGGTTTCCTGGGTCCCGGCTCTGCGCAGCAGCGTAAGAACGCTGCAGCGCGTCCGGGACACGGAAGCACTGCTATTAAACCGGTTTCCCCGCATACGGCATCGACGCTGTCAGCCCGCCGTCCACCGGGAATGCCTGGCCGTTGACATACGAGGCCTCGTCGCTGGCCAAAAACAATCCCATCGCGGCGAGCTCGTGCGGCTGGCCGGGGCGCTTGAGCGGATTGAGCTGGCCGATCTTATCGGCGGTGCCGCGCTCCTTGGCGCGGTCGAAAATCGGCTTGGTCATGCCGGTCTCGATCAGGCCCGGGCACACTGCGTTGATGCGCACGCCGGTGCCGGTGAGCGAATAGGCGGTGGTCTGCACCAGGGAGATCACGCCGGCCTTGCTCGCCGCATAGGGATGACCGCTGGCGCCGGCCTTGAGACCGGCGACGGACGCGGTCAGCACGATCGCGCCGGACTGCTGCTTCACCATGTGCGGCATCGCATGCTTCACCGCGAGGAAAGGCCCGATCAGATTGATCCGCAAAACCTCCTGCCATTGCTCGACGGTCTGCTCGCCGAGCGGGACGAGTCCGCCGGAGACGCCGGCATTGGCCCAGATTACGTCGAGCCGGCCGTGCGTCTTCACCGCCTTGTCGATCACGGCCATGACGTCCTTCTCGGAGCCCGCATCCGCCACCATGGCTTCCGCGATGCCGCCGGCCTTCTTCACCTCGTCGACCGTCTCCTTCACCGCCTCGGTGCGATCGACCGCGATCAGCTTGGCGCCTTCCCTGGTGAACAGCAGCGCGGCCGCGCGGCCGATGCCGCTGCCGGCACCGGTGATAATGACGGATTTGCCTTGCAGACGGCCCATGCGTTTTCTCCCTCTGGTTCGCACGCGACGCTTGCCGCGCGACGGAATTTCAAACAAGATTTCAAACGGTAAAGTGTCTTGAGACACGTTCGCTACTGACGTACAGCGACAGCAGACGGGATGGAAGGGTTTCGATGGCAGGTGCAGACAAGCCCAATGTGGTCACGACACGCTGGTGGTGGGTCCGTCACGCGCCGGTGCGCAATGACGGCGGCAACATCTACGGTCAGTCCGATCTCGCCTGCGACACCGGCGATACTTACGTCTTCAATGCTGTTGCCAAGGTGCTGCCACGAAAGGCGGTCTGGTATTCGAGCAATCTGATGCGCACGCACCAGACCGCCGAAGCGATCTGGGCGGCGGGCTTCCCGAGGCCTGCGGCGATGAAATGGGAAGCGGACCTCGCCGAACAAAACCTCGGCCGCTGGCAGGGCATGAACCGCGCCGAGTTCATCGCCAGCCGTCCCGTCGGCTCGAGCTGGTTTGCCGACATCAACGAGCCTGCGCCCGGCGGCGAAAGCTTCATGGACCTCTACAACCGCACCCGCCGCACCATCGAGCGGATCAACAATGAGGTGGCCGGGCAGGACGTGATCGCGGTCGCGCATGGCGGCACCATCAAGGCTGCGCTGGGTCTGGCGCTCGACGGTCAGCCGGAGCGGGGGCTCGCGTTCGATATCGACAATTGCTCGGTGACGCGGCTCGATCATTTCGCAAGCCCCGAGCGCAATGTCTGGCGGCTGCCGATGGTGAACCAGCAGCCGTGGATCGCGGACGATGCGCATGCGGCGATGCATCAACTTGCGGGACCGGAAGTCAAGAAGCTCGCCTGAGCAATTGCCCGGTCGCGCGGACGCGGCGTAAGCTCCAGGCCAATTCAAATCATAACTCTTGGGAGAGAAACATGACCTTGTTCGACATGAAGGGAAAAGTCGCCGTCATCACCGGCTCGACGCGCGGCATCGGACTTGCGATCGCCGAGCGCATGGCCGAGCACGGCGCCAAGGTCGTGATCTCCTCGCGCAAGGCCGATGTCTGCGACCAGGTCGCCAAGTCCATCAACGACAGATTCGGCAAGGGCACCGCGGTCGCCATCGCCGCCAACATCTCGTCGAAGGAAAACCTGCAAAACCTCATCGACGAGAGCAACCGCGCCTTCGGCAAGATCGACGTGCTGGTCTGCAACGCTGCGTCGAACCCGTATTACGGTCCGCTCGCCGGCATCTCCGACGATCAGTTCAGGAAGATTCTGGACAACAACATCGTCGCCAACAACTGGTTGATCTCGATGGTGGTGCCGCAGATGATCGAGCGCAAGGACGGCTCGATCATCATCGTCTCCTCGATCGGCGGATTGAAAGGCTCGACCATCCTCGGCGCCTACGCGATCTCCAAGGCCGCCGACATGCAGCTCGCGCGCAATCTGGCCTGCGAATATGGCCCGCACAACATCCGCGTCAACTGCATCGCGCCCGGCCTGATCAAGACCGATTTCGCCAAGGCATTGTGGGACAATCCCGAGAATTTGAAGGCTTCGACCGCGCGTTCGCCGCTGCTCCGTATCGGCATCCCCGACGAGATCGCGGGCGCCGCAGTGTTCCTGGGATCGAAGGCCGGCGACTTCATGACCGGCCAGACCATGGTGATCGACGGCGGCGCGACGATCAGTTGAGGCCCCAGTAGGTGTCATCGTCCGCGAAGGCGGACGATCCAGTACTCCGCGGCTGTAGTGGCGTGAAGGAATGACCGCCGCGGCGTACTGGATGCCCCGCCTGCGCGGGGCATGACAGTGAGGAAGGATGCAGCGTCGCGCGTAAGCGATGCAGCCTCAATCCACCGCCGCGTACACCAGATCCCGCACCAGCGTCCGCGTAAAATCGCGCTGTCCCGGGCCCTGGCTCATGAACACGACGAACATATCCTCCTTCGGATCGATCCAGAAGAACGTCCCCGCAATGCCGCTCCAGAAATACTGGCCGACGCTGCCGGGGAAGGGCGCGATGCCGGCCTCGCGGCGCACGGCGAAGCCGAGGCCGAAGCCGTGGCCGGGCGACAGGAGAGTGCCGTTGGTCACGACGTGAGGTCCGAGATGATCGGACGCCATCAGCTCCAGCGTTTTGCGGCCGATGATCCTGTTGCCGTCGAGGGTGCCGCCGTTGCGCAGCATCAGCGCGAAGCGGGCATAATCCATGGTGGTGGAGACGAGGCCGCCGCCGCCGGACTCCATGATCGGTTGCTCGATCATGTTGAACAGCGCGACCTTGTCGCCGGTCCAGGGATCGGCCGCGAACGGCTCGGCCAGCCGGCCGGCATTGGCTTCGCTGGTTGCAAAGCCGGTCTCGGCCATTTGCAAGGGCGCGAGAATGCGCTCGGCGAGGTATGTGCCGAGCGACTTGCCGCTGACGATTTCGATGATGCGGCCGAGGATGTCGGTGGAGCGGCTGTAGTTGAACTCGTCGCCGGGATGGCAGACCAGCGGCAAGCTCGCCACCAAGGCGGCGTGCTCGGCATTGGTGATCTTGCGGCTGCGCACCCGCGAGTCCTGGTAGAGCTTGTGCACGGGGCCGTCGCCCTGGTGCTCGTAGGTCAGGCCGGAGGTGTGGCGGAGCAGGTCCTGCACCGTCATCGGCCGTTTCGGCGGAACCAGTTCCAGCTTGCCGCCGCTGACCACACCGACCTTTTGGTCGGCGAACTCCGGGATGAATTTGGCGACCGCATCGGCAAGCAGCAGATGGCCGTCCTCGACCAGCGCCATGATGCCGACCGACACGATCGGCTTGGTCATCGAGAAGATTCGGAAGATCGAATCATGCGCCATCGGCGCCGCGCCCGTCGGGCTCTGCTTGCCGAGCGCCTCGAACCAGCCGACCTGGCCGTGCCGTGCCACCAGCACGGCGACGCCGGGAATGGTTCCCTTGTCGATCTCGCGCTTGAAGGCGTCCGACATGGCCTGGAGGCGCGGGCGCGACAGCCCGAGCGTCTCGGGGCGGCCCTCCGGCAGAGGCGGGGTGTTCGGCGCGGTCGAGGGGCGAGGGGCGGCTGTCGCAGAGGCTGTCGCAGTCATGGGCACTCCCGGTTGCTTATTATTATTCGGGGCCGACTGTGGCCCAGAAGGCGCGGCACAAACAAGCGAAGCCAGCGCGCTTCACCCTTGCAATCCGGCCTTGCAATCCGGCCGCCCCCTGTGCTTCAAAGCGGCCTGATCCGCGCGGCAACGCAGGGTCCGTAGGAGTGTAGCTCAATTGGTAGAGCACCGGTCTCCAAAACCGGGGGTCGCAGGTTCGAGCCCTGCCACTCCTGCCAGCGAAATCAAATACTTAGATCAGATGCTGGCGGGGCGGGAACCTGCCGTTTCCAGATCGCCTCCGCGAGGGCGATGTCGACCACGGAATCTTCGCCGGAAGCCAGGGGCGTCCTCTGCTCGACGATATCGGTGACGAATGCATCGGCCTGACGCCGAAACGCCCAACTCTTCTCGCGCGGTAATTGCGTGCGTTGTCCTTGCTGATCGAGGATGACCTCCGCCTCCTGCTCGGCAAAGGGCGGGGGCAACTCGATGGTCACTGCGCCGCGCTCGAACGCGATGCTCAGACCCTCACGCCAGCCGCCCTCAGATCCATTTACGAGTTGCAGCGCGCAGGCGACGCCGTCGAAGTCGAGCGTCACGGTCGCCGCGCCCGAGGTCTCGACGGTGCTTTGCGCGACTGCCGGCGACGATCCGAGCACGTAGCGCGCGAGATTGATGATATGGCTGAACACGTTCAGAAAATGGTCGTAGCCGGGTCGCATCGCGCCGGGCATCCAGTCCGGGCCATCCTGCCAGAGCTCGAGCCCGTCCGGCCGCGCTTCGCCGGTCATGATGAAGTTGTCCTGCGACCGGCCAGTGTTGCCGCCGAAGCACCAGCCTCGCGCCCCGATAACGCGCCCAAGCGACTGATCCGCTCGAATGCGCGTCAACTCGGCCAGCGCGCGTGCCACGCCGACGTCGTGACGCTTCATGTAGCCGATGCTGTAGACGAGCTTGTGCCGCCGTGCGGCCTCGGCCAGTACAACGGCCTGAGCCGTGGTGTAGGCCATCGGCTTTTCCGACAGCACATGCCGGCCGCTGTTCAACGCATCCAGCACGATCGGGCCGGTGGCGCGACGCTTCGTCACCACGACGACGGCGGACACCTCGCTGTCCGCCAGCAGCTCCCGGTGCGTGCCGTAGACCCGGGCGATGTCGAATTTTTGCGCCGCTGCGGCAGCGAGATCAGGCCGGAGATCGGCGATCGCGACAACGCGGCAGGCGGGATTGGCGGCGAAATTGGCGAGGTGGCACATCTGGCCGACCATGCCCGTTCCGATGATGCCAATGCCTGGCGCCACTTGCTAGGATCCCTCGAAGCGCTTCCGGATGACGAGGAAATGCGCCGGTTGTCCCCAGGTGTTGATGAAGGCCGGGTCTGACTGGGTGAGCGCGGTGACCGCGGACACATCCCGTCGCCCGATCGCGCCAAAGATACGATGGAAACTGTCGAGCGTCGCGACGATGGCGCCGATGTCGGAAGCATCGTCGGCGAGAATTTCTGTCGTCCGTATCGTCTCGCGCAGCGAGGCGAGGCTCGCGATCACACGGGGCAGGCTGTCGCCGAAGGGATCGTCGATCATCCCATCGACATCGAGAACCAGTGGCTCGATCGAAGCCGAGATCGCATCGACCGCTTCGGTCTTGCCGGCCAGATAGAGCTTCCGTCCGCCGAGAAAGCTCAGACGGCTGCGGCCGAGATGGCGCGTCGCGCGCTGCAGCTTCTCGTCGTCGGACAGAACCTTCTTGTGCCAGTAGACGTCCAGGCTGTCGCGATAGGCGGGCCACGCCGAATGGATGTCGAATCCCTGCTCGTGCGCCGCCCTACACAAGGCTCCCGCCTCGAGGAAGTAGCGGTGCCGAACGAATGGATTTTCGAGCACGTCCATCAGCCAGGATTCGAAGCTGCGTGTGTGCGGAATGCTGTTCCATTTCGCGTCGAACAGCATCTTCGCCGTTTCGAGCACGGGACGGCCCGTCAGTACCTTGCCGGCCGCATGAATCGCCTTGAGCGCGAGCTCGAAGAATCCGCCGTAGCGCTCGTAGTAGGAAACGACCGCGTAACCGTCCGGATTGAGCAGCCGGTGAAAGATGCCGAGCCAATTCTCAGTCGGCTGCACCGTGTAGATGAATCCTTCGGCATCGATGATGTCAAAGCGACGATCGCTGCGAAATCCTTCGACATCCGACGATACGAGTTCACGCAGACGTTCCGCTTGGCTGAAATGCGCGAAGTAAGCCTGGATTTTCGCATGCGCATGCCGGTTCGGCTCTGCGAGCGTCATGTTTGCGCCCCAGCCTGCAAACACCAGCGCGTTCTCGCCAGAATCGGGGCCGAATTCGAGCACGTCGGCGTCGCGGAACAACCGCGGCGGCAGCACCAGCTTGTCCGAAAACAACTCGCGCCGCAGGCCGGCATAGGCTCCGAGTTCGGCGGCGGATTTGAAATTCCCGAACGTCGGCAGGACCTCCTGACGTTCGTAGTAGTTGAAGAGCTTGTCCTCAGCCATGCCGCGACCCTGCGGCCGCCTCGAGGCGATCGAGCTCGCTCCAGATGTCCGAGGGTGCGAAGATCGAAACGATGTGGAGCGGGCGCTTCACGGTTTCGCGCAGCCGGCTGCTGACCCTGTCTTCGTTCTCCTGGTTCACGGCCAGAAGGCAGACGAGCGGATTCGACTTGCCTGCGAGGCCCTCCGGCGAACGGATCGGAATGCCGGTGCCGGGCAGGAACAAGCCCTGGCGCTCCTTCTGGTCGTCGACCGAGAGGTCGACGAGATCCGCGAGTTCGTGGGCATTGGTGAAAGTGCAGGCGCGGCAACCGGCGCCGTAGATGGCGATCTCGGCGCCGTTGGCGCGAGCCTTGGCGAGGATCGGGCGGAGCCGCGCGCCGTACTCCCTTGCGCGCTGGCCGAACCTCTCGCCGACTCCGGCAGGGGCGGGCGGTGGCGTCACGTCGTGCGGGGCGCGGCGCGCTGCGATCGCGAGGCTGCCGCCGCTGAAATTGTATTTCTTCACCGACACCGCCTCGAAGCCGTGGCGCGCCAGCAGCGCGAGCAGTGTCGGTTCGGTGAAGTAGCTGACGTGCTCCTCCCACAGGACCGAGAGGTCGCCCGCCGTCGAGCCGGGTGCGAAATCAGGCACGTCGATGAACAGCAGCCCATCGTCGCTGAGCGCGATCTTCACGCAGTCGAAAAAGTTCTCGAAATCGACGATGTGCTCCAGCACCTGGCGCGAGACGACGAGGTCGAACTTGCCGGCCTCTGCGACCGCGTCGTGACACAGCGCCGGGCTGATCATGTCGGCATAGACCTTGATGCCGCGCTCGCGGGCGATCTTGCCCGACACCAGGTTGGGCTCGACGCCCACCAGAACTTTCGCGCCACGTTCGCGAAGCCTGTCCATGAACAGGCCGTCGTTGCATCCGATCTCGAACACGGATTGATGGCTCGAGAATTTCGCGATGGTATCGAGCTCGTCGACCTGGTGCGGCTCCGGCTTCCAGCTGCTGAAATTGTAGTTGAACTGCCGGTACAGAATGTCGGGATCGATCGGCTTGACGATCTGGGGCAGGCCGCACTCGCCACACGCCAGCACCTCGAACGGATACCGGTCGTCCTGTTCGTCGCGGCTGTGCCGAAGCCGATGCGCAATCGGCATCTGTCCGAGGTCGATGACCGGGCGCAAATTGGTCGAATGGCAGAGGCGGCAATGATCGGTCACGGGTTTGGCTCTGTGCAGGAAAAGCGAGGAAACATCGACGCTCCAGGCGATACGCGACGCAGTTGAAGCCTATATCGCGCCAGAGGTCTTGCCACAATTCTTAAGTTGCCGTGCCGCGGCGAGCGCACCAATCTTCGTGACGTAGTTCTGGACTTCAGCGGCATCGCTGCCATCGGGAGCCCAGTCAGGAAATGCGGTGCGGGAGGGATCGAACGGACCGGCGGTGGTTTCGTGAAACACCAGCCATTCCGAGGTGATCAGGATCGAGTGAAACACCTGCTCGGGCATCCGGTAATAGCAGCGCTGGCCCTGGCCGTAAGGCGCCATCTCGAGCACGTCGCGAATCCGCCCGTCATCCTCGAAGATCACGACCTGCGCGGTGCCTTCGATGACGTGGAACGACTCGGGTTTGCCAAAATGCTTGTGAGGCCGCACATAGGCCTCGCGATGATGCACGATGAGCATCTCGTGCAGGCCGGACGAGGGATCGGGATGCGTGCACAGTCTGCTGCGCAGACGCGGATTGCCGGCGGCGATGCGCTTCAGCTCGGCGATCGTGGCGTCGTCCGCTGTGACGATGGCATCGTCCGAATAATACACTTCGGAATTTTGCGCACGCAACGAGGTCGGCCGGCGCAGGCCCGTTGCTTCATTCGAAGAAGATGAACCCATGGTCGCCCCGGTATCCGCATTTGTCGTAGATCCAGGCCCACGTTTCCGGACCGTGGAAACTCAGGCAGGTGAGCTGCCAGTAGAGCAGGTTCGCCTTCTCGCGCTCGTCGCGGAACGATTCCACCATCAGATATTTCGAGGCGCCGCGCCCAACGCGCTCGATCTCGGACACGGCGCGGAAGACGTCCTCGAGCGGAAGATTGTGAAGCACGCCGAGCGACACCACGAGATCGAAGCTGTGGTCGGGATAGGGGAGCTCGACGGCGCTGCCGATCTTCAATTGCGACCGCACCTCCTCCTTGGCATTGGCGATGCCATAGTCGGAAATGTCGATGCCGGCGATCGTGAGGCCGGGCACGAGCTGGCTGAACTCATGGAGCAAATAGCCCTTGCCGCAGCCGACATCGAGCACGCGCATCCCGGGCTTGATGCCATAGCGGTCGATCAGGGTCTGGGCGAGCGGGCGCCACCGTCCGTCGTAACGATAACCGCCATAGCCATAGCGGCGGTCGCCGTCCCAATAGTCGTGTCCCCATTGCCGGGCCACGGTGGCGGATTCCGCCTTGTCGTGCTCGACGACCCGCTGAACGTAGTTCCGCTTGGTCGACGCGTGCATCGGCTGGAGTAAGTTGATCTCGGTCATTGTCCTCAACCGGTCCGCTGCATCGTCACAGGATGGTCGCGAATTTGTTGACGAGCAGAATGTCCTCGACGGCCTGGATGGCGTCGCGCGAGGACAGCGTGATCTCCTCGACGGCGGCGTGCAAGTCGCAGCCTTCGCTCAGCACGCGGTCGTAGATCTCCCGCCGCCGCGCCTCGTCGGGCGGCAGCATGAAGATGCTGTAAAGAATCAGGCCACGCAGCCGCGGCAGCTCGTCCAGGATGTCCTCGAGCACCATGTAGCTGCCTTGCATGGTGTGCTCGGCGGCGCTGAGCAGATAATGCAGGTTCTTCCGCCGCGCGTAGTCGCGGATCACGATGTTCTGGACGTGCTGCGGAGTGCGGCTGCCGTTCAGCGGCCGGGCGCCGATATAGCCGCGATGGCCGGCTCGCTCAGCCATGGAAGCCTCCCGGCAGCTTGTACTGCATGCCGACGCGTGTTGCCGGGCGCAGCAGGATCGGTTCGAAGAACTCGCCGAAGCGCTTGTCCGCGTAGGGCGACATGATGCTCTTGAAGCGGCAGTTCATGCTCCAGCGCGTGCCGGGCTCCTCGTTGATGCGATTGCCGTGCATCAGGGTCTGGTTGAACAGCATCACGTGGCCGTAGGGGATCTCGATGAAGGTCGCGTGCGGCTTGATGGTCTTGTACAGCTCCTCGGCGCTGCGCAGGCTGGCCATTCGGTCCTGCATGTCGCCGTTCAGGGACGGCGGCAGCAGATACATCGATTTGGAGCGGTGGACGTCGACCAGCGGCACCCACACCACAACTTCGAACGGCGAGTCGCCCGACCAGACGTCGGAATGGGTGGCGAGCAGC
The DNA here is from genome assembly GCF_040547985.1 of Bradyrhizobium sp. LB14.3. NCBI lineage: Bacteria > Pseudomonadati > Pseudomonadota > Alphaproteobacteria > Hyphomicrobiales > Nitrobacteraceae > Bradyrhizobium > Bradyrhizobium sp. LB14.3. Next base: position 454,476 of record NZ_JBEPQT010000003.1, read on the forward strand.
GAGGAATCGTCACCTGGCAGCTGGATGCTGAGATTGACGCGGCGCTGCATGCAGAGCTCGTTGCCGACGATGGTCTCGATCGTCGAGCGCGCCAGGCGGAAATAGGTCGGCCGGAACCAGGGCTCGGCGTTGAGGCCGTTGAAGACGTGCAGCCGCAGGCCGTTGAGATCCTCCACGCTCACCCGGGTGTGGATGGTGTCGAGCATCGCGTAGGGGTCGTTGCCGTGCGGCAGCTTCAGATAGTCCGCCGCAAGCTCGGCGGCGCGCCGCTGGATCCGGTCGAGCCCGGCGCGATCGTCGGCCGGCGTGGTGACGAAGCCATCGTCGATGAAGCGTTGCGCCAGCGCCTGCTCATCGGCCTCGAGGAAAGCCGTGTCCGTCATGCAAAATACTCCCGGGCGGTCGCGCAAACATAGCTGATGTCCGAGGCCGAGAGGAACTGGTTGATGGGAAGCGTGAGGATCTGATCCGCCTGCCGCTCAGTCACCGGGAACGCGCCGCGACCGTGACCCAGATGCGCCGCCGCCTCCTGGAGGTGGATCGGTACCGGATAGTGGATCGCGGTCTCGATACCCTTGTCGGCAAGATATTTCTGGAAATCGTCGCGATGGTCCGTCTGCACGACGAAGGTATGGAAGGTGTTGAACTCGATGTTGCGGCAAACCGGGATGAACAGGGAAAGGCCGGCGAGCTCAGTGCGGTATTGCGCGGCGTTGCGGCGCCGGCGTTCGATCACGGAGGGCAGGTGACGCAGGCGAATGCGAAGCACCTCGGCCTGGACCGTGTCGAGGCGTGACACCATGCCCCACTCCTGGACGTCACTGCGATTGATCAGGCCGTGATTGCGCAGGCGTCGAATTCTCGCGGCCAACTCGGCGTCGGCGGTGACGACGAAGCCGGCGTCGCCCGCGGCATTGAGATTCTTCAGCGGGTGGGCAGAGAAACAGCCGAACGTTCCGATGGTCCCGCTCATCCGCCCGTCATAGGTCGAGCCGATGGCCTGCGCGCTGTCCTCGATCACGGCGAGAGCGTGCTTGGCCGCGATCGTCATCAGCGGGCTCATGTCGGCCATGCGTCCGGTCAGGTGCACCGGCATGATCGCCCTGGTCCGCGGAGTGACGGCGGCCTCGACTGCGGCCGGATCGATGTTCTGGTCCGGCAGTACGTCCGCAAACACCGGCGTGGCGCCGACGGCGACGATCGCGGCAGTCGATGCCACGAACGAATTCGGCGGGGTAATCACCTCGTCGCCGGGACCGATGTCGAGCGCCCTCAAGGACAGGAGCAGCGCATCGGTGCCGGAGTTCAGCGTCACCACATGCGGCGAGCCGAGATAGGTGGTGAGCTCCTCTTCGAGCTTCGCAACGGCCGCGCCGCCGATGAAATCGCCACGCTGGAATACGCCCTCGACCGCCTGCATGATCTCGCCGCGCTCTTCCTCGAATTGCGCGGGAAGATTGACGTAACCGATGCGCCGGCGGCCGGTGTCAGCGTCCATGGCAGAATTTCCGGACGATCTCGATGACGCGGTCCTGCTGGGCGTGCGTCAGATGCTGGTCGACGGGGAAGCTGATGACTTCCTGGGCGTGGCGGTCGGTGACCGGGAAGGTGCCCGGCCCGTAGCCGAGATGCTTGAGGCCTTCCTGCTGATACAGCGGGATGGGGTAGTGGATCTTCGCTTCGATGCCGTTGTCCAGGCAGTATTTGTAGAGCTCGTCGCGGCGCTCGGCGAACACCATGTAGAGATGATAGACGTGCTTCACGTTGGGCCGGCGCGGCGGAATGCGCAGGCCGGGCAGGCCGGCGAGGCCCGCGTCATAATAGGCCGCGTTCTCGATCCGGCGGCGTGTGATCTCGCTGGTCTGGCCGATCAGCCAGTTGCCGACCACCGCCTGGAGGGAATCTAGCCGCGAATTGCAGCCGAGGATCGCGATCTCGTCGCGATTCTTCATGCCGTGGTTGCGGATCAGACGAAGCCGCTCGTTCATCCCGTCGTCATTGGTGACGACGACGCCAGCATCGCCCCAGACGTTGAGGTTCTTGAGCGGATGCAGGGAGAAGCCGGCTGCGATACCGTGGGTGCCGGAGCGCTTTCCCGCGAACTCCGACAGAATGCCCTGGCAGGAATCCTCGACGACGGGAATGTTGTGACGTTGGGCGATCGCCATCAGCTTGCCCATGTCGGTGACCTCACCGGTCAACTGAACCGGCATGATCGCCTTGGTCTTCTCCGTGATCGCGGCTTCGACGTAGTCGACGTTCATGCAAAAGGAATCGTCGCAGTCGACCAGCACGGGCGTCGCGCCGGTCTCCGCGATGGCGCCGACGGTGGCGATGAAGGTGTTAGCGGCGGTGATGACCTCGTCGCCATGACCGATGCCGAGCGCCTTGAGCGGCAGCTTGAGCGCGTCGGTGCCCGATCCGACGCCGATGGCGTGACGCACGCCGATCAGCTCGGCAAAGCGCCGCTCGAATTCGGCGACCGGCTTGCCCAGGGTGAAATCACCGGTCGCCACCAATCGGCCGATCTCGGCCAGGATCGGGGCAGGATCGGAGAATTGCTCGAGCAGATAGGAATATCGAACGTCGTGCATGGGGCCCGTCAGGTGGAATGAAGTTGAGGAGAGGAGGTGTGCGAGGCGGCGAGCGCGCGCTCGATCGAGGTCGCAATGGCGCCGGCGGAAAGTCCGTGCTTCTTCAGCAGCGAGTCCTGCGATCCGTAATTGTGCATGAAACGATCCGGCAGCGACAGCCGAAGCATCGCGGGCAGGCCGAAGCCGAGCTTGTCGATCAGCGCCTCCGCGACCGCGCTGCCGAGGCCGCCGGAGGGCACGTGCTCCTCCAGCGTCGCCACCAGCTTGGTGCCCCGGATTGATTGCAGCAGCGCCTCGGTGTCGAGCGGCTTGACCGTGTGCATGTGCAGGATGCCGGCGCGAATGCCCTGCACAGCCAGCAGGTCGGCCGCAGCGAGTGCGCGCTGGAGCATGATGCCTGTCGTGACCATGACGACGTCGCCCGGTCGCCGCATCAGGATGGCCTTGCCGATCTCAAAGCCGTGCTCGGCCTTCGAGACGACGGCGTCGCCACCCTTGCCGAGCCGGATGTAGATCGGTCCGGTCCAGTCGAGCGTTTGCTCCATCAGCCGCGCCGCCTCGTCGGCATCGCACGGGCAGACCACCGTCATGTTCGGCAGCGCCCGCATGATGGCGATGTCCTCGATCGCCTGGTGGGTTGGGCCGAGCGGCGCATAGACCAGCCCGCCGCCATTGGCGATCAGCCGCACCGGTAGATTGTGCAGGCAGAGATCGACAGCGATCTGCTCGTAGCAGCGGCGGGTGAGGAATGTCGCGATGGTGTTGACGTAGGGCACGAAGCCTTCCATCGCGAGACCGGCCGACATGCCGATGATGTGCGCTTCCGAAATGCCTTCGATCAGGTGGCGCTTGGGAAACTCCTTGCTCATCGCGCGCAAGGTGCCCGCGCCGGGATCGGAGCCGATGTAGAGCACACGCTCGTCGCGCGTGGCGAGCTTGTGGACCATGTTCATCGCGGTATTGCGCATGGGAAGCCGATCAAAAATCGCCGACAGCGACGCGGATGGCGCCGAGCTCGCTGTCGGTCAGCTTGTTCTTGTGATGCCAATCGGCGTTGGATTCCGCGGCTGGCAGACCCTTGCCCTTGACGGTATGACAGATGACCGCGGTGGGTTTTCCCGGAACGGCCGGTACCTGCTTCAGGACGGTGCGCAGGGCGCCGACGTCGTGGCCGTTGAGCTCCTGCACGGCAAAGCCGAAGCTGCGCCATTTGTCCGCGAGCGGCTCCAGCGGCAGGACGTAGTCGGTGGGCCCGTAGCTTTGCAGCTTATTGTAGTCGATCAGCGCGACCAGATTGTCGAGCCCGTGCTTGGCCGCGCCCATGGCAGCTTCCCACACCGATCCCTCATTGATCTCGCCGTCGCCGAGCAGGACGAAGGTGCGGTAGCTGCGCTCGCGCATGCGCGCGGCGAGCGCAAGGCCGACACCGATCGACAGGCCGTGTCCAAGCGCGCCGGTCGACGCCTCGACCCCCGGCACCATTCCGTATTCGGGATGTCCGCCCAAAATGCTGTCGGGGCCGCAGAAGCCGTCGAGCTCCGACAGGGGAAAGAAGCCGCGATCGGCCAGCAGCGCATAGAGCGCCAGACACCCGTGCCCCTTGCTGAGGATCGCGCGGTCGCGGGCCGGATCGCGCGGGTTGTTCGGATCGATCCGCAGCACGTCGTCGTAGAGTACGCGGACCATCTCGATCAGCGACAATGCCGGACCGACATGTCCGCGTCCCGCGGAGCGGACAGAACCGAGGACCAGTCGGCGCAGATAAAGGCTACGCTCGTCCAGCGTGCAGGTGAGGGCGGCTTCAGCGTGGGGCGAGATCTGGGTCACTTCGGTAAATCTGTTGGGCTAATCGTCTGGTGAAGCCGGCGGGCTTTGTCGAGCTGACCAGCGAGGCGGATCGTAACATCGCCACCTTGTGCAGCCATTGCGCGCCGGGAGCGGCTGTCCGGCAAATAGGCGTTCAGGACAATCAGGCACCAGATTCCCTTGAACACAGGATACAGTACGTCACGGCGGATCGCAAACGCGTCATCGCCCGCCTCGAAGGCGCGCGACAGCCGTTCGATCAAGCGATTCGCGCTCGCCTCCGGCAGGTCGCTGCCGGGGTGAATGGCGGTGTCGGACACGAGCTTGACCGGATCGTCCCAGCCGAAATATTCGAAGTCGATGAATCGCAAGCACCCGCCTTCGGCGCGCAACGCGTTGTGCAGTCCGAAATCGGACGGACTTAGCGCGCGATGGTTGGGCGCAAGGTCCGCTGCGGGATCCCGGCCCAGTTCGGCGTAGCGCCGGCGGAGCTGCCGAATCGCGACGTCAGTGCTGGGAACCAGGCTGCCTTCGATGAACGCGCGCAGGTCGGGATGATCATCCGAGACCCGCCGCAGTCCGTCCAGGCGCTGCTCGTACTGGGCGATGGCTGCCTCGGGCGAAAAGATGCTGGCTGAGGCGTTGCGCAAATTTTGCGCGCCTTCGGCGGCGCGCAGTTTCTGCAACGCTATCAGGAAATCGGCGAGTTGGTCGGCGTCGTCGCCCTGCGGGCGCAGCACCGCCGCCTCGCCGTCGAACCATTGGTACAGCGCGCAGAACGCATCCGCGTCCTTTGCGACCGGCCGCGGTGTCGACATGATGCCGTGGCGCGACAGAAACGAGAGCGCGGCATATTCCTGTCCCAGGCGATCGCGTCCGTCGGACGGATAATGCTTAAGGGCAAGGGGCGGTCCCTCCGCCATCTCCAGCCGAAACACCCTGTTGTTGCCGCCGGACCGTGCCGGCTGGGCGGCCGCGACTCGCGCACCGGCCAGGCGGCTGCCGATCGCGATCGCAACCGGCGCGGTTATGTCGGTCTCGCTCATGCCGCAAGCACCTCGCGGCGAATATCGGCCCATGTCGCGATCGGCTTGCACTGTTCGGGGTGGGGGGGCTGCGACCGCGTGAACAGAATCGATCGCGTGGCCTTGGGAAAATGCGGTTGCTCGAAGACGTCGACGAGATCGTCGATGAAGACGTCGAGCCCCAGGCCCGCGATTCTCTCGACCTTGGCGGCCAGTGTATCCTCGAAATAGACGTCGCCGACGGCCAGCGCCGAATCCGCAGCGTCGATCAGGCCGGCTCGTCGTAGCCAGCTGCGCGCGGCGTCACGCAGGTCGGTGCGGTCGGGGTCCTGATGACCGAATCGAGTCTTGTGGCTGACGATGGAGACCTTGGAACCGGCCTGCTTGCACGCTGACAAAAATTCCCGCACCCCCGGATAGATTTCGGCGCTGCCAATGCCCTTGCCGTAGACGAAGCCTTGCAGCCCTTGCCAGGCCAACTCGCCGCCCGCGCGGGAGCGGAGATGGTCCCGCACGTCGGTCTTCAGCCCCTCCCACCCCTCCGGCACCAGCCCACGCTGACTTGCGACGGCGGCAAAGACCTTGTCGTAGCAGATGATCGTGTTGTCGAAATCGATGCCGATCCGCACGCCGCTCACTTCAGGCTGATGTTCTGCATCATCTTGATGTTGAAGTACCGGGGGTCGTTGAGCGAGTTCGGCAGGCGGCCGCCCTTGAAGGCGTTGACAAGGCCGGACACGGCCTGCTCGATCGTGTGGGTCGGCGCAAAGCCGAGCTCGCGGCGGATCTTCTCCGAAGAGACGTGGTAGGAGCGGAGATCGTCGGTCGGCTCAACGGCGACGTCGACATTGCTGCCGACCACCGACTTGACGATGTCGGCGATCTTCATCAGCGAGTGGTTCTCGTAGCCGATATTGTAGGTCTTGCCGTCGATCTTCGCGTCGTCCTGCTGGAGCAGGAACAGATAGGCCGCGGACATGTCCTCGATGTGCAGATTGGGCCGGCGCTGCGTTCCCCCGAACACGCGGATGCGGCCGGTGTTGACCGCGAGATTGGTCAGGATGTTGACGACGACGTCGAGCCGCTGCCGCGGTGCGTAGCCGCAGACGGTGGCGGGACGAACCGTGCAGGCGACGAACCCGGACGCCGCCTCGTCGGCGAGGTCGGTCTCGCACATCGCCTTGAACTTCGAATAGTCCGTGAGCGGCTCGCAGGACAGGTCCTCGGTCACCTCGGCCTCGTCCTTGATGCCGTAGACGCTGGACGAGGAGGCGTAGATGAAGCGCTTGATGCCCGCCTTCTTGGCGGCGCGCACCATCGGCCGGAAGCAGTCGTAATTGATGGATTTTCCGAGCCCCGGATCCAGCTCGAACGACGGATCGTTGGAGATGCAGGCGAGGTGGATCACGGCGTCGTTGCCGCGCAGGGCCTCGTTGATCGCGGCTTCATCGCGGATGTCGCCCTTGATCAGGCGCAGATTTGGATTGTTGCGGACGGCATCGAAGACATCGTCGCCATACATGAACAGGTCGAGCACGGTGACCTTGTGGCCCGCGGCGAGCAAGTGGGGAACCAGCACGCTGCCGACATAGCCGGCGCCACCGGTGACCATCACATTCCATTTTTGACCAATCACTGTCGTTCTCCAGTATTTGCCGTTCGCGCTACTTCAACAACGCAGTGACGAACTTGACCAGCGGCACCTTTTCGACCGAGCTGCGGTGGCCGACGATCCCGACCTTGATCGCGCCGGCCGCGTTGCCGATGAAGGCGACGTCCTCGATATTGCCGCCGGCGGCGACCAGCGGCGCGGTGATCGTCAGGAAGGCGTCCCCCGCGCCGACGGTGTCGACGACGGTCTTGGTGAAGGCGGGAACGCGCGCGACGCCGGTTTTCGAAGAGAACGGGTAGCAGCCGAAGGAGCCGTGCGTGATAATCATGTTGTCGCAGTCGATCTTGCCGTGCAAGCCGGCCTCGATCACGGATGCGATGTCGCTGAACTTGTCGGTTGCCGCCAGACGCGCCTCCGGCGCGTCGATGCAGATGTAATCAGCACGCGGATATCTCGTGATCAGGTTGTAGCCGTGATTGCCGCTATTGCTCTGGGCATTGACCGCCAGGAAATTGGAGTTCGCGATCAGGGCGTCGATCGTGCTCGAGGCGATCATGCCGTGACCGAAATCGGTGACGATCACCACGTCGGCGCCGCGCACGCGCTCCGTCGTGATACGGTCGATCTCCTTGCGATCGGCCTCGTCGAGCGGCGTGTCGTCCATGGTGTAAACTTCGAACAGCTTGTGCAGATATCCCAGCTCGACGAACCGCGATTTGCGGGTCGTCGGACGGCCCTGAATGCGAATCGGCGTCAACGTGACGTTCGGGCGGACATGCGCGCGGATGAACTCTTCAGGGTAGTCGTTGCCGCCCAGCGTCGTGACGATCTCCACCGATTTGCAGAAGCTCGCGACATGGTTTGCCGCGGCGATGACGCCGCCGGCAAATTGCTCGCCGTTCTTGAACAGCGTGGCGACGATGTTTTCCTTCGAAGCCTTTCCGAGCGCCGTGACGTACTGGTATTCGTCGATGATGGTGTCGCCGACCAGCACGACGTGCATGTCCTGCACCTTGTCGATCAGCTTCAGCAGACGGTCGGCGCCGCCACCTTCACGGACCTTTTGCAGGTAGTCGCGGAGTGGAGGATCGTAGATGTCGAAATACCGGTTCACCAGCGACGAGGAGCTGAAGGTCACGTCGCGCGTGAACACGATGCGTCCGCCGTGACGCTCGACGGCGTCGCGCTCGGTCCGGATCTTGCCGGTCACGTCGTCTTCGGGGTTCTCGTAGTCGGACCCCTTCACATAGATGTCCGGCCGCACCGTGTCGAGAATCGGCTCGGCGCTGGAGGTGTGATTGATGCCGACCCAATCGACGTTCGCGAGCGAGGCCAGCATCTCGGCCCGCATGTTTTCGGGGAAGATCGGCCGCCCCGGCCCCTTGTTGACGTGACGGTCGGCGGTGATCGTCACCATGACGACGTCGCCTTCGTTGTGCGCGGCCTGGATATGCCTGATGTGGCCGAGATGCACGAGGTCGAAGACGCCGTGGCAGAGTGCGACCTTCCGGCCCTGCGCTTGCGCAGATCGCGCGATCTCGCCGAGTTCCTCGATTGTCTTGATCTTTTCGTGCGCCGCCAGTTGGGCGGTTGACGCGGGATTGTCGGTCGGAAGATTGCCCATGTGATAACCCAAAGCGCCGGCCGACCTCAGTCGGCCGGCCCGGAATTGATCGATTCGCGGCAACGATATCCGGCGAACCTGTTCACTGGCTTGCCTTCTGCGGCGTGCCGGACGCGGCGTCGCTGTCGTCACCAAGATACTTGAACCAGTCCTTGGTCGCGTCCGCGATCTTGTCCACCGTCCACAGCGGCGCGTCCTTGTACTGATCCATCGACTTCAGCATCGTCGCGACGCCGTCCTCGAATTTCACCTTCGGCGTCCATTTCAGGATCCGCTTGATCTTGGTGATGTCGGCATGGGTGCACTCGGGCTCGCCGGGACGCTTGGGAATGTGGACCTTGTCGCCGCCGAGAAGTTCGACCAGCCGGTTGACGCTGTAGGTGTTGTCGGAGCCGACGTTGAAAACTTCGTTCGAGACCTCGGAGCGCGCGGCGGTCACGAAGGCGTCGGCGACATCGCTGACGAAGGTGAAGTCGCGGGTCTGCCCGCCGTCGCCGACCACCGTGAAGGGCTTGCCGGCGAGTTTCTGCGCCATGAACACGCCGAACACGGCGCCGTAGGTGCCCGTGGTGCGATGGCGCGGCCCGTAGACGTTGAACAGGCGCAGCGCGACCGCGGGCAATTTATAGACCTGGCACCAGTGCATGACGCACTGCTCGCCGAGATTCTTGGTGAGCGCATAGGGATACATCGGCCGGATCTCGGCGCTCTCCGGTGTCGGATAGGCGTCGGGAATTCCGTAGCAGGACGACGACGCGGCATAAACGAAGCGGCTGACGCCCGCCTGCCGTGCAGCCTCGAGAACGTTGACCGTGCCGTCGACATTGGCGCGATGATACGGGATCGGGGACTCGATCGAGGGAACGATGTCGGCCAGCGCCGCGAGATGGAAGACCCAGTCGATGCCGTCGAAATGCGGCTTGATCGATTCGAGTTCGGTGACGTCGGCCCGCACCATCTTCAATCGACTCGAATCGGCGCGCGAGGCGAGATTTTCGGCGCGTCCGATCACGAAATTATCGAGCGCGATGACCTCGTGCCCGTCGTCGAGGAGACGATCGACGAGGTGACTGCCGATGAAGCCCGCGCCACCAGTAACGATGCATTTCATGGGAACATCCGTGATGCGAATGCCCAGCGAAACAGGCTCGCCAATGTTAAGTGGAGTCGGAAACCGAATCGGCTGCTAGTACACTCGGCAGGTATTATACCTTTGCAATCGCTGGTGATAGCCGGTATCAGGGCGTCATGTCGCCGTCGAGCCGCGAGCCCATGCCTGCCGAGTCCGTCGATCCCGATCACAAGGCTTTCCTCGACGATTATGTGGCGCGCCTCCATCGCGCGACGGAGGTTGACGACGGGGTTTTCGCCAGTATCTCCGCCACCCGCGCGACCTGGTTGCGTGCGCGAGAGCAGGGCGGTCGCATCATCTTCATCGGCAATGGCGGCTCCGCCGGCATCGCTTCGCATCTCGCTATCGATCTGGCGAAGAACGCATCAGTGCCCGCACTCTGCTTCAGCGATGCCAGCATGATGTCGTGCCTTGCCAATGATTACGGTTTCGAGGATTGGCTCGCGCATGCGGTGCGGCTGAGCGCTCGCGCCGGCGATTGCCTCGTCGCGATCAGCTCGTCGGGGCGCTCGAAGAACATCCTCAATGCGGTCGCGCAGGCGCGGACGATGAAGCTCGACGTGATCACGCTGTCGGGCATGAATGCGGACAATCCGCTGCGCAATCTCGGCGACGTCGATTTTTACGTCGATAGCCGCAGCTACAACATCGTCGAGACCACGCACCAGTTCTGGATGATGGCCGCGATCGACCTCGTCATTGGTCGCGCGGAATATCCGGCATCCTGAGGCGGGAATTCGATGCAGTCGCGATTGAAGCAGGCGGCCTATTTTCGGTGAAGCTGCTGCTGTTGATCGCCGTGCCGGTGTACATTGGGCGCGCCACCCTTGACTCTCTTGACCAATGCCGTCTGACCAATGCCGTCGATCTGATCTTCACGGGGTGAGATTGCCTCATCCGCCCGCATGTCTCCGTTTTCCGGTCCCACGATGAAAAACCTGTTCTACGTCCGGCATACCTGCCGCCTCTGTCATTCGGACAAGCAAGAGCTGGTCGTCCCTATGGCAGGCATGCCCATCGGCACGCCGAACTTCCAGGTGCCGAACGCCAGCGTCGACGATCCCGTCTTTCGTGCCGCTGTGCCGATGGCGCTGCACCTGTGCGCAGACTGCGGCCATCTCCAGATTCTCCATGTCGGCAATCCCGAGATCCAGTACCGCAACTACGTCTACACCACCTCGCTCTCGCTCGGCCTGCGGGAGCATTTCGCGTGCTATGCCAACGACGTCGTCAGCCGTTTTGCCATCGCGCCGGGCTCGCTGGTCGTCGAACTCGGCAGCAATGACGGATCGCTGCTCGGCTTCTTTAGGGAGCGCGCCATGCGGGTGCTGGGTGTCGATCCCGCCGTCGACATCGCACGGCGGGCGACGGAAGCGGGGATCGAGACCATCGGCGATTTCTTCACCGATGCCATCGGTCATCGCATTCTGCAAAGCCACGGTGCGGCGAGCGTCGTGATCGCCAACAACATGATCGCCAATGTCGACAATCTTGATCCGCTGGTGATCGGGGTCCGCGACGTGCTGGCGCCGGACGGGCTGTTCGTTTTCGAAACGCAGTACGGCGTCGACGTCACTGAGAAGAACCTTCTCGACACCGTCTATCACGAGCATCTGTCGTATTTTAACTTCAAGCCGCTGACGCGCTTCTTCGCGCGGCTCGGCATGGAAGTGATCGACGTCCAGCACATCGAGACCAAGGGCGGCTCCATCCGCGTGACGGTGCAGCGTGCCGGCGGCCCGAAGAAGCCTTCCGCGGAGGTCGCGCGCTTCATCGGCGAGGAAGACCGGCTCGGCGTCGACCAGCCCGCCTACTATGTGCCCTATGCGCAGAGGATCGCCGCCATCCGCGACGAGTTGGTCGCGATGGCCGATGCCGCCCATGCGCGCGGTCAACTCGTGGCCGGCTACGGCGTGTCTGTCGGTACCACGACCCTGCTGCCGCAGTTCGGCCTGGAGACCAAGATCGACTTCCTGGTGGACGACGACCCCAAGAAGGGGAACGTGATGGCCGGCCCGGGCTACGACATCCCGATCCTGTCGCCCGCCGCCCTTTACGAGCGCAAGCCGGCATTCGTCGTCGTTTTCGCATGGCGCTACGTGGATCCGATCCGGGCCAAGCATGCCCGCTATTTCGCCGATGGCGGAAAGTTCGTTGTGCCGTTGCCGGGCATCTCGACGATCGATCGGGCCGATTGACCGCCCCAGGTCGCTAGAAGGGGTCCCAGGAGAGGGGAACCCAAGGTGTCGTTCTTCAAAGAACGGCGGAGGGCATGGGACCGCGCTTTGCAGGCGGCCGATAAGCCCTTGATCGGCATGGTCTCTGCTCGGTCGTCCGCGGAGGCCGGTTTACCCGCTGGCACCCTCTCGATCTTGACCTTTGCTCTCATCCGCAGTAGATACCGCGCACTCGCAGCCGGCCCGTTAGACGCGGATTTCCGGCGCGGCTTTGAAATCCCCGAACAATCGAGCCCGGATTCCGGCTCATCCTTCGAGACAGAGGGCTGGGCCAACGGCGGCTGTTCGGATCCCTGAAATTCATTCGCGTCTATCGACGGACGTTGGACATCAAACGATGGCAGTCAGCCCGTTCAAGTTCTTGCAGGAAGTGCGCTCGGAGACCGCCAAGGTCACCTGGCCGACCCGCCGTGAGACGACCATCACCACCATCATGGTGTTCGTCATGGTCGCCGTGGCCTCGATCTTCTTCTTCGCCGCCGACCAGGTCATCCGTTACCTCATCACCTTCCTTCTGGGCATCCACTGATGGCAACAGCAACGGCTCAATTGTCTGACAAGCGCTGGTACATCGTCCACGCCTATTCGAACTTCGAGAAGAAGGTCGCCGAATCGATCCGCGAGCAGGCCAAGCAGCGTGGGCTCGAGGAGCTGTTCGAGCTGGTGCTGGTTCCGACCGAGAAGGTCACGGAAGTGCGCCGCGGCCGCAAGATCGACGCCGAGCGCAAGTTCTTTCCGGGCTACGTGCTGGTGAAGATGAAGCTGACCGACGAGGCGTTTCATCTGATCAAGAACACGCCGAAGGTGACCGGCTTCCTCGGCGCGGAAAACAAGCCGATGCCGATCTCGGAAGCCGAGGCCATGCGCATCCTGCACCAGGTGCAGGAGGGCGTGGAACGGCCGAAGGCGTCGGTATCGTTCGAGATCGGCGAGAACGTGCGCGTGGCCGACGGCCCGTTCGCCTCGTTCTCGGGTGTCGTCGAGGAAATCGACGAGGCGCGTTCGCGCGTGAAGGTCGCGGTGTCGATCTTCGGCCGCGCCACGCCGGTCGAACTGGAATTCGGTCAGGTCGAGAAGGTCTGATCGGGCAGGCGTGAGACTTCGGTCTCGCGCGACAAGAGGCCGTGGGAGGGAGAGGGCGGTTGCCAGCCGCATCCGACCCAGACCACGAACCTGAAACCGCCGGTCCAGGCCGGCACAACAGGAGTGATACATGGCAAAGAAAGTGACCGGATACCTGAAGCTTCAGGTCCCGGCCGGTGCGGCGAATCCTTCGCCCCCGATCGGTCCCGCGCTTGGTCAGCGCGGTCTCAACATTATGGAGTTCTGCAAGGCGTTCAACGCCCAGACCCAGAAGGAAGAGAAGAACACCCCCATCCCGGTGGTCATCACCATCTATGCGGACCGTTCCTTCACCTTCGAGATGAAGACGCCGCCGATGTCCTTCTTCCTCAAGCAAGCTGCCAAGATCCAGTCCGGCTCGAAGGCGCCGGGCCGCGACAAGGCCGGCGCGGTGACCAAGGCGCAAGTGCGCGAGATCGCCGAGAAGAAGATGAAGGATCTCAATTGCGATACCATCGAATCGGCCATGAAGATGGTCGAGGGCTCTGCCCGCTCGATGGGTCTGGAAGTGGCAGGGTAAGCGGTCATGGCAATCGGAAAGCGTTTGAACAAAGCCCGCGAAGGTGTTGATCGCGAAAAGCTTTACCCGCTCGCGGACGCCATCAAGATGGTCAAGGAACGCGCGAAAGCGAAGTTCGACGAGACCATTGAGGTCGCGATCAATCTCGGCGTCGATCCGCGTCACGCCGACCAGATGGTCCGCGGCGTCGTGACCCTGCCGAACGGCACCGGCCGTACGCTCCGCGTCGGCGTGTTCGCCCGTGGCGCCAAGGCCGACGAAGCCAAGGCTGCGGGTGCCGACGTCGTCGGCGCCGAAGACCTGGTCGAAAAGGTGCAGAACGGCACGATCGATTTCGATCGTTGTATCGCGACCCCCGACATGATGCCGCTGGTCGGCCGTCTCGGTAAGGTGCTGGGCCCGCGCGGCCTGATGCCGAACCCGAAGATCGGCACCGTGACCATGGACGTCACTGGCGCGGTGAAGGGTGCCAAGGGCGGCTCGGTCGAGTTCCGTGTCGAGAAGGCCGGCATCCTGCAGGCCGGCGTCGGCAAGGCCTCGTTCTCCGAGGAGAAACTGGTCGAGAACATCAAGGCCCTGGCTGACGCTGTCTCTAAGGCCAAGCCGGCTGGTTCCAAGGGCACCTACATCCAGCGCGTTGCGGTGTCCTCGTCGATGGGCCCCGGCGTGAAGGTCGAGCCGGGCACCATTCTCGGCTAGGGTTTGTAAATGCATGAGGCGAGGGGCGGAATCGGGCAACCGATTCCGCCCCTCGTCGTTTGTGACGGTGTTCACTGGAAACAAGAACAATGACTGACAAGGTCCTGATCTACTCGCGCTTTCCCAAAACGATGATGGCGCGCTTCGCCGAGCGGTTCGATCTGCTCGACACCGGCGGCAAGCCCGCGCGCGAGGTGTTTTCGGCCGACGAGCTCGGTGGCATCCGCGCGGTGCTCACCGCGGGCGGCACGCCGCTCGGCGCGGAGGCGATGGACCTGTTTCCAAAGCTCGGCACCATCGTCTGCTACGGCACCGGCTATGACGGCGTCGATCTGAAGGCCGCCGCCGCGCGCAACATTGCGGTCGGCCACAGCCCCGGCGCCAATGCGGCCTCGGTCGCCGATATCGCGATGACCTTGATGCTGGCGACGACGCGACGGATCCTGGTTGCCGACCAATATGTCCGCAGCGGCGATTGGGCTGCCTCAAAGCAGTCGCCGATGATGCGCCCGCAGGCCGGCATGCCCGGCCGCCGCATCGGCGTCTACGGCATGGGCGAGATCGGCCGCAAGATCGCGGCGCGCTGCGCCGCCTTCGAGAGCGAAATCGGCTATTTCAGCCGCAGCAAACACGATCTGCCCTATCAATATTTCCCGACGCTGGAGGCGCTCGCCGACTGGAGCAGCGTGCTGATTATCGCGGTCCGGGCAGGGGCCGAGACCCAGCACGCCGTCAGCGCCGATATCCTCAGGCGCCTCGGGGCGGACGGCTACGTCGTCAACATCTCCCGTGGCTCGGTGATCGACGAGACTGCCCTGGTGACGGCTCTCACCGAGAAGACCATCGCCGGCGCGGGTCTCGACGTCTACGACAAGGAACCGCACGCGCCCGACGCGCTGACGGCGCTGCCCAATGTGGTGTTCGCCCCCCATATCGGCGGCCATACCCTCGAATCGCATGTTGCCATGCAGAGCTGCGTGCTGGCGAACCTGACCGCGTTTTTCGAGGGCAAGCCGCTGCCTTATGGGGTCAAATGAGCCCGAATCGACCCTTGTCGGCCCGGGTCAAGCGCCAGCGGCAACGGATTGGAACTGGTGTGAATTTTGCTCTTGGCAAGCCGGCCCTGAGCGGTTAAAGAACCGCTTCCGGACGTACCGGCCTTGGCTGGCGCGTTCGTGCACGCATTCCGAAAAACCCGATACGACAGGAGATCATTCCTTTTCAGGACGTCCGCAAGGATTTGCCGGAAAAGGAAAGAAAACCCGTTGGATGGTGGAATGCGGGCAGGGGTCGGGCGGTTCGCCGGCTGACCTTGTCCTGTCCAAGACTGCAGGCGCCTGCGGGGAATCTCGATTTCTCAACGGCTTAATCGCGTGGCCTGCATAGACGGGTGAAGACCAGATTTCACTTCGTGTCCACCTTAGGGTTGGCTGCGGAATGGGTTTGGTTCGGACCTCGACACGCCGTGGGCTCCAATGGGCTCCCGGAGGGCAGGCTTTGAATTGTCGTCTCGCCCGGCGCGTGTCCGAAGGGTTTTGGCCCAGAGGTTCAGGTTTTGGGTGGGACGATGGGTGCAACCCGGTGGTCCCGTTTCTCGCGATGACCGCCAACCGGAAAGAGCTTGCTGTGGAACGAGCGGCAAAAAAGGAAGCGGTCGAACAGCTCAATGGCATCTTCAAGGCCACGAGCGTCGCGGTCGTTGCCCAATATTCCGGCCTGACCGTTGTCCAGATGCAGAAGCTGCGCATGCAGATGAAGCAGGCTGGCGCCTCGGTGAAGGTCTCGAAGAACCGTCTCGCCAAAATTGCTCTTGAAGGCACTGACGTCGTTGCCATCGGTTCCATGTTGAAGGGACCGACTGTGATCGCCACTTCGGACGATCCGGTAGCGGCGCCAAAGGTCGCCGTCGAATTCGCCAAGGCGAACGAAAAGTTCGTCATCATTGGCGGCTCGATGGGAACGACCGTCCTGAATGTCGACGGCGTGAAGGCACTTGCCTCGCTGCCGTCGCTTGACGAACTGCGCGCCAAGATCGTCGGCCTTCTTGTGGCCCCGGCGACCAAGATCGCTCAGCTCGCCAATGCGCCCGCGGGCAAGCTCGCGCGCGTCATCCAGGCTTATGCCTCAAAGGGCGAAGCGGCCTGACGCCCTTCGCAAAACTCAAACCCGAACCAGATTACATTCAAGGAAACTGAACAATGGCTGACTTGCAGAAGATCGTTGACGACCTCTCGGGCCTCACCGTGCTCGAAGCTGCCGAACTCGCGAAGCTCCTCGAAGAGAAGTGGGGCGTTTCGGCTGCCGCGGCTGTCGCCGTGGCCGGTCCGGCTGGTGGTGGCGCTGCCGCCGCTCCGGTTGAAGAGAAGACCGAGTTCACGGTCGTTCTTGCCGCCGCCGGCGACAAGAAGATCGAGGTCATCAAGGAAGTCCGCGCCATCACCGGCCTGGGCCTGAAGGAAGCAAAGGACCTCGTCGAGGGCGCGCCGAAGCCTGTCAAGGAAGGCGTGAACAAGGACGAAGCCGAGAAGCTCAAGGCCCAGCTCGAGAAGGCTGGCGCGAAGGTCGAGCTCAAGTAAGCAACGCTTACTGATACGAGATCCCGGTGAGCATCAGCGAAGCCGGGATCTCGGTCCACTCCCCGAAAGAGTGGGCCAGATGCAAAAGGCGTGCGACGGAACGGCCCGACGCAGGTCGAACACGAAAAAGTGTGGGGATTTGAGGCTTTACCCCTCGAATCTGCACTACTGTCGTCCCATATCGGGTCGACAGCACGAAAGCGCGGTGGGCAGGGATGCCGGGTTTCCCTGTAAGCCGTTGGGAGAGCAAGCTATTTCGGGCTTTTGCAGTCCGTGAAGAGAATGGTTGTGACGGGCGGGCGCGCTACTGCGCCCCGCGCGTCGTTTTGCGTTTTGAAGGTCTGAAGAACAGATTCAGGACATTTCTACCTGAAACTGAGTCTCCGGTCCTCCAAAGCGGGTTCGAAAAATTCAACCCGGGGAGCGGCGGTAGCCGCGTTCCGGACGGCGCGCCCAGATCGGGCGCCGAAAATGAGAGGCCACGATGGCGCAGCAGACATTCACCGGTCGCAAACGCGTTCGCAAGTTCTTCGGACACATCAAGGAAGTTGCCGAGATGCCGAACCTCATCGAGGTTCAGAAGGCATCTTATGACCAGTTCCTGATGGTCGACGAGCCCCAGGGCGGGCGGTCCGATGAGGGCTTGCAGGCAGTGTTCCGCTCGGTGTTCCCGATCTCTGACTTCTCGGGCACCTCGATGCTGGAATTCGTCCGCTACGAGTTCGAGCCGCCGAAATACGACGTCGACGAGTGCCGCCAGCGCGGCATGACCTTCGCGGCACCCCTCAAGGTGACGCTGCGCCTCATCGTGTTCGATATCGACGAGGAAACCGGCGCGAAGTCGGTCAAGGACATCAAGGAGCAGGACGTCTACATGGGCGACATCCCGCTCATGACGATGAACGGCACCTTCATCGTCAACGGCACCGAGCGCGTCATCGTCTCGCAGATGCACCGCTCGCCCGGCGTGTTCTTCGACCACGACAAGGGCAAGACCCATTCCTCGGGCAAGCTGCTGTTCGCCGCCCGGGTGATCCCGTATCGCGGCTCATGGCTCGACATCGAGTTCGACGCCAAGGACATCGTCTATGCGCGTATCGACCGTCGCCGCAAGCTTCCGGTGACGTCGCTGATGTTCGCGCTCGGCCTCGACGGCGAGGCGATCCTCAGCACCTTCTACAAGAAGATCCAGTACAAGCGGATCAAGGAAGGCTGGCGTGTTCCGTTCGACGCCAATCGTTTCCGCGGCTACTCGACCATCAACGACCTGATCGACGCCGATACCGGCAAGGTCGTGCTCGAAGCCGGCAAGAAGCTCACCGTGCGCGGTGCGCGCCAGATGCAGGAGAAGGGCCTGAAGGCGCTGCGCCTGTCGGATGCGGAGCTCGTCGGCAACTACATCGCCGAGGACCTCGTCAATCCGAAGACCGGCGAGATCCACGCGGAAGCCGGTGAAGAGATCACCGACAAGTCGATGAAGGCTCTCAATGAGCACGGCTACAAGGAGCTGCCGCTGCTCGACATCGACCACGTCAATGTCGGCGCTTACATCCGCAACACGCTTTCGGCCGACAAGAACATGACGCGCGAGGACGCGCTGTTCGACATCTACCGCGTGATGCGTCCGGGCGAGCCGCCGACGCTGGATTCGGCGCAGGCAATGTTCCAGTCGCTGTTCTTCGACGGCGAGCGTTACGACCTCTCCGCGGTCGGCCGCGTCAAGATGAACATGCGCCTCGACCTCGATGCGCCCGACACCCAGCGCACGCTGCGCAAGGAAGACATCCTCTCCGTCATCAAGACGCTGGTGGATTTGCGCGACGGCAAGGGCGAGATCGACGACATCGACCATCTCGGCAACCGCCGTGTGCGTTCGGTCGGCGAGCTCATGGAGAACCAGTACCGCATCGGCTTGCTCCGCATGGAGCGCGCGATCAAGGAGCGCATGTCCTCGGTCGACATCGACACGGTCATGCCGCAGGACCTGATCAACGCGAAGCCGGCGGCCGCCGCCGTGCGCGAGTTCTTCGGCTCTTCGCAGCTCTCGCAGTTCATGGACCAGACCAACCCGCTGTCGGAGATCACCCACAAGCGCCGTCTCTCGGCGCTTGGACCGGGCGGTCTGACCCGCGAGCGCGCCGGCTTCGAGGTGCGCGACGTGCATCCGACGCATTACGGCCGCATCTGCCCGATCGAGACGCCGGAAGGTCCGAACATCGGCCTGATCAACTCGCTCGCGACTTTCGCGCGCGTGAACAAGTACGGCTTCGTCGAGACGCCTTACCGCAAGGTCAAGGACGGGCGCGTCACCGACGAGGTCGTGTACCTCTCGGCGATGGAAGAGGGTCGCTACACGGTCGCGCAGGCCAACGTGCCGCTCGATCCGAAGGGCCGCTTCACCGAAGATCTCGTGGTCTGCCGTCACGCCGGCGAAGTCTTGCCGGTGACCCCGGACAAGGTCGACTACATGGACGTGTCGCCGAAGCAGCTCGTTTCGGTCGCAGCCGCGCTGATCCCGTTCCTCGAGAACGACGACGCCAACCGCGCGCTGATGGGCTCGAACATGCAGCGCCAGGCGGTGCCGCTGGTTCGTGCCGAGGCGCCGTTCGTCGGCACCGGCATGGAAGGCGTGGTTGCGCGTGACTCGGGTGCTGCGATCGCGGCGCGCCGTTCGGGCGTGATCGACCAGATCGACGCAACCCGTGTCGTCATCCGCGCCACGGAAGATCTCGATCCGACCAAGTCGGGCGTCGATATCTACCGGCTGATGAAGTACCAGCGCTCGAACCAATCGACCTGCATCAACCAGCGTCCGCTGGTGAAGGTCGGCGACATCGTCAAGAAGGGCGACATCATCGCCGACGGCCCGTCGACCGATCTCGGCGAGCTCGCGCTCGGCCGCAACGTGCTGGTCGCGTTCATGCCGTGGAACGGCTACAACTTCGAAGACTCGATCCTGCTCTCCGAGCGGATCGTGAAGGAAGACGTCTTCACCTCGATTCACATCGAGGAGTTCGAGGTGATGGCCCGCGACACCAAGCTCGGGCCCGAGGAGATCACCCGCGACATTCCGAACGTGTCGGAAGAAGCGCTGAAGAACCTCGACGAAGCCGGTATCGTGTACATCGGCGCGGAAGTGCGCGCCGGCGACATCCTGGTCGGCAAGATCACTCCGAAGGGCGAAAGCCCGATGACGCCGGAAGAAAAGCTCCTGCGCGCCATCTTCGGTGAAAAGGCTTCCGACGTTCGCGACACCTCGCTGCGCGTTCCTCCGGGCGTGCAGGGCACCATCGTCGAAGTGCGCGTGTTCAACCGTCACGGCGTCGACAAGGACGAGCGTGCGCTGGCGATCGAGCGGGAAGAGATCGAACGTCTGGCCAAGGACCGCGACGACGAGCAGGCGATTCTGGACCGCAACGTCTACAACCGTCTTGCCGAGCTGCTCGAGGGACGGCAGGGCATCGCCGGTCCGAAGGGCTTCAAGAAGGACACCAAGATCACCCGTGCGGTGCTCGAGGAGTACCCGAAGTCGCAGTGGTGGCTGTTCGCTTCGCCGAACGACAAGCTGATGGCCGAGATCGAGGCCATGCGGAAGCAGTACGACGAGTCGAAGAAGGGGCTGGAACAGCGCTTCCTCGACAAGGTCGAAAAGCTTCAGCGCGGTGACGAGTTGCCGCCCGGCGTGATGAAGATGGTCAAGGTCTTCGTCGCGGTGAAGCGCAAGATCCAGCCCGGCGACAAGATGGCCGGCCGCCACGGCAACAAGGGCGTGGTGTCGAAGATCGTGCCGATCGAGGACATGCCGTTCCTCGAAGACGGTACGCATGCCGACATCGTGCTCAATCCGCTCGGCGTGCCCTCGCGCATGAACGTTGGACAGATCCTCGAGACCCATCTCGGCTGGGCCTGTGCCGGCCTCGGCAAGCGTATCGGCCAGACGGTCGATGCCTACCTGTCGAGGCAGGACATCAAGCCGCTGAAGGAAACCTTGAAGAAGGTCTACGGCGAGGACGAGACGATCAAGTCGCTCAACGACAACGAGTTGATCGAGCTCGGCCACAATCTGAGCCGCGGCGTGCCGATCGCGACGCCGGTGTTCGACGGCGCCAAGGAAGCGGACATCGAGGAGATGCTGAAGCTTGCCGGTCTCGACGCTTCGGGTCAGTCGACCGTCTATGACGGCCGCACCGGCGATGCCTTCGATCGCAAGGTGACGGTGGGCTACATCTACATGCTCAAGCTGCACCATCTCGTCGACGACAAGATCCACGCGCGTTCGATCGGTCCGTACTCGCTCGTCACCCAGCAGCCGCTGGGCGGCAAGGCGCAGTTCGGCGGCCAGCGCTTCGGCGAAATGGAAGTGTGGGCGCTCGAGGCTTACGGCGCGGCGTACACGCTCCAGGAAATGCTGACCGTGAAGTCGGACGACGTCGCCGGCCGTACCAAGGTGTACGAGGCGATCGTGCGTGGCGACGACACCTTCGAGGCCGGTATTCCGGAATCGTTCAACGTGCTGGTCAAGGAAATGCGCTCGCTCGGCCTCAACGTCGACCTGCACAATTCCAAGGTCGGACCGGGGACGGCGGAAGCGGCCGAGTAAGACGACCCTCATGCCCGGCCTGAACGGCCGGGCATCGGCGCCTAGTCCCCGAGTCGCGAGGGCAGGGCGCCCCGCATAGTGATTTTCGAATTTGCTGCCGGAGGCGACCGGCACGCGAGGAGAAGACGATGAACCAAGAAATTATGAATCTCTTTAATCCGACGACGCCGGCTCAGGTCTTCGACCAGATCCGGATCTCGATCGCGAGCCCTGAGAAGATTCTGTCCTGGTCGTACGGCGAGATCAAGAAGCCGGAAACCATCAACTACCGTACCTTCAAGCCCGAGCGCGACGGCCTGTTCTGCGCCCGCATCTTCGGGCCGATCAAGGACTACGAGTGCTTGTGCGGCAAGTACAAGCGCATGAAGTACAAGGGCATCATCTGCGAGAAGTGCTCGGTCGAGGTCACGCTGTCGCGCGTCCGGCGCGAGCGCATGGGCCATATCGAGCTCGCAGCCCCCGTTGCCCACATCTGGTTCCTGAAGTCGCTGCCCTCGCGCATCGGCCTCCTGCTCGACATGACGCTCAAGGATCTCGAGCGGATTCTCTACTTCGAATACTACGTCGTGCTCGAGCCGGGCCTCACCGCGCTGAAGGACCGTCAGCTGCTGTCGGAAGACGAGTATCTGAAGGCGCAGGACGAGTACGGCCAGGATTCCTTCACCGCCATGATCGGCGCGGAAGCGATCCGAGAGTTGCTCAAGGGCATGGATCTCGAGAAGCTCGAACTGACCTTGCGCGCGGAGATGCAGGAGACCGACTCCGACATCAAGCACAAGAAGCTCGCCAAGCGCCTGAAGATCGTGGAAGCGTTCCGCCACTCCGGCAACAAGCCGGAATGGATGATCATGACCGTGGTCCCGGTGATCCCGCCGGACCTGCGTCCGCTGGTGCCGCTCGACGGCGGCCGCTTCGCGACCTCGGACCTCAACGACCTCTACCGCCGCGTCATCAACCGCAACAACCGCTTGAAGCGGCTGATGGAGCTGCGCGCGCCTGACATCATCATCCGCAACGAGAAGCGCATGCTTCAGGAGGCCGTCGACGCACTGTTCGACAACGGCCGCCGCGGCCGCGTCATCACCGGTGCCAACAAGCGTCCGCTGAAGTCGCTCGCCGACATGCTCAAGGGCAAGCAGGGCCGCTTCCGTCAGAACCTGCTCGGCAAGCGCGTCGACTATTCGGGCCGTTCGGTGATCGTGGTCGGTCCCGAGCTGCGCCTGCATCAGTGCGGCCTGCCGAAGAAGATGGCGCTCGAGCTGTTCAAGCCGTTCATCTACTCGCGGCTTGATGCCAAGGGCCTGTCCACCACGGTGAAGCAGGCGAAGAAGCTGGTCGAGAAGGAACGGCCCGAGGTCTGGGACATCCTGGACGAGGTCATCCGCGAGCACCCGGTGCTGCTGAACCGCGCGCCGACGCTGCATCGCCTCGGCATTCAGGCGTTCGAGCCCGTGCTGATCGAGGGCAAGGCGATCCAGCTCCATCCGCTGGTCTGCGCCGCGTTCAACGCCGACTTCGACGGCGACCAGATGGCAGTGCACGTTCCGCTGTCGCTTGAGGCGCAGCTGGAAGCGCGCGTCCTGATGATGTCGACCAACAACATCCTGCATCCGGCGAACGGCCAGCCGATCATCGTGCCGTCGCAGGACATCGTGCTCGGTCTCTACTACGTCTCCATCATGCGCGAAGGCCTGCCCGGCGAGGGCAAGATCTTCGGCGAGATGGCTGAGCTCGAGCACGCACTGCACGCGAAGGTCATCCACCTCCACACCAAGATCAGGTACCGGTGGGAAGGCATTGACGAGACCGGCAAGATTTCCAAGCGCTGGATCGAAACCACCGCTGGCCGAGTCATGCTGGGCAACCTGCTGCCGCGGAATCCGCGGGTTCCGTTCGAGATCATCAACAAGCTGATGACCAAGCGCGAAATCTCCGGCGTCATCGACCAGGTCTACCGCCACTGCGGCCAGAAGGAGACGGTGATCTTCTGCGACCGCATCATGGCGCTCGGCTTCTACAACGCGTTCAAGGCCGGCATCTCGTTCGGCAAGGACGACATGGTCGTGCCGCACTCCAAGTGGAAGATCGTCGACACCACCCGTACGCTGGCGAAGGATTTCGAGCAGCAGTACAACGACGGCCTGATCACCCATGGCGAGAAGTACAACAAGGTCGTCGACGCCTGGTCGAAGGCCACGGAAGAAATCGCCAAGGCGATGATGAAGGAGATCTCCTCGACCAAGAAGACGGCGAGCGGGGCGGATGCCGACATCAACTCGATCTACATGATGGCTCACTCCGGTGCCCGCGGTTCGCCGGCCCAGATGCGCCAGCTCGCCGGCATGCGCGGCCTGATGGCCAAGCCGTCGGGTGAGATCATCGAGACGCCGATCATCTCGAACTTCAAGGAAGGCCTCTCGGTGCTCGAGTACTTCAACTCGACCCACGGCGCCCGTAAGGGTCTCGCGGACACCGCGTTGAAGACCGCGAACTCCGGCTATCTGACCCGTCGTCTGGTCGACGTCGCGCAGGACTGCATCATCACGCAGAACGACTGCGGCACCAAGCTCGGCATCAAGATGCGCGCCATCGTCGATGCCGGCACCGTGGTCGCCTCGCTCGGCTCGCGCATCCTGGGCCGCACGGCCTGCGAAGACGTGCGTGACAGCTCGGGCAAGGTGATCTTCAAGCGCGGTACGCTGATGGAAGAGAGCCATCTGGATGCCATCCACCAGGGTGGCGTGCAGGAGGTGAAGATCCGTTCGGCTCTGACCTGCGAGCTCGTCAACGGCATCTGCGGCATGTGCTACGGACGCGACCTCGCCCGCGGTACGCCGGTCAACCACGGCGAAGCCGTCGGCGTCATCGCGGCGCAGTCGATCGGCGAGCCCGGCACCCAGCTGACCATGCGCACCTTCCACATCGGTGGTGCGGCGCAGCTCAACGAGCAGTCGTTCGTCGAATCCAACTTCGACGGCAAGATCGTGATCAGGAACAAGGCCATCGCCCGCAACAGCGACGGCCACCTGGTCGCAATGGTCCGCAACATGGTGATCGCGATCGTCGATGCCGACGGCACCGAGCGTGCGACGCACCGTATTCAGTACGGTTCGCGCCTGCACATCGACGAGGGCGACATGGTCAAGCGCGGCCAGCGTATCGTCGAGTGGGATCCCTACACCCGTCCGCTCCTCACCGAGGTCGAAGGCACCATCGGCTTCGAGGATCTGGTCGAGGGACAGTCGATCTCGGAAACGCTCGACGAGGCCACCGGTATCGCCAAGCGCGTGGTCATCGACTGGCGCTCGATGCGCGGCGGCGCGGACCTGCGTCCGGCCATCGTGATCAAGGGCAAGGACGGCAAGGTGCTCAAGCTCGCCCGTGGCGGCGATGCTCGCTACATGCTGTCGGTCGACGCCATTCTGTCGGTCGACATCGGAGCCAAGGTCCAGGCGGGCGACATCCTCGCCCGTGTCTCGACCGAAAGCGCCAAGACGCGTGACATCACCGGCGGTCTGCCGCGGGTGGCGGAATTGTTCGAGGCACGGCGTCCGAAGGATGCGGCGATCATCGCCGAAATCGCGGGCACCATCCGGTTTGGGCGCGACTACAAGAACAAGCGTCGCATCTCGATCGAGCCGATGGACAAGACCGAAGAGGCACGCGAGTACCTGATCCCGAAGGGCAAGCACATCCACCTTCAGGACGGCGACGTCGTCGAAAAGGGCGACTTCATCGTGGAAGGCAATCCGGCGCCGCACGACATTCTGGCGGTCAAGGGCATCGAGGAACTCGCGGCCTATCTGGTCAACGAGATCCAGGAAGTCTACCGGCTCCAGGGCGTGCTCATCAACGACAAGCACATCGAGGTGATCGTCCGTCAGATGCTCCAGAAGGTGGAAGTCACCGACCAGGGCGACACGGACATGATCTCGGGCGAACAGATCGACAAGATCGAGTTCGACCAGATCAACGCGAAGGCCAAGGAAGAGGGCAAGAAGATCGCCACGGCAACGCCGGTTCTGCTCGGCATCACCAAGGCGAGCCTTCAGACCCGCTCCTTCTTCTCGGCGGCCTCGTTCCAGGAGACCACCCGCGTCCTCACGGAAGCGGCGGTCAACGGCAAGGTCGATCCGCTCGAAGGCCTCAAGGAGAACGTTATCGTCGGCCGGCTGATCCCGGCAGGCACCGGCGCCTCCATGGCCAAGATCCGCGAAGTCGCCGTGAAGCGCGACAAGATGATCCTCGACGAGCGCGAGAAGCAGGCGGCCGTCGTGTCGCCCGCGCCGGAAGTCGAGCCGATGGCGCTGCCGCCCGCGGAATGATCGTTCATCCGTAGGACTACCGAGAACAATGAAAAGGCCGGCGCAAGCCGGCCTTTTTGCTGCTTTGTTTGCCTGCTGCGGTGCAGGATCAACATTTGTTCATCTTTCCTTCAGCCGCAAAAGCGCTTCTGCTAGGGGAGTTTAGACCGGTGGGGTCCCGTGACGGGGGCGGGGCCGGAGACCACGGATCTGACATGCTTGATCTCGCAATCGTAGGCGGCGGCCCCGGTGGGCTGATGAGCGCCTGGTACCTGAAACGCAAGCTCGGGGACCTCTGCCGCGTCACCATCTACGAGGCGTCCGATCGGCTCGGCGGCAAGATCGTCACGCGCAAATTCGATTCCGCGCCCGCGATGTACGAGGCTGGCGTCGCCGAGATCTACGACTACTCGATGACCGGGCCGGATCCGCTGCGCGAGCTGATCCAACATTTCGGACTACAGACCATTCCCATGGATGCCGAGCAGGTGCAGTTCGGCGGCGAACTCCTCGACGACGTGCCGGGCATGCGCCGCAAATACGGCGCCAAGACCGCGGACGCGATCGAATCGTTCCGCAAGCGCTGCGCCGAGACGATGACGCCGATCGAATATTACGAGGGTGTCGGCGCGCACGACAACGAGAACCCCTGGGCCTACAAGACCGCCGAGCAGGTGCTCGACGAGGAGGTTGAGGACGAAACAGCAAAGCGCTTCTTCAAGGTGATGGCGCGCTCGGACCTCGCTACCGAGAGTCACAACACCAACGGCCTCAACGCGCTCAAGAACTATCTGATGGATGTCGACGGCTATATCGGCCTCTATTCCATCCAGAACGGCAACGAGCAGCTGATCGAATGCCTGCAGTCGGAGGTCAACGCCAATATCCAGCTCAATCACCGCGTGCTCACCGTCGGCAAGGCGCCGACCGGCCGCTACCAGCTCAAGATGATGAACGGCAAGGGACCGGAGACGCGGGACTTCGATCTCGTGCTGATGTGCCTGCCGCATTCCTGGCTTTCCACCGTCGGCTGGGAAGGCGAGCAGCTCCGCAAGTCGATGGTCAAGCACGTCTCCTACTTCGACCGTCCCGCGCACTACCTCCGCGTCTCGATCCTGTTCGACACGCCGTTCTGGGGCGACAAGATCGTCGGCGCGTGGTTCATGTCGGAGGCCTTCGGTGGCTGCTGCGTCTACAACGAGGGCGCGCGCCACGACGTCGGCAAGCACGGCGTCTTGAACTGGCTGATTCCCGGCTCCGATGCGCTGGCCTTCGCCAATTTGTCGGACCAGGAGCTGATCGATGCCGCGCTGAAATCGCTGCCGGCCTCGCTCGGCGACGCGCGCGCGCATTGCATGGAAGGCAAGATCCACCGCTGGCTGTCGTCGGTGAACGCGATTCCGGGCGGTCTGCCCGTGCGCGACGTCATGACCAATCACCGGCCCGAGCCGAAGGAGCACCCCGGCATCGTGGTGGTCGGCGACTATCTGTTCGACTCGACGCTGAATGGCCTGCTCGATTCCTCCGACGCGGCGACCGACATCATCCTGACCGAGATGATGCGCCTGCGCCGCGAGCGCGCGCAGGACGACAAGCCGCTCTCCGACAAGGTCGATCGCGAGTATTTCGAGAACTATCGCGGCCTCGGCCCCTACGGCGAGGCGTGGCGTCACTTCACCGATCCCGATTACCTGGCCAAGCTGATCGGCATCGTCTGGGGCAAGACCGAGGGCGCCAAGCTATTGGTCGCGGGCTCGGCCAGCGGTGAGCTGGTCGGTGCGCTGCGCGATCGCGGCATCGACGCCTTCGGCATCGAGAACAACCGCGCCATCCACGCCAAAACGCCGAAGGCGCTGAAGAAATACAACAAGCTCGGCTCGATCACCGACATGCCGTTCAAGAACGGCGCGTTCGATTTCGTGTTCGAGACCAGCCTCTGCCACGTTTCCCCGAAGCAGGTGGTCCGCGCGATCCGGGAGCTGAACCGCGTGGTCAAGACCGGCCTCGTGTTCGGCTCGATCACCTCGGACATGGCTTCAGTGGTGATCGACCGCTATGACCTGTTGCGCGGTGTCAAGAAGCTCGGCACCTGGTGGGAATGGTCCGAGCTGTTCTTCGGCAACGGCTTCGACCTGTCGATGCACCGCAAGGACTGCAGCGACGCGCTCTGGGAGGCGACGCTCGCCGCCAACAAGGGCCCGGGTCAGTGGTATGCCGACGCCGACTCCTTGCGCTATTCCTTTTTCGACAAGGTCGAGGACGAGGAAGACGACTAGCCGCTTCGAGCGGGCGCCTTCGCCAATTGTTTTGCCGAATTCATCTTGATCGCATAGAATCGGTGCAATGGCGGTTGCCGCTATTTTCTGCTTTCTCTGCGGTCATGCCGGCCGTCAGCATCGGTTGGTTTCATGGCATCCAAGCCTCTCTCGCCCGACAACCAGAAGCTTGCCGCGGAAGACGCGGCCGAGCTCGACGACAAGCTCGCCTCCACTGCCAAGCCGGATCTCGAAGGAGACGAGGACGATGAAGAAGAGGAGGATGACGAGCTGGAGCTCGATGACGACGATGAGGACGAGGATCTCGTCGTCTTTACCGCGCGCGAAGCCGCCGGCGCGCTCGCGACCATCCTGGGTTTCGTCAAACCTTATCTGACGAACTACAAGCGGATGCTGTCATTCGTGGCGTTCGGCGTCTTCGTCGAGACGCTGTTCAACGTCATCATGCCGCTCAGCCTGAAGTTCCTGATCGACGATGCGCTCGGCGAGGAGGATTTCCAGGCGCTGTACAAGATCCTCGGCGTGCTCGCGGTCGCCGGCATCTTCACCTCGATCGTCGCGATCTGGTACGAGCGCTGGGATGCGCGGCTCGCGGCCTGCATCATCTCCGACGTCCGCAAACGGCTGTTCGAGCATGTCCAGGACCTGCCGGCGGCCTATTTCGGCCGCACCAAGCGCGGCGAAATCCTGTCGCGCTTCTCCGTCGACCTCGCGGCCTTCGAGGGCTCGGTCAAGACCTTTGCCAACAGCGCGGCACTGCCGTTCCTGGAGTTGATCGCGGGGATCATCCTGATGGTGTTCCTGAACTGGCAGCTCGCGGTGGTTGCGCTGCTGGTGTTTCCGATCACGCTGATCGGTCCGCGCATGCTCACGCCGAAGGCTGTTCAGGCGAACTACGAGCAGAAGCTCAACGAGTCCGCGCTGCTCGGCATGGTGCAGGAGAACGTGGCGGCGCAGGCCGTGATCAAGGCTTTCAGCCTGCAGCGCCGGATGTTCGGCTTCTTCAAGTTCCGCAACGACGAGACACGAAACAGGATGGCCTCGGCGGCGTTCCTGTCGACCATGGTGGAGCGGACGGTCACCATCTCGGTGCTGCTCTTGCATATCGTCGTGCTCGCGATCGGTGCGTATCTGGCGACCAAGGGCCAGATCACCATCGGCACCTTCGTCACCTTCGAGAGCGCGTTCTGGGAGGTGTCCTACAACATCGCCCATGTGATGCATTTCATTCCCGTGTCGATCTCCTCGGCAGCCGCGATCCGTCACATGCAGGAGCTGCTCGACGAGCCGACGCGCAGCGCCGATCGTGCTGGCGCGCCCGACCTGCCGCGCATCACCAACGACATCACCTTCGACCACGTGTCGTTCCAGTACCAAGGCAGCCAGACGCCGGTGCTGGACAATCTCAGCCTCAAGCTCAATGTCGGCAAGCGCATCGCCATCGTCGGCCCCTCGGGCTCCGGCAAGAGCACGCTGCTGAACCTGATCCTGCGGCTCTACGTGCCGGACGAGGGGCGCGTCACCATCGACGGCGTCGACGTCCGCAAGGTGACACTGGATTCGCTGCGCCGGAGCATGGCGGTGGTGTTCCAGGAGAACATGCTGTTCAACATGTCGATCCGCGAGAACATCCGGCTCGGCAAGGAGGGCGCGACCGACGAGGAGGTGGAGGAGGCGGCCAGGAAGGCCGAGATCCACCGCTACATCATGAGCCTGCCGCAGCGATACGACACGTCGGTGGGCGAGCGCGGCGATACCTTGTCGGGCGGCCAGCGCCAGCGTATCGCGATCGCGCGCGCGGTCATCCGTAATCCCTCCGTGCTGCTGCTGGACGAAGCCACCTCGGCACTCGACCAGACCACGGAAGCCGCGATCAACCGCACGCTGCTGAAGGTCGCCAAGGGCCGCACCATGATCTGGTCGACCCACCGCCTGTCCTCGGTGGTCGAGATGGACGAGATCATCGTGATTTCAGGGGGCAGGGCGATCGAGCGCGGCTCGCATGCCGAGCTGCTGGCCACGAACGGCACCTATCGCAAGCTGTGGAACGACCAGACCCACCAGCCGCATGGCGCGGCGGCTCACGTCGACGAGGACAGCGACGAGGATGGAGACGACCTCGACGAGGATGATGAGGACGACGACGAGGAGTGACCGAGGAAGTTCGGCTCCAGATGAACTGCGCCTCCAAGCGGCCGCAATAGCCCCTGAACCGACCAGGCAATGAAGCGTGCCCAGCGCTGCGCCGTCCAGTAGGGGCTTGTCGCAATCGAGACCGAGCGGAAGTCGAACGCCTTCGCCGCCGACCATTCATCGCACTCCCGCTTGACCGGATCTGCGTAGAAGGCCGCGATCTTGCTTGTATCCATCCCGTCGGAGGCCAGCCACTGCGGGATGTAGACGTTGCAGAGCCGCTCGACGTCGGTGAAGACCTTGTCGCAGCCGGTGCCGGCGGCGGGGCAGGAGGTCGAGAAGGCATCGCCCACCAGCACCAGGCCGGGCTGGCCGCTTGCATCGTTCACATAGAGATCGACCGGGCGGATTTTCAGCTCACCGGGAATTTCGAATGGGCCGGTGATGCGCTTGAGCCGTGGCAGCGCGACGTTCAGCGTCTCGGCTGGCGCGCGGCGCAGCTCACGTAGCCAAGGATCGTCGAAGCCACGATAGACGAACAGATTGGCGCGCATCCGCGTGCCGATCGGAAACAGCGAGGTAGGGGATGCGGTCGCTCGGCCGTTCCGAGAAATAGGTCAGCGCCGGGAAGTCGAACGAATCCCGTCCCGCGGGCACCACGTCGAACCCGATCGAAATCGAATGGCAGGCACTAACGATTTTCCGCGCGATTCCCAGCTGATGGCGCAGGCCGACGTTGAGGCCGTTGGCGAGCACGACCAGCCGGGCGGAGATCAGCTCGTCGTTGGAGAGAGTGATCTTCTGCCGCTCCGCGCTCGTCTCGACCGAAACGGCCTTGGCGCAGATGCGCTCGACGCCGGCAGGAATTTCGTCGCGGACGGCGTTGACGAGCGAATCGTAGAGGATGTTGAACTGCCGGCTTGGCGCCTTGTCGAGGAGGCGGCCGAATCGCGCGATCCAGTTCTCGCCCACGAAGGTCGCGCGGCGCAGCACCGATTCGGCGATTCCAGTCCGCAAGAATCGCTCGAGTTGCGTGTGACCGCTGATTTTTTCGACTCGAAAGTCCGCCGAATAGCTCTCATGCGGATCAATCAAGACGGTCGACATGCCGCTACGGCCGAGCATCGCGGCGGCGGTCGAGCCGGACAATCCCTCGCCGATAATGGCAATGTCCGTGTACCGCATGGCGCAAATCTCTGCCGAAGGCGGCACATTGACGCTCCAACAGAAAAAAAAGCCTTAGCGAGGGTTATAAAAGTATATTTGACCCGGATGTAAATAGGTTCCAGTAGCGGAGCATGCTCTTCGTTCCCATATCGGGAGGACGCAGCGAGGCGGCCAGAAAGCGTTTTCGACAGGCGCGGGAAGCGCTTCTGACTGTCGTTTCGTCTTGACTTGACCGACACCCACTTATAGAAAGCGGCCACTTAACGACAGGCGGTGAGCATCGCCAGCGTCGGAACGGGCCACCCACTTGATCCCTCTGGGGTTACCAAGGCGGGCACCAACCTCGACGAATGCCGCTCAAACGCTGTCGATCATAGCTAGGCAATGCCAGTGCGATTTTAGGTCTCTTGAGCATGTTCTCTCGAGATCGAATTCGGATGCATGACCTCGATGCGCGGGCCGCAGCTTTAAGCTGACCGGTCCAAATGTCGCGGTCCTCTGTGGCGTCGAAGCGCTTTCCGCTCAGTGATGAGTGGTTGGCGCGATTTCGCTTTGTGCGGTTTGTCCGCGGAAGGCGGCCCCTCGGGCGGGTAGTCCGGAGAATTTGCGGACCCGGTGACGGGCCGCGGCAAGACAGCGGACCCGAAAGGGGCTGCGGCGAACACAAAAGGGTAAGGCCAGGATGCCGACGATCAACCAGCTGATCGCTCAACCGCGGGAAGTGCAGAAGTCGCGTAAGAAGGTGCCGGCGCTGCAGCAGTCCCCGCAGAAGCGCGGCGTTTGCACGCGCGTCTACACCACGACCCCGAAGAAGCCGAACTCGGCGCTTCGTAAGGTCGCCAAGGTGCGCCTGACCAACGGCTTCGAGGTGATCGGCTACATCCCCGGTGAAGGCCATAACCTCCAGGAGCATTCGGTGGTCATGATCCGCGGCGGTCGCGTCAAGGACTTGCCCGGCGTGCGCTACCACATCCTCCGCGGCGTTCTGGATACCCAGGGCGTCAAGAACCGTAAGCAGCGTCGTTCGAAGTACGGCGCCAAGCGTCCGAAGTAAGCGGGAACCAAGTCCATGTCTCGTCGCCATTCTGCTGAAAAGCGTGAAGTCCTTCCCGATCCGAAGTTCGGGAACATCATCGTCACGAAGTTCATGAACTCGGTGATGTACGCCGGCAAGAAGTCGGTCGCTGAGGGCATCGTTTACGGTGCGTTCGGCCTCATCGAAAGCAAGACCAAGCTGAGCCCGCTCGGCGTGTTCGAGCAGGCACTCGAGAACGTCATGCCGACGATCGAAGTGCGCTCCCGCCGCGTCGGTGGCGCGACCTACCAGGTTCCGGTCGAAGTTCGCACGGTGCGCCGTCAGGCGCTGGGCATTCGTTGGCTGATCTCGGCTGCGCGCGATCGCAACGAGAAGACGATGACCGAGCGGCTCTCTGCGGAGCTCCTGGACGCGTCGAACAACCGGGGTAACGCCGTCAAGAAGCGCGAAGACGTGCACCGGATGGCGGAAGCCAACCGCGCCTTCTCGCACTATCGCTGGTAACGGCGACACACGGAATCTAAGGAACACTCCATGCCCCGCGTTCATGCCATAGAGAATTACCGCAACTTCGGTATCATGGCACATATCGATGCCGGCAAGACCACGACTACCGAGCGCATCCTCTATTACACCGGCAAGAGCCACAAGATCGGCGAAGTGCACGAAGGTGCCGCGACGATGGACTGGATGGAGCAGGAGCAGGAGCGCGGCATCACGATTACGTCGGCCGCGACCACCGCGTTCTGGGAAGGCAAGCGTCTCAACATCATCGACACGCCCGGCCACGTCGACTTCACCATTGAAGTCGAGCGCAGCTTGCGCGTGCTCGACGGCGCCGTGTGCGTGCTCGACTCCAACCAGGGCGTCGAGCCCCAGACCGAGACCGTCTGGCGTCAGGGTGACAAGTACAAGGTTCCGCGCATCGTCTTCGCCAACAAGATGGATAAGACCGGCGCCGACTTCTACAAGTGCATGCAGGACATTATCGATCGTCTCGGCGCAAAGCCGATCGCGATCCAACTTCCGATCGGCTCCGAGAACAACTTCAAGGGCCTGGTCGATCTCGTTCGTATGAAGGGCGTGGTCTGGGAAGAAGAGAAGCTCGACGCCAAGTTCGTCGACATCGATATTCCCGAGGACATGGTTGAGAAGGCCAAGGAATATCGCGAGAAGCTGTTGGAAGCCGCCGTCGAACTCGACGACGAAGTTCTTGCCGCTTACCTCGATGGCAAGGAGCCCGAAGAGGCGACGTTGAAGCGCTTGATCCGCAAGGCCGTGCTGACTGGCGCGTTCTTCCCGGTATTGTGCGGCTCGGCGTTCAAGAACAAGGGCGTGCAGCCCTTGCTCGACGCGGTCGTGGATTACCTGCCGTCGCCGGTCGACGTGCCCGCCATCAAGGGCGTCGATGAAGACGGCAACGAGATCGTTCGTCTGCCGGACGACAAGGAGCCGCTGGCTCTGTTGGCGTTCAAGATCATGGACGACCCGTTCGTCGGCACCATCACCTTCTGCCGCATCTATTCCGGCACGCTGCTGTCGGGTACCGGCGTCATCAATTCGACGCGCGACCGCAAGGAGCGCATCGGCCGCATGTTGCTGATGCATGCGAACAACCGCGAAGACATCAAGGAAGCCTATGCCGGCGACATCGTCGCGCTGGCTGGCCTGAAGGAAGCGCGCACCGGTGACACGCTGTGCGATCCCGACAAGTCGGTGATCCTCGAAAAGATGGAATTCCCCGAGCCGGTCATCGAGATCGCGATCGAGCCGAAGTCGAAGGCCGACCAGGAAAAGCTGGGCGTGGCGCTGGCGAAGCTCGCCGCGGAGGATCCGTCCTTCCGCGTGTCGACCGACCAGGAGTCCGGCCAGACCATCCTCAAGGGCATGGGCGAACTGCATCTCGACATCAAGGTCGACATCCTCCGTCGTACCTACAAGGTCGACGCGAACATCGGTGCGCCGCAGGTGGCGTTCCGTGAGCGCGTCACCAAGAAGGCCGAAGTCAAGTACACCCACAAGAAGCAGACCGGCGGTACCGGCCAGTTCGCCGAAGTGTCGATCGTGGTCGAGCCGAACGAGCCCGGCAAGGGCTACGAGTTCGAATCCAAGGTCGTTGGCGGTTCGGTGCCGAAGGAATACATCCCCGGCGTCGAAAAGGGCCTCAACAGCGTGATGGGTTCGGGCGTGGTCGCCGGCTTCCCGGTCGTGGACGTCAAGGTGACGCTGGTCGACGGCAAGTATCACGACGTCGACTCGTCGGCGCTCGCCTTCGAAATCGCTTCGCGTGCTGCATTTCGCGAGGCCTTGCAGAAGGGCAAGTCCGTCCTGCTCGAGCCGATCATGAAGGTCGAAGTGGTGACCCCGGAAGACTACACCGGCTCGGTCATCGGCGACCTGAATTCCCGGCGCGGTCAGATCCAGGGTCAGGACATGCGCGGCAACGCCAACGTCATCAACGCGATGGTGCCGCTCATGAACATGTTCGGTTACGTGAATAACCTGCGCTCGATGAGCCAGGGTCGCGCGACCTTCACCATGCAGTTCGACCACTACGCAGAAGCGCCGGCCAACGTGTCGGCAGAAGTCCAGAAGAAGTTTGCCTGATTGTCGTCGGTCTCGAACTGACGATTGAACGGAGAGTCAAATGGCCAAAGCAAAGTTTGAACGTAACAAGCCGCACTGTAATATCGGCACCATCGGTCACGTCGACCATGGCAAGACGTCGCTGACCGCGGCGATCACCAAGGTCCTCGCCGAAGCGGGTGGTGCGACGTTCACGGCGTACGACCAGATCGACAAGGCGCCGGAAGAGAAGGCGCGCGGCATCACGATCTCGACGGCGCACGTCGAGTACGAGACCAAGAACCGCCATTACGCGCACGTCGACTGCCCCGGCCACGCCGACTACGTGAAGAACATGATCACCGGCGCCGCCCAGATGGATGGCGGAATCCTGGTTGTGTCGGCTGCTGACGGCCCGATGCCGCAGACCCGCGAGCACATCCTGCTCGCCCGCCAAGTCGGCGTGCCTGCGCTTGTCGTGTTCCTCAACAAGTGCGATATGGTCGACGATCCGGAGCTGCTCGAGCTCGTCGAGCTCGAAGTCCGCGAGTTGCTCTCGAAGTACGACTTCCCGGGCGACAAGATTCCGATCATCAAGGGCTCGGCGCTCGCTGCTCTCGAAGATTCCGACAAGAAGCTCGGCCACGAGGCCATCCTCGAGCTGATGAAGGCCGTCGACGAGTACATCCCGCAGCCGGAGCGTCCGGTCGACCTGCCGTTCCTGATGCCGGTTGAAGACGTGTTCTCGATCTCGGGCCGCGGCACCGTCGTGACCGGCCGTGTCGAGCGCGGTATCGTCAAGGTCGGCGAGGAAATCGAGATCGTCGGTCTGCGCGCCACGCAGAAGACGACCGTCACCGGCGTCGAAATGTTCCGCAAGCTGCTCGATCAGGGCCAGGCCGGCGACAACATCGGCGCGCTGCTTCGCGGTACCAAGCGCGAGGACGTCGAGCGCGGCCAGGTGCTGTGCAAGCCGGGTTCGGTCAAGCCGCACACCAAGTTCAAGGCTGAGGCCTACATCCTCACCAAGGAAGAGGGCGGTCGCCACACTCCGTTCTTCACCAACTACCGTCCGCAGTTCTACTTCCGCACCACCGACGTGACCGGTGTCGTGCATCTGCCGGAAGGTACCGAGATGGTGATGCCGGGCGACAACATCGCGATGGAAGTGCACCTGATCGTGCCGATCGCGATGGAAGAGAAGCTTCGCTTCGCGATCCGCGAAGGCGGCCGCACCGTCGGCGCCGGCGTCGTCGCCTCGATCATCGAGTAATTACGAGAATAGGGATCGGCGAATAGCGAATGTGACATTCGCTATTCGCTATTCGCCACCCCACTGAAGAGAGACCACGGCAATGAACGGCCAAAACATTCGTATCCGTCTCAAGGCGTTCGACCATCGTATCCTCGATACGTCGACCCGCGAGATCGTGAACACGGCGAAGCGCACCGGCGCGCAGGTCCGCGGACCCATTCCGCTGCCTACCCGCATCGAGAAGTTCACCGTCAACCGTTCGCCGCACGTCGACAAGAAGAGCCGCGAGCAGTTCGAGATGCGCACCCACAAGCGCCTGCTCGACATCGTCGATCCGACCCCGCAGACCGTTGATGCTTTGATGAAGCTCGACCTGGCCGCCGGTGTCGACGTCGAGATCAAGCTCTAAGATTTTTGGATCACGTTCGCACCTAGCGGACAGAAAGAACAGGAAGCACGCCGATGCGCTCCGGAGTGATCGCACAAAAGGTCGGGATGACGCGGGTCTTTACAGAGGCCGGCGAACATATCCCCGTGACCGTGCTGAAGCTCGGCAATTGCCAGGTCTTAGGCCACCGCACTGAAGAGAAGAACGGTTATGTCGCTCTCCAGCTTGGTTCTGGCAGCCGCAAGACCGTTTACATGCCCAAGGCGGAGCGCGGCCAGTTCGCGGTCGCCAAGGTCGAGCCGAAGCGGCAAGTCGAGGAATTCCGCGTCTCCGCGGATCAGATGATCCCCGTCGGTGCCGAGATCCTGGCCGACCACTTTGTCGTCGGTCAGTTCGTCGACGTCACCGGTACTTCGGTCGGTAAGGGTTTTGCCGGCGGTATGAAGCGCTGGAACTTCGGCGGTCTGCGCGCCACCCACGGCGTGTCGGTCTCGCACCGTTCGATCGGTTCGACCGGTGGCCGTCAGGACCCCGGCAAGACCTGGAAGAACAAGAAGATGGCCGGCCACATGGGTGTCGACCGCATCACCACGCTCAACCTTCGAGTTGTCCAACTCGATGTCGAGCGCGGTCTGATCCTCGTCGAAGGCGCCGTTCCCGGCTCCAAGGGCGGTTGGATCCGCGTGCGCGACGCTGTCAAGAAGCCGCTGCCGAAGGAAGCTCCGAAGCCCGGCAAGTTCAAGGTTGCTGGCGAAGCGGACGCTGCTCCGG
Source organism: Bradyrhizobium sp. LB14.3 (assembly GCF_040547985.1). Classification (NCBI taxonomy): domain Bacteria; kingdom Pseudomonadati; phylum Pseudomonadota; class Alphaproteobacteria; order Hyphomicrobiales; family Nitrobacteraceae; genus Bradyrhizobium; species Bradyrhizobium sp. LB14.3. Next base: position 491,918 of record NZ_JBEPQT010000003.1, read on the forward strand.
CTGCGCAGGAGGCGTGAGATGGAATTGAAGGTCACGACCCTCGAAGGTAAGGAAGCCGGCTCGGTCCAGCTTTCCGACACCATTTTCGGCCTCGAGCCGCGCCAGGATATCATTGCACGTTGCGTGCAGTGGCAGCTCAACAAGCGCCAGGCCGGTACGCACAAGACCAAGGGCCGCGCCGAGATCTGGCGCACCGGCAAGAAGATGTACAAGCAGAAGGGCACCGGCGGTGCTCGTCACGGTTCGGCCCGTGTGCCGCAGTTCCGCGGCGGCGGTCGTGCCTTCGGTCCGGTGGTGCGTTCGCACGCCACCGACCTGCCGAAGAAGGTCCGTGCGCTCGCTCTCAAGCATGCGCTCTCGGCCAAGGCCAAGGACGGCGATCTCGTCGTGATCGACAAGGCCGCGCTTGAAGCTGCCAAGACCAAGGCGCTGCTGGGCCACTTCTCCGGCTTGGGCTTGACCAACGCGCTGATCATCGATGGTGCCGAGCTCAACAACGGCTTTGCCGCTGCTGCCCGCAACATCCCAAACATGGACGTGCTGCCGATCCAGGGCATCAACGTCTATGACATCCTGCGCCGTCGGAAGCTTGTTCTGACCAAGGCCGCCATCGATGCGCTGGAGGCGCGCTTCAAATGACGAAGAACATCGAGCCTCGCCATTACGACGTGATCCTGTCGCCGGTCGTGACCGAAAAAGCGACGATCGCCTCGGAGCACAACAAGGTGCTGTTCAAGGTGGCCGCGAAGGCGACCAAGCCGCAGATCAAGGAAGCGATCGAGAAGCTGTTCGACGTCAAGGTCAAGAGCGTCAACACGCTGGTCCGCAAGGGCAAGACCAAGATCTTCCGCGGCAATCTCGGCTCGCAGTCGAACTCCAAGCGCGCGATCGTGACTCTCGAAGAGGGTCACCGGATCGACGTGACCACCGGTCTGTAAGGTCGCACGACGATGGCACTGAAGACATTCAATCCCACGACGCCGGGCCAGCGCCAGCTGGTCATGGTCGATCGTTCGGCTCTCTACAAGGGCAAGCCGGTCAAGGCGCTCACCGAAGGCAAGCATTCCTCTGGCGGCCGCAACAACACCGGTCGCATCACCGTGCGCTTCCGTGGCGGTGGTCACAAGCGGACGCTGCGCACCGTCGATTTCAAGCGTGAGAAGATCGACGTTCCCGCGACCGTCGAGCGGCTGGAATACGATCCGAACCGCAGCGGCTTCATTGCGCTGATCAAATATCAGGACGGCGAGCAGGCCTACATCCTGGCGCCGCAGCGCCTGGCCGTGGGCGACACCATCATCGCCGGCAACTACGTTGACGTGAAGCCGGGCAACGTCATGCCGCTCGGCAACATGCCGGTCGGCACGATCATCCACAATATCGAGCTCAAGATCGGGAAGGGCGGCCAGCTCGCCCGTTCCGCGGGTACCTATGCCCAGCTCGTCGGTCGCGACCAGGACTACGTGATCATCCGTCTGAATTCGGGCGAGCAGCGCCTGGTGCACGGCCGTTGCCGCGGCACGATCGGCGCGGTGTCGAACCCGGATCACATGAACACCTCGATCGGCAAGGCCGGCCGCAACCGCTGGCTGGGCCGCAAGCCGCACAACCGCGGCGTTTCGATGAACCCGATCGACCATCCGCACGGCGGTGGTGAAGGTCGGACCTCGGGCGGTCGCCACCCGGTCACGCCGTGGGGCAAGCCGACCAAGGGCAAGAAGACCCGCTCCAACAAGTCGACCAACAAATTCATTCTCCTAAGCCGCCACAAGCGGAAGAAGTAAGGATCGCCGGACATGGTTCGTTCAGTCTGGAAAGGCCCGTTCGTCGAGGGTTCTCTGCTCAAGAAGGCAGATGCCGCGCGCGCGTCCGGCCGTCACGACGTCATCAAGATCTGGAGCCGTCGCTCGACGATCCTGCCGCAATTCGTAGGCCTGACCTTCGGCGTTTACAACGGTCAGAAGCACGTGCCGGTGGCCGTCAACGAGGAAATGGTCGGTCACAAGTTCGGCGAGTTCTCGCCGACCCGGACCTTCCATGGCCACTCCGGCGACAAGAAAGCCAAGAGGGCTTGAGGATTAAACGATGAGCAAACCTAAGCGCGAACGGAGCCTCGCCGAGAACGAGGCCAAGGCGGTCGCCCGGATGCTTCGGGTGAGCCCGCAGAAGCTCAACCTGGTCGCCCAGCTCATTCGCGGCCGGAAGGCGGCTTCTGCTCTTGCCGACCTGCAGTTTTCGCGCAAGCGGATCGCGGTTGACGTGAAGAAGTGCCTGGAATCGGCTATCGCGAATGCCGAGAACAACCACGACCTCGACGTCGACGATCTCGTCGTGGCGCAGGCCTTCGTCGGCAACGGCCTGGTGATGAAGCGCTTTGCCGCCCGCGGCCGTGGCCGCTCGGGCCGTGTCTACAAACCATTTTCGCAGCTGACGATCATCGTTCGTCAGGTCGAAGCCGAAGCAGCGGCTTAAGGGACGCAGGAGCACACGATGGGTCAAAAGATCAATCCGATCGGTCTGCGTCTCGGCATCAACCGGACCTGGGATTCCCGCTGGTTCGCCGGCAAGCAGGAATACGGCAAGCTGTTGCACGAGGACGTCAAGATCCGCGAGATCCTGCACAAGGAGCTCAAGCAGGCGGCTGTCGCCCGCATCGTGATCGAGCGTCCGCACAAGAAGTGCCGCGTCACCATCCACTCGGCTCGTCCGGGCGTGGTGATCGGCAAGAAGGGCGCCGACATCGACAAGCTGCGCAAGAAGGTCGCGGACATCACTTCGTCCGACGTCGTCATCAACATCGTCGAAATCCGCAAGCCGGAGCTCGATGCGACGCTGGTGGCGGAATCGATCGCGCAGCAGCTGGAGCGCCGCGTGGCGTTCCGCCGCGCCATGAAGCGCGCCGTTCAGTCGGCGATGCGTCTCGGCGCGGAAGGCATCCGCATCAACTGCTCGGGGCGTCTCGGCGGCGCGGAAATCGCGCGCATGGAGTGGTATCGCGAAGGTCGCGTGCCGCTGCACACGCTGCGCGCCGATATCGACTACGGCGTTGCGACCGCGTTCACGACCTTCGGCACCTGCGGCGTCAAGGTCTGGATCTTCAAGGGCGAGATCCTCGAGCACGATCCGATGGCCCAGGACAAGAGAATGGCCGAAGGCGAGACTGGTGGCGGCGGCGATCGCGGCGGCCGGCAGCGCCGAGACAACGCGGCCTGAGGCCAGCACAGAGAATTTGAGGGCTTGAAGCCATGATGCAACCTAAGAAGACGAAGTTCCGGAAGGCGCATAAAGGCCGTATCCACGGCGTTGCGTCTTCGGGCGCGACGTTGGCCTTCGGCCAGTTCGGCCTGAAGGCGACCGAGCCTGAGCGCGTCACCGCGCGCCAGATCGAAGCCGCTCGCCGCGCGCTGACCCGCCACATGAAGCGCGCCGGCCGCGTCTGGATCCGCGTGTTCCCCGACGTTCCCGTGTCGAAGAAGCCCGCCGAAGTCCGCATGGGCTCCGGCAAGGGCGCGCCGGAACTGTGGGTCGCGCGCGTCAAGCCGGGCCGGGTGCTGTTCGAGATCGACGGCGTCAACACCCAGACCGCGCGTGAAGCGCTGACCCTGGCGGCAGCCAAGCTGCCGATCAAGACGCGCTTCGTCGAGCGCATTGCGGAGTAATGGCCATGGCCCAGATGAAGATCGAAGACATCCGCGCGTTGAGCCCCGATCAGCAGGATGACGCCATCCTGAACCTGAAGAAGGAGCGTTTCAACCTGCGCTTCCAGCGCGCCACCGGGCAGCTCGAGAACACCTCGCGCCTGCGCGAGGCCCGCCGTGACATCGCCCGGATCAAGACCGTCGCCGCGCAGACGCGCGCGAAGAAGAAGTAAGAGGCTAACGAAGATGCCGAAACGTACTTTGCAGGGCGTGGTCGTCAGCGACAAGCAAGCCAAGACCATCGTGGTGCGCGTCGATCGCCGCTTCACACACCCGATCTACAAGAAGACGATCCGCCGTTCGAAGAACTACCACGCGCACGACGAGAGCAACGAGTTCAAGCCGGGCGACATGGTGTGGATCGAGGAATCGAAGCCGGTTTCGAAGTTGAAGCGCTGGGTCGTGATCCGGGGCGAACACAAGAAAAGCGCCTGATCTGTTGGCTTTAGCCGACTGACTTCAGGGAAATGTTGAGCGCCGGCTGGGCTGGCGCAAAGAGAAGAGGACGAGGTGCATCAATGATTCAGATGCAGACCAACCTCGACGTGGCCGACAATTCTGGCGCACGCCGTGTCATGTGTATCAAGGTGCTCGGAGGCTCCAAGCGCCGCTACGCCACGATCGGCGACATCATCGTCGTCTCGATCAAGGAAGCAATTCCGCGTGGCAAGGTGAAGAAGGGCGACGTGATGAAGGCCGTCGTGGTGCGCGTCCGCAAGGACATCCGCCGCGCTGACGGTTCGGTCATCCGCTTCGACCGGAACGCTGCCGTTCTGATCAACAATCAGTCCGAGCCGGTCGGCACCCGTATCTTCGGGCCCGTGCCGCGCGAGCTGCGCGCCAAGAACCACATGAAGATCATCTCGCTCGCGCCGGAGGTGCTGTGATGGCCGCGAAAATCCGCAAAGGCGACAAGGTCATCGTGCTGACCGGCCGCGATAAGGGTCGCACCGGCGAGGTGTTCGAAGTGCGCCCCGATGCCGGCACCGCGCTCGTGCGTGGCGTCAACATGGTCAAGCGTCACCAGAAGCAGACGCAGGCCCAGGAGGGCGGCATCATCTCGAAAGAGTCGCCGATCCAACTGTCCAACATCGCGTATGTCGGCAAGGACGGAAAGCCGACCCGCGTCGGATTCAAGATTCTGGCGGACGGCAAGAAGGTCCGCATCGCCAAGAGCTCGGGAGCTGAGATCGATGGCTGAGGCCGCTTACACGCCGCGCCTGCGCGCGGAATTCGACGCGAAGATCCGGACGGAAATGACCGAGAAGTTCGGTTATGATAACGTCATGCAGGTTCCGCGTCTCGACAAGGTCGTGCTGAACATGGGCGTTGGCGATTCCGTCAACGACCGGAAGAAGGCCGAGAACGCCGCTGCCGAATTGACCCAGATCGCCGGCCAGAAGGCGATCGTGACCTATTCGCGCGTCGCGATCGCGACCTTCAAGTTGCGTGAGAACCAGCCGATTGGCTGCAAGGTCACGCTGCGCAAGGCCCGCATGTACGAGTTCATCGATCGCCTGGTGACGGTCGCGCTGCCGCGCGTCCGAGATTTCCGTGGCCTGAATCCGAAGAGCTTCGACGGTCGCGGCAACTATTCGCTCGGCCTCAAGGAACACATCATTTTCCCCGAGATCGACTTCGACAAGGTCACGGAATCGCGCGGTATGGACATCACCGTCTGCACCACGGCCAAGACCGACGACGAGGCGAGGGCCTTGTTGACCGCTTTCAATTTCCCGTTCCGGCAGTGAGACGCTGACGTAAAGCCTCTCAAACGCGGATACCCAGGAGCCAAGCATGGCAAAGAAGAGTTCAGTCGAGAAGAACAACCGGCGCAAGCGGATGACGAAGAACGCCGCCCCGAAGCGCGCGCGGTTGAAGGCGATCATCGCCGACAAGACGCTGCCGATGGAGGAGCGGTTCGCCGCGACCCTGAAGCTTGCGGAAATGCCGCGTAATTCGTCGGCCACCCGCATCCGTCTGCGTTGCGAGCTGTCGGGCCGTTCGCGCTCGAATTATCGCTTGACCAAACTGTCCCGCATCGCAATGCGGGACCTTGGCTCCAGGGGCATGGTCCCGGGCCTCGTGAAGTCCAGCTGGTAAGGAGGGTCGTTTAGATGTCTACGCACGATCCAATCAGCGATCTGATCACTCGTATCCGCAACGCTCAGATGCGTTCCAAGAGCAAGGTCTCCACGCCTGGTTCGAAGATGCGCGAGAACGTGCTCGAGGTTCTCAAGACCGAGGGCTACATCCGCGGTTACGCCACGCTCGAGCACTCCTCGGGCCGCAGCGAGATCGAGATCGAGCTGAAGTATTTCGACGGCGAGCCCGTCATCCGCGAGATCGAACGAGTCTCCAAGCCCGGGCGTCGTGTCTACGCCTCGGTGAAGGCTCTGCCGCGGGTCAACAACGGGCTCGGCATTTCGGTGTTGTCGACGCCGAAGGGGATCATGGCTGACCACAGTGCGCGCGAAGCGAATGTGGGCGGCGAAGTTCTCTTCACGGTGTTCTGAGAAGGATTTTTGATCCATGTCACGAGTTGGCAAAAGGCCGGTAGCGGTGCCGTCGGGTGTGACCGCGGCCGTCGACGGGCAGACCGTCAAGATGAAGGGGCCGAAGGGCCAGCTTCAATTCGTCGTCCATAGCGACGTCGAGGTGAAGCTCGAGGACGGCCAGGTCAAGGTGAACCCGCGGGTCGAGACCAACCGCGCACGGGCCCTGTACGGGACCGCTCGCGCTCAGGTCGCGAATCTGGTCGAAGGCGTTACCAAGGGCTTCGAGAAGAAGCTCGAAATCACCGGCGTCGGTTACCGCGCCGCGCTGCAGGGCAAGAACCTGCAGCTCGCGCTCGGCTACAGCCACGACGTGGTCTACGCGATCCCGGAAGGGATCACGATCACCGTGCCGAAGCCGACCGAGATCACGGTGACGGGCAGCGATATCCAGCGCGTCGGCCAGGTCGCCGCCGAGATTCGCTCCTATCGTCCGCCGGAGCCCTACAAGGGCAAGGGCGTGAAGTATGTTGGCGAATTCATCTTCCGCAAGGAAGGCAAGAAGAAGTAACGGAGCCGGTCATGTCGAAAGCCAAGGTTACGAATGCCCGGCGCAAGCGCAGTGTACGGCTGAAGCTTCGCCGCTCCGGTGGCGGCCGTCCGCGCCTGTCGGTGTTCCGCTCGTCCAAGCACATCTACGCCCAGGTCATCGACGACCTGAAGGGCGAGACGCTGGCCTCTGCCTCCTCGCTCGAGAAGTCGATGCGCGATGGCGGCAAGACCGGCGCCGATATCGATGCGGCGAAGGCGGTCGGCAAGCTGCTGGCCGAGCGCGCCGCCGAGAAGGGTGTCAAGGAAGTCGTGTTCGATCGCGGCAGCTATCTCTATCACGGGCGCGTCAAGGCTCTTGCCGACGCGGCGCGTGAGAGCGGGCTGAGCTTCTAACAGAATTTGAGGATTGAGGCGTAAGCCTCTGAAGGACTGGAAAAACCATGGCAGAACGCGAACAACGTGGTGGACGCGATCAACGCGGCGGCGGACGTGAACGCAGGGAAGAGCGCGACAGCGAGTTCGTCGACAAGCTCGTCCACATCAACCGCGTCGCCAAGGTCGTCAAGGGCGGCAAGCGCTTCGGTTTCGCAGCGCTGGTCGTGATCGGCGATCAGAAGGGCCGCGCCGGCTTCGGTCACGGCAAGGCGCGCGAAGTGCCTGAGGCGATCCGCAAGGCAACTGAATCCGCCAAGCGCAACCTGACACGCGTCTCGCTGCGCGAGGGCCGTACGCTGCATCACGACATCGCCGGCCGTCATGGCGCTGGGCGTGTCTACCTGCGCGCAGCCCCGGCCGGTACCGGTATCATCGCTGGCGGTCCGATGCGCGCCGTGTTCGAGACGCTCGGCGTTCAGGACGTGGTCGCGAAGTCGATCGGCTCCTCGAACCCGTACAACATGGTTCGCGCAACCTTCGACGCGCTGAAGCATCAGGATTCGCCGCGCTCGGTCGCTGCCCGCCGCAACATCAAGGTGTCCACCCTCCAGTCCCGCCGTATCGGTGGCGACGCCGAGGCGGTTGCCGAATAACGGAAGCTTTCGGAGTAGACGCCCATGGCCAAGAGTGCCGTTACGACCGCAAAGACGATCAAGCTCGAGCAGACTGGCAGCGCAATCCGCCGCCATCACTCGCAGCGTTCGACGCTGATCGGGCTCAAGCTCAACAAGATCGGCCGCACCAGCGAACTGCCGGACACTCCGGCGGTCCGCGGCATGATCTTGAAAGTTCACCATCTCGTTCGCATCGTCGACGAGAAGTAAGCAAAGGCGCACGATCCCGAAAAGCGGGGACCCGTTTTCGGTGAAGGTCATGCGCAAGAAACAAGGAGCAGGGCGATGAAGCTCAGCGATATCGCCGACAATGCCGGCTCGCGCAAGAAGCGCATGCGCGTCGGCCGCGGCATTGGTTCGGGCAAGGGCAAGCAGGCTGGCCGCGGTGGCAAGGGTCAGACCGCGCGTTCGGGCGTGCGCATCAAGGGTTTCGAAGGCGGCCAGATGCCGTTGCATCGCCGTCTGCCGAAGCGCGGCTTCACGAATATCTTCCGGGTCGAGTTCGTCGAGATCAATCTCGACCGGCTCCAGGACGCGGTCGATGCCAAGAAGATCGACTCCGGCAGCGTCGTGAACGTCGAATCGCTGGTCAAGGCTGGCGTGCTCCGCCGCCCCAAGGGCGGCCTGCGGCTGCTCGGCCGCGGCGAGCTCAAGGCCAAGCTCAACATCGAAGTCCATGGTGCCACGAAGACCGCGATTGAAGCGGTCGAGAAGGCCGGCGGCTCGGTGAAGATCCTCGCGCCTGCCAAGGAAGAAGGCGAGGCGGCGTAACAACTGCGTCATTGGCCCGCGGTTCGCGGGCCTTTGCGCATGCGGGACGATGGACTTATCGAAGCCGTAGCCCCAGATAATGTCCGGTGTCCGGTATAATGTAGCCCGGCCGCGGGCATAACGGCGCAATAGGCGGCGGGAGAAAGTCCAAGATGGCCTCTGCAGCGGAACAACTGGCAGCCAATCTCAATTTCGGTGCGTTTGCCAAGGCCGACGAACTGAAGAAGCGCATCTGGTTCACCCTGGGTGCGCTGCTGGTTTATCGGCTCGGGACCTATATCCCGCTGCCCGGCATCGACCCCAACATCTGGGAGCAGGTGTTCCGCTCACAGGCGGGCGGCATCCTCGGCATGTTCAACATGTTCGCCGGCGGCGGCATTCACCGCATGGCGATCTTTGCGTTGAACATCATGCCGTACATCTCGGCCTCGATCATCATTCAGCTTCTGACCACCGTCTCGCCCCAGCTCGAGGCGCTGAAGAAGGAAGGCGAGTCCGGCCGCAAGCTGCTGAACCAGTACACCCGTTATCTCACGGTGATTCTCGCGGCGTTCCAGTCCTACGGCATCGCGGTGGGCCTCGAAGGCGCCGGCAACGTCGTCAGCGACCCCGGCATGTTCTTCCGCCTGTCCACGGCGATCACGCTGACCGGCGGCACCATGTTCCTGATGTGGCTGGGCGAGCAGATCACCTCGCGAGGTATCGGCAACGGCATCTCCCTGATCATTCTCGCCGGCATCGTCGCCGAGCTGCCCGCGGCGCTCGCCAACATGCTCGAGCTCGGCCGTCAGGGTGCGATGTCGACCGGCCTGATCCTAGTTGTCATCATCATGGCGGTCGCCGTGATCGCCTTCATCGTGTTCATGGAGCGCGCCCAGCGCCGGCTCTTGATCCAGTATCCGAAGCGCCAGGTCGGCAACAAGATGTTCGAGGGCCAGTCCTCGCATCTGCCGCTCAAGCTCAACACCTCGGGCGTGATTCCTCCGATCTTCGCCTCCTCGCTGCTGCTGCTGCCGACCACGGTTGCGAACTTCAACGCGGGCAGCGGGCCGGAATGGTTCCAGTGGATCACCACCCAGCTCGGCCACGGCCGTCCGCTGTTCCTGATCATGTATCTGGCGCTGATCGTGTTCTTCGCCTTCTTCTACACAGCGATCGTGTTCAATCCGACCGAGACCGCGGACAATCTGAAAAAGCACGGCGGCTTCATTCCGGGCATTCGTCCCGGCGAGCGCACCGCGGAATATATCGATTACGTGCTGTCGCGCGTCACCGTGCTTGGCGCGGTCTATCTGGCGATCGTCTGCTTGATCCCGGAAATCCTGATCTCCTACGCCTCGGTGCCGTTCTATTTCGGCGGCACCTCGCTGCTGATCGTCGTCAGCGTCACCATGGACACGGTGGCGCAGGTGCAGGGCTATCTGCTGGCGCATCAGTACGAAGGCCTGATCCGGAAGTCGAAGCTGCGCGGCCGCCGCCGTTAAGCGCGGCGTCCTCTCGGGCGGCGCGACTGCGCCCCCGATTCGTCGCGCGAGCAACGCGCGGCGCCTGCAGGGACGTCCAGCGAGCCATTCGGTCGCATCGGAAGAGCGGCTCTCCCTGTAGCGCAAACACTGATCTCAAAGGCCTTCTTGGCGTCCGGCCATTTGCTCCCCTATGATATGGGTGGCGGTGCGGCGCCGATTATGATTTGCACTGTAGTTGGACTTCAAAACACGGGTGCGCGACGTATCGCTCACCAATGCGGGGGGCGTACGCCGATGAGAATCATACTTCTGGGACCGCCGGGATCGGGCAAGGGGACCCAGGCGCAACTGCTGGTGCAGCGCTATGGCATCGTCCAGCTCTCGACCGGCGAGATGTTGCGCGCGGCCGTTGCGGCCGGAACGCCGGTCGGACTCAAGGCCAAGGAGATCATGGCCAGCGGCGGCCTCGTGCCCGACGATGTCGTGGTCGGAATCATCTCCGACCGGATCGATCAGCCGGACGCCAGAAACGGTTTCATCCTCGACGGTTTCCCGCGTACCGTGCCGCAGGCCGAGGCGCTGGATGAGCTGCTCAAGCACAAGCACCTCAAGCTCGACGCCGTGATCGAGCTCCGCGTCAACGAGAGCGCGCTCCTGAGTCGTGTCGAAACTCGCGTCGCCCAGATGCGGGAGCGCGGGGAGGAGGTCCGACTCGACGACACTCCGGAGGTTCTGACCAAGCGACTCGCCAGCTACCGCAACCAGACGGAACCGCTGATTCACTACTATTCCGAGCGGCGGAAGCTTTCGACCATCGACGGCATGATGGCCATCGACGAGGTCACCCGCGCCATTCATCGCCAGCTCCTGGCGCTCGGAGCGGTCGAGCCCAAGACGCATGGCAGGACCCGCGCCCGGAGCGCGGCCAAGGCGGCCCTGGCCAAAAAGGCCAAAGCGGCGAAGAAATCGGCCAAAAAGCCGACCAGAACAGCCAAAAAGGCTGCAAAATCCGCCAAAAAAGCCGGCAAGAAGGCCGTGACGGGTGCCAAGAAGGCGGTCAAGAAAGCCGGCAAGAAGGCGACCAACAAAAAGACGACCAAAAAGGCTGCCAAGAAGGCTGTCAAAAAGGGTGCCAAAAAGACTGCAAAAAAGGTCACGAAAAAGCGAGCCAAGCGCTAGCGGCGGTTGACGAAAGCCCCCTGAATCCCCTAATAAGCCCCGCATCCAAGTCGGATAGTTTAAAACGATGCCGGGCCCCAGGAAGACCAGGGGTGGGCGTCGTGTTCGCGTTTGTGAACACCTGCCCGAGAAACCAAGCACTTAAAGCCAGATTCCTGACGAGGGATCGGCGACAGGAGAGAAGGCCGTGGCCCGTATTGCCGGCGTGAACATTCCGACCAACAAGCGCGTTCTGATCGCGCTCCAGTACATCCATGGCATCGGCCAGAAGATTGCCGGTGAGATCATCGAGAAGGTGAAGATCCCCGAGGATCGTCGCGTCAATCAGCTCAGCGACGCCGAAGTGCTCCAGATCCGCGAAGTGATCGACCGCGACTATCTCGTCGAGGGCGACCTGCGTCGTGAGGTCGGCATCAACATCAAGCGTCTGATGGACCTCGGCTGCTATCGCGGCCTGCGCCATCGTCGCGGCCTGCCGGTGCGCGGCCAGCGTACCCACACCAATGCGCGCACGCGCAAGGGCCCGGCGAAGGCCATCGCCGGCAAGAAGAAGTAAGTTTTCGAATCCAGATCGCGGCGTGTGGCGAAGGGGGATGACCCGTTCGCCGCGCGCCTTTCGTTCCATCAGGTGTAGCCGCTGGCACTACGGCGGCGTTTGAGATCTCCAGGAAAGGTACTCTATGGGCAAGGAAGCCACCCGCGTTCGTCGTCGTGAGCGCAAGAACATCGCCTCCGGCGTCGCGCACGTGAACTCGTCGTTCAACAACACGACCATCACCATCACCGACGCGCAGGGCAACACGATTGCGTGGTCTTCCGCCGGCACGATGGGCTTCAAGGGTTCGCGCAAGTCGACCCCGTATGCCGCGCAGGTTGCCGCCGAGGACGTGTCGAAGAAGGCGCAGGAGCACGGCATGCGCACGCTGGAAGTCGAAGTCGCGGGTCCCGGTTCGGGCCGTGAATCGGCGCTCCGCGCGCTCCAGGCCGCAGGCTTCACCGTCACCTCGATCCGTGACGTGACCACGATCCCGCACAACGGTTGCCGTCCCCGCAAGCGTCGGCGCGTTTGATACCAAATTGCGGGCGCTCTGACGCCCGCAATGACTTTTTGCAAAGCCGTGGGAATGATCTGCGGCCTTTCTCCAACGCCAGTGTCTGCAGCAGCAGTTTGACTGGCCTGTATGGGTGAAACAGTGACAATCCAGAAAAATTGGCAAGAATTGATTCGGCCGAACAAGCTCCAGGTGCAGCCCGGCAGCGATCCGACCCGTTTCGCGACCATCGTCGCCGAGCCGCTCGAGCGCGGATTCGGCCAGACGCTCGGCAACGCGCTGCGCCGCATTCTGCTGTCCTCGCTCCAGGGCGCAGCGGTTCAGTCGGTGCATATCGACGGCGTGCTGCACGAGTTCTCCTCGATCGCGGGCGTCCGTGAGGACGTCACCGACATCGTGCTCAACATCAAGGACATCGCGATCAGGATGCAGGGCGAAGGCCCCAAGCGCATGGTCGTCAAGAAGTCCGGCCCGGGCGCTGTCACCGCCGGCGACATCCAGACCGTCGGCGACGTGGTCGTGCTCAACCCGGACCTGCAGATCTGCACCCTGGACGAGGGCGCCGAGATCCGCATGGAGTTCACGGTCGCCACCGGCAAGGGCTACGTGCCCGCCGAGCGCAACCGTCCCGAGGATGCGCCGATCGGCCTGATCCCGGTCGACAGCCTGTACTCGCCGGTCCGCAAGGTCTCCTACAAGGTCGAGAACACCCGCGAGGGCCAGATCCTCGACTACGACAAGCTGACCATGACGATCGAGACCAACGGCGCGCTGTCGCCGGATGACTCCGTGGCCTACGCCGCGCGCATCCTGCAGGATCAGCTCAACGTGTTCGTCAACTTCGAAGAGCCGCGCAAGGAAGTCGCCCAGGAGATCATCCCGGACCTCGCCTTCAATCCGGCCTTCCTCAAAAAGGTGGACGAGCTCGAGCTGTCGGTGCGTTCGGCCAACTGCTTGAAGAACGACAACATCGTCTACATCGGCGACCTCGTGCAGAAGAGCGAAGCGGAAATGCTCCGCACTCCGAACTTCGGCCGCAAGTCGCTGAACGAGATCAAGGAAGTGCTGGCCCAGATGGGTCTGCATCTCGGCATGGAAGTGCCGGGCTGGCCGCCGGAGAACATCGACGAGCTCGCCAAGCGCTTCGAGGATCACTACTGATCTGAACTACAACAGGCAAAGGCGCGAATTCATCGCGCCTTTGCGGGCGAACGCAGGCAGCCCACCTGAGCAACAAGTCCGACGAACCGTCGCGACGAATGAAATTCAAGGAATAGAAAAATGCGTCACGGCAAGGTTCATCGCAAGCTCAACCGCACCGCGGAGCATCGCCGCGCGATGTTCGCCAACATGTGCGCCGCGCTGATCAAGCACGAGCAGATCGTCACGACGCTGCCGAAGGCGAAGGAATTGCGCCCGATCGTCGAGAAGCTTATCACTCTCGGCAAGAAGGGCGGCCTGGCCATGCGCCGCCAGGCCATCTCCGAGATGCGCGACAAGGATCAGGTCAGGAAGCTGTTCGACACGCTCGCGCCCCGCTACAAGGATCGCCAGGGTGGCTACACCCGTATCATCAAGGCCGGCTTCCGCTACGGCGACAACGCCCCGATGGCCGTGATCGAGTTCGTCGATCGCGACGTCGATGCCAAGGGCCAGGACTCCGGTCCGGTGCAGGAAAAGGAAGCCGAGGCGGCGTAAGTCGACCGGTAGCGAGTTTTCAGAAAGCGGCGCCCTTGGGCGCCGCTTTTTTGTATGACGCGGCGACGTCTCATGGCGCGCATCGTTTCGACGCCATGGTCGCGTTTCTCAGGACGCTTCCGCCTCGCAACTGAATCCTCACGCGTCGGTGAGGGGCGATTGCGGCCGCCCTTGCAGCGCACGATATCTCCGTCAGCATCAATGGAGACATCGCATGAACATCGACCTTTCCGGAAAGACCGCCCTCGTGACCGGCTCGACCGCCGGCATCGGCCACGCCATCGCCAAGGGTCTTGCCGGCTCGGGAGCTAGCGTCGTGATCAACGGACGCGGCCAGGAGAAGGTCGATGCGGTCGTGCGCAAGCTGCAAGGTGTGGGCGGGAAGGTCCGCGGCATCGCCGCCGATGTCTCGACCGCTGCGGGCTGCAAGGCACTCGTGGCGGCGCTGCCTGAGGTCGATATCCTCATCAACAACGCCGGCATCTTCGAGCCGAAAGACTTTTTCGACATTCCGGACGAGGACTGGAGCCGCTTCTTCGAGGTCAACGTCATGAGCGGCGTGCGTCTCTCGCGCGCGTATTTGAAGGGCATGCTTGGGCGTAACTGGGGCCGCGTCGTCTTCATCTCCTCGGAGTCCGGGCTCAACATTCCCGTCGAGATGATCCACTATGGAATGAGCAAGACGGCCCAGCTTTCGGTCGCGCGAGGCTTGGCGCAGCTAACCCGCGGCACCGGCGTCACCGTCAATTCCGTGCTGCCGGGCCCGACCATGTCTGAAGGCGTCGAGACGTTTGTAAAGGATCTTGCCAAGCAGAACGGCCAGTCACTCGACGAGGCCGCGGCCAATTTCGTCAAACAGCATCGCCCAAGCTCGCTGCTCCAGCGCTTCGCCAGCGTCGATGAAATCGCCAACATGGTGGTTTATGCGGCTTCGAAGGAAGCCTCCGCGACCAACGGCGCGGCGTTGCGTGCCGAGGGCGGCATCGTCAACACGATTGCGTAAAGGCTGCAGTGCAGCGTCAAGCGCGGAATCGCAGGGTGGGTTGCGCCGTGCGAACTGTGCTTCGCGCAGTCGCAAGGCTAACCACCCTACGCAGCATTATCTACCACCCCTCCAGCACGATCTTGCCGCGCGACTTGCCGCTCTCGAGCAGCGCATGCGCGCGCTTGAGGTTGGCGGCGTTGATCGTGCCAAAGGTCTGGTCGAGCGTGGTGCGCAGCACGCCCTTGTCGATGAGGTCGGCGACATCGCCCAGCAGATGATGCTGCGCGATCATGTCGGCGGTCTGGAACGAGGAGCGCGTGAACATCGATTCCCAATGCACCGAGATCGCCTTGCCCTTGAACGTGCTCATGGTGAATTCCGGGGGATCGTCGATCAGGCCGAACTTGCCCTGGGGTGCCATCACGTCCGCGATCGCCTTGTAGTGCTGGTCGGTGAAGGTGAGGCTCGCGACCAGCGCGACCGGCGGCAGCTTCAGCTTCTCGATCTGCTCCTTCATTGGCTGGCCGTGGTCGATCACCGCATGCGCGCCGAGATCGAGGCACCATTTTTGCGATTCGGGCCGCGTCGCGGTCGCGACCACCGTCAGCCCGGTGAGGCGGCGGGCGAGCTGGATCAGGATCGAGCCGACGCCGCCGGCGCCGCCCGTGATCAACAGGGTGCGCGGATCGACACTCTTGCCGGGCACCGCACCGAGCCGATCGAACAACAGCTCCCAGGCGGTGATGGAGGTGAGGGGAAGGGCGGCGGCTTGCGCGAACGACAGGCTTTTCGGCTTGTTGCCGACGATACGCTCGTCGACCAGATGGAATTCGGAGTTGGTGCCCTGGCGCAGGATCGAGCCGGCGTAAAACACCTCGTCGCCCGGCTTGAACAGCGTGACGTCGGGACCGACGGCGTCGACCACGCCGGCCGCGTCATAGCCCAGAATCTTCGTCTCGCCCTCGGGTGGGGCGGCGCGCTTGCGCACCTTGTAATCGACCGGATTGGCCGAGATCGCCTTCACGGCCACGCGGATGTCGCGTCCTCTGGGCTCGGGCTTGGCGATCTCGAAATCGATCAGCGCGTCCCGATCCTCGATCGGAAGCGACTTTTTGTAGCCGACGGCCTTCATGGCTTGTCTCCATCAGATGGCGTGCTCGCCTGCCGTCCTAACTGTCGCTCTGGCTCTAATTTGGCAAGTACTGTAAATTCGGGGATATAGTCCCTGTTTGGATACTATTGGGAAAACACACATGAAACGGCGCGACTTCGCCCGTCGTCCCGGATGCTCGGTCGAGGCGACGCTCGATCTCATCGACGGCAAGTGGAAGGGCGTGATCCTCTACCACCTCCAAGACGGCACCCAGCGTTTCGGCGAATTACGCCGCCGGGTGCCCGGCATCACCCAGCGCATGCTGACCAAGCAGCTTCGTGCGCTGGAGGAGGACAAGCTCGTCATTCGCAAGGTCTACGCAGAGGTGCCGCCGCGCGTGGAATATTCTCTCTCCGATCTCGGCGAGAGCCTCAAGCCCGTGATCGACATCCTGAAGGCCTGGGGCGAGAGCCATCAGCAGCGGCTGTCCTGCGCGCCGGCGCCGGTCGTCGTAAAGAAACCGAAGCGCGCCGCGTAGATTTCCGGGAGCGGACGGTGCCGCTCCCGGCAGAGATCATCTCAGAACGCGAACTGGGTTCGCATCGCGACAGCGTCGAACTTCGAGCCGACATCGGCGGCCGAGACCGGTGAGGCCTGTTTCGATACCGTGCCATGCAGATAGTCGAGCATGAAGCGAACGTTGCCGTTGACGTACCAGTTCAGGGCCGCCGTGTAGACGGTCTGCCGGCCGCCTGCGATGCCGGTGGCCGTTCCGAATTGATCATTGAGGTCGATGGTCGAGAAGCGTCCCGCGATTTCCCATGCGCCCCAGCCGCCGCCATCGAGCGAGAACGGGTGCGCGGGCTTGACGCCGCCATAGGCCGCGTTCGCCGCGTTGTAGCTGCGGCCTTCGCCCGTCAGCACGTAGCCGGCCTGTGCATAGCCGCCCTGGAATTTGAGGCTCGGCGCACCCAGCGGCGGCAGGCCGGTATTGGCGCTGCGGTCGATGTTGTACCAGAAATATTCGCCCTGCAGGATCAGCGGTCCGTAGGTGGCGGCCGCTTCGACGCTGTAGACCTGCGCGCCGGAGGCATTGGCGATCGCGCCGGTGGTAGCCAGTGCTGTCGGATCGATGCGCAGTTCCGGGCGGTCGCTGAGCGTGACCGTCTGCGCACCCGTCACCATGTTGCGCGGCGGCTGGATCAGCCATTCGGCGTTTCCGCCGAGATGGAGCGAGTAATCCTTGCCGCTGACGACCTGGCCGGCAACGCGGGCGACGGCGCCATACTGCTCGGAGGTACCGTTCGGTGCCACGCTGGACGCGGAATGGATCGCACCGGTCGAGGGTCCCGTGACATAGCCGCCGATCCAGAGCTGGTCGTTGTACCAGCGCGTGCCGACGGCGGAGCGGAAGTCGCCCGCGGCGATGCTGGTCGCGACGATGCCCGCTGAGGCGCGCTCCATGAACATGATGTCGTTGGAGCTCGTGGCCTCATCGAGGGTGTAGGGCAGGTCCATGATGCCGCCTTCGATGGCCATCTTGCCGCCGAACGGTTTCAAGCCGGTGTAACTGAGATAGGCGTTCTCGACGCCTGAGACGCCGCCGCCGGGTAGCGAGCCGGGCGCAGAGCCGCCAAATCCGTCGGAGGAACCGCCGAAGTCGTAGACCAGCGCGAAATTCCAGTCGTTGAAGAATCTGCCGGCGAGACCGATGCGCGCGCGACGGACGTTCTCGCCGCTGTCGAGCTTTTGCGGCACGGTCGCCGCCGTGTTGGGCCGATAGTCATAGCCGCCGACATCCCAATGCACGCGGCCGGTGATCCCCACGCAGTTCGCCCCATCGGCGGTGCAGATGGTCGGCCGGTTATTCGGCATCGTCACCACGACGCCGGACGCTGGCGCCGGTCCCTTGAGCGGGATCGCCGCGTTGGCATTGGCAACGACGGCCTTCGCTTCGGAACGCGCTTCGGCTTTCGCCTCCGCCTTCGCTTCGGTCCTGGCCTTGGCCGCAGCCGCGGTGTTCGCGGCGGTCTGGCTCTGGAGCTTGTCGAGCTTCTGCTCCAGCATCTTCAACTGCTGCTTCAGGAGCGCGATCTCCTGATCGCTGCTGCTCGCCGATTGGGCCTGGGCCTGCGAGGCCGCCAGCGCGCCGGCGAGACCGATCGCCGTGGCTGCAATTCTGATCCTGCTCACGTCATGACTCCATCGGTTGACGAACTTCCTCAAGTCGCAACGGAGAGCCTAGGTATGATCGATGACTGCCCCGCGACTCTGCGCCCGGTTGCGCGGTTCCCACTGATGTAAATTCGCCGCAACCGAATCCGCCTTGCACCACCATGCAAGATGACGTGCATCATGCCAATCCACAGCCCCGGCAAATTGCTATTTCGCACGCAGGGCTTGCAGGCCGGACACACCAAAAGGGGGCTGAATATGCCGCCGGGCACCCTTCTATTAGCGGGCGAACGCGCCTATATTCCGGCGTCTTTTCCGAGAGGTAGGAATGTTTCGATCGACCTGGGCTGCCGTCGTCACGGCACTGTGCATAGCCTTTTCGGCCAACTTCAATCCGGCCGCCGCGCAGGACCGCCGTGTCCCGTCCTCGCCCGCCGAACTGCGGCTGTCCTATGCGCCGATCGTGCAGCGGGTGCAGCCGGCGGTCGTCAACGTCTATGCCGCCAAGGTAGTGCAGAACCGCAACCCGCTGCTCGACGATCCGATTTTCCGCCGCTTCTTCGGCGCGCCCGGCCAGCAGCAGGAGCAGGTGCAGCGCTCACTTGGTTCGGGCGTGATCGTCGATGCGTCCGGGCTCGTCGTCACCAACGTCCATGTCATCGAAGGCGCCGACCAGGTCAAGGTGTCGCTGTCGGACAAGCGTGAGTTCGAGGCCGAGATCGTGCTGAAGGACTCTCGCAGCGATCTCGCGGTGTTGCGTCTCAAGGACACCAAAGAGAAGTTTCCGGCTCTCGAATTCACCAATTCGGACGAGCTGATGGTAGGCGACGTCGTGATGGCCATCGGCAATCCCTTTGGCGTTGGCCAGACCGTGACTCACGGCATCATCTCGGCGCTGGCGCGCACGCAGGTCGGTATCACCGACTACCAGTTCTTCATCCAGACCGATGCGGCGATCAATCCCGGCAATTCCGGCGGCGCGTTGGTCGACATGAACGGCAGGCTCGCGGGCATCAACACCGCGATCTATTCGCGCTCCGGCGGCTCGCAGGGCATCGGCTTCGCGATCCCCGCCAACATGGTGCGCGTCGTCGTCGCCTCCGCAAAGGGCGGCGGCAAGGCGGTGAAGCGGCCGTGGCTTGGCGCGAAATTGCAGGCGGTGACGCCCGAGATCGCCGAAAGCCTCGGCCTGCGTTCGCCCACCGGCGCGCTGGTCGCAAGCGTCGTTCCGAACGGACCGGCGGCCAAGGCCGGGCTGAAATCCTCCGACCTGATCGTCTCCATCGACGGCCAGACCGTGGATGATCCCAACGCCTTCGACTATCGCTTCGCCACACGGCCGCTCGGCGGCACGGCGCAGATCGACGTGCAGCGCGGCGGCAAGCCGGTCAGGCTGACGGTCGCGCTGGACGCCGCGCCCGATATCGGCCGCAACGAACTCGTCATCACCGCTCGCTCGCCTCTCCAGGGCGCGAAGGTCTCGACCATCACCCCGGCGCTCGCCGACGAGCTGCATCTGGACGCCGACACCGAAGGCGTCGTGGTCACCGATCTCGGCGGCGACAGCGCGGCCGCGAATGTCGGCTTCCAGAAGGGCGACGTGATCCTGGCGGTCAACAACCAGAAGATCAGCAAGACCAGCGACCTCGAAAAGGCGGCGGCCGAGCGCCAGCGCATCTGGCGCATCACGCTAGTGCGCGGCGGGCAGCAAATCAACGTCACGCTGGGCGGATGAGTCCGAAGCGACCACAGGAGACGCCAACTCTCTTTGCCGCGGCGGGGCTCGATCACGAGGCTCCGCATCCGCTGCCGGATCGGCTGCGGCCGCGCGCGCTCTCGGAGGTCGTGGGCCAGGATCACATCCTGGGTCCCGACGGCGCGCTGACGCGCATGCTGGAGACGCGCACGCTGGGGTCGCTGGTATTCTGGGGCCCGCCCGGCACCGGCAAGACCACGGTAGCGCGGCTGCTCGCGGACGCCACCGATTTGCATTTCGAGCAGATATCCGCGGTGTTCTCCGGCGTCGCCGATTTGAAGAAAGCCTTTGAGGCCGCGCGTGCCCGCCGCGAGATGGGCAAGGGCACGCTGCTGTTCGTCGACGAGGTGCATCGCTTCAACCGCGCCCAGCAGGATTCGTTCCTGCCCGTCATGGAAGACGGCACGGTGGTGATGGTCGGCGCCACCACCGAAAACCCGTCCTTCGAGCTCAATGCGGCGCTTCTATCCCGGGCGCGCGTGCTGGTGTTTCGCTCGCTCGATGCGGCCGCGATCGAAAAGCTGTTTGCGCATGCCGAGGAGGTCGAGGGGCGCAAGCTGCCGCTCGACGAGGAAGCGCGCGCCGTGCTGGTTCGCATGGCCGATGGCGACGGCCGTGCGTCGCTGACGCTCGTCGAGGAAGTCTGGCGCGCCGCGCGCAAGGACGAGGTTTTCGACGCCACGCAATTGCAGGAGATTTTGCAGCGTCGCGCGCCCATCTACGACAAGTCGGCCGATGGCCATTACAATTTGATCTCGGCGCTGCATAAGTCGGTGCGGGGCTCCGATCCCGATGCCGCGCTGTATTATCTCGCACGCATGCTCGATGCCGGCGAGGACCCGCTGTTCCTGGCCCGGCGCGTCGTGCGCATGGCAGTGGAGGACATCGGCCTCGCCGATCCGCAGGCGCTCGTCATTGCTAACGCCGCCAAGGATGCCTTCGACTTCCTCGGCCATCCCGAGGGCGAGCTCGCCATCGCGCAGGCCGTGGTCTATCTCGCCACCGCGCCGAAATCGAACGCCGTCTACACCGCCTTCGGCACGGCGATGCAGGTCGCAAAGCAGGCCGGCTCACTGCTGCCGCCGAAGCACATCCTGAATTCCCCGACCAAGCTGATGAAATCGGAAGGCTACGGCGCATCTTACGAATACGACCACGACACCCCGGACGCGTTCTCCGGCCAGGACTACTTTCCGGAAGCCCTGGGCCGCCAGACCTTCTACGACCCGCCCGAGCGCGGTTTTGAACGCGAGATCCGCAAGCGGCTGGATTATTGGGCCAAGTTGCGGAAGGAGCGGGGTGGCTGAGGCCAGAAGCGCCATTTCGTCGTGACGAAAGGGCACTTTTGGGCTAGGCAGGCACCATGAGCCGCCACATCAAAAGAACCGATCCAAAGCCCCGTTCGCGCGATGAGCGCAAGGAAACACGCCCGTTCAAGGCGCGCAGCGCGAAGACAGCTGGGCCGCGGCCGGGCGGCAAGCCCGGCGCGAAGCCACCGCGCTTTGCGGCCGAGCGCATTGAGCGGCGTGTGTCGGAGCCTGCGCTGGAACAGGCTGCGCCGCCAAAGCCGGTCGAGGCGCTGCTGCCAACCAAGGTGGAGACCGTCAAGGTTACGGCCGACGAGAACAACATGCGCGTCGATCGTTTCCTCGAAGCGCGCTTTCCCGGCCTGTCGTTCTCCCACATCCAGCGCGTCGTCCGCAAAGGTGAGCTGCGGGTCGACGGCAAGCGCGTTGATAGCAAGGACCGGCTGGAGGAGGGCCAGAGCGTCCGCATTCCGCCGCTGAAGCTCGACACGCCGAAGGCGCCCAATCCGCAGTCGGAGGCAGCGCAAAAGACGCTTGCCGCGCTGAAGGAAATGACGATCTACGAGGACGACGACGTTCTCGTCCTGAACAAGCCGGCCGGCCTCGCCGTGCAGGGCGGCTCGGGCATGACGCGGCACATCGACCAGATGCTCGAGGTGATGCGCGATTCCAAGGGCCAGAAGCCGCGCCTCGTGCACCGCATCGACAGGGAGACGTCGGGCTGCCTCCTGGTCGCGAAGACGCGCTTTGCCGCCTCGCATCTGACCGGCGCATTTCGTTCGCGGTCGGCGCGAAAGACCTATTGGGCGCTGGTGCCGGGCCTGCCGAAGCCGAAGCAGGGCCGCATCTCTACCTTCCTTGCGAAGGAAGAAAGCGAGGACGACACCATCATGCGCATCGCCCAGCATGGCGACGAGGGCGCAAGCCACGCGGTGACATACTATGCGGTGGTCGAGACTGCCGGCAACAAGCTGACCTGGGTGTCGCTGAAGCCGGTGACGGGGCGCACCCACCAGCTGCGCGCCCACATGGAACATATCGGCCACCCCATCGTCGGCGATCCCAAATATTTCAACATCGAGAACTGGCAACTGCCGGGCGGCCTGCAAAACCGGCTGCATCTGCTGGCGCGCCGTATCGTCATTCCGCATCCGCGCGGCGGCGTGATCGACGCCACCGCGCCATTGCCGCAGCACATGCAGCAGTCGTGGAATTTGCTCGGGCTCGATGCAACCAGATTTGATCCGATCGAGAACGCGCCGGAAGAGTAGTTGGGCTGTCTTATTGGCTCGCAAGTTGGCGGGCTAGGTTCATTCTGATCAATTTGCGAAACCGGTCGGACGCCACTACGGGATCCTGGCGACGAAACATCGCGAGAATGTTGAATACTAAAAAGAATGGGGTAGTGAGCATTCCTCTTGGAGACCACCATCCCGCCAAGAGGCAACACAATAGATCCTCCTTCTGCCGCTGATGAGCACATGTCTGGCAAGCAACGAAAGAACTCGTTTGCCACGATGAATATACGAAGAAGGACTGTATTTTGTGAGACTCGTAGATGTCGACATTACGGTTCTGACCGCAATTCGGGCAAGGTCCCGCGTGCTCCCGCGCAATAATTGCATCCAACTTGTCGGAGGGAAAACCGTCGAGGCAGCTGAGCAACGCCTTTCCTCTTGAGTGACAAAGCCCATTACAATAGCGATACGATCCGTCCTTTATTGCCCAGCCTCTATAAGTCCCACTGCAATAGTCGCATGTAGCCATTGCTTGCCCCCATGAATGCATGGCCGGCGAACAGAGCGCCAGATAGGCTAGACTACCTCAATTCCGAAACTGCTCGAGAAATATCGGCAAGCTGTCATCCGGGCTCTCGATACCAGTGATCAGCCAACCCTCGGGCCCGTTGACCAGGATGAAGTTCAGCGTGACCGGCCGGCCGCGGTTGTCGAAATTCGCCGCGACATAGGTCTTGTCGTATTGCATGCGAATGATCGCGATCGCGACGGGGCAGAGCTTCCAGCTCGGGCTCTGCACCAGGAAATCGTAGGGCTCGACCCGCGGCATGGACCACACGTTGCGTAAGGAGGGTCGAAGAATTGCGGGGCGGTGGCGGCATCCCGTGGCAGGCCTTTCGAACGCTCCGGCGCGCCCTAGCCGTAATGAGCGTAGACGTTGCGGACCACCGATTCCGGAGTCCGAGAGCCGGCCTCCGCTGTGGCCTGCCAAAACCCGGCGAGCAGAGACACAATGCCCGCAAGTTCCCTCATACCTCCCGCTCGCTTTATCGGCGGCCGGTCTTACCTTACAAGCCTAGCGTTGAGTGATCGGGACCGAAAACGAGATGCGCGAATTGTTCGATGAAGCTGCGGGGCGCCCCCCGCTTGATCCGCAGGAGGCGGTCCGCCAGGCCGCGCGCGCGCCGCAGCGCAAGCGCTTCTACAAGGACGCCGGCGTTGCTGATGCCGAAGGCGGCTTCGCCATCACGCTCGACTGCAAACCGATCCGTACGCCGTCCGGCCGCCAGGTCGTGATCCCGTCGCGCGCGCTGGCCGATGCGGTCGCCGCGGAATGGGCGGCTCAGGGCGAGACGATCAATCCCATGACCATGCCGCTGACCCGGATCGCCAACAGCGTGGTCGAAGGCGTCGTGGATCGCGTCGATCTCGTCAGCAACGATCTCGCGAAATACCTTCAGACTGATCTGCTGTTCTATCGCGCCGGCGATCCGGAGGGGCTGGTTGCCCGCGAGGCCGCACATTGGGACCCCGTGCTGTTCTGGGCCGCGGAGGCGTTGGGCGCGCATTTCATCCTGTCCGAGGGCATCATGCATGTGAAGCAGCCGGACGAGGCGGTCCAGGCTGCGCGCGCTGCGCTGCCGCGGGATGCCTGGTCGGTCGCGGCGCTCCATGTGGTGACGACCCTGACCGGCTCGGCACTGCTGGCGCTGGCGCTGGCCCACGGCGTCCGCGATGCCGGCCAGGTCTGGGCGGCCGCTCATGTCGACGAGGACTGGAACGCCGAGAAATGGGGCGCGGACGAGGAGGCGGCCGGCCGCCGGGTCGCCCGCCTGCGGGATTTCGAGGCTGCCGTGGCGGTTTTGACTGCGGTGAAGCCGCCCACGGCCGAAGGTCCTTAACGAGAGGTTTACGAGGCGTCCTTAGGGTGGGCGTTCCCTGGGCCGCCCCAAGATGCCGACGCCGATAAGCTCGATCGTTCCCGTCAGTGCTGCCAGCCCTGTTGCTGATGCGGCGACGCCTGATCTTGTGCTGCAGGCCGGCAGCGTAGTGGACGCAAAAGTCGTCAGCGTGCTCGCCGCCAATCTGGTGCGGATCGCGATCGCCAACCTCTCGATGGATGTGATGTCCGAGGTGGCGCTGTCGCCCGGGCAAAATCTTCAGCTCGCGGTGTCGCAGAACGACGGCACCATCCGGCTCGCCATTATGGGCGGGGCAGGCGAGGCGGCGACCGATCAGGTCACGCTGACGCCGGCTGCGGCCTCGCTGGTGGACAGTCCGTCGCTGGCGCTGGCGCTGTCGGCGAGCGCGGCCCGCAACACGCTGACGCCGTTGGAACAGGTCGCCGTCACAACGGCCTCGGCCGAGGCCGTGACGAAGCAGGGCAGCCAGGCACCGATATTCGCCAATCTGGCCGCGGTCGTCGCCGGCAGTGATCTGCCCGCGGGGCTGAAGCAGGCGGTGCTGGGCGTGCTGGCGCAGCAGACGCCGCTCGACACCGGGCTCGATGGCGGCGACATCGAATCCGCCTTCCAGAAGTCCGGCCTGTTCCTCGAGGCGTCGCTCGCCGCGGGCGCGACGCCGTCCTCCGGCACCATGCCCGACCTGAAAGCGGCGCTGCTGGTGCTGCGACAGACGCTGACGACGCTCGAGGGGGCCGCGATTCCTGCTGGCATCCCGGGGACACCGCAGGCCGCTGTCGCGCCGGCTCCGGCAGCAGGTGAGGCCGCGCCGACCGCATTGCCGTCAACCGAATCCGACATCGCCCAACCGCCGCGCAACGCCAATCTCGCGGCTACCATACTGGCCGACATCGCCGGCAACTCTCCACAGGCCGCGATGCCACGAACCATGACCGCGAGCCTCCTGCAGGAGATCACGCAGAGCCTGCCGCGCATGACCGGCAACGTGCCGGGCTCAAACAAGGCCGTGCCTGACGGACATGTTTTCGAAGCCGCCTCGCGCGCGACGCCGCCGCCGGTTCGCGGCGCGTTGCCGTCGCCGCAATCCATTGCCTCGCCATCACTCGCACCGGATACGCCGCTCGCTGCGACCGTGCATCGGCTGCTCGACGACACCGATGCTGCGATCGCGCGCCAGACCTTGCTCCAGGTTGCTTCGCTCCCTGATCGCATTGACGCCAGCGGTCACAGGATCGATCCGAGCGTGCCGCAGTGGAATTTCGAGATTCCCTTCGCAACGCCGCAGGGCACCGCAATGGCGCAGTTCGAAATCTCGCGCGACGGCGGCAATGAATCCGCCGATCCCGCCAAGCGCGCATGGCGCGCGCGCTTCACGCTCAATGTCGAGCCGGCCGGTCCCGTGCATGCTCTGATTACGCTCAACGGCGACAAGACTTTCGTGCGGATGTGGGCGGAGCGGCCGACGACGGCGCAGCAGCTCCGCGCAGGACTCGGCGAGCTCAACCAGGCCATGACCAGGGCCGAGCTCAAGCCCGGCGACATCCTGGTCCGCGATGGTACCCCGCCACAGCCCGCACCGGCCCGCGCCGGCCACTTCCTGGATCGCGCCACATGAGCGACCCGTCGAAGCTTGCGATTGCGCTACATTACGAGAAGGGCAGCAACGCGCCGGTCGTCGTCGCCAAGGGCAAGGGCACGATCGGCGAAAAGATCGTCGAGATCGCCAAGGCCAACGACATACCGATCGAGGAGAACGAGATCTTGGCTGGCGCGCTGTCCAAGGTCGAACTCGGCGAGGAGATCCCGCCCGATCTCTACAAGGCCGTCGCCGAAGTGCTGGTGTTCGTGCTGCGGCTGTCGGGCAGGCGGTAGAGCATGATCCGGACCCGAAGGGCCGCGTGAGCGCAAAGTGTGCAGCGGTTTTCCGAAGAGATCATGCTCAAGAAATAACCTGTCATCGTTTCACCACGATAGCGACCGCATGGTCGCGGCCATCTTCATCGCGTAACGGACACCGCCAGTGCTCACCCGCCGTTCCACCCTCGGCTTTCTCGCCGCAGCTGCCGCTTTGCCATCGCGTGCATTCGCCCATGTCGCGCCGCCACGCAACGAGATCCGTGACAGCCTCGCAAAGCGCTTCACCGACCTCGGCACGGCCGGGACGTTCGTCGGCTACAAGGTCGAGGACTATCTGATCGTCGCGAGCGACAAGGAACGTTCGGGCGAGGCGAAGCTGCCGGCCTCGACCTTCAAGATTCCGAACTCGCTGATCGCGCTCGAAACTGGCGTCGTCGCCGATCCCGACAAGGACGTATTTCCCTGGGATGGCGTGAAGCGTCCGATCGAGGCCTGGAATAAGGATCACACGCTACGCAGCGCGATCGCGGTGAGCGCGGTACCGGTCTATCAGGAGATCGCGCGCCGCATCGGGCAAGAGCGCATGCAAAAGTATGTCGATCTGTTCGACTACGGCAACCGCGACATCGGCGGCGGCATCGACCAGTTCTGGCTCACCGGCGCCTTGCGCATCGATCCGGTCGAGCAGGTCGATTTCGTCGACCGGCTGCGCCGCCGCGCGCTGCCGATTTCCAGGCGCAGCCAGGATCTCGTCGCGGACATCCTGCCGGTGACCAAGGTCGGCGATAGCGTCATCCGCGCAAAGTCCGGACTTCTCGGCGCCGAGCGCGGCGAGCCGTCGCTTGGCTGGATGGTGGGCTGGGCCGAGAAGGGCGAAGCGCATACCGTGTTCGCGCTCAACATGGACTGCAAGGAGCCGCGTCTGGTCGGCGAGCGCATGCCGCTGACGCAAGCCTGCCTTGCCGAGATCGGCGCGATCTAGCGCTACCAGGCTGGCGCCGCTCGATTAGCATCCCCCGGGTCAAGAAAACCGGGAGGACAAAATGAACTCAACGCCACTCTGGCTGCCGTCGCTCACGCTTGCCGCCGCAGGCGGCTGGCTCGCCGCCACGATGTTTGCAGCGCCTGCCACCAGCAAGGAGCCGCGCTTTCCGCAGCTCACGATGGACCAGCTCGACGCCAAGCAGAAGCCGCTCGGCGAGCAGATCATGAAGGTGTCGAGCGTCGGCATCGGCGGTCCGTACAATCCGATGATCCGCAGTCCCGTGCTCGGCCAGCGCCTGTTCGATCTGTTCTATTATCTGCGCTGGGAAACCTCCGTCCCGACCAAGCTCAACGAGTTTGCGATTTTGATCATCGGGCGGCAGTGGCGCTCGCAGGTCGAGTGGTACGCCCATGCGCCGCTCGCGGCCAAGGCTGGCCTGTCGGCCGACATCATCGCGGAGCTGAAGGCCAACAAGCGGCCGTCGAAGATGGCCGAGGACGAGACCGTCGTCTACGACTTCGTCACCGAACTCACCACGACCAAGAAGGTCGGCGACGAAACCTATGCGCGCGCTAGGAAGGTCTTCAACGATCAGCAGATCGTCGACCTCACCGCGCTCGCAGGCAACTATGTGATGGTCGCCATGCTGCTGGCGATGGCGGAAGAGACGGTGCCGCCGGACAAGCAGGAGCCGTTCAAGGCGGGTGAGCCGTAGAGCTCGTCATTGCGCGGAGTGGGTCAGGCGTCCTTCTGCCGGCCGATCCGGCCGATCCGGCCGAGATGGGTGAAGCCGAACCCGGCCGCATATTTCAGGCCATAGCCGAGCGTCCGGTCGAGGCCGATATGGGCGAGCCAGATCAAGGCGATGGACAGGGTGAGCGGCGAGGCGAAGCCAAAGCCAAGCGTCATCAGCGCGACCGGCGCCATGTAGCTGTGGGCCGCGTTGTAGACCAGCGCGCCGAATTTGGCGTCGGCAAGATAGGCGAGAAAACTCAGATCGGGGACCAGGAAGAGCAGGGCAAAGACTGCCCAAGAGCCGTCCCAGGTCCAGTAGAGCATCACCATCCCCACAAACAAGGTCAGGCCCTCCAGCCGCAGCACGATGTTGACGCCGCCCGTCGCGGCGCCCGTCTCAGCCGTTCCTTCGGTCATGCTCGCCTCCCAGGCAAACTTTGTAATTCCTTGCGCTTTCGCGCTGCGGCAAGGCAGCTCTGCGGCGCCGAAAGCGGCTTCCCGGCCTGTAAAATGCCGTGTTAGAACCCCGGCAATCGCATTTAGGCTAAGAACTGGCGGGAGCAAATGAAGAATATCCTGGACGCCCTCGAAGACCGTCGCGCCGGCGCAAAGCTCGGCGGCGGGGAGAAGCGCATCGAGGCGCAGCACGCCCGCGGCAAGCTGACCGCGCGCGAGCGCATCGAGCTCTTGCTCGACAAGGGATCGTTCGAGGAATTCGACATGTTCGTCGAGCACCGCTCCATCGAGTTCGGCATGGAGAAGAACAAGGTGCCCGGCGACGGCGTTGTCACCGGCTGGGGCACTGTCAACGGCCGCAAGACGTTCGTCTTCGCCAAGGATTTTACGGTGTTCGGCGGGTCGCTCTCTGAAACGCACGCGCTGAAGATCACAAAACTTCAGGACATGGCGATGAAGGCGCGGGCGCCGATCATCGGCCTCTATGACGCGGGCGGCGCCCGCATCCAGGAGGGCGTAGCTGCCTTGGCCGGTTATTCCTACGTGTTCCGCCGCAACGTGCTCGCCTCGGGCGTGATCCCGCAGATCTCAGTCATCATGGGCCCGTGTGCCGGCGGCGACGTCTATTCGCCGGCCATGACCGATTTCATCTTCATGGTGAAGAACACCAGCTACATGTTCGTCACCGGCCCGGACGTGGTGAAGACCGTCACCAACGAGGTCGTCACCGCGGAAGAGCTCGGCGGCGCTTCGGTGCACGCGACGCGCTCCTCGATCGCGGACGGCGCCTTCGAGAACGACGTCGAGACGCTGCTGCAGATGCGACGCCTGATCGACTTCCTGCCGTCCAACAACACCGACGGCGTGCCGGAATGGCCGAGCTTCGACGACATCGGCCGCGTCGACATGTCCCTGGACACGCTGATCCCTGACAATCCGAACAAGCCCTACGACATGAAGGAGCTGATCCTGAAGGTCGTGGACGAGGGCGACTTCTTCGAGATCGCGGACGCCTTCGCCAAGAACATCGTCACCGGATTCGGCCGCATCGCCGGCCGCACGGTGGGCTTCGTCGCCAATCAGCCGATGGTGCTGGCCGGCGTGCTCGACAGCGATGCTTCGCGGAAAGCCGCGCGCTTCGTCCGCTTCTGCGACGCCTTCAACATCCCGATCGTCACCTTCGTGGATGTACCGGGCTTCCTGCCGGGCACCGCGCAGGAATATGGCGGCTTGATCAAGCACGGCGCAAAGCTGCTGTTCGCCTACTCGCAGTGCACCGTGCCGCTGGTGACCATCATCACCCGCAAGGCCTATGGCGGCGCCTTCGACGTCATGGCCTCCAAGGAGATCGGCGCCGACATGAACTATGCATGGCCGACCGCCCAGATCGCGGTGATGGGCGCCAAGGGTGCGGTCGAGATCATCTTCCGCGCCGACATCGGCGACCCCGACAAGATCGCGGCCCGCACCAAGGAGTACGAAGACCGCTTCCTGTCGCCGTTCATCGCCGCCGAGCGCGGCTACATCGACGACGTCATCATGCCGCACTCGACGCGAAAACGGATTGCAAGGGCGTTGTCGATGCTGAAGGACAAGAAGGTGGAAACGCCTGCGAAGAAGCACGACAATTTGCCGTTGTGAGGAACTTACAGCGGCTATTCTGTACAAAATCGCGTGGTGCCCCTGAACGGACTCGACTATATTGGTGCGATGACTGACGCTCTCAAGAAACTAATCGAAGCTGCGAAGACCGCCAATCCGTCCCCCGAACACCGGGAGGAGCAGCGGCGCAGCTTCGTATATGGCAACACCCATTTCGAGAATTCGCTTATTACGCGCGAAATGGTGGACCGTGAGGCCGAAAAATTGGCCAAGGAAAAGAAATGACAAGCGAAGAGCGTGAACGGCGCGATAGCCGTGCGCTCGAACCTGAGTTAATTACAGATCCTCAGCAGAAGGCCGCTGCGGAAGCTCGGAACGGGTTCCGCCAATACGACGCAGCCATTGGTGCGATCCATACGGCCTTTGAGCGGGGCTCATTCAAGCTCCGCCCCTCACTCATCCTCGGTTTGCAGCGAGAAGCCTTAGCAGGCATCAGCTCCTATGCTGGAAACTATCGCCCCGGTGGCGTTGCCATCGACGGAAGTAAGCATGAGCCCGTCGGTGCACATCTGGTCCCCGAACTCGTTGAGGACATGTGCGACTACGTCAATGATCACTGGGAAGCTAGCACGCCGATCCATCTCGCCGCTTACGTCATGTGGCGGCTAAACTGGATTCATCCGTTCGCGGATGGGAACGGTCGTACCTCCCGAATTGTCTCATATGTTGTGCTTTCGGTTCGCGCTGGTGCGGTTCTGCCAGGCACGCCAACGATACCAGATCAAATCATCGACAACCGAAAGCCCTATTTTGACGCGTTGGATGAAGCAGATTTGGTCTTTCGCGGCGGAGGCCGGACCGATGTTTCGAAGATGGAAGATTTGTTGGCCTCACTGTTAGCGAACCAACTTGCGGAATTCTATAAATCGGTTGGGGGCAAGCTACCTAGCTAAGCGAAGGACTTTGCCGCTAGGCTTTATTCGCAATCGAGCTTCCCAAATTTTGAAATCCGATGACCGAA
Organism: Bradyrhizobium sp. LB14.3; assembly: GCF_040547985.1. Classification (NCBI taxonomy): domain Bacteria; kingdom Pseudomonadati; phylum Pseudomonadota; class Alphaproteobacteria; order Hyphomicrobiales; family Nitrobacteraceae; genus Bradyrhizobium; species Bradyrhizobium sp. LB14.3. The sequence goes on from NZ_JBEPQT010000003.1 coordinate 523,010, forward strand.
ACCGATCCGACTGACGAGATTTCAGACATTGAAGACCGGATCGCGGCTTTGGCCGAGATCGCCGAGCGATGCCGGAAGTATATTCTGGCGTCCAAGATCGCCATTGGCGGCGGGGCTGCACTGTTGCTAATCACGATCCTCGGTCTGTTCGGGACAGGTCAGACCGCCGCGCTGGGATCAGTAGCTCTCGTGCTCGGCGGGATCGTCTCGCTCGGCTCGAACGTCAGTACGCTGCGACAGACTGACGAGGCCATCGGTGCTGCGGAGGCGCGTCGTTCAGCTTTGATCAGCAGCTTCGACCTTCGCGTGGTCGCCGATACGCCGATGAAGCTCGTGTAACGAGCTGCCTTATGCCGCGGCCTTGTGCGTCAGCACCTGCAACTCCGTGCGGCATTCGGCTGCGAGCGCCTGAAGGCGTTGCGCGGTTTGTTGGTCGAGGATCGCCTTTGCCAGGCGCTCGGCGCGGGCAAGCTGGTCTTTGAGATATTCGATGCGGGCCATGTGTCACCTTCCGCCCTGATAATTGAAGCCGTTTGCTTCGTTCCGATGGTCGCGATCGTATGGCCAATGCCGGGCTAGTTATGTGAGGCACGTCACGCAGATCGTACGGCGTCCGCCGCGGCGAAATGCGCCATCTGGTCGGCGCGGGCCTTGACGAAGGCGGGGCGGGCTGTGGCGCGCGCGACGTAGGCGCGGCAGGCCGGATGTTCCGCCAAACCGTCGAAGCGATCGACGGGGCGCAGCACGTCCGACATCAGGATGTCGGCGATGGAGAAGGAGCCCGCCAGCCATTCGCGGCCGGCCAGCACGGGCTCAAGATGCTTGAGGCGGAGCTTGAGGAAGCCGTCCACGAATTTCCACGCCGGCGTATCGCCCGCATCGCCCATGAATTTCAGCATCGACCACGGCAGGCTTGGCATCTCCACCGAGTTGAGTGCGGCGAACACCCACGCGATCGCTTCGCTGCGGCCGCGCGGATCAGTCGGGATCAGCTTTGCGCTGCGTTCGCCGAGATGGAGCAGGATCGCGCCGCTCTCGAAGATCGAGATGCCGCCATCGGTGAGCCACGGCACCTGCCCAAAGGGCTGGTGCACGAAATGCGCAGCGTCGCGGTCACCGAACGGCACGCTCGCAACGCGATACGGCAAGGCAGCTTCTTCAAGGGCCCAGCGCACGCGAAGGTCCCGCACGAAGCCGCGCGGCATCTCGGGAACCCAATCGAAGGTGGTCAGGGTGAGGTCGGCCATGTGGTGTCTCCGTGCTGTCTGGGCATAGGACGGATGAAGCTGATGCGTTCCGACAGCGATGCCAACTCTTTTGTCGTCGGCGACGTAACCGGCTAGTCTCACGCCAAACAACAGGAGGAACTCCCATGCCGTCAGCCTTCTTCGTCGTTCGTGCCACCGTCACCGATGCCGGCAAGCGCGCCGCCTTCGACAGATGGTACGAGACGGAACATCTGCCCGACGCGGTGAAGGCGTTCGGTGTGAGCAAAGCCTGGCGGTTCTGGAGCCTGGACGATCCCTCACTGCATCAGGCCATGTATCAGTTCGACGACGAGGCCAGGCTCGCGGCGATGCTGAAGGGCGATGCCTTGAAGCAGCTGGTCGCCGATTTCAACCGCGATTGGCCCGACGTGAAGCGCACGCGCGAAACGCTGGTGCTGGCGCAGGAGTTTGGGAAATAGCGCACCGGCGTTGTAGCCCGGCGTCGGGGCTACGAAACCTCTCACTTCGCAACTAAGCTGAATGCGGGATTCAGCTTTGGTTCATGTCGTGACCACGACACTGCCTCTGCATCACTTGCTCGATAGCCCAGAGGACATGCCATGGAGCGCCGGAACTTTTTGAAATTTGCAATCGGTGTCGCTGCCGGAGCCGCCGCGTTCACCACCGCCGCACAGGCCGCGCCGCTGGCGCCGCACCCGCTCGGTGATCCCGGCATGCCGCAGCGCAATCCGGACGCTCGTCCCGCAGTCACCAGCAGCGATGAAGCGGCGCAATTGAAACCGGAACAGGTGCATTGGCGCGGCCACGGCCACTGGCATCGCCGTCACTGGGGCTGGCGCCGCCGGCGCTGGCATCGCCGCCATTGGTAACCGCTCGTCGATCGACGTCGGGACGGGGGATCGCGGTTGCGACCCCCGTTTGATTCGGAGCCGCTTGCAGGAACGCGGACCAACTGTTTGGAGACGTCGCAAAAAGAAAATGGCCGCTCAGGCTTTCGTCGCGCGGCCATTTCGCTATGCGAAAAAACGAGATCAGAGCGGGCGGCAGCGGCCGGCGTACCAGCGGAAGCCGTAGGGGCATACGCGCGCGCGCGGCACGACCACGACAGGGGCCGGCGCAACCACGATCGGACGGGGGCGGACGACGACCGGACCGCGCATCGGGCGGCAACCGCCATAGGCGCCGCGATGCCAGCCGGGGCCGCAACCGCCGGCGGCGCTGGCCGCCTCGCTGAAACCAACGACTGCGCTGGCCAGCATCACGGCGGCAAACAGGTATTTCATTTGATCTTCCTTCTCGTCTTTGGGGGTAGGCTTTGGAGGGCAGGCTTTGGGGGGCAGGCTTTGGCGGGCAGGATTGGGGGAGGTTCTAGGAGGGCTTGGCGCTTTCGGCGCACAATGAATCAAAAGACACGATTCGACACGTTAAAGCTCGCAACATGCCGACACGACGCGACGCAAATCTGCCAATCATGACCTGAATGCGGCATGAACATTCCCCGCAGGCGGCCTCAGGCGACGGCAATGGCGTTAGCGGCCGAGAAAGCCCAGGACCAGCTCCTTGTACTTCTCCGGTGATTCCAGGAAGACGAGATGGCCGGTGTCCGGGATCACCTCGGCCCGCGCGTTCGGCATCTTCGCAGCCAGTGCCTTAGCCAGTTCGGCGTTCTGCCCCATTTTCGCGCGCAGCGCCTCCGGTGCGTTCGGTCGGCCCGGTGCGTTGTGGTCGTCGGCACCCATGATGAACAGCGTCGGCTCGGTGATCAGCGAGACCTCGTGCGCCACCGGCTCGCGATAGATCATCTGGCCGGAGCTGACAAAGGCGCGCAGCCAGCGTGGATAATCAGGACTGCCCTTGATGTTGAAGCGGGCGTCGATGAACGGCGTGATCGCGTCCGGCGGCAGCTTGATCGCGTAATTGGTCTGGAGCTGCTTGCGATAGCCTTCGGCCGTGAGCTTGTCTTCGGTCTGGAAAATCTTCTCGGTCGGTGTCGGCGGCACGTAGAGGCGGTAGTCTTCCAGCCCAATTGGGGCCGTCAGAACAAGGTGAGCGACGCGGTCGGGATAGGCGCGGGCGATGCGCACGCCCAGCATGCCCCCGAGCGAATGGGCGACGATCTCCGCTGTTTCGATCTTGAGATGATCAAGTAGCGCCATCGTATTGCGTGCCAGTGTGTCGAAATGCAGCTCACCCGTCGGCTTGGAGGATTTGCCGAAGCCGATCTGGTCCGGCACCACGACGCGGAAACCGGCCTCGCTCAGCATCTTGATGACAGGCGCCCAATAGCTCGACGGGAAATTGCGCCCGTGCAGCAGCACGACGGTGCGGCCGTTCGGCCGCGCAGGCGCAACATCCATATAGGCCATGCTGAGCTGCTCGCCGTCATTGGTCACAGGCAGCAATTGCACGGGGTAGGGATAGGCAAAGCCTTCGAGCGCGATGCCGTAGGGCTCGCGCGAGGCGGTGTCGGCGGCGCGAGTAGAGGTGAGCGGAGCGGCGATGAGGGCGGCGGCGAGCGCGGCCAAAGCGAAGCGGTTCATGGGGGTCTCTGAAGGTCACCGAACGATCGTTCGCATAAAGACGTGGATGGCCGGGTCAAGCCCGGCCACGACGAGAGACGTCGTTCACACGGACTTGTGTTTATTCCCGCCCATCACCGAACAACGCCGCAAACTGCTTCTCGCCGTTGCGCGTAAAATTCACCACGCGGCTGCCGGGCGTGGCGTCGCGGGCGGCCCATTTCAGCTCGGCGAAACGTTGCATCATGGCGGCACCAAGCGTACCGGCGAGATGGTGGCGCCGCTCGCTCCAGTCGAGGCAGGCCTTGCAGACCGGCCGGCGCGGATGGGTGAGCATGTCGGGCGAGATCTGCAAATGCTTGGCCAGGAAGCGCTCGCCCTCCGCCGTCAGCTCGATGTCCTGCTTCTTCTGCCTGACCAGGTTTTGCGCGCGCAGGGTGTCGAGCATCTGCACGCCGAGATCGCCGGCGAGATGGTCGTAGCAGATCCGCGCACGCCGCAGCGCCGGATCCTTCGGCCCGGTGCGCACCCGCATATGGCCGGTCCGCGCAGCGAGGCCCGCAAGGCCTTCGAGCACGCCAGCGACGTCGTCGTCGGTGAGGCGATAGTAGCGGTGGCGGCCCTGCTTCTCCGGCTCGATGAGGCCACCGGCCTCAAGCTTGGAAAGATGCGAGCTTGCGGTCTGCGGCGTGATGCCGGCCTCCTGCGCCAGCTCGCTCGCAGTGAGCGCGCGGCCGTTCATCAGCGCCGTGAGCATGTTGGCGCGGGCGGGATCGCCGACCAGCGAGGCGATCATGGCAATGTCTGGGCCGGACTTCATACTTCGATGATAGCCGAAGCATCGCGGTCGGGCAAGCGCGTATTCTTTCACCACGTCGTCATTGCGGGAAGCGAAGCGACGAAGCAATCCAGCATGTCCCCGCGGAGGCACTCTGGATTGCTTCGCTTCGCTCGCAATGACGAAGAAAAAGGTCAGGAGCTCATCATGTCCGTCACCGTCTTCATCCGCTACCAGCTCGATCCGTTCAAGCGCGCGCAGTTTGAGGAGTATTCAAAGCGTTGGCTCACCATCATCCCGAAATGCGGCGGTGACCTGATCGGCTATTTCATGCCGCACGAGGGCACCAACAACATCGCGTTTGGGCTGATCACCTTCGAGAGTCTGGCCGCGTACGAGGCCTATCGCGCCCGGCTGCGTCAGGATACCGAAGGCATGGCAAACTTCCACTTCGCCGAGGAGCACAAATTCATCCTCGCCGAAGAGCGCACGTTTTTGCGCCAAGTGATCTTGTAGGTGGTATTGTAGGCCATCAATGACAGGAGAGATGCCCATGATTGCCGTGATCTTCGAGGTTTGGCCGAAGCCGGAACACCGCCAGGATTATTTCGACCTCGCGGCCGACCTCAAGCCCATCCTGCAAACCATCGACGGCTTCATCTCGGTCGAGCGTTTCGAGAGCCTGACCGACAAGGGCAAGATCCTGTCGGTATCGTTCTGGCGGGATGAGGCGGCGGTTCAGGCGTGGCGCAACACGATGGAGCACCGGCGCACGCAAGCGAAGGGCCGCGCAAAAATCTTCGCCGATTATCATTTGCGTATCGCCAGCGTCATCCGTGACTACAGCATGAATGATCGCGAGCAGGCGCCGAAGGACAGCCGCGCGGTGCACGACGCGCACTAGCGCTCGCGGCGGCACGTCCCCATCTCTGCGCGACCAACAAGGGAGAGAAACATGCCGGTGACAATTGCTGACAAGCGCGCGATCTTCAGGAAGCTGCACGAGAGCGGCTGTTTCATCCTGCCCAATCCGGTCGACGTCGGCAGCGCCAAAGCGTTGCAGCATCTCGGTTTCAAGGCGCTTGCGTCGTCGAGCGCGGGCTTTGCATGGACCATCGGCAAGGCCGACAACCGCGTCTCGGTCGAGGACGTCTGTCAGCATCTGGCAGCATTGAGCTCCTCCGTCGACATCCCCGTCAATGCTGATTTCGAGGGCGGCTTCGCGGTCGAACCCGACAAGGTCGCGGACAATGTCGAGCGCTGCGTGCGCACCGGCGTTGCCGGTCTCTCGATCGAGGACTCTACCGGCGACAAGGACAAGCCGATCTACGAGCGCGCGCTCGCGGTCGAGCGTATCAGGGCTTCGCGCAAGGCGATCGGTGACAGCAACACCCTGCTGGTGGGCCGCTGCGAGGCATATCTGTGGGGCGTGACGGACCTCAAGCTCGTTATCGACCGGCTCGCCGCTTACGCCGATGCCGGCGCCGATTGCCTTTACGCGCCGGGCCTGAAGAGCCGTGAGGACATCGCCGCGGTGGTGAAGGCGGTTCATCCCAAACCGTTCAACCTGTTGATCGGCGGCTCCGGGCTGTCATTGCAGGAAGCGGCCGATCTCGGTGTGCGCCGGATCAGCGTCGGCGGCTCGCTCGCACGCGCCGCCTGGGGCGGCTTCATGCGGGCCGCCAAGGAAATGGCGGAGAAGGGCACCTTCGCGGAACTCGGGAGCGGCTATCCCGGCGGCGAGCTCAACAAGATGTTCAGCTAGAGCATGATCCGGAGAAGTGTGCAGCGGTTCTCCGAAAAGATCATGCTCAGACGGTAGAGGCAAACGAAAACGGCGGGACGTGAGTCCCGCCGCTGTTGCATGTTGTTGCAAATCGTTACTTCGCGCCGTCAGACGGCTTCTGGGTATCCGGGGCCGGCTTGCTCGGCGCGGCGCCCGTGGTCACGCCAGGCCCGGTGTTGGTGCGCGGCGGCGTCACGTCGCGCATGCCGGGAGGTGCCGCCGGATTGGCCGACGGCGCCTGCTGCGCAGTCTGCGTCGCCGGCGCGTTGCTCGCCTCGTTGCCGGTGTGTGTGTTGTTCAGGCCGTAGAATACGGCACCCAGCACCAGCGCAATTGCTACTGCAAACATCGCAACCTTGCCGCTGGAGGCAGGGCCTTCACCAAGCTCGGGATCGGCCTGAAGCTGGGCATCCCGTCGCGCCGCGTTGCGATACTCATCATCGGCGAGATTCGGGCGATACGGATCGTTGGTAAAACGGTCGTCAGCCATCGATTTGGTCTCCTCGATTATTGCGCTCGGACAACCCTCAGGTGCGAGATTCTGTTCCATTCCCCATTATGCTTTCGTCGCATGTTGCCCCCATGCCGGGAATCGGGAACCTGTTCGCCTGGGAACCCGAAGCGTAAGTTCCGTGGCATAGGAAGGAACTGAACGATGTGGAGCTTGCCGCCGAGCGATAGCGTGCTGCACCTGCTGTCGCTGGTCGCGGTCGCAGCGCAAGGCATGAGCGCCGCGCTCGCAGCCGGCCGCCGCAGCATGGACTGGCTCGGCGTCTGCTTCCTCGGCTGCATCACGGCGCTCGGCGGCGGCACCTTGCGCGATCTCTTCCTGGGTCACTATCCGCTGGCCTGGGTGCAAAACCCAATCTACCTCGCGCTGGCCGGCGGCGCCGCTTTCCTCACCATCCTGATGGCGCGCCTCGTGCACCGGCTGAAGGTGGCCTTCATCGTGCTCGATGCCATCGGCCTCGTCGTCTTCACAATGACGGGCTGCGATATCGCCTGGCAGATGGACGCCACGCTGCCGATCGTCATCGTCTCCGGCATGGTGACCGGCTGCGCCGGCGGCGTGTTGCGCGACGTGCTCTGCAATGACGTGCCGCTGCTGTTCCGCTCCGAGCTCTACGCCAGCGTCTCGGTCGTTACCGGCTTGTTCTATGCGACCGCCTTCGGCCTCAAGCTCAACACCGAGCTCTGGACCATTTTGACCTTTATCCTCGGCATCAGCTTCCGCCTGCTGGCGGTGCGCTACAAATGGGAGATGCCGAAATTCGTCTTCACGGAAGATGAGGAGCGAAAGCCCTGACTACGGCTCCTGCCTCCGCGCCTTGGCGACCTGTGATGCCGTCACCAGCGGCGCGGCATTGCCCCAGGAATTGCGGATGTAGTTCGTCACCGCCGCGATCTCTTCGTCGGACAATTGCTTGCCATAGGCCGGCATCTCGCCGGTGTTGGGCGCACGCCGCGTTGTCACGGTTTGGGCGCCGTCGAGGATGATGCGCAATGTCGAGGACGGATTGACCGATTGCAGCAGCGCGTTGCCAGGCAGCGGCGGATAGATGCGCGGCGCGCCGGAGCCGTCGGCCTCGTGGCAGGCAATGCAGAGTTTGGCGTAGACCGCCTGGCCGGCCTTCATCTCGGCATCGTCAGGCGGCGTCACGATCGTCTCGCGCCGTGCCGGCGGCAGGCCCTTCAGGTAAACCGCGATCGCACGCACATCGGCATCGCTCATTTTCGAGGTCGAGTTGACGACCACCTCTGCCATCAGCCCGCCGGCATGGCTCCTGGCGTTGCGCCCGCTCTGAAGATATTCGGTGATGTCCTCGACGCTCCACGACTTCAGCCCGGCGCGGGGAGCGCCATCGAGTCTTGGTGCGTACCAGCCGCCGACCTTGTTGCCCGAGAGTGCTTGCGCCTGCTTGTCTGCGCCAAAATAGTTCTTCGGCGTATGGCAGGCGCCGCAATGGCCGAGCCCGGTGACGAGATAACCGCCCCGATTCCACGCCGCGCTCTGGCTCTGGTCCGGCTCGAACAAGCCGGGCTTGAAATACACCATGTTCCAGATCCGCATCAGGCCGCGATAGCCGAACGGCCAGCGTAGCTCCGGCGGCTTGTTCCGGCTCGTGACGGCCGCGAGCGTTCCGAGATAGGCCCGGATCGCCAGCGTGTCGTCTTTCGTCATCCGCGTGAAGTAGGGATAGGGGAACGCCGGATAATAGTTCGAGCCGTCGGGTGCGACGCCGGTGCGCACAGCGCGGGTAAAATCGGCATCCGTCCAGGAGCCGATGCCGGTGTCGCGGTCCGGGGTCAGGTTCGGCGCGTAGATTGCGCCAAAGGGCGTGTCGATGCGTTTTCCGCCCGCGAACGGTTTTGCGGGATCAGCGGTGTGGCAGCCCGCACAATCGCCGGCCTCAACCAGCACCTTGCCGTAGGCGATCAGCTCCGGCGACGGCTCTGAAGCGAGGGCCGCGCTCGTAACCGCACTGCACAACGCCAGACCCACGAGAGCCAAGCCAGCCAGAATCGTCCGCATCGAAAGCCTCTCCTGCGACCCATCGACGCCGTCCCGCGTGACCGGGGCGTCAATTCGTTTCGCGACGGCGGGGGTATCGTGACACAAATTGACAATCGCCGATGCCATTGCAGCCACGAAATTGCGATTATCACCCGGCGCCGTCTCTGGGCCAGATTTGTGATGCGGAGCGTGAAATATCCGACATAGAGTGGCAAAGATGGTCGGCGCGCCCTAGCTAAAAACAACGGGCAGGCAACGGCTTAAGCAGCCAAGCGCTCAAAAGGGCGGAAGAGGACATAATGGGCATCAACCAGGGTCCGATCAGTCTCGATCAGAAATACACCCAGGACACGGGACATATTTTCACAACCGGCATTCAGGCGCTGGTCCGCCTGCCGATGGCCCAGATCCGGCGCGACCGTGCCGCGGGGCTGAACACCGCGGGCTTCATCTCCGGCTATCGCGGCTCGCCGCTCGGCGGCTATGACCAGCAGCTCTTCGCCGCGCGCAAGCATCTCGAGCAGTACAACATCAAGTTCCAGCCCGGCGTGAACGAGGATCTGGCCGCGACCGCGGTCTGGGGCTCGCAGCAGCTCAACCTCTCGCCCGGCGCCAAATATGACGGCGTGGTCGGCATCTGGTACGGCAAGGGCCCCGGCGTCGATCGCTGCGGCGACGTGTTCCGTCACGGCAATGCTGCTGGCTCCGCCAAGAACGGCGGCGTGCTGTGTCTTGCCGGCGACGACCACGGTGCAAAATCCTCCACCGTCCCGCATCAGTCCGACCACGCCTTCATGTCGGCGCTGATGCCCTATCTCTACCCCTCGAGCGTCCACGAGATGATCGAGATGGGCCTTCTGGGTATCGCGATGTCGCGCTACTCGGGCTGCTGGGTCGGCATGAAGGTGATCACGGAGACGGTGGAGACCACCGCCGAGATCGACCTCACGGACGAGATGACGCCGTTCGTGATCCCGACCGATTTCGAGATGCCCGAGGGTGGCCTCAATCTGCGCTGGCCCGACGACCGCTTTGCCCAGGACCGCCGGCTGCAGGACTACAAGGGTTTTGCCGCGATCGCCTTTGCGCGTGCCAACAAGGTCAACCGCATCACCATGGATTCGCCGAACGCCCGCTATGGCATCATGGCGTCCGGCAAGAGCTACGAGGATATCCGGCAGGCGCTGCGTGAGCTCGGCATCACACCCGAGGTCGCGGCCAAGATCGGACTTCGATTGTACAAGATCGGCATGCCCTGGCCTCTGGAGCCGGAAGGCGTCAGGCAATTCGCTGTAGGCCTCGAGGAAATCTTCATCATCGAAGAGCGCCGCGAGATCGTCGAGAATCAAGTGAAGCAGGAGCTGTTCAACTGGCGCGACGATGTCCGTCCCCGCATCATCGGCAAGATGGACGATCACGACAAGCGCTTCCTTCCCTTTGCCGAAGAACTCAGCGTCGCCTCTTTGGCCAGTTCGCTGACCGAGCGTCTGCTTCGACTTGATCTCAATCCCGAAATTGCAACGATGCTGCGTGCCAAGGCCGATTGGTTCAACGGCCGCCAGGCTTCGCAGATGCAGGCGACCGCGCCTGTCGCCCGCACCCCGTATTTCTGCTCCGGCTGTCCGCACAACACCTCGACCAAGGTGCCCGAAGGCAGTCGCGCCTTTGCCGGCATCGGCTGCCACTTCATGGCGTTGTGGATGGATCGCTCCACTGAGACCTTCACCCATATGGGCGGCGAGGGTGTGCCGTGGGTCGGCGTTGCCCCCTTTACCAAGGAAGAGCACGTGTTCGCCAATCTCGGCGACGGCACGTATTTCCACTCCGGCAGCCTAGCAATCCGCCAGGCGATCGCCTCCGGCGCCAACATCACCTACAAGATCCTTTATAACGACGCGACCGCGATGACCGGCGGCCAGCACGTCGACGGCGAATTGTCGCCCCAGCAGATCACCTTCCAGCTCCATAGCGAAGGCATCCGCGAGATCTATCTGGTCTCGGAAAATCCCGACGCCTATCCGGCGAGCGAGATCGCGCCCGGCGTCAAGACCGCGCATCGTGACGAGCTCGACGCGGTCCAGAAAACGCTGCGCAAGGTCAAGGGCGCGTCCGCGATCGTTTTCGTGCAGACCTGCGCGGCCGAGAAGCGCCGCCGCCGCAAGCGCGGCACGCTGGAGGATCCGGCACGCCGCGTGCTCATCAATCCCGCGGTGTGTGAAGGCTGCGGCGATTGCTCGGTGCAATCGAACTGCATTTCGGTCGAGCCGCTGGAGACCGAGTTCGGCCGCAAGCGCGCCATCAACCAGTCGACCTGCAATAAGGATTATTCCTGCGTAAAGGGCTTTTGCCCGTCCTTCGTCACCGTCGATGGTGGCAAGATGCGCAAGCGCGCGCCGGCGGGCGTCGGCGATATCGGCGATCTGCCTGAGCCGGCGTCGCGCCCCAATTTGGACAAGCCCTACAACATTGCGGTCGGCGGCGTCGGCGGTACCGGCGTGCTGACCATCGGCGCGCTGCTCGGCATGGCCGCCCATATCGAGGGCAAGGCCTCGATGATCCTCGACATGTCCGGTCTGGCGCAGAAGGGCGGGGCGGTGCTCAGCCATGTGCGCCTGTCCGACCATCCGGCCGAGGTGACTTGCTCGCGCATCGTCACAGGCACGGCCGATGTCGTGCTCGCCGCCGATGAGGTGGTCGCGGTCGCCAAGGACACGATCTCGCTCTGCGACACCAGCCGCACCCGCGGCATCATCAACAGCCACGTCATTCCCACCGCCGACTTCGTCCTCAACCGCGACTTCAACTTCCAGACCCGCAAGTTGAATGGGTTGCTGGAAACGGCGCTGCACAAGGACTCCGTGTTCTTCGACTTCACCAAGCCGGCAGAGCAGCTGCTCGGCGACAGCATCGCCACCAACATGATGATGATGGGCTACGCCTATCAGAAGGGGCTCTTGCCGTTGTCAGCGGAGTCGATCGAGCAGGCGATCGAGGTCAACGGCGTCTCGATCAAGATGAACAAGGAAGCTTTCCGCCTCGGCCGTCTCGCGGTCGCGGACCCCCAGCGTCTCGCCGGTATGTTGAAGGGAACGGACGAGGTCATCGCGCCCAAGACACTGGACGCAATGACGCTCGATGAGATCGTCGATCACCGTGCCAAGCATCTCACCGCTTATCAGAACGGCCGGCTGGCCAAGCGTTACCGCAAGCTGGTGGACCAGGTCAGCGAAGCCGCCAGGCAGGGCGGCTATGACGAGGCGCTGACCCGCGCCGTCGCGGTCAACTACGCCAAGCTGCTGGCCTACAAGGACGAATACGAAGTCGCGCGCCTTTACACCGACGGCGCGTTCGAAAAGCAGCTCCGCGACCAGTTCGAGGGCGACTTCAAGTTCAGCTTCAATCTGGCACCGCCGATCCTTAGCCGTGGCGTCGATGCGCTCGGCCGCCCGAAGAAGCGCGCGTTCGGCCCGTGGATGCTTCCGATGTTCCGCGTGCTTGCGAAATTCAAGGTGCTGCGCGGCACGCCGCTCGACATCTTCGGCCGCAGCGCTGACCGCAAGCTCGAACGCGACCTGATCACCGGCTACGAGAAGGACGTCGCCACCGTGCTCGGCCTGCTGTCGCCGCTCACGATCGACACCGCGGTGGAGCTGCTCTCGTTGCCCGACCGCATCCGCGGCTACGGCCCGGTCAAGGAGAAGGCCGTCGCGGACGCCAAGGCCCGCTACGCCCAGCTCGCGGCGGATCTTGCCAACCCGCCGCCCGCGCCGAGGCAGATCGCGGCGGAGTAGAACTTCGCAGGGTGGGTTCGCTTACCCACCCTGCGAAATCATGTTTGAAATCAACCACCGTTCTACTGTGCATGGGGTTGTTTTCGATAAAAACAGGCTTTCGATAAAACGAAACCGCTTGTGCCGTCGGGCAAAACACCTTTACGACTTGGACCGAACGAAGCTCTCGTGCCCCGGCTCTGCGCGGCAACGTTGAGGCGTTGCAGCGCGTCCGGACACGGGCGCATCATTTGCGCCAAGCCGCCGCCCTCTCGCCCGACGGAATATTTCCGCGCTTGCCAATCAGGCCACCGCGGTTCAGAAAAACGGAGCAAGAAGAAACGCCAGCGGAGACCTGAAGTTTTGACCATCAAGGGCAAGGCCTACATTGCCGGGATTTTTGAACACCCGACCCGGCATGCGCCGGACAAATCCACCGCTCAGCTTCATGCCGAGGTCGCCAAGGGCGCGATCGAGGATGCCGGGCTCAGCAAGGACGATGTCGACGGCTATTTTTGCGCGGGCGATGCGCCCGGCGGCGCCTGGCCGATGGTCGATTATCTCGGCCTGAATACCAAAAAGCTCCGCCACGTCGATTCCACCGAAACCGGCGGCTGTTCCTACATCATCCATCTCGGCCACGCCGCCGAGGCGATCGCCGCGGGCAAGTGCTCGATCGCGCTGATCACGCTGGCAGGGAAACCGCGCACCGGGGCGATGCCGCCGCGTGCGGCCGGCGCCGAGGCCGATTTCGAGATGGCTTACGGCGCGACCACGCACAATGCCTATGGCATGTGTGCCATGCGCCACATGCACGACTATGGCACCACGAGCGAGCAGCTCGCCTGGATCAAGGTCGCGGCTTCGCATCACGCGCAATACAATCCGCATGCGATGCTCAAGGATGTCGTCACCGTCGAGGACGTGCTGAACTCGCCGATGATCTCAGATCCGCTGCATCGCATGGATTGCTGCGTCGTCTCTGATGGCGGCGGTGCGCTGATCGTGACCACGCCCGAGATCGCCAAGAGCCTCAAGAAGCCGCTGGTCAGACTAATCGGACATGGCGAGGCCATGAAGGGCCCGCGCGGCGGCAAGGATCTCGACCTCACTTACTCCGCCGGGATCTGGTCCGGCCCGCGTGCGTTCGAGGAAGCCGGCATCACGCCGAAGGACATCAAGTACGCCTCGATCTACGACAGCTTCACCATCACCGTGCTGATGCAACTCGAAGACCTTGGCTTCTGCAAGAAAGGCGAGGGCGGCAAGTTCGTCGCCGACGGCAATCTGATCTCGGGCGTCGGCAAGCTGCCGTTCAACACCGACGGCGGCGGCCTCTGCAGCAATCATCCCGTCAACCGCGGCGGCATGACCAAGATCCTTGAGGCAGTCCGGCAGTTGCGCGGTGAGGCGCATCCGAAGGTGCAGGTTCAAAACTGCGATCTCGCGATCGCCCACGGCACCGGCGGATTGCTGGGCGTGCGCCACGCTGCCTCGACTGCTATTCTGGAGCGCGTGTGATGAGCGAGACAAAGAAATATCCGGCCCCGGCGACGAACCCCGAGACCGCCGCGTTCTGGGACGCGGCCAAAGAGGGCAAGTTCATGATCAAGCGCTGCACCGCCTGCGGCGAAGCGCACTACTTTCCACGCGCGATCTGCCCGTTCTGTTATTCGGACAAGACGGTGTGGGAGGAGAGTTCGGGCGAAGCCACGATCTACACTTACAGCTTGATGCGGAAGTCGCCGACCGGTCCTTACGCAATCGGTTACGTCACGCTGAAAGAGGGACCTTCGCTCCAGACCAACTTCGTCGATTGCGATCTCGAGAAGCTGAAGATCGGCCAGAAGGTGAAGGTGGTGTTCAAGCCGACCGACGGCGCGCCGCTGCCGTTCTTTACGCCGGCGTAGGACGGTCCTCATCCTGAGGGCTTGCGAAGCAAGCGTCTCGAAGGATGGCCACGACAAAGAAAGCGTTTCGGGCATCCTCATGGTTCGAGACGGCGCAAGAGCGCCTCCTCACCATGGGGATGAGAACCATCCGGAAGGAAACAAACAAAATGTCCGCCAGATACGAAGAGCTCAAAGGTCTGAAAAACATCGGCCAGAAATACGCCTACAGCGATCGCGAAGTCATGCTCTACGCCTACGGCATCGGCCTCGGCGCCGATCCGATGGACGAGAACGAGCTTGCCTTCGTCAACGAGGGTACGTTGACGCCGCGGCCGCTCAAGGTGGTGCCGACGTTCGCCTCCGTTGCGGCGTGGGGCGCAGGGCCCGGCGAAATGAACCTCAATCGCGTGATGGTGGTCGACGGCGAGCGCGACATCACCTTCCACCAACCGCTGCCGGTCGCCGCGTACATCACCGCCGATTCCTCCGTCGTCGAAGTCTACGACAAGGGCAAGGACAAGGGCGTCGTCATCAGCCATCAGACCGTGCTCAAGAACGAGAAGGGCGAGAAGCTGGCAACGCTGGTCGCCTCGCGCTTCGCCCGCGGCGATGGCGGCTTTGGCGGGCCGAACCTGACCCAGCCCGATCCGCACAAGATGCCGTCGCGCTCACCCGACAAGACCATCGACATCGTCACGCGCCCCGACCAGGCGCTGGTCTATCGCCTCTGCGGCGACCGCAACCCGCTGCACTCCGATCCCGAATTTGCGAAGAAGGCCGGCTTCCCGCGCCCGATCCTGCACGGCATGTGCACCTACGGCATCACCTGCCGCGGCGTGCTCCAGACCTATGCCGATTACGACGCCTCCGCCTTCCGCCAGCACGTCGCGCGGTTCTCCTCGCCGGTCTATCCCGGCGAGACCGTGACAATGGACCTCTGGAAGGACGGCAACACGATCTCGTTCGAAGCCAAGGTGAAGTCGCGCGGCGTCACCGTGATCAAGAACGGCAAGACGGTGCTGGGTTAGGGCGGTCTCGTGCCCCGGACGCAGCGCAGCGCTTCTTCAGCGGTGCGCTGCAGAGCCGGGGGTCTAGCGAGCCCAAGCAAAGAAAGAGCTGGGTCCCGGCTCTGCGACGCAGCGTTGCACGCTGCATCGCGTCCGGGACACAAAAAAACAACAGGGAGACGCCACCATGGGACTACTCGACGGCAAGGTTGCGCTGATCACCGGCGCGGGCGGGGGGCTCGGTGAGGCCTATGCAAAGCTGTTCGCGCGGGAAGGGGCCTCCGTCGTCGTCAACGACCTCGGTGGCCCCCGTGACGGCTCCGGCGCCGACAAATCGATGGCGCAGCTCGTGGTGGATGCGATCAAGGCCGAAGGCGGCAAGGCCGTCGCCAACGGCGCCGACATCTCCACGATGGAGGGCGGCCAGTCGGTGTTCGACGACGCCATCAAGCATTTTGGCCGCGCCGACATCCTCGTCAACAATGCGGGCATTCTACGTGATCAGACCTTCTCCAAGGCCAGCGAGTCCGACTGGGACAAGGTCATCAAAGTGCATCTGAAGGGCACCTTTTGTTGCACCATGCCGGTGTTTCGCTGGATGCGGGAAAACGGCGGCGGCGTCATCGTCAACACCTCCTCGACCTCGGGCCTGATCGGCAATTTCGGCCAGACCAATTACGGCGCGGCCAAGGGCGGCATTTGGGGCCTGTCCAACGTGCTGGCGATCGAGGGCCGGAAATACAACATCCGGATCTGGACGCTCGCGCCGGGCGCGCTGACCCGCATGACCGCAGACCTGCCCCGCTATAAGGAGAACCCCGGTGCGGCGCTGGGGCCGGACGGCATCGCGCCGGCCGTGCTATACATGGTCAGCGATTTGTCGGGCGATCAGACCGGCAAGGTGCTGGGCGTATCCGGGCCCCGCGGCGTGCGCGAAATGCGGATGATGGAGATGGACGGCTGGAAACCACCGCACACGGGCTGGAACGCACGGGACATCGCTGAGCATGCCAAGGAGATCTTCTTCTCCGAGGAGCAGATCAAGATGGGCGCGCGACGGTTTTAGGCCATGGTCTCCCGGACCCCGCAACGCGCGAGCCCGGGATCACGAACAAAGGATACAGGGACTGATGAAACTCACTGCCGACGCCAAGGGCACCTTCGCAATCGCGCCGACGCCGTTCCACGACGACGGCCGGATCGACGAGCGCTCGATCGACCGCTTGACCGATTTTTACGAGGAGGTCGGCTGCGACGGCGTCACGGTGCTGGGCATCCTTGGTGAGGCGCCGAAGCTCGACGCCGCCGAGGCCGAGCAGGTGGCGGTGCGCTTCGTCAAGCGTGCCAAGAAGATGCAGGTGATCGTCGGCGTCTCCGCGCCGGGCTTTGCCACCATGCGCTCACTTGCCAAAGCATCGATGGACGCCGGTGCGGCCGGTGTGATGATCGCGCCGCCGCCGTCGCTCCGCACCGACGACCAGATCGTCGGCTATTACAAGCAGGCGGCCGAGGCGATCGGTCCCGACGTGCCCTGGGTACTCCAGGACTATCCGCTGACCTTGAATGTGGTGTTCACCCCCGCCGTGATCCGCAAGATCGTCACGGACAATCCAAACTGCGTGATGCTCAAGCACGAGGACTGGCCGGGCCTGGAAAAGATATCGACGCTGCGCAGCTTCCAGAAGGACGGCTCGCTGCGACCGCTCTCGATCCTCTGCGGCAATGGCGGCACGTTCCTTGATTTCGAGATGGAGCGCGGCGCCGACGGCGCCATGACCGGCTACGCCTTCCCCGAGCTTCTGATCGACATCGTGAACCTCTCGAAGGCCGGCAAGCGCGACGCCGCGCATGATCTGTTTGACGCGCATCTGCCGCTGATCCGCTACGAGCAGCAGCCGGGTGCAGGCCTTGCCGTGCGCAAATACGTGCTGCAGAGGCGCGGCATCATCGCCTCCAGCGCCCAGCGCAAGCCCGCCGCGACCATCACGCCGGCGGCAAAGGCAGAGGTCGAGTACCTGCTGTCGCGCGTCGCTCGAATCGACAAGCGCGCCAATCTTGGGCCGCAATCCAGCGCCGCAGGTTAAGTTGAATGGCCGAGGCCTCAGCATCACGTCCCGCGTCGACGATCCTCCTGCTGCGCGACGGCGCCGCAGCGAAGGAAATCGAAGTCTTCATGATGGTCCGCCATCATCAGATCGAGTTCAATTCGGGCGCGCTGGTGTTTCCCGGCGGCAGCGTCGATGCCGGCGATCAGGAGATCGTCAAGCGCTCCGACCTGTATTCGGGCGGCGAGGGCCTGAGTGAATCGGACCGCGGATTTCGTATCGCCGCGATCCGCGAGACCTTTGAGGAGAGCGGCATTTTGCTGGCACGGTCGAAGGATTCGGGCACGCCTGTTGACGCCAAGCGCGCCGGCGAGATCGCCGATGCGCATCGCGTCGCGCTCAACGAGCACAAGGTCAGCTTCCTAAGCATTCTGGCCGACAACGGTCTCCAGCTCGCGCTCGATACGCTCTTGCCTTACGCGCACTGGATCACGCCCGAGGGCATGCCAAAACGTTTCGACACCTGGTTCTTCCTCGCCGCAGCCCCGCCCGACCAGCTCGGCGCGCATGACGGCCGGGAATCGACCGACTCGATCTGGGTCTCCCCGCGCGAGGCAGTTGAGGGCGGCGAGAGCGGCCGCTTCAAGCTGCCGTTCCCGACCACACGTAATTTGATCCGGCTCGCCAAGCAGTCGAGCGTAAGCGCGGCGCTGGAGCACGCCCGCGGCATGTCCGTCGTGACGGTGATGCCTGTCATGACCAGGACCGAAACCGGCCGCCAGCTCCGCATCCCCCGCGAGGCCGGCTATGACGGCGAGGTGTTCGAGGTCGGGGCGGTCGGCTAGGACACTTCGATACAAAGCGAAGTATTGACGAGGGCAGACGCGCTAGGTTCCGTGCCTGACAACGGGACGGAGCGCGCGACATGGACAACCGGCAGGACAACAACGTCGCCGTCGAGCTGGCGCTGCTGCTCGCGCTCGCAACGCTCTGGGGCGGCTCCTACACCTTCATCAAGCTCGGCGTCGCCACCATCCCGCCGATCACGCTGATCGCGGCGCGCACCACGATTGCGGGCCTGCTGCTGCTCGCGATCATGTGGGCGCGGGGCATCAGGATGCCGACGGATGCCGCGACCTGGCAGCGCTTCGCCTTTCAGGCCGTGCTCAACAGCGTGATCCCCTGGACGTTGATCGCCTGGGGCGAGCGCCACGTCGATGCCGCGCTCGCCACCATCCTCAACTCGGCCGGGCCGATCTTCACCTTCCTGCTCACGGCGGTCGTCACCCGCCACGAGTCGACGACACCGCGAAAGCTGGTCGGCGTGGTCGCCGGCATGGCCGGCATCCTGCTGATCGTCGGCGTCGATGCCTTCCATGATATCGGCAGCGGTCTCGTCGCGGAGGCCGCGATCGTTGCCGCCACCATCTGTTACGCATGCGCCGCGATCTTCGGCCGCGGCTTCAAAGGCCTCGATCCCATGGCGCCCGCGGCAGGTTCGCTGCTGGCGGGGGCCGCGGCGCTGATCCCGGCCTCGCTGATCGTTGAACAGCCCTGGACGCTGTCTCCCTCCCAGAGCTCGGTGCTGGCGCTGCTCGCGCTTGCGACCTTCTCGACCGCCGCGGCCTTCGTGATCTATTTCCGCCTGATCCAGACCCTGGGCTCGGTCGGCACCACCGCGCAGGCCTATCTCCGCGTGCCGATCGGGGTTGCCATCAGCGTCGCCTTCCTCGGCGAGAGCCTGAGCCGGACCGCCTGGATCGGCCTTGCCTGCGTCGTCCTCGGCGTCGCCGCCATGACTATCCCGGCCCGGCGGCCGGCCAGCGTCAAAACGTCATAAAGCCGGGGCCAGGAAAGGCGACCGGGCTGCAATATTAAGGATATTCGGCGGCTGACGCGTGTTCCCCCGGGGCCGCAATACGTCGTATATTGCGCCTCCAGCAGCCCCGGTCCTCAAATCACGAATGTCCGCCGAATTGACGCCGACCCCTGAGAAAAAGCGAATATTCTCGCTCTCCATCGGCCAGCTCACGTTCGGCAGCTTCCTTCTGGTGCTGGCGGTGATCATCGTGACCTCGACCGCGAGCGTGATCGCGATCCGGCACATCGACACGACCTTTGTCGAATTGCAGCGGCTCCAGAGCGTCGGCGACCTCGCCGAGGACATCGACCGCCGCATGAACGAGTTGCGGCTCGCCGCGCGCGATTTCGTCACCGACCCCGGCGCCGGCACCCAATTCAAGCAGGTGGGCGAGGCGGCCTCGACGCTCAGCGACATCCTGAAGAAGACCCGCATCGAGCTTGCGCCCGAGCAGCAGGACATGATCGACGGGGTCACCGAGCGGCTTGCGACCTATCGCAGCGGCCTGGAGCGGATCTCGACGCTGATTGATCGTCGCGCCCAGCTGCTCGCCGGCCTGCCGCCGCTGCGCGACCAATTCGATGTGGCGGTCGCGGGCACCGCCGACCGCGAGCTGGCCTCCCGCCTGTCGGAGGCGCAGAGCCGGATCGCGCTCGGACTGCTCGCGCGCAATCCGTCCGCGGCCGAGCAGGCGGCGCAGAGCATGCGGGCGATGGACATCGGCGATGCCGGGCTGAAATCGTCCGTCAATAATTATGCCGGGGCCATCATTGCGGTCGCGGTCCGGGAACGGCAGATCGCCGATATCGATCGCGAGGTGCTGGGAACCGAGGGCCGGCTGATCGGGCGCGTCACCGAATTGCTGCGCGAGGTCAGTGCCCGGCGCGGCCACGTGCTGTCGCGCGACTTCGCCCGGACGCTGACGGAGGCGCGCTGGCAGAGTATCGTGCTCGGCACCATCGGCGTGCTGATCGGCATTCTCGCGGCCGGCTTCGTGGTGCGGCGGACGGTCCGTCCGCTCGCCCAGATCGCACGGTCGATCCGCGCGCTCGCAGCAGGCGAGAAGAATACCTCGATCCCGTCCGCCGACGTCGACAACGAGATCGGCGACATCGCCCGCGCGGCCGAAGTGTTCCGCCGCGCGCTGGAGGAGGCCGACACGGCGCGCGAGGCAGCGGTGCGCGCGCTGACCGAGCAGCGCCTCGCCGAAGAGAGCTACCGAAAACTGTTCGAGGGCTCGGTCGACGGCATTTACGTGACGACACCGGCCGGTGATCTCCTCAACGCCAATCCGGCGCTGGCGCGGATGATGGGCTATGACAGCCCCAAGCAGCTCATCGACAGCATCGACGACATCGCCCACACCATCTACGTCAATCCCGAGGCGCGCGTCGAATATCAGCGGCTGATGGCCCGCGACGGCATTGTGCGCGAGTTCGAATACCAGGTACGCCAGCGCAGCGGCAACATCCTGTGGCTGTCCGACAGCGCCACCGGCGTCCCCGACGAGGCGGGCAACATCGTCCGCTACGAAGGCACGCTGCGCGACATCACCGACCAGAAGCGGGCGGAAGACGCCATCGCCGAAGGACGGCGCCTGCTCCAGCAGGTCATCGACACCGTGCCGGCAGTGATCAACGTCAAGGACCGCGACCTGCGCTACGTGCTGATGAACCGCTACATGGCCGGGATCTTCGGCATCGAGCCCGGCGATGCGCTCGGCCGCACCACGGCGGATCTGATGTCGCGCTACGGTGCAGCCAAGACCGACGAGAACGACAAGCGCGTGCTCAGGCTTCGAAAAGGTCTCGGCTTCTACGAAGAGGAGTACAAGGATTCTTCCGGCCACATGCGGCAATGGCTGGTCAATAAGCTGCCGCTGCTCGATATCGAGGGCGAGATCGAGCGGATCGTCACCGTGGCGCTCGACATCGGCGAGCGCAAGCGCGGCGAGCAGGAGATGCGCAAAGCCAAGGAATCCGCCGAGACCGCGCTGCGCAATCTGCGCGAGACTCAGGCCTCGCTGATAGAGGCGGAAAAGCTGGCGGCGCTCGGGCGCCTCGTCGCCGGCGTCGCCCACGAGGTCAACAATCCCGTCGGCATCAGCCTCACGGTTGCCTCCGCGCTGGAGCGCAAGACCGCGATGTTCACCGCCGAGGTCGAGCGCGGCGAGCTGCGCCGCTCTACGCTCAACGACTTCCTTCACACCAGCCGCGACGCGTCCTCGCAGCTCGTCTCCAATCTCAACCGCGCCGCCGAGCTGATCCAGTCGTTCAAGCAGGTCGCCGCCGACCGCAACTATTCGGATCAGCGCAGCTTCGATCTCGGTGACCTCACCGAGCAGGTAGTGATGAGTCTGCGGCCCGGCCTGCGCAAGCACAATTTGACGCTCAATGTCGAATGCCAGCCTGATCTGACCATGAACAGCTATCCCGGACCGTACGGCCAGGTGCTGACCAATCTGTTTCTCAACGCGGTGGCGCACGCCTTCCCGGACGGACGGCCGGGGACCATCGATATCCAGGTGCGCGAGTCCGGCAAGGACAATGTCGAGATCACCTTCTCCGACAATGGTTGCGGCATGTCGCTCGACGTCCGCCGACGTGCATTTGATCCGTTCTTCACGACGCGGCGCGACCAGGGCGGGACCGGTCTCGGGCTGCACATCGTCTACAGCATTGTCACGAACCGGCTCGGCGGACGGCTGGATCTCGATTCCGAGCCGGGCAGCGGCACACGCATCCAGATCATCCTGCCGCGCGTGGCGCCGCTCGAGCAGGCCGCGGAATAGCTGGAGCGTTTTCGGGCGAAGTGGATATCGGTTCGCGAAGAAAACACTTCAAAACAAAATCTGGAGCTTCGGTTCTGATTCAATCAGAACCGATAATGCCCTAGTCGGCCTCTGCGAGCTTGTGCAGCGTCGCGCCGAAAATCTGGCTGGCCTTGCCGACCAGCGCGGTGCCTGTCATGTCCCCGCGCGTCTCCGTGAAGGTGCCGCTGACGCCGATGCCGACCGCGGCAGGGCCACCGAACAGCGGATTGTCGTCGCCCCGCGGCGAGGTGTGACGCTGGACCAGCACCTCGCCCTTGAAGGTGTTGTCCTTCACCGTGTAGCGGCCGGTGTAATAGAGGTAGGCATCGCCGCCAAGAATCTTGCCGTCGCGAAAAAGAATCACGCCGCTGCCCTTGCCGACTCGACCATCGAGCAGGTTCACGTGAATTGAATAGAGGCCGTTCTTCATAACGTCCCGAGGCCGGCCGCCATCGCCCAATGGCGTAACCGGTAGGGCATTTATGCCAAAGCGCATCCGCTCACGCAACGCGGGAGTTTGGCCGCCGGCCGTGCGGGCCTGCCCGTGAGCCGTAGTTGTCCCGGATTGTCTATGAGACTGTCATGACGGTCTGATCATGAAGCGAGGCCTGTCGTTGCTAATCAGGTTGGCCCGCGAAATGCATAACTATCGTTGCACTGGCCGCGGGGTGCTGGAGCAAGACAAACGTGAGCAACTGGATCGATTCCGGCGGCGAATGAGCCGCGTCTGCACAGTGCGCGTCCCACGATTTGCGAAACACGACAACGGCGGATTGGCGGCGCGGCACGCTGGCGAAACGTGGCGAGCCTCCGCTTGCGCCTTGGCCCTGATTGCGCTCGCAGCCCCCTCCGCGCACGCGCGAGACCGCGACCAGTTCGTCAACACCAGTGCCGAATTGAAGGCCTGGTTCGACGGACTGCGCAGCGGCGAGGGGCCTTGCTGCTCCGATGCCGACGGCTCGGCGCTCTCGGACACCGACGCGCCGTTCAGGTATATTTCTTGTCGCGCTCGAGCAGCTCGATGGAGATGCCTTCGGGGCCGCGGATGAAGCAGATGCGGACGCCGGGGCGGATCGTGGTCGGCTCGCGCGTAAAGGTGACGCCCTTGGCCTTGATCTCGGCCGCGACGGCGTCGATGTCCTTCACCGTGAGACCTAAATGGTCGAGGCCCTGGTGCGGGTGCGGCGGCGGGGGGTTGACCGCATTGTCGCCCTCGAGCGGTGCAATGAAGATTTTTGCGCCACCGAGATTCACGTCGATCCGTCCCGGTGCGTGCACGATCTCGCCACCGAGGATGTCCCGCAACCAGGCCGCCGTAGCCTCCGGATTGGGGCTGCGCAGATGGACGTGATCCCAAGTGACGACTGGCATGTCATGTTCTCCCGACGTGTCTTCGATGTTGCGGCGCATGTTAGCGGCCCCGGCCGGTGACCGCCACCGCCCTTGCCGATTCGATAGCTGCGCGGGAACCTTAGTTGGTCTTCCAGATTAAGGTAAACAGTGGCCGGGTCCGTCGTCGAACGTGCTTCCGCCGCTATCGGTGATGCAATCATGAATGCTGGGTTTGACCGCATCGGGTTGAGGCGTTTCGCCGGAACCGGCGAGCGACTGGCACGGGCCGTGACGATCGCGAGCGTCTCATTTGGGCGGGTCCTGCTGTGGACGTTGGCGGCCATGATCGTTGGTTGCGGCGTCTGGATGCTGCTCCCACTCTCCAGAGGCAATAGTGCCGAGCCGGTGACGTCCGACGTGGCAGCGGTCGAGACGGCGCCTTCGGGCAAAGCGGCAGAAGCCGTGTCACCGGCTTCCGAAGCTCAGATTCCGGCAATGGCAGAACTCGGTCGGATGAGGATTTCATCGCAGACCTGGCGCCGCGGCGGCCTTGGCTCGAAGGCGCTGGTGACGTTCACGTTGCGAAACGACAATGACTATGCCGTAAAGGATGTCGAGATCGTCTGCGCTTTTGCCCGGCGCGACGGGAGTCATCTCACCGACCGCAGCCGCGTTCTGGCGGACCCGGTCAGCATGAAGAGCCGCAAGACTTTTGCGCGCATTCCCGTCGGATTCGTCAACGTGAATGCCGATCAGGCGAAGTGTTCGCTTGTGGCCGCGCGTCGGGCGTGAGGGCGGCATTTTCCGATAGCGGAAAAGTTACTGTCCTTGGGCCTTGGACCAGAAACTTGGCGTCGCCATTTGAACCGAACGGCTGGGCCAGGAACCAATTGAATGATCGCCTGTTAAGACGGAGAGCCCTCGTGGGATGCGACGGGCGGAGCGCGGCCAATGCCCATCTTTCGGTATTTCATGTTTGTCGGTGGAGCTCTGCTCGCACTGCTGTTCGCGGCGAACTACGTTCTGCCCGCTTCGCCTGTGACGCAGGCTGTCGCAACCGCGAGCAACGAACAGCCGTCGATCCGGATCCGGTCCGATCGCCACCTGCCAGAGCGCGTCGTGCTCGATACCAGTCAGCCGACGATCGCCGCGCCTGCGGTGGAGATCGCCGCTGTCGCGGCTCCCAAGCCGCCCGTGGAGGGCGTGTCGCCGGCTTTGGCCGAGATGTCGGCCAAGACGCGGGTCCGCGAGACGTTCGCCCAATTTACGCCGGCCGGAAAGGCCGATACCCGCGGAGCCGGGAAGACCGATCCCAAGCTGCAGGCTCCAGCTCATCCCAGGCGCAAGGTCGCCAGAGCGCATCCGGCGCCGCAGCAGGGTCGGCCGATGATGGTGTTGGCGCAGCAGCCGCATTTCGGTTTCTTCAACAGCACCTGGTAAGGGCCCGTCTGAACCGTCTCGAATCGGCACGGGAAGGGCTTTTTATTGGCCGGCCTCTCTGCTAATTCGAACCCATCCGAACGTCGTCCGGCCTGCTGGCTCGCAAGCAGCGGTCCTTTGGCGTCTCGGTTGAGGCCCATCGCCTGGGCCAGGGCGCTCGTAGCTCAGCTGGATAGAGCATCGGATTTCGATTCCGAGGGCCGGGAGTTCGAATCTCTCCGAGCGCGCCACTTAAGCAACTGAGCGACGCGAGAACGCGCGTCAGTGAATTTTTGAAAGATCAGCGGTACAGGCCGCGGGTTCACGGCGATTACAGCCTGAATAGCCCGGTGGGCGTGACGTGGCTCGATACGAAGACGGATGCGGATCGCCTTTGGGCCTGAAGCGACAACCCGAAAATATGGTGACCCGCTTCACTTGGCGGTCCTAGCACTCCCGGCGCTCTGATCCGCAATTGAATCGGCAGCCGGGAGCATTGGGGCTGGAAAGTGAGCCGTGCCATGTTCGCCTCTTAACGACAATTGGTAGAAAGGCGGACTCCGGTAGTTGTACCGACTCCATTTTTGGAACGGGGTGTTCTACTGTGTGAACACCGGCGAGATTTAAGTACTCATCAATTTTCAGTTGTCCGGGATGGCCGCAGTGGGAGGCTGGAACCACCCTGCGGCCTTTCCCCCATTGGTCCAAGCGTAACCCGGTGGCTTTTTTGTTCCAGAGCGGGAACTGAACTTACGTTCTTCCGTTTTGGAGTCGTCAATACGGCTCACGGAGTGCGACATGACTGAGCACCGCCGCAGAGTGAAGTAAACCCGCTCCCTGGAAGAACGAATGGCCGAACTGGCCGCCGAGCTGAAAGACCAAGCCAATCAATTGCCCGCTGGCGCGGAGCGCGAGCGCCTTCTCAGGAAGGCGCGGTTCGCGGAAACGGGCGCGCGCCTCAGTGATTGGGTTTCCTCGTCCGGTTTGCGGCCTCCGGAGTAAGGCCGCATCTTCGGCGGCATGCCGGCTACGATCAATCTGCGGCTGTTGCGTCGTTCCTATTCTGGCATGGTTGGCGGCCTGTTTTGCGAGTGCAAGTTCAGGCTGGCGGGCCTATGACCACGTACTCGAACGCCACGCCCTCGGGATCGTTCTCATCGAGCCAAGCCTTGGCGGCGTCCTCGGTCGAGAAGATTTTGATGTGCTCGACGTCGCCAACTTGCATGGCGGTGTTCACATAGACGAAGACGGTGGCCCCCCAAAGCGTGCGTGCAACCATGTGGTCAGCTTGGGCCAGCTTCTTAGCGGCTTCATCGAAGTCGCCCCAAAAGGACGGGTGCGACGGTATTATCCGATAGCCGCTGAGGCGGGGGCTGCGTCGGTGTAGCCATCGACGCATTGAGGCGAGTGCAGATATTGGAAGCTAATTCGTTAGCTCTGCGGGGGGCAACTTGGCGTCGTCTCGCAGCAATTGCGATATGATCCGCTCGATCCGGACGGCGTCCAATCTTATGTCAGCCATCGATTTCTCCGGTGCAACGTTCTGAACGTGCGAAATTCTCCAATGCCGTCAATGCGTGAACGGATCGGGAAAGTTCAGAACGTGCGTTGATTTTGCTGGTCGGCTGGGCGGAGTTCGATTCCGAGGGCCGGGAGTTCGAATCTCTCCGAGCGCGCGAATTCTCAGGCCAGAGTTTTTCGGATCTGGCCGCGGCCGGGAGCCGCCGCTACTTGCCCTGGATCTTCAGCCCGTTGGGACCGACATTGATTTGCAGGCCGTCGGGCTGCTTCTTCGTCTGGTAAAGATTGTAGCCGAGCACGGCCGCCGTGACGACCAGAGCACCGATGATCAGAAACAATAGATTGCGGCTGATGGACATTCTTTTCCCTGAACCACTTGGTTGACCGCGAGAAAAACCCCGCGCATGGGGGCGCGGGGTGCATCGATACGCCTCGGGGCTGGCGGCGCACTGCGTTGACTGGGATAATGCGGCTCGAAGGAACTGGTTCCCCGTGCGGCTGGCGCCGCATGTGCAAGGCCGGAGCCGTGTCTGGTCAGTCTGCCGGCGAACCCGTGTGCCGGCCCCTTGCCAGCGTGTCCGAGGGCGACTCGCGAAATGTCGCGCGGTAAGCTGCGGCAAACTCGCCGAGGTGATGGAAGCCCTGGGCGCGCGCGCATGAGGCGACGGTGGCGCCGCCGCCTTTGAGGAGCCGGGCGCGGGTGGCCCACAACCTTTTCAGGCGGATGTAGTGGTGCAGGCTCATGCCGCGTACCTTGCTGACGGCGCCGCCAAGCGTCCGGATCGAGACGCCAAATTCACCGGCAAGATCGGCTGTGTAGATCGGAGCAGTCGGATGTGCCGCGACGTAATCGTCGATCCGCTGCACGAGTTTGATCGATCGCTCGCCCTGGACCGAGGCACTCCGGTCGGGGAGCGGATCGATTCGAAACAGATCGTCGAGCGCGAGCAGCAGGCCTTCCTGGAGATGGCCGGCGACCTCGGTGGTTTCGAACAGCAACGGCTGCATCGACGCGGTTCGCAGAATGTCGAGCAGGAGTTGCCGTATGTGGAGCAAAGCGGGCCGGTTCGCGACATAGGCCCGCAAATCGTCGGCCCGATCGAACCAACCCCGGTCTCTCAGGCCGGGTGAGAGGATGATCATCGCATGATGATTGGTCTGGGGCTCGACGAAATGGCATTCATCGTTGCCGCGGAGCGCAACGAAGAAGCGCGCGTCGAGATCCATTCCCTTGGAATTGACCTGAAGGTCGTCCGTCATGGACAGGATCACCATCCCGCCGGGCATCCGATAGGCGGTGTCGAGGATGCGCGCGAACGAGCGCGTCAGGACGATGCGGCACGCCGGCAGGGAGACGACGGCACGGGCCGCGGCGAAGTTCGGGACGTCGAGCGGAATGCTTCTCGCATCCTCCATCGACTCGATCGGCCAAAATGCATCGACGTCGGCAAAGCCGATCAGTTGAAGCGCTGAGGATGGGGCGAGGCCGTCGAACAACATGTGTCTGGCCGGATGCTGCAATGTGACAATCAAATGAACGTCAGTACATCGTCATCAATGGCGAAACATCGCGCTTCAGTAAACCGGATTCCGGGCCGTAGTATTGCGGACATCATGGCATGAAGCCCGGCAGATCGATGTCGTCGTCAACGGTCTCGGCTCATCGGCCGGCCGGAGGCGAGGTCGATGAAATGGAGCCGCGTGCAGGCGGGACAGGCGAAGGAGGCGAAGCTTCGCCCCTCCTGTCTCTGCTGCTTCTCGAGATGCGTCTGCACGTTCATGCCCGTTTGAGGGCATCGAAAAACGATCAAATCGGCCATCACCGTAGAATGACGGCGTCGCCGATTTCATCTTTGATCTAGCAGTCTGCTGAAAAACCTTGAAATGGAGAATTTTCATATTTCCGCCGATCGTTTTTGGAGCGGCGCGGTAGAGTTGGATGTAATTTCTAGCTTGGTATTGAGTGTGCCCCGGCGCGGGGTGGCTATGCGGCGAGCAGTTTGGGAATTCGGATCAGGTTATAGGCGATCAGATTAAGCAGGAAGTCGGCGGCGACGCGAGCGATGCCCCGATGTTTGGTCTTGCGCATGGTGCCATGCTGCTTGCCCCATCCGAAAATGCACTCGACCATCGGCCGGCGCGATTGCGACATGCCGTATCCCGGATGCCGGGTGGTTCGTTCGTCGATCGCGCTGTTACGGTTCTTGCCGGTTTTGGTGATGGCCTGGT